>DENB01000054.1 GCA_002359495.1 Enterobacteriaceae bacterium UBA2655
CGTCGAGCTTTGCGCGTCGCCGCGGGAAGGCGGCCTGACGCCGTCCGCAGGCATGCTGGAGGCGGCGCGGCGCGAGCTGACCCTCGCCGTTCACCCTATCGTTCGGCCGCGCGGCGGCGATTTTTGCTACACCGCGCGCGAATTCGAGGCGATGAAGGCGGACGTTATCCGCATCCGCGAGCTGGGTTTTCCCGGGCTGGTGATCGGCATGCTCGATGAAGATGGGCATATCGATCATCCGCGGATGCAGCAGATCATGACATTGTGCGAGGGGATGGCGGTGACCTTTCATCGCGCCTTCGACCTCTGCCATAGTCCGAAACGCGCGCTGAAGGAGTTGACCAGCTTGGGTATCGCGCGCATCCTGACGTCAGGGCAGCAGCAGAGCGCGGAAAACGGAATTGCATTATTGCGGGAACTTAATGAACTCAGCGCGGGTCCAATCATTATGGCTGGCGCAGGAGTGCGGGTTAGCAACCTGCAGAAGTTTCTTGATAGCGGAATTAAAGAGGTACACAGCTCCGCAAGCCGCCTTGTTCATTCTCCTATGCGTTACCGTAAAGCCGGTGTCTCCATGTGTTCCGAAGCCGAAACGGATGAATTCAGCCGCTACTGCGTGGATAGTGATGTGGTGGAAGCCATGAAAAGCGTGATGCAGATGAACCCTGACCGCAGGGCCTGATCGCCAATGATTTTGCCGCGCAGCACGCCGAAAACCGACGTGATGTTTGCCTGTACCAAACCCCAGCCCCTTGCTGGGGTATTTTTTGTCTGTTTGCCGGCGCCGACCGCCATGCCGGAGCAGAAGCGGTTACACTTAATTCATCTCCCATTTACGGACGCCTACCATGAAACGCCTGATTGCGCTGGCTTTGACGACCTTGACGGCCAGCTTCGCCAGTGACAGCATTTTTGCCGCCGGCTGCGGTCCGCAAAGCCAGGCGATCGCCAACAGCAACAGCTGGATTATGCTGGGCGGCAACGCCAAAGGGGCGGTGCGCCAGGTGATTGCCGGCGAATTCGGCAAAGATGTCAATTCGCAAAGAAGAGTACTGGGCCAGTTCGATCCCTGCGGCGATTTGATGGTCGCCGATGTCAGCTACGATAAGGTTGAGAGAAGCGTTAAGCTGAGCATGGAGCAACATATCGCCCGTGTGCAGGGCGGCTGGGTGGCGGAGTACGCCTGGCTGGTGAAGGTGACGAAGCAGGGCAAAGAGGTGGTGGTGGATAACCGGCAGGGCACCATTAACTGGCAGATGGGACGCCGGGGCAACATCGTCAGCGCTTCGGATAAGTTCACTAACATGGGCAAAAGCGGCTTCACCGATACTACCTATCGCTATGACAAACAGTTCCGCCTGGAGAAAAGCGTTTCGCGCGGCACGGACGAGATGACCAACGGCGAAAACCACTACCGCTGGAATCCGCAGGGGTTGATGATCAGCACCACCTCGTCGCGCGGCAAAGATACCTATACCTATGATGACCAGTTTCGCGAGCTGCGCCTTGACGGTCGCGCCAGCACGCCGGTCAGCACCATTCGCTCGGTAGGCGAATGTCAGCTATGGGATGAGGTGGGCAACTGTACGCTGAGCTATCTGCACGAAACGGAAGTGTTTGAGCTGGGCACCATCGAGCGCCATCTCAGCTCGGCCTACAAGTACGAATACTGGGATCGGCCGACCGAGTAAAGCGGGACGGCTTCAGCCGTCCCGCCGCCGGTTATTTCACCGTCTTGCTGAAAGCGTCCACCGCCAGAATGGCGTTGGCGATATCTTCCGCCGACAGGTTAGGGTTCAGGTTTTTCAGCGTATCCCCTTCGCTGTTCGCCAGTTCGCCCACCTTCACCAGGTTTTCCCAGCTCTCGTTTTCCAGATGCAGCTCCTGCAGGGTGGTCGGCATCTTGATCGAGCGATAGAAGCGGATGTAGCGCGCGATCTCTTCATCGGGACGGTTTTCCAGCACCATCTGCGTCAGAGTGCCGTAAGCGACTTTCTCCCCGTGCGTTAAATGATGGATATCGCCGTCAACCGCGGTAAAGCCGTTATGAATCGCGTGCGCGCCCGCGAGGCCGGCGTTTTCAAAGCCCAGTCCCGAGAGCAGGGTATTGGCTTCCACCACGGCTTCCACCGCAGGCGTCACGCGCTTCTGCTCGACGGCGGTATAGGCGCTGTAACCCCAGGTCAGCAGCGTCTCTTCGCAGGCGCGGGCGATCGCCATGCCGGCGATGGTGGGATCGCCGTTGACCATTGATTTGGCGTGAGAACGCAGCACCGCCTGCGCTTCTACCCAGGTCGCCAGCCCGTCGGCGATGCCGGAGGCGAACAGGCGCACCGGCGCGCTGGCGCAGACGGCGGTATCCACCAGCACCAGATCGGGATTTTTACTGTAGAAACGGTAGCTTTCAAACACGCCGCTGTCGGAGTAGATTACGGAGAGGGCGCTGCACGGGGCGTCGGTCGACGCGACGGTCGGCACGATCGCGACCGGCTGTTTCAGCTCGTCGGCGACCGCCTTAACAGTATCCAGCGTTTTACCGCCGCCGAGACCGACGACGATATCGCAACCCTGTTCCTGCGCCAGCTTGGTTAGGCGGGAAATTTCATTGCCGGAGGCTTCGCCGTTAAACTGCTGATAGTGAAATTCGATATTGGCGGCTTTCAACGTCTGTGCGGCGCGTTCGCCAATCAGCTTCCAGACAATCTCATCGGCGACGAGAAAGGCGCGGCTGCCCATCTCGGCAAGGTACTGACCCAGCTCATCCAGCACGCCTGCGCCCTGAACATATTTCCGTGGTGAAGAGAAAATAAACTTACTCATAACCTCGACTCCTTAGGTGAATAAAAATTGTCGGCCTGACTCATCCTGGCACAATGCCGGAGTTTCACTTTAGCGAATACTGGCAGATTGCGAACAATTCTCATTTGATAACATTTTGTTATCCTCGTTTTAACCTCTATAGCCTGGTATAGTACGGATAAATTTTTCAGGAAGATGACGATGACCGCGACGCTGCTCTCTTTTCTTTTTGCCATTATCATTCTGACCGTCACCCCCGGCTTTGATACCGCCCTGGTGCTGCGCACCTCGGCGGCGCAGGGCTGGCGTCGCGCCAGCGCCACCGCGTTCGGCGTTACGCTGGGCTGCCTGCTGTGGGGCGTCGCCGTCGGCGCGGGGTTAGGCGCGCTGCTGCTGGCGTCGGAAATGGCCTATAACCTGCTGAAATGGATCGGCGCGGCTTA
This sequence comes from Enterobacteriaceae bacterium UBA2655, assembly GCA_002359495.1. Lineage (GTDB taxonomy): Bacteria > Pseudomonadota > Gammaproteobacteria > Enterobacterales > Enterobacteriaceae > Pantoea > Pantoea superficialis. The sequence continues at coordinate 3,243 of DENB01000054.1, forward strand.
TCTGCTCTGGCTCGGGATCAACCTGTTGCTGAAGCCCCGTCCGGCGCTGCAAAACGCCAGCGGTGAAGCGGGCGCGCAGGGCGGCTACCTGGCGTTTTTCAGTCGTGGGCTGCTAGGGAATATGCTGAATCCCAAGGTCGGGGTGTTTTACGTCACCTTTCTGCCGCAGTTTATTCCGGCAGGCGCCTCGGTGCCTTTATGGTGCAGCCTGATGGCCTTGACGCACATGCTGATCGGTTTGATCTGGAATGCGCTGCTGATTGCGGGCAGCCGCTATTTCGCCCGGCAGCTGCGGCAGCCGGGCGTGGTGAAAGTAATGGATCGCGTAACGGGATGCGTGTTTATCGGCTTTGCGGCGAAACTGGCGTTGTCGCGCCGCTAAGCGTCAGGGTTTACGCGCCACCAGCACGGCGCGCAGCGGGGCGGGATAGCCTTCAACGGTTTTGCTGCTGTCGTCGGGATCGAGAAATTCCGCCAGCGACTCGCTGGTCATCCAGTCGGTGCGGCGCTGTTCGTCCGTCGAGGTTACGGCATAGTCGACGATGCGCACGTCGACGAAGCCGCACTTCTCCAGCCAGTTTTTCAGCGCCCCGGCGGAAGGAATAAAGTAGACGTTGCGCATCTGCGCGTAGCGTTCACCAGGCACCAGCACATCGTTCACGCCGCCCTCGATCACCAGCGTCTCCAGCACCAGCTCGCCCTCGCTCACCAGCTGATTTTTCAGCTGCAGCAGGTGATCCAGCGGCGAACGACGATGATAGAGCACGCCCATGGAAAACACCGTATCAAACGCCTTCAGTTCCGGCAGTTGTTCAATGCCCAGCGGCAGCAGATGGGCGCGGCGATCGTCGCCCAGCAGCTTGCGCACCGCCTCGAACTGGCAGAGAAACAGCTGCATGGGATCGATGCCGACCACCAGCTGCGCGCCGGCGCCCACCATGCGCCACATGTGGTAGCCGCTGCCGCAGCCCACATCCAGTACGGTTCTGCCCGTCAGCGGCGAAATATGCGGCGCTACGCGCTGCCATTTCCAGTCGGAACGCCATTCGGTATCGATAGAGGTGCCGTAAAGCGAGTAAGGCCCTTTGCGCCACGGCATCAGGTTGCGCAGCAGTTTCTCAATGCCCTGGCGCTGCCGGTCGCTGAGATCGTCGCGATCGGCGGTGACGCTATGCAGCAGGTCGAGCCGCTGCGGCGCCAGCGCCGGCAGGTGATCTATCGCTTTTTCCCAGTTGCGGAAATGGCCGTGCAGGTTTTCCCGCTGCCAGGCGGCGATCTGCGCCGGCAATACTTCCAGCCAGCTGGCGAGGGGACCGGTGGCGATCTGCTGATAAAATTTGCCGAAGTCGATCATTTCAACGCCACCAGAGAACCGAAGTTGAAGCACTGGAACCAGAGTTCGGCGTGCGAGAAGCCCGCCTGCTTCAGCCGCGCCTTATGAGTCTCGACGCTGTCGGTCAGCATGACGTTTTCCAGCATGCTGCGCTTCTGGCTGATCTCCAGTTCGCTGTAGCCGTTGGCGCGCTTGAAGTCATGGTGCATGTTGAACAGCAACTCGCCGACTTGTGCATCTTCGAAACTGAATTTTTCCGACAGTACCAGCGCGCCGCCCGGATTCAGGCCCTGCCAGATCTTGCTCAGCAGCTGCAGGCGCGCATCCGGCTCAAGAAACTGCAGGGTAAAGTTCAGCACCACCAGCGAGGCGTTCTCGATGGGAATATCACGGATATCCGCTTCGACGACGTTGACCGGCGTATCGGCGCGGAAGGCGTCAAGATGGCGGCGGCAGCGCTCCACCATCGCCGGGGAGTTATCCACCGCGATGATGGCGCAGCCCGGCACATGAATGTTGCGTCTCACGGAGAGCGTGGCGGCGCCCAGCGAGCAGCCGAGATCGTAAACGGTGCTGTCGGGCTGGACGAAACGTTCCGCCAGCATGCCGATCATGGAAATAATATTGGAGTAACCCGGAACCGAGCGCTGAATCATGTCGGGGAAGACTTCAGCCACGCGCTCGTCGAACGTCCAGTCGCCCAGCTTTGCAATCGGGGCGGAAAATAGCGTATCGCGGTCAGACATAACAAAAAATCCGAAGAGACGACGGAAAGGGCGCTATTCTGGCAGAAAGCGCCGCCTGCTGCACCCTTTCACTCAGTGCAGCGTCAACACCAGCTCCCAGGGCAGATAGATCAGATTAAACACCACCATGCCGCACAGGGAAAACAGCGTCAGCATCATGCCGTATCGACGTAAGCGCATCTGGCTGTGGCGCAGGCCGTGAATATGGATCAGACGCGCGATAAAAAACAGCAGGCCGGTCAGATGCAGCATCCAGATGTCCGCGCCGTTCATCTCCATCACCACCAGCAGCAACAGGGCCAGCGGAACCGTTTCGATGGCGTTGCCGTGGATGCGAATCGCCATTTGCAGATCGTAAAAACCGCCGTCTCCGTGCGCCACACGGTATTGTCGGCGGAAACGTACAACATTCAGGGCCAGCTTCATGACGAGCAGGGCGCCAAACACAACGTAAAGGGCGCTGACCATCAGGCACTCCAGGAAAAATTCGGGCAGTGGCTATCATAGCGGCGAAAAGCGGCGCTGTCCCGCCCGGCGGCGCGATCGCTCAGGAAATGCGCGTTCAGAACAGCGCGCTCTGCTGCGGCCAGTCGGGCATCGCGCCGAGGTCGGGCGCGATCTGCCGCAGCTGTGGCCAGAGCGCCTGCACTAAAGGAAACACCTGGCCCATGTCTGGCGTATGGATAAACAGCATCGGCGCGCTCTCTTGTTGCCACTCGGCCAGTTTGCCGAGCCAGGCCTGAAACAGCGGCACGCTCTCATCCACGCTGTCGCTGCCAATAAAGCGCACCATCGGCTGGCTGCCGGTGCGCACCGCATGCGGCGGCACGCGCGGCTTCTTGCTGCGCGCGTCGATCGCGGCGGGGCTTTGCGAACGCGAGGCGTGAACCGGTCTGCTGTCCAGGATCACCCGATTTATTCCTCTTTCCTGCAGGCCGCGATTCAGCGCGCGTTCCGCTTCGCCTTTGGCGAAAAAAGCGAGATGCCGCACCTCCACGCCATAGGCGAAGCGGCGCGGCAGCCCGTCGAGAAAAGGCCAGAGCGCCGTCAGCTGAGCGGGGGAGAAGGCGGCAGGCAATTGCAGCCAATATTGCCCGATGCGATCGGCCAGCGGATCCAGGGTGCGGAAAAAATCCGCCAGCAGGTCGTCGGTATGTTGCAGCCCCGATTGATGGCTGATGGTGGCCGGAAACTTAAAGCAGAAGCGGAAATGTGCGTCGGTCATGTCGCGCCAGCGCAGCACCGTCTCCATTTTCGGCACGGAATAGAGCGTGGTGTTGCCCTCGACGCAGTTGAAATAGCGCGCGTAGTCCGCGAGGGTTTCCAGCCCAAGCCGTTTCCAGTGCGCATGTTGCCACTGAGGCAAACCGATACGGATGGTCACTCCTTCACTCCTGGCTCTCCGTTAAGGGGCAAATTACCCTGTATGTTAGCGCGATTAGCGCGGCAGCGAGGCATCGCGCGCGCAAACGGTGATGAAATGCGCGCTTTGGCGCGGCTCTACTTATCCTGGCTGCCTTTTTCCATTATAATGGCCGCCTTTTTTGCGGCAGCATCACAGAAGGTTATGCGGCCGGATGCTGCCAGGCTGCAGCGGCGAAGTTAAAAGGATAGCGTTATGCGTACAGAATATTGCGGACAGCTCAATCTGTCTCATGTAGGTCAGCAAGTCACTCTTTGCGGCTGGGTCAATCGCCGCCGCGATCTGGGCAGCCTGATATTTATCGATATGCGCGATCGCGAAGGCATCGTGCAGGTCTTTTTCGATCCCGATCGACAGGAAGCTTTCCAGCTGGCGTCTGAACTGCGCAACGAATTCTGTATTCAGATCAGCGGAACCGTGCGTGCGCGCGACGAGAAGAATAAAAACCCCGATATGGCCACCGGCGAAATCGAGGTATTTGCCACCGATCTCGCCATCATCAACCGCGCCGAGCCACTGCCGCTGGATTCAAACCAGAACAACAGCGAAGAAGCGCGCCTGAAATATCGTTATCTCGATCTGCGCCGCCCTGAAATGGCGCAGCGCCTGAAAACGCGCGCCCGCATTACCAGCTTCGTGCGCCGTTTCATGGACAGCGAAAACTTCCTCGACATCGAAACGCCGATGTTGACCAAAGCGACGCCGGAAGGCGCGCGCGATTACCTGGTGCCGAGCCGCGTGCATAAAGGCAAGTTTTACGCGCTGCCGCAGTCGCCGCAGCTGTTCAAACAGCTGCTGATGATGTCCGGTTTCGACCGCTACTATCAGATCGTGAAATGTTTCCGCGACGAAGATTTGCGCGCCGACCGCCAGCCGGAATTTACCCAGATCGATGTGGAAACCTCCTTTATGACCGCGCCGCAGGTGCGTGAAGTGATGGAGCGCATGATCCGCGAGCTGTGGCTGGAGGTGAAGGGCGTCGATCTCGGCGCGTTCCCGCAGATGAGCTTTGAGGAGGCGATGCGCCGCTACGGCTCCGACAAGCCCGACTTGCGCAACCCGATGGAGCTGGTGGACGTCGGCGATCTGCTGAAGTCTGTGGAGTTTCAGGTCTTTTCCGGCCCGGCGAACGACGCCAAAGGCCGCGTGGCGGCGCTGCGCGTGCCGGGCGGCGCGCAGCTGAGCCGTAAGCAGATTGACGAATACGGCAAGTTCGTGGAAATTTACGGCGCGAAAGGATTGGCCTGGATGAAGGTCAACACGCGCGCTGAGGGCCTCGACGGCGTACAGAGCCCGGTCGCCAAGTTTCTGAACGGCGATATCGTGGAGACGATTCTGGCCCGCACCGGCGCGCAGGACGGCGACATCATTTTCTTCGGCGCCGATCGCGCTAAAGTGGTGGCGGATGCGCTGGGCGCGCTGCGTCTGAAGGTGGGCCGCGATCTGCAGATCGTCAGCGATACAGCGTGGGCGCCGCTGTGGGTGGTCGATTTCCCGATGTTTGAAGCGGACGAAGAGGGCGGTCTGGCGGCGATGCACCATCCGTTCACCGCCCCGCGCGACATGAGCCCGGAAGAGTTGGCCGCCGCGCCGGAAAACGCTATCGCCAACGCCTACGACATGGTCATCAACGGCTATGAAGTCGGCGGCGGTTCCGTGCGTATCCATAACGGCAAGATGCAGCAGGCGGTGTTTACTCTGCTGGGCATCGACGAGCAGCAGCAGCGCGAGAAGTTCGGCTTTCTGCTGGACGCGCTGAAGTTCGGCACGCCGCCGCACGCGGGTCTGGCCTTTGGTCTGGATCGTCTGACGATGCTGCTGACCGGCACGGATAACATCCGCGACGTGATCGCCTTCCCGAAAACCACCGCGGCAGCCTGTCTGATGACGGAAGCGCCGAGCTTTGCGAATCCGGCTGCGCTGGAGGAGCTGGCGATCCAGGTGGTGAAGAAAGAGAAGGCGCCGGGCGGCGACGCAGAGCAGCAATAATGACTTATAAGCACCCTGTTTCGGTATTGGTGGTGATTTTCGCGCGCGATACCGGCCGGGTGCTGATGTTGCAGCGGCGCGACGATACGGCGTTCTGGCAGTCGGTCACCGGCAGTCTGGAAGTCGGCGAAACGCCGTTGCAGGCGGCGCAACGGGAAGTGATGGAAGAGCTGGCGATTGATGTGGCGGCGGAGCGGTTAACCGTCGAGGATTGCGAACGGCAAATCGAGTTCGAAATCTTTGCGCATTATCGCCATCGCTACGCGCCGGGCGTGACGCATAACCGCGAGCACTGGTTTCGCCTGGCGCTGCCCGCCGAGCGCGACGTGCTCCTGACGGAGCATCTCGCCGCGCGCTGGCTGCCGCCTGCCGAGGCCGCCGCGTTAACCAAGTCCTGGAGTAATCGCCAGGCGATTGAGGAGTTTATCTGACAGCCGATGCGGGCGCGTTTTTACCGCCCGATCCCGGATATATTTCCCAATAAACGAACGGAAACCGTAAAAGTTGCCGTTCAGCACTCAGAACGGACGTTGACGCCCGGATAAAACGCGTCAGCGTCGCACTAAAAAGTCAGGCGTAATCGGCGCCGCGAGGTTGTTCGCTGCCAGCGCGCAGCAACCGGAGCGTACTTTTGTACGTGAGGTTGCGGGCACTGCCGGCGGATAAGGTCGCAAGCAAGATAGCCTGGACGATGCCAGGATCGGAGAAAATATCAGATGGCGGGACACAGTAAGTGGGCGAACACCAAGCACCGCAAAGCGGCGCAGGATGCTAAACGCGGTAAAATCTTTACCAAAATCATTCGTGAGCTGGTGACGGCGGCGAAGTTGGGCGGCGGCGACGCCAGCTCTAACCCGCGCCTGCGCGCGGCGATGGATAAAGCGCTGTCGAACAACATGACGCGCGACACCATGGATCGCGCCATCGCCCGCGGCGTGGGCGGCGACGACAACTCCAACATGGAAACCATCATCTATGAAGGTTACGGCCCGGGCGGCACCGCCATTATGGTGGAGTGCCTGAGCGACAACCGTAACCGTACCGTTTCCGAAGTGCGTCACGCCTTCACCAAAACCGGCGGCAACCTCGGCACTGACGGTTCCGTTAGCTACCTGTTCAGCAAAAAAGGGGTCATCTCTTTCGCGCCGGGCCAGGATGAAGACAGCCTGATGGAAGCGGCGCTGGAAGCCGGGGCGGAAGATGTGGTGACCTATGACGACGGCGCCATCGACATCTTTACCGCCTGGGAAGATCTGGGCGCGGTAAAAGATGCGCTTGATGCGGCCGGACTCAAGGCGGAAGGCGCGGAAGTCTCCATGATCCCGTCGACCAAAGCGGAAATGGACGAGGAGACCGCGCCGAAGCTGCTGCGTCTCATCGATATGCTGGAAGACTGCGACGACGTGCAGGAAGTTTACCACAATGGTGAAATTTCCGACGAGGTGGCGGCGACGCTGTAATGGCCTATGCCCACTTGCCCGCCGGAGGCGCTGCATGGCGATAATTCTGGGCATCGACCCTGGCTCGCGCATTACCGGCTACGGCGTGATCCGGCAAACCGGCCGCCAGCTGACCTACCTCGGCAGCGGCTGTATCCGCACCAACGTGACCGATCTGCCGTCGCGCCTGAAGCTGATCTACGCGGGCGTGACGGAGATCATCACCCAGTTCTCGCCCGACTATTTCGCCATCGAACAGGTGTTTATGGCGAAAAATGCCGATTCGGCGCTGAAGCTGGGACAGGCGCGCGGCGCGGCGATCGTCGCGGCGGTCAACCTGGAGCTGCCGGTCTTTGAATACGCGGCGCGACAGGTGAAGCAGAGCGTTGTGGGGATTGGCAGCGCAGAGAAAAGCCAGGTGCAGCACATGGTGCGCACCCTGCTAAAACTGCCCGCCAATCCGCAGGCGGACGCCGCGGATGCGCTCGCCATCGCCATCACGCATTGTCATGTCAGTCAAAACGCCAGCCGCATGAGCGACAGCAAACTGACCCTGACGCGCGGGCGGCTGCGCTCCGGCTAGGCGGTCGCGCGGCAACAGGTTGTTTTCAGGCTGGATATTCATCCAGCCTTTTTTATGTTATAAATCCAGCCTCACTCTTATTTTAAGGAAGCTTTCAGGTGATAGGTCGTTTACGTGGCAACATTCTGGAAAAACAGCCGCCGCTGGTGTTGATTGAAGCGAATGGCGTGGGTTACGAAGTGCATATGCCGATGACCTGTTTCTATGAGCTGCCTGAACTCAACCAGGAAGCCGTGATTTTTACCCAGTTCGTGGTGCGCGAAGACGCTCAGCTGCTGTTCGGCTTTAACAGCAAGCAGGAGCGCGCGCTGTTTCGCGAGCTGATCAAGGTGAACGGCGTCGGGCCGAAGCTGGCGCTGGCGATCCTTTCCGGCATGTCGGCGCAGCAGTTTGTTACCGCCGTGGAACGCGAAGAGATTTCCACCCTGGTGAAGCTGCCGGGCGTGGGCAAGAAAACCGCCGAGCGCCTGGTGGTTGAGATGAAAGATCGTTTCAAAGGCATGCATGGCGATCTGTTCGGCGGCGACGCCGCCTTTACGCTCACCGCGCCTTCCGAAGCCCCGGCCGGCAACGACGCCGAGGCTGAAGCGGTTGCGGCGCTGGTGGCGCTGGGTTATAAACCGCAGGAAGCCAGCCGAATGATCAGCAAGGTTGGCCGTCCCGACGCGGATTGTGAGACATTGATTCGCGAAGCGCTGCGCGCCGCCATCTGAGGTAAAACATGATTGAAGCCGATCGCCTGGTTTCCGCCGGCACCATCAACGAAGAAGAGAGCCTCGACCGGGCTATCCGGCCGAAATTTCTCGAAGAGTATGTCGGCCAGCCGCAGGTACGCGAGCAGATGGAAATCTTCATCAAGGCCGCGAAAATGCGTGGGGACGCGCTGGATCATCTACTGATTTTCGGTCCGCCGGGCTTGGGTAAAACCACGCTGGCGAATATCGTCGCGAACGAAATGGGCGTGAATTTGCGCACCACTTCCGGCCCGGTGCTGGAGAAAGCAGGCGACCTCGCCGCGATGCTGACTAACCTTGAACCGCACGACGTACTGTTTATCGACGAAATTCACCGCTTGTCGCCGGTGGTCGAAGAGGTGCTCTATCCGGCAATGGAAGATTACCAGCTGGATATCATGATTGGCGAAGGGCCGGCGGCGCGCTCGATTAAGCTCGACCTGCCTCCTTTTACGCTGATCGGCGCCACGACGCGCGCCGGTTCGTTGACCTCGCCGCTGCGCGATCGCTTCGGCATCGTGCAGCGCCTTGAGTTTTATAACGTGGCCGATTTGCAGCATATTGTCAGCCGCAGCGCGGACTGCCTGGGCTTAACCCTGAGCGCGGAAGGCGCGCATGAAGTGGCGCGTCGTTCACGCGGTACGCCGCGTATCGCCAACCGTCTGCTGCGCCGCGTGCGCGACTTTGCAGAAGTGCGGGCGTCGGGCGATATGAGCGGCGAAGTGGCGGCTAACGCGCTGGATATGCTGAATGTCGACAGCGAAGGTTTCGATTACATGGATCGCAAGCTGTTGCTGGCGATAATCGACAAGTTTACCGGCGGTCCGGTCGGGCTGGATAACCTGGCGGCGGCTATCGGTGAAGAGCGAGAAACCATCGAAGATGTCATCGAGCCGTTTCTCATCCAGCAGGGCTTTATTCAGCGCACGCCGCGCGGCCGGATGGCGACGCAGCATGCGTTCCGTCATTTTGGACTGACGCGCGAAGAGTAACCGGCCGGTCAGGCGGCCGGTTTTTTAATCATACTGACGATAAACAGCACGGCGGCGCTCAGCACGACGGAAGGGCCGGCAGGGGTGTCATAAAAGGCTGAGAAGGTCAGCCCGCCGCTGACGGCGACGATGCCGCATATCACCGCCAGCGCCGCCATCTGCTCGGGAGAGCGAGCGAAGCGCCGTGCGGTCGCCGCCGGGATGATCAGCAGCGAGGTTATGATCAGCGCGCCGACAAATTTCATCGCCACGCCAATGGTCAGCGCCGTCACCAGCATCAACATCATGCGCGTGCGCTGAATATTCACGCCGTCTACCTGCGCCAGCTCCGGGCTGATGGTCATCGACAGCAGCGCGCGCCACTGCCACGCCATCACCGCTAACACCACTATTACGCCGCCGCCGATGGTCCAGAGATCCTGCGGCGTAACGGCCAAGAGATCGCCGAACAGATACGCCATCAGGTCGACGCGCACGTCGGACATCAGGCTCACCACCACCAGACCCAGCGACAGCGCGCTGTGCGCCATGATCCCCAACAGGGTATCGATCGCCAGATGCGGACGACGCTCCAGCCAGACCAGGCCCAGCGCCAGGCATACCGTCACCGCGATCACCGCATAATAGGGATTAACGTTCAGCAGCAGGCCGAACGCCACGCCGAGCAGAGAAGCATGGGCGAGGGTATCGCCAAAGTAGGACATGCGGCGCCAGACCACGAAAGAACCCAGCGGACCGGCCGCCAGCGCCAGCATCACGCCGCCCAGCCAGCCCGGTAACAACAACTCAATCATGATGAACCCGGTCCTCTACGTAAAACGATTCGTCCCTGAAGATCGTGACGGTGGTTATGTTGATGGCGATAAATAGCCAGTTGCTGTGCGCCGCGCGGGCCGAACATGGCGATAAACTCCGGGTGGCGTGAGACCGCCTCCGGCGTGCCTGAGCAGCAGATATGGTGGTTAAGGCAGAGCACCTCGTCGGTTTTCGCCATCACCAGATGGAGATCGTGCGACACCATCAGTACGCCGCAGTTAAGCTCCTGGCGCAGCTGATCGATCAAGTCGTACAGCGCGACCTGACCGTTCACGTCCACGCCCTGCGTCGGCTCGTCGAGCACCAGCAGCTGCGGCTGATTCAGCAACGCCCGCGCCAGCAGCACGCGCTGGGTTTCGCCGCCGGAAAGTTTCTGCAGCGGCGCGTTCAGCAGGTGGCCCGCCTGGACACGTTTCAGCGCGGGCAGAATGCCGGACGCTTTGCTTCCGGGCGAAAGACGCATAAAGCGCTCTACCGTCAGCGGCAGGGTGGGATCGATGTGCAGTTTTTGCGGCACATAGCCGATGCGCAGGCCCGCGCTGCGCTGGACTTTTCCGCCGGAAGGCGCTATCAGTCCCAGCACGACGCGCACCAGCGTCGATTTGCCGGCGCCGTTCGGGCCGAGCAAAGTCAGGATGCGTCCGGGCGCCAGCGACAGGCTGACGCCAGAAAGCACCGGGCGTTGGTCAAAGTTGACCGTGACATTTTCAAGCGTGACAAGTGATGACATGGTATTTACAGGTTGCGCTGAATTACGAATGTTATAATATCACATCCCATCACCCGTTCACGATGAGATGAAGCATTATGTTACATATAAATAAGCGGCTGTCTTTCACTCTTTCTGCGGTTGCGCTAGCTGCCTCGCTCACCGCTCAGGCGCATGCCGACGTTGTCGCCTCCATCAAGCCGATCGGCTTTATCGCGGCGGCCATTGCGGACGGCGTCACGCCAGTGGACGTGCTGCTGCCTGACGGCGCGTCCGAGCACGATTACGCGCTGCGTCCTTCCGATGTAAAACGTATAAAAAACGCGGACTTAGTAGTATGGGTCGGGCCGGGTATGGAGGCCTTCTTGACCAAGTCCGCCGCCGCGCTTCCGGCCGGAAAAAGTCTTCAGCTGGCCGATATCGATACGGTGAAACCGCTGCTGATCGCCGGCGACGACGACGACGACGATCACGGACATGAGCATGGGGCTGATAATTCCGAAGATTCAGACGCGTCTCATCACTATCATGATCATGGTCAATATAATATGCATCTTTGGCTATCCCCTGAGATTGCAAGGCAATCTGCGGTTGCAATCCATCAAAAATTATCGGAACTTATGCCGCAAAGCAGAGCCAAACTCGATGCCAACCTGAAGCAATTTGAGGCTGGCCTGGCGAATGCTGATCAACAGATTAACGCGCAACTCGCACCGGTAAAAAACAAGGGTTATTTCGTTTTTCACGACGCTTACACCTATTTTGAAAAACATTACGGCTTGTCCCCTGCCGGACATTTTACCGTAAACCCTGAAATTCAGCCGGGCGCACAGCGTTTACATCAAATACGAACACAGTTGGTTGAGCAAAAGGCGGTTTGCGTCTTTGCTGAACCACAATTCAGGCCGGCGGTCATCGATGCCGTAGCCCGGGGAACGCAGGTGCGCAAAGGCACGCTCGATCCGCTGGGAATGGGCATCAGCTTAACCAAAGACAGCTATGTGAAATTCCTCTCACAGTTGTCGAGCCAGTATGTGAGCTGCCTGAACGGAGCATAGAGGAAAAGGTAAAAGTGCAGCAGATAGCCCGCTCTGTCGCCCTCGCATTTAATAATTTGCCGCGCCCCCACCGCGTTATGCTGGGGTCATTAACCGTTGTCACTCTGGCCGTCGCCGTCTGGCGGCCTTATGTTTACCATCCCAGCGAAGTGGCTCCGGTGGTAAAAAGCATCGAGCTGGACAGCAATCAACTTCGCACCTTGCTGCCTGAAGCGAGCGAGCCGATCGATCAAAGCCCGCCGGAGCCGGAAGAGGAGTTGCCGGGCGACGATATCGATCGGGACGTGCCTGACACGCCCGACCTGCATGAATACACCATCTCCTCCGGCGATACGCTGAGCAGCGCCCTGAACCAGTACGGCATCGATCTTGGCGATATCAGCGCCCTGGCCAGTAGCGATAAAGATCTGCGCAATATTCAGGTCGGGCAGACGCTCTCCTGGACGCTCACCGACGACGGCGAGCTGAAAAGCGTGACCTGGGAAATTTCCCGCCGTGAAACCCGCACCTACGAACGCACCGATAAAGGCGGCTTCGTCATGAAGCAGGAGCTGCAAAAGGGCGAATGGAAAAACAGCGTGCTTACCGGAGACGTGCAGGGCAGCTTCGCCGCCAGTGCGCGCCGCGCCGGGCTGAACAGCGGCGAGATCAATAGCGTGATCAAAGCGATGCAGTGGCAGATGGACTTCCGCAAGCTGCGCGCCGGCGATCAATTCAGCGTGCTGATGTCGCGTGAAATTTTCGACGGCAAGAGCGCGCAAAGCCAGCTGCTGGGCGTACGCGTGCGCGCCTCGGGCAAAGACTATTACGCCTTCCGCGCCGAAGACGGCAAATTCTACGATCGCAGCGGTTCGGGCCTGGCGCGCGGTTTCATGCGCTTCCCGACCGTGAAGCAATATCGCGTCTCCTCTAACTTCAACCCACGCCGCCTGAACCCGGTAACCGGCCGCATCGCGCCGCACAAAGGGGTCGATTTCGCGCTGCCGATCGGCACGCCGGTGCTGGCCGTCGGCGACGGCGAAGTGGTGCTGGCGAAAAACGGCGGCGCGGCGGGTAACTATGTCGCTATCCGCCACGGCCGCCAGTATATGACGCGCTATATGCACCTGAAGAAGGTGCTGGTGAAGCCGGGACAGAAGGTGAAGCGCGGCGATCGCATCGCGCTTTCCGGCAACACAGGCCGTTCCACCGGTCCGCATCTGCATTTTGAAATCTGGATCAACAACCAGGCCGTCAACCCGCTCACGGCGAAACTGCCGCGCATGGAAGGCCTGACCGGTAAAGATCGCGCGGATTATATGCAGCAGGTTAAAGGCTGGAGTCCGCAGCTGGCGCTGAATTAATTTTTGTTTGCCGGAAAATCTGCGAAAACCGACGATAAATTCGTCGGTTTTTTATTATCTAAGGCAGGATGATTGCAAATCAGGATGCCAACATTATCATTAGCCGATCATTGATTGAGGCGAGTGCATGGAAACCAGAAAGAAAACTAACGCCGGGTTCATTCCCGTTTTTCAACGCTCTTTTTTAAAGCCGAAATATTGGGGCAACTGGCTGGCTATCGGCGCGCTGGCAGGTATGGCTTGCCTTCCGGCAAGGGTGCGCGATCCGATTCTGGGCGGTTTGGGAAAAATGGCGGGAAAGATGGCGAAAAGCGCACGGCGTCGGGCGCGTATTAATCTCTTTTATTGTCTGCCTGAAAAAACTGAAGCCGAGCGCGAAGCGGTTATCGACCAGATGTTCGCGACCGCGCCGCAGGCAATGGTGATGATGGCCGAGCTGGCCATCCGCAATCCGCAAAAAACTAGCCAACGCATTGAATGGCATGGCCGCGAAATTATCGACCAGATGCAGGCTGAAAATCAAAACGTCATTTTTCTAGTTCCCCACGGCTGGGGCGTGGATATACCGGCTATGCTGCTGGCGTCGGAAGGAAAAACGGTAGCCGCAATGTTCCATCATCAGAGCAATCCGCTGCTGGATTATATCTGGAACAGCGTGCGTCTCCGTTACGGCGGCCGTCTGCACGCTCGTGATGACGGCATCAAACCTTTTATCAGCTCGGTGCGTCAGGGCTACTGGGGCTACTATCTGCCGGATCAGGATCATGGCGAGGAGCACAGCGAGTTTGTGGATTTCTTTGCCACCTACAAAGCGACATTGCCGGCGGTGGGGCGCTTAATGAAAGTGTGCCGCGCCCGCGTGGTGCCGCTGTTTCCGGTCTATAACAGCGATACGCACCGGCTGGAGATCTATATCCATCCGCCGATGGACGATCTGCTGGAGGCGGACGACAACCGGCTTGCGCGCCGCATGAACGAAGAGGTGGAGCTGTTTGTCCGCCCTCATCCCGAACAGTACACCTGGATCCTGAAGCTGCTGAAAACGCGCAAAGGGGGAGATATCGAACCCTACAAGCGCAAGGATATCTATCCGCGCTGAGAATGACGGGCCGCACAATGCGGCCCGTTTTGCATCAGGCCGCCCGCAGCTGAGTGCGGCGCTTATGCTCCTGCAAAAACAGCAGCACCAGACCGAACCACAGCAGGCCGCTGGCGAAATTAATGGCGCTGAACCAGGGCGTGCCGCCGCTAAAATAGCTGCTTTTCGCCAGCTCAATGCCGATCGCCAGCGTCAGAATGCTGATCATACCCAGCATGGCCGCGACGCTGCCTTTGCCTTCATCGCTGGCGTAAAGCGTCAGGCGATAAAGGCCCGCATTCACCATGCCCGCGCCGAAGGCGTAAAGGCTCAGGCCCGCCGTCAACAGCAGATAGCTATGGCTGTTAACGAGATTGGCGCCCAGCGCCAGCCCCAGCCCCAGCAGGATCGGCCAGGCGGCGAACTTAACCGGCTGCTCGATGGGCACGCGCCCGGCCAGTTTTCCCAGCGTCAGATTGCCGAGGATCATCGCCAGAAATACCGGCAGCTGCAACAGCGCATAGTGCAGCCGCGACAGCCCTTCGTCATGGATTAGGATCACCGGCGAGAGCGCGACCCAGGTCAGGATCGGAATAAACACCAGGCCGATGGCGAAAGAGCCGTACATCACCTGGCGATCTTTCGCCAGCCGACCATAGCCGCGCGCCAGATTGTTGAGAGCGATGGAGTGGCTGCGATCGCCTGCCGTCTCCGGCATCACGCGCAGCAACACCATGAAGGCCAGGGCGCTGCAGGTGGCGAACAGCCAGAACATGCTGCGCCAGCCCGCCAGCGTCAGCCAGGCGGCGCCCGCGAGCGGCCCGGCCAGCGGCGCCAGCAGCGCGACGTTCGCCATCAGCGCCATCATGCGCACCGCCAACGCCTCATCAAAGGCTTCCTGCACGGCGGCATAGCCTACCGCGCCGATGAAACAGAGGCTGATGCCCTGAATAAAACGCAGGGCGACAAACTGTTCGATGTTGTGAACCCAGGTCATCAGCAGGCAGGCGGCGATAAAAAACAGAATGCCGGCCAGCATCACCGGGCGACGCCCATATTTGTCGGAGAGCGGGCCGAGCAGCCATTGCAGCACCACGCCGCCCATCAGGTAAGCGGTAAGCGAAGTCGAGACCCATTCCGGGCCGACGGCGAACGCCTGCGTCACCATCAGCATGCCAGGCTGGATCATGTCGTGAGCGATATAAGTGGCGAATTCAAACAGCACCAGCGCAAGTGGAAACAGCAGGGCGCGGGCGGAAAGATGGGCGACAGGCTGGTATCGGGCCATCAGGTCTCCTGGTTCGTGAAAAATAAAACGCGACCCGAATGGTCGCGTTGTCCATAAAGTTACAGCGGCGCAGAGCCGCGAGGTTAATCGACGCGCAACACGCGGCTGGTATTGGTGGTGCCGGTGGCGCCCATCACGTCGCCCTGGGTAACGATCACCAGATCGCCGGACACCAGGAAACCTTTATCGCGCAGCAGGTTGATCGCATCGTGCGCGGCCGCCACGCCTTCGTTATTGCTGTCAAAGAACACCGGCGTGACGCCGCGATAGAGCGCGGTCAAATTCAGCGTGCGCTCATGGCGCGACATGGCGAAGATCGGCAGGCCGGAGGTGATACGCGAGGTCATCAGGGCGGTACGGCCCGATTCCGTCATGGTGATGATCGCCGTGACCCCCTGCAGGTGGTTCGCGGCGTACATGGCGGACATCGCGATGGCTTCTTCGATATTGTCGAACTGCACGTCCAGGCGGTGTTTCGACACGTTAACGCTCGGGATTTTTTCCGCGCCGATGCAGACCTTCGCCATGGCGGAGACGGTTTCCGCCGGATACTGACCGGCAGCGGTTTCCGCTGACAGCATTACCGCGTCGGTGCCGTCCAGCACGGCGTTGGCCACATCCATCACCTCCGCGCGCGTCGGCATCGGGTTGGTGATCATCGATTCCATCATCTGCGTTGCGGTAATAATGGTGCGGTTCAGCTGGCGCGCGCGACGGATCAGAGCTTTCTGAATGCCGACCAGCTCAGGATCGCCGATTTCCACGCCCAGATCGCCGCGCGCCACCATCACCACGTCAGAGGCGAGAATAATGTCATCCATCGCTTCGGCTGTCGCGACCGCTTCGGCACGCTCCACTTTGGCGACGATTTTGGCCTCGCAGCCGGCGTCGCGCGCCAGGCGGCGGGCGTAATTCAGATCTTCGCCGCAGCGCGGAAAAGAGACGGCGAGATAATCCACCGCGATTTTCGCCGCGGTGAGGATATCCGCCTTGTCTTTTTCCGTCAGGGCTTCGGCAGAGAGGCCGCCGCCCAGCTTGTTGATGCCTTTGTTATTGGAAAGCGGGCCGCCCACCGTGACTTCAGTAAAAACCTTCATACCCTGAACTTCCAGCACCTTGAGCTGTACGCGTCCATCGTCGAGCAGCAGGATATCGCCCGGCACCACGTCGGCAGGCAATCCTTTATAGTCGATGCCGACCCGCTCTTTGTCGCCTTCGCCTTTGCCGAGGCTGGCGTCGAGCAGAAAGCGATCGCCGATATTCAGGAAAACTTTGCCTTCTCTGAAGGTGGAGACGCGAATTTTCGGACCCTGCAGATCGCCGAGAATCGCCACGTGACGGCCCAGTTTCGCCGCGATTTCACGGACTTTGTTGGCGCGCAGCTGATGATCTTCAGGCGTGCCGTGTGAGAAGTTGAGTCGTACGACATTCGCGCCCGCAGCGATGATTTTTTCGAGGTTGTTATCGCGGTCGGTTGCCGGTCCGAGAGTAGTAACGATCTTGGTTCTTCTGAGACGTCTTGACATGAAAGGCTCCGTTGGCAAATAAGCGTGATCTTGCAGTCAGCCGCTGTAAGGTCACTTATTCTATATGAAGGTTGGGCTGTGATTCGACTCACATTGTGAATGTGATGTTAATATTTTTGCGCATCTTTCCCAATAACGCTGTTTATCGCGCGACGCTCCAGATGCCTCAGTGGCGCGCTTCAGTCTATCGCGAAAACAGGCGCCGCGCCTAAGCGTAAAATCGCGGTTCTGCATCGTGGAAGCGCTTACACGCGCTTGTTCTACCATATTTTTGGCACGGTCAGAACGCGAATTCAGGACAAATCCCGTAGCGGAATGATTATTTCTGTAACTCATGCGCTGGATCACAATATCATCTGACCGGGAAACAAGGGGTAAAACAGCGCAACGCGCAAGGACAGATAAATGAACGCGCGCTTTTTTTGTCATACTTTGCTGCCGGTCGGCTTTTGGCTGAGATAAAAAGCGCGAACAAAGGGGCAAAGCGCACGACCCATCACACGGATGGACGCGATTGCGGCCACAGTTATCCGTGAGGATCACTTCGCGCGCCGGTTTACCCGGCGCGGGGAAAAAAGTACATTGTGTCGAAAGAAAAATACAATAAGGACCCGGCAGCCAGGGGCGCTCAGGCGCCGGGTATATCCTGCAACGAGGAGAGTAAAATGGCGGTAACACAAACAGCCCAGGCATGCGATCTGGTGATTTTCGGTGCCAAAGGCGATCTTGCACGCCGGAAACTGTTGCCTTCCCTGTATCAGCTGGAAAAAGCGGGACAGATCCATGAAGATTCCCGCATTATCGGCGTCGGCCGCGCTGAGTGGGATAAAGCGGAATATACCAAAGTCGTGCGTGAAGCGCTGGAAACCTTCATGAAGGAAAAAATCGACGAAGCGCTGTGGGATAAACTCAGCGGCCGCCTCGATTTCTGCAACCTTGACGTTAACGACACGACGCATTTCCCTAAGTTGGGAAAAATGCTCGATCAGGAAAACCGCGTCACCATTAACTATTTCGCCATGCCGCCAAGCACCTTCGGCGCCATCTGCAAAGGGCTGGGCACCGCCAAACTGAATGCGAAACCGGCGCGCGTCGTAATGGAAAAACCGCTGGGCACCTCGCTGGAAACCTCTCAGGAAATCAACGACAGCGTCGGCGAATACTTCGACGAGTGTCAGGTATTCCGTATCGACCACTATCTTGGCAAGGAGACGGTGCTCAACCTGCTGGCGCTGCGCTTCGCCAACTCCATTTTCGTCAATAACTGGGATAACCGCACCATCGACCATGTGCAGATTACCGTGGCGGAAGAGGTGGGCATCGAAGGCCGTTGGGGCTACTTCGATAAAGCGGGCCAGATGCGCGACATGATCCAGAACCACCTGCTGCAGATCCTGACCATGATCGCCATGTCGCCGCCGTCCGATCTGGGCGCCGACAGCATTCGCGACGAAAAAGTGAAGGTGCTGCGCTCGCTGCGCCGTATCGACCAGACTAACGTGCGCGACAAAACCGTGCGCGGGCAATATACCGCCGGTTTTGTGCAGGGCAAAAAAGTGCCGGGCTATTTGGAAGAAGAGGGTGCCAACAAATCCAGCGCCACGGAAACTTTTGTGGCGATCCGCGTCGATATCGATAACTGGCGCTGGGCGGGCGTGCCATTCTATCTGCGCACCGGCAAACGTCTGCCGACCAAATGCTCGGAAGTGGTGGTTTACTTTAAAAACCCGGAGATGAACCTGTTCAAAGATTCTTATGCCGAACTGCCGCAGAACAAGCTAACCATCCGTTTGCAGCCTGACGAAGGCGTGGATATCGAAATCCTGAACAAGGTGCCGGGGCTGGATCACAAGCACAAGCTGCAAACCACCAAGCTGGACCTGAGCTACTCCGAAACCTTCAACCAGTCGCATCTGGCGGATGCCTACGAGCGACTGCTGCTGGAAACCATGCGCGGCATTCAGGCGCTGTTCGTGCGCCGCGACGAAGTCGAAGCCGCGTGGACCTATGTCGACTCCATCATGAACGCCTGGGCGGCGGATGCCGATGCGCCGAAACCTTACCAGGCGGGCACTTGGGGGCCGGTCGCTTCCGTCGCGATGATCACGCGCGACGGCCGTTCCTGGAACGAGTTTGAATAAGCATCGTTGAATCAAGCCCGCCTCGCGCGGGCTTTTTTTTGCCGTCCTTATGCCGTTGACGAAAAATGAACCCCGGTTTCAAAAATATGCGATGTCGGATAGACGACGGCGAAAGCGATCATGTATGGTAGTTCTGCAAATTCGCAGGGCAGGGCCGTGCGTCCGAAAGCCGGGCTTTTCATCCGGTCAGATCAAAGAGGGGAAGTATGAAAAACTGGAAACAGAGTGCTGAGCAGATCCTCACAACCGGTCCGGTTGTGCCGGTCATCGTGGTGAATAAGCTGGAGCATGCGGTGCCGATGGCGAAAGCGCTGGTGGCGGGCGGCGTGCGCGTGCTGGAAGTCACGCTGCGTACGCCGGTGGCGATGGACGCGCTGCGCGCGATGATCAAAGAGGTGCCGGAAGCGATTGTCGGCGCCGGTACGGTGATCAATACCCAACAGCTGCAGGAAGTGACCGAAGCGGGCGCGCAGTTTGTTATCAGCCCCGGCGTAACGGAGTCTCTGCTAAAAGCGGCGATTGAAGGGCCGGTGCCGTTGATCCCCGGCATCAGCACCGTCTCTGAATTAATGACCGGCATGGATTACGGGCTGCGCGAATTCAAATTTTTCCCGGCGGAAGCCAACGGCGGCGTGAAGGCGCTGCAGGCGATCGCCGGTCCGTTCCCTCAGGTGCGCTTCTGCCCGACCGGCGGCATTTCGCCGAATAACTACCGCGATTATTTGGCGCTGAAAAGCGTACTCTGCATCGGCGGATCCTGGCTGGTGCCGAATGAAGCCTTAGAGGCGGGAGACTGGGATCGCATTACCCGACTGGCGCGCGACGCGGTGGAAGGGGCAAAGTAAGATAAGATGCGGTGAGCCTTGACGCTCCCCGCATGGCGGTTAACCCTGAACGGCGACCGCCGCCGCGCTGGCGGTGGCGCGCGCGACGGCGTCATCGGTGGATTCGCCGGTCGCCAGCGCGACGCCCAGACGGCGCGTACCGGCGATTTCCGGCTTGCCGAACAGGCGCAGCTGCAGTCCGGCGCCCAGCGCCGCTTCAAGGTTAACGAACTGCACATTCCGGCTGGTCAGCTGCGGCAATATCACCGCAGACGCCGCCGGGCCATACTGACGAATCGCGCCGATCGGCAGGCCGAGGAAGGCGCGTACGTGCAGCGCGAATTCAGAGAGATCCTGCGAAATCAGCGTGACCATGCCGGTGTCATGCGGACGCGGCGATACTTCGCTGAAGATCACCTCATCTCCGCAGACAAACAGTTCGACGCCAAACAGGCCATAGCCGCCCAGCGCCTTCACGACTTCCGCGGAGATCGCCTGCGCCCGCTCAAGCGCCAGCGCGCTCATCTGCTGCGGCTGCCAGGATTCGCGGTAATCGCCATCTTCCTGACGGTGGCCGATTGGCGCGCAGAAGTGGATGCCGTCAACGGCGCTGATGGTCAGCAGCGTAATCTCAAAATCAAATTTCACCACGCCCTCGACGATCACCCGCCCAGCGCCAGCGCGGCCGCCCTGTTGGGCATAATCCCACGCCTGGTCCAGCTGGCTGGCCTCGCGGATAAAACTCTGTCCCTTGCCGGACGAACTCATTACCGGCTTGACGATGCAGGGAAAACCGATCGTCTTTGCCGCCGCGACAAAGTTCTCTTTGCTGTCGGCAAAACGGTAGCTGGAGGTCGGCAACGACAACTCTTCCGCCGCCAGGCGACGAATGCCTTCCCGGTTCATGGTCAGACGCGCGGCGCGCGCGGTCGGCACGACGCGCTGTCCCTGCTGCTCCAGCTCAACCAGTTTGTCGGTCGCGATGGCTTCGATCTCCGGCACCACGAAGTCCGGTTTTTCCTGCGCGATCAGCGCGGCCAGCGCATCGCCATCCAGCATATTGATCACGTGGCTGCGATGAGCGACGTGCATCGCGGGCGCATCGGCATAGCGATCCACTGCGATCACTTCCACGCCGAGACGCTGGCACTCCAGCGCGACTTCCTTACCTAATTCACCTGAGCCTAACAGCATGACACGCGTTGCGGCAGGGCGCAGCGCAGTTCCGAGAGTCGTCATAAAATCACCTTAACAGTAAAGAGCGCGCGCAGTATAAACGAAAACGTTTGCGT
Organism: Enterobacteriaceae bacterium UBA2655; assembly: GCA_002359495.1. Lineage (GTDB taxonomy): Bacteria > Pseudomonadota > Gammaproteobacteria > Enterobacterales > Enterobacteriaceae > Pantoea > Pantoea superficialis. The sequence goes on from DENB01000054.1 coordinate 24,557, forward strand.
TCTCATCACCTGCGCGTTTGTTGGCTGGTTTTCCTTAATTTTCCTGCCCTGACGCTTCTTGACACCGGTTATTGCAGGATAAGAGGCGATTTTTCTTAAAGGAGCGAATGATGAACAACTGGCTGCAGCAAATTCAGTCTGTATTAACCAAACAGAGCGGAAAGCAACAACAGAGCGGCGAGGCGTTGAGCGGCATGCTGGCGCCCGGCGCGCTGGGCGGATTGGCGGGCATGCTGATCTCCAGTAAATCGGCGCGCAATCTGCTGGCGAAATATGGCGGCAGGGCGCTGCTGGTGGGCGGCGGCGCGGCGGCGGGCGCGGTATTGTGGAATAAATATAAGCAGCGCGTCAGCGACGCCCATCAGCAGGAGCCAGCTTTCGGCCAGCAGGCGACGCCGGTCGATCAGCGCGCCGAGCGCCTGGTGACGGCGCTGGTCTTCGCGGCGAAAAGCGACGGTCATATCGACGCGAAAGAGCGCGCGGCGATTGAACAAAACATTCAGCAGGCGGGTTACGGCGCAGAGACGGAAAAACTGATCCAGCAGGCGATGGACAAGCCGCTCGATCCCGCCTGGCTGGCGGCGGGCGTGAAGAATGAAGAGGAGGCGCTGGAGCTCTATTTTCTCAGCTGCGCCGCCATCGATCCCGATCATTTTATGGAGCGCAGCTACCTCAGCGCGTTAGGGGATGCGCTGAAGATCCCACAGGATGTGCGCGACGGCATTGAACAGGATATCAGGCAGGAAAAAGCGCAGCTGCCTGCGGAAAATTGATCTTTTTTGCCGCAGGCATGCGTTTCCAGGTCCGCTGATTTCTTGCTTACGCTTGGCTTAAAGGCAGGTAAATGCCACCCTTACAAGACGTTGTATTCAGGGAGACGAGCGTAATGAAAAAACCAACAGCAAAAAAAGTGCCTTATAGCATGACGCTGCATGGCGACACGCGTATCGATAATTACCACTGGCTGCGTGATGATGAACGCGAAAACAGCGAGGTGCTGGATTACCTGCATGCGGAAAATGATTATGGCCAGCAGGTCATGGCGTCGCAGCAGGCGTTGCAGGATCGGGTATTGAAAGAGATGGTCGACCGCATTCCGCAGCGCGATCAGTCGGTGCCCTACGTTAAAAACGGCTACTGCTATCAGAGCCGCTACGAAACCGGCAACGAATATGCCGCCTATTATCGCAAGCCGGACGGCGGCGATCCCGATGCTGAATGGCAGCTGCTGCTGGATGCTAACCAGCGCGCATCCCATAGCGAATTTTATACTATGGGCGCGCTGGATATCAGCCCTGACAACCGCATCATGGCGCTGGCGGAAGATTTTCTGTCACGTCGTCAGTACGGCATCCGTTTTCGTAACCTGGAAACGGGCAGCTGGTATCCGGAAGTGTTGAGCTGCGCCTCGCCAAGCTTCGCCTGGGCTAACGATTCCCGCACCATCTATTACGTGTTGAAGCATCACAAAACGCTGCTGCCTTATCAGGTCTGGCGCCATGAGCTGGGCACCTCTCAGGACGACGACGAGCTGGTTTATGAAGAAGAGGATGACACCTTTCACCTCAGCGTACATAAAACCACCTCCGAACACTTTATTTTGATCGCGCTGTTCAGCACTACTACCAGCGAGATCATGCTGATCGATGCGGAATATCCCGATGCGCAGCCGCAGGTGTTCTGTCCGCGCCGCAAGGATCATGAGTACAGCCTCGACCACTACGATCACCATTTTTATATTCGCTCCAACCGCGACGGTAAAAACTTCGGTCTCTACCGCAGCGCCTGGCTGTCGGAGAAACGCTGGGAAACCCTGGTGCCGGCGCGTGAACAGGTGGTGATGGAAGATTTCCAGATATTCCGCGACTGGCTGGTGATTGAGGAGCGGCAGCGCGGGCTGTCCAGCCTGCGACAGATCTGCCGGAAGAGCGGCGAGGCGTACGGCATCGCTTTTGACGACCCGACTTACGTCACCTGGCTCGCCTATAATCCGTCGCCGGAGAGCAACAAGCTGCGCTACGGCTACTCCTCAATGACGATGCCGACCACCATTTTCGAGCTAAACATGGATACCGGCGAGCGGCGCACGCTGAAGCAAAGCCCGGTGAAAGGATTCGACGCGGAAAATTATAAAAGCGAGCATCTGTGGATTAGCGTTAGCGACGGTACGGAAGTGCCCGTCTCGCTGGTTTATCATCGTCGCTATTTTCAGCCCGGCAAAAACCCGATGCTGGTTTACGGCTATGGCGCTTACGGCAGCACCATGGACGCCGATTTCAGCGCCAGCCGCCTCAGCCTGCTCGATCGCGGTTTTATCTACGCGCTGGTCCATGTGCGCGGCGGCGGCGAATTAGGTCAGCAGTGGTATGACGGCGGCCGTCTCATGAACAAAATGAACAGCTTTACCGATTTTATCGACGTCACCAATGCGCTGGTGGAGCAGGGCTACGGCGATCCGCAACAGCTGTATGCCATGGGCGGCAGCGCCGGCGGCCTGCTGATGGGCGGCGTGATCAATATGGCGCCGGAACGTTTTAAAGGCGTTATCGCTCAGGTGCCGTTCGTCGACGTAGTCACCACCATGCTGGATGAGACCATTCCGCTAACCACCGGCGAATATGACGAGTGGGGCAATCCGGCTGACCCCGACTACTACCGCTACATCAAGCAGTACAGCCCCTACGATAATGTGGAAGCCAAAGCTTATCCCCACATGCTGGTAACTACCGGACTGCACGATTCGCAGGTGCAGTACTGGGAACCGGCTAAATGGGTGGCGAAACTGCGCGAGCTGAAAACCGATCGGAATTTGCTGCTGCTCTGCACCGATATGGATTCCGGGCACGGCGGCAAGTCAGGACGCTTCAAATCCTATGAGGGCGTGGCGCTGGAATGCACGTTTCTCATCGCGCTGACGCAGGGCAGTCTGCCCGAACAGGATAATTACTGAACATCCTTGAGATATTTACGCAGCGCCTGCCGCAACGGCGGGCGTAAGTCGCGTACGTTTTCCAGCACCCAAAGCAGATAACGGGGATCTTTCTTCGCCACGGCGGCGACCGGTTGGCCGCGGTACTTGCCAAAAGGCATCACGTCGCCCTGAGCGGCGGCGGGTTTGGTCAGCGAGGCCATTTTTTCCGCATCCCAGCCGGAGGTTTCCATAATGCGGATCAGCAGGGCGGCGGTCACGTAGCAATCGTACAGCGCGCGGTGAGCATGCAGATCGGCTGGCGGCGTGACGTCCAGCTGCAGGCTGTGGCGCAGCGCCTGGTTGCCGTATTTGATGCCCGGCCAGAGCTGGCGCGACAGCGTCATGGTGCAAATCCATTCGCCGTGCATCTCTGGCAACATGCGACGATCGAAGCTGGCATTATGCGCCACATACCAGTTGCTGCCGTGATAGCGGCCGATCGCCTCTTCGATCGTCGGTTTTCCCGCCACCATCGCTTCGGTTATACGGTGAACGGCCATCGCCTGGCGGCTGATGGGGCGATCCGGCAGGATCAGGTCGCTCATTGGGTTAACGATCTGGCCGTCAATGACGTCCACCGACGCCACTTCCACCACGCCGCCCTGCAGTCCGCAGGTTTCGGTATCGATTACGCGTAATATCATTATTTCTGCTTCGGCTCGTAAGGCAGGCGAGAGAAGGCGAGGGATGCCTGGCGATAGTGCATCAGACGCTGGCGAAACCAGTCGCGCAGCGCTTCCGGCTGCTCTCTTTCAACAATTTCCGCCACCACCGGCATATTGTAACGCTCTTTAAACGCCACGCCCGCTGCGGCTAGTTCCACATTCACTTTATCTTTCTCTTCTTGCGACAACAGGGCAAGGTTCTGACTCATGCTTTTCTCCTGATTACCTGGGGGCAAAAGTAATGTTTTCCCTTGCGCGGATCAAGAGGTATGAATCGCACCGCGAGCCTCGACACCTTTTCAGCGGCGGCGTATCCTTGCGCCACGTTTGCAGCCTCTGCTGCAGTGATAAGGATGCATAGATGAAGAAAACCGCGTTTTCCCGCGTTGTCGCCTCATTGTTTGTGACGTCAGCGCTGGTTGTCAGTCAGGCTGCGCTGGCGCATGCCCACCTGAAAACTCAGTACCCCGCCGCCAAAGCCGTGATGGACGCTTCGCCGCAGGCCCTGACGCTGACCTTCAGCGAAGATATCGAACCCGCCTTCAGCGGCGTCGATATCCTTGATGCGCAGCAGCAGCCGATGCCCGTCGCCAAAGCGCAGCGAAACGGCCGCCAGCATAACCAGCTGATCGTCCCGCTGAGCCAGCCGTTGCCTGCCGGCAGCTATCAGGTGAACTGGCATGTGCTCTCGATTGACGGCCATAAAACCCAGGGAAACTATAGCTTCAGCGTGAAGTGATGGTTCTCAGTACGCTCTGGATCCTGCTGCGCGGGATCCATTTCGCCGTCGTGTTGTTGCTGACCGGCAGCGCCTTTTACACGGTTCTGCTGGCTCCGGCCCGCTACCGAAGCCGGGTGACGCAGCGGCTGGCAGGGATAATGCTTAGCAGCGCCGCGGCGGCCCTGCTAAGCGCCCTGATGATGCTGGCGGCGCAGACTGGCCTGATGAGCGGCGACTGGCGCAACATCGCCGATGCGGATACCTGGCAGGCGGTGCTGCAAACCCGCTTCGGCGCCGCCTGGCGCTGGCAGATTGCCTTCGCGCTGGCCGCCGCGCTGCTGGTAACAGGAGAGAGCCGCTGGCGTCAGCGGCTGACGCTGCTGTTTGGCTTGTCGCAGCTTGCCGCGCTGGCCTGTGTCGGCCATGCCGCGATGCGGGACGGCTGGCCGGGGTTGTTTCAGCAAATCAACCAGGCAATCCATCTGACGGCAGCCGCGTTCTGGGCTGGCGGGCTGCTGCCGCTGCTGATATTGATGGCGGAGGCGCGCAACATCGATCGGCGCGCCGACGCGATTCGCACCATGATGCGTTTTTCCCGCTACGGCCATCTGGCGGTGACGCTGGCGCTGTTGACCGGCGTCGCCAACAGCCTGTTGATTTTGGGATGGCCGCTGCCGCCGCAACTGACGCTCTACAGCGAACTGCTGCTGTGGAAAGTCACGCTGGTGGCACTAATGGTGCTGATCGCCTTATTTAATCGTTACTGGCTGGTGCCGCGTTTCCGTCTTGCTGGCGCGCGCGCGCAGCTGCGCTTTATTTGCATGACGCAGCTTGAGCTGCTGTTAGCGACAGGCGTTATTGGACTGGTCAGCGTATTCGCGACGTTATCGCCAGCCTGACGTTTGCTTGTGTTCCTGACCGAATCAGAAGGTGTGTTATTTGATGAAAAAAGTGATCCCCGCGCTCTTATTATTGACGGCCTGCGGCAACGCGCTGGCGACCCAAATTATTACCGTCAGCCGTTTCGAAGTGGGTAAAGAAAAGTGGGCTTTTAACCGCGAGGAAGTCATGCTTACCTGTGAAAAAGATGGCTCGCTCTTCGCCATTAATCCCAGTACGCTGATGCAATATCCGCTGAACGATAAGGCGGACGCGCGCATGAAGCAAAAACAGGTTAATGCGCAGCCGATCGGCGTAATTCAGGTTGAGGATAAAGATCATCCAGGGCAGAAGATGAGTTTGCAACCGTTTATCGATCGCGCTCAGGCGCTTTGCGGCAAGTAATCGCCTCGCTTTCCTGCCGGTGCGCAGCCTGCGCGGCTGCGCCCGCCGTCACACATTTCTGCAAGAACGATCACAGAGTGAGCAGCTTTTCTGAGCCCTCAAAAGGGTTAGCTGGAAAATCTGCCGCGCTGTTCTACCCTTAAAATGCAAGGCGATATCGCCTGCATTAATGCCAACTTTTAGCGCACGGCTCTCAAAGAGCCATTTCCCTGGACCGAATATAGGAATCGTATTCGGTCTTTTTTTGTCTTCTATTCTTATCAAAGCGTTATGCGGGTTAAAACGAAAAATACAAGAAATTTCCATGAATTACTGTAGCCGGTTTCTTCAGGAAAAGCATACCCTACCTTCCAGCGGTGCGCTTTACATCCTCATAATAACTTCTATCCGCTGGTATTCGTCTTTGTTCCTGCTTGTTGCTTTATCCTGCCACCTTGCAGCTTTCTCCGCTATTTTTGGTTTGCCGTCAGATACCATCGGTTTGGCTTTAATTGTGATATTAACAGGGTATGTGTTAACTAATATCTCATAAAGCGATTAAAATAATTATAAACTTTATTATGCTAACAGTAAGAAAGGTTGATTTATTCTATTTCGCTTTCCTTAAGAAATAAATGGAAACGAAAAATAGTGGGACCGCAAAGAAAAAACAGAATGCCCAGTAGATGGCTATGATGCCATTTTTTCCAATATCTTCGGCAAAAAAACCTCTGAGCCAAAAAGCTTCAGAAGTAAACCGCAACGCTACACTTTCCACCGCAAATTTTGCAAACGGAAAGGCGAGACATGAGACGGCTGCGAAGAGCATCCAAAGTTGTTGCTGAGGATCATGAGGGTTTTCATACCAGCCCTGGGCCAGAGCGATAAAACATATAAACCCAGTAAGAACGTTGATCAGGTAATATTTGATTGTCATAGTTTCCTCCCTGAAACTAATCATCTGATATCGGCTGGAGAGCGTATTAAAAATCAAACCTGTTCCTGAGTCAATTTTTTGATTTTCTGCTTTTTCCCCTGCTTATGATTATATTGCGCAAAGTATTTCCTTAAAAAACGCCTTATTCAGCGCCGCTTATTTTGTCCGCGTTAGTAGTGGTTCCGTGCTCGAAGCGGGGATAAGTGATAACGATATGTTAAATGAACCGCTCTGCCAGCAAAAGTCCAGCGATGACGATCATCAAGCTGCCTGAAATCCGGCAGACCATTCGGGCCGCCTGCGGACGCGTTCGGAGTATCCTGCCCGAGCCGTAACCTACAACCAAATACACCACGCCGCAGCTCAGCTCATGCACCAGCCCCAGCGCAGTCATCTGCACAGGCAGGGGCCATGCGGCCCTGACGTCTGTAAACTGCGGAAGCAGAGCTAAAAACAACAGGAATACCTTCGGATTCAGGCCGCTGATACAGAATCCTTTCAGCGCCCATTTTAACGGCGAATCAGTATCTTCATTACTTCAGAAAGATGGCCATCTTTCTCTGACTGACCTTGCCGAACGGGTCGGCCTTAGCCTGTCGTCCTGTAAGCGTAGGGTGAGAGCGCTGGAGCTGGAGGGCGTTATCCGCGGGTATCGGGCGCATCTTGTCCCGCTCAGGTTTGGGTTAACTTTCGCAGCGATTGTTTTTGTCACGTTGCGTGAGGGAGACAGGCAGGCGGTAGGTGCGTTCGAAGCAGCGGTTAAGGAGCTACCGCAGATTATTCAGGCCAGCGCCTTTTCGGCGATCCGGATTATCTTCTCCACATCATTACGCGCGACCTGCCAGCTTTCCAGCAGCTCTACGATGAGAAACTCTCCGGGCTGGCAGGTGTCCAGCGACTAACATCAACTCTGGTTATGAAGAATGTGATACAGGATCGGCCGCTACCGGTTCAGCTCTGAAATCAGCTTGCCTGCGCATTCTGCGGTTTTCTATAATTTTTATAACAAAGTAAAACCTGGCGTTTATCTTGTAAATTATTTTGCGAGAGAGATCCAAAATAATAAAGCCCTGTCTTTCGCCTGAGACGGTTAAGCATTACTGTGCTATTAACGTTTTCCCCGTTGGCATAAAAAGGAGTTTTATTATGGAAGAAGTGGGTGAGGTATTTAACGTTGGCGGTGCAATGGTCACGGTTAATCAAATATGTGACGGCTGCATCAATATAAAAGTATGCTGTTGCAATAAAGAAGATACGCCGGACGTGACTATTCCGCCGCCACAAACATGGGCGCCAGAAATGACGCCCGAACATACGCCTGAGAGTACATTACCTTAAAACAGAAGAGTGAATCAAATGCCTTTGGTTGGTTTATTATCTTAAAATGCACATGTGCAACCGGCTGAATAAATTCATAATTAATTTGAGTATAAGATGGTAACATTTTGAAAGTAATGATCATCTTTTTCGCATAGCTGAAACTTTAGAAAATGTAAAAAAACGCCCCCGGGCGTTTTTTATTATCGTCAGATATATGCGCAAGTATGTCTGACAACCGCTGTCACCTCTTTGCAGATAAAATAGCTTTTGTCAGGTAAATATTATATTCCCCAGCGACCTATTCGATAGGCTCCAGATGCACCAGTGCAATTAAATCATCGATTTCATTACTGGCGGCATGTCTTTCAGCGGCTACAGCATAATATTTACCCTTGTAATAGTGCTTGTTTACCGCGACGCGCCGACCAGCAGAGCCCCCATCATGGCCTGAGGTGTCTGGTTGCAAAGAGGATGAAATTTCCAACTGACTTTCCATATTATCCCTTTCAATAATCTGGTTTTTGCCGTCTCTGGAGAGCAACAGATGTTGAACACGCATTTTATTCTCCTTTCTTTGACCCATGCTATGCGAAAAGTGTAGCGCAAGGCGCCAGTAAAGCTGCGAAAACGGGCATCAGCGCAATGGGATTTCATCGGGCGCCAGACAAGCTGTCACTGCTCAGCCATACAATGACCCGAAAACCAAACAGAAACGGCTTATCGCTTTAACAGGCAATTTTTTAGTACCATTTTTTTATTTATGACTACATTTATCAGGCACGATAAAGTTATGAGAATAAAAAAATGGCTAAGTACTATTACATTGCGAAATCATCAAGAACAAAAAACGAGCGTCGTATTCACGCGCAAGAGTGCGCTTCGCTACTGACAAGAGAGCGGCGTGAATTGTTAGGCACTTTTTATCATGAGCGCGATGAGGTGCAAGTGTCGCGATTGCGGCACCCCTCATCTAACCCTTGTCCTGAATGCTTTGAAAATCACAGAAAGTATTTGATAAGGATTTAGCCGCTAAGGATCGCTTCCTGACGGGCGATAAAACATATCGCAACGCGCAATAACGAAAATTAAAAACCGCCCGCAGGCGGTTTTTTTGGAGCAGCGTGCCTGTCAGAGTATGAGAATTGAACAGGCGCCGCCTGGGTTGCCAAAGCCGCGAAATGCGCCGTGGATTAGGCGCTGAAATGACGGCGGTCACGGCGCAAAGCATTTACCGACGCAGGCAACGCCGCCGACAACATTATTTCAGTTCAGGCCAGGCTACGGCCGGAATGCCGTTGAGTTTGGGTTTGGCAAACAGTGAGCCCTGAAAATTGCAAATTCCCGCCGCTTCAAGCCACATCCACTCTTCAGGTTTTTCAACTCCTTCCGCGATCACCGATATTTTCAGCGACGAGCAGCATTTAATAATGGCATGCACAATAGCCTGCTTTGGTCCGCTTTTATGCACGTCGCAAATAATATTGCTGTCGATTTTGATCTTGTCGGGCTGGAAGCGCGTCAGCAGCAGCAGGCCTGCCGATCCGGCGCCAAAATCATCAATAGCGAGGCTGATGCCCGCCGCTTTCAGATGTTTGATGGCGGTTTCGAACTCGTCGATACGGGAAAGCACGTCATCTTCCGTGACTTCGACCACCACCTGCTCCGGCACCAGACCGCTGGCCTCGATTTCACGCAGCAGAAAGCCAACCGCGTCAGGGACCATAACAAGCGTCATCGGCAACAGTTTTATCGACAACGACAGTTCGCGTATGCCGAGCTTATTGGCGAGAGAAAAAGCCAGCGTTTTGGATTTGAGATCCGCTGCATAAATTTCATCGCCGGGAAAGCGGGCGAAATAGTCGCGCGGCGAACCGCCGTCGGCGCTGCGCATGGAGGCTTCAAGCGAGACGATCCGTTGAGTAAAGGGATCGATAATCGGCTGAAAGGCGAAACTGTAATCGTCAGCAGAAAGCAGGGACGCATCGCCTTCCAACTGCAGTTTTTCATCGGCGATGAAATCCCAGGAATCTGCTGCCGGGATCTCGAAATAGTTTTCCTTTTCTCCCGCTTCGACGAAAGTTCGCAGAAACTGAAGCGCACGGTCATCATAGGTCAACTGGTATTTTGACGTGCCTTTATCAAGAACGGCCTGAAGAACCAAATCTTTTTCATACTCCCTCAGGTCGAACAACTCCATCCCCACGTTACCGAATCGACGCGAGGGCGCATAGTCGCGCATCAGTTCGACCAGATTGTGATGGCGAACATCCTGACAAATACGCTCATAGATAGTGCTGACGGCTTCTTCAGGGCCTTCCAGCACCTGAAAGAAATGGGTTCCGTTGAAAAGCAAAATACCTGTAACGTCGAATAATTCGTTGGTTACATTGGCCTTAACTGCTAACTCTTCCAGCACTTTCACCGGAACGTCATCACAAAGATGACTGCGATAGATGATTGTCGACAACATAGCATTTTCCAGGTTTTTTGCTTTTGTGGCGCATACCTTAACAGAAGCCGTCGAGGTATTGTCCAGATCTATCGCAGAATATGATGTTTTCTTATGGGCGACAGTACTCATTCTGATGGGATAAATGACAAGTTTTATCCAATCGCCGCAGGGGCAGATTTTTCCTGTCGCCCGCCGCGCGTTCGCGGCCGATCTGTCGAAATCCTGCGCGAAGCGCTCAGGCGAGGCACCAGCGGCGTTATCCATAATCTGGCGGCGGTCATCAGGGAAGGCGCGCATGACGGTTCGATTACCGCGCAGGGTAATGAAGAGAAGATGGCGCGGGGTCTGTATGCTAAACCTATCCCGCTCGGCCTGAGTGTCGTTCTTAATCTTTATGCGCCTAAACGCGGGCGTTTTAGATAAAAAAAACCGCATCCCGTCAGAACGGGTCGGTTCTGAGAATGCGGCAAAAGTTTCCTCATTGTGTTCAGGCATAGCCTGAATGACAAATATAAAATATATCTTGAAAAAAATCTTCCCGCTTTTCCATTATTTATCTTCGCAAAAAAGTGCGGCGGGACGTTTGCATCCATCCATTGTTTAAATATACTTCTCCCTGAAACTGTATGACGCGGGCGCGATTTTTCGCTTCATCCCTGAATTTTTGTCGGAATAAAAATTGAGAAAACGGGTTATCACGCCGACAAAGCTTTGCTGCTTACCAGAGCGTAAATTGTTCTGGATCAATATCCTCAGCGCGCTGCGCGATTAACGTAAAGAAATGTTATCTGACCTGGCGGCAGTTCGTTTATTTTGAGAGGTATGATCATGTCATCGAAGCTTTCACTGGCGGTTCTTATTACTATCTGGCTGGCTTATGTGCTGTTTGCCGGCTCTTATTACCTTAACACCTTCACGCTGTTTAACTGATAAGCCTGCCCGACGACGGCAGCTTCCCGTTGTGGTGCTGCCGTTTCACTCATCCATCCGTCCCGCTTCCTGTTTATCCGGCGCTTGCTATTCGGCAATCCATTTTCGAACGGCTTGTGCGTTTTTGTTTTTTGATCTGATTATGCAAGCAGCGGTTGTTTAAAGCGCATTGATTGTAAACGTCCGGCTAACTTTAACCCGCGAATAAGAGGTCAGATGGGGTGTTTAATGACCGATAGAAAAACGCGCTTAAAGGCAATATATCCTCAGTAAAATTTTACCGAACGGTCTGCATTATGAGGTTGAGCGTATGAGCAATGTTTACTATCTCCGGCCCGGCTGCGAAGTTATCCCGGTGACGGAGATCGATGCATTAGTGGAAGATTTGCAGAAAATTGCGGTGAAATATCATGACTTTAATAGCCTGCCGGCAATCATTCGCAAGTGTCTTATCGACTCGTTATCAAACAGGGAAGGCGAAATTTTACGCCTGCAAAAAAGAGAGCCTTATTCATAAACGACCTCTGAACGACACCATGAATCGGGACGGCTCGCGCAACCGCGCGCAACACCTTTTCCGCTCTTAGGCGACGGGCATCAGCCCACCACCAGCCTATGCACCAGCCGGGCAAGCGACTCAAGCAATAGCAGACTGCCAATAAAAATTATCAGTAGCATTTTGAGAAACTGTTTCCGGCTATTCACTGCGCCTCCGCGATAAACGTTGCCTGGCTATACTCTAATTTCGTTTTATTAAATCACCAATCAACCGACTGTATGGATGCGATACATGCTCTATCAGTATCTTAATGGCGAAAACTGGCGACATATCTGGATTATAGGCGACCTGCACGGTTGTCGCAGTCAGCTTGACGCCCTGCTGCTGGCGCACGGCTTCGATAAAGAACAGGATTTGCTGGTAGGCGTGGGCGATCTTATCGACCGCGGGCCGGACAGCCTGGGCTGCCTGCAACTGCTGGAAGAACCCTGGTTTCGCAGCGTGCGCGGCAATCACGAAGAGATGGCGCTGGATGCCATCGCCGGACGCGAACCGATGCGATGGGTGATGAACGGCGGGTCCTGGTTCTGGCAGTTGAAAGGTCTGGAGTTAATCAGCGCGCGTCATGCGCTGAAGCGCTGCGAGGAGATGCCGCTGATCATGCATCTGCAGCTGAGCAACGGCATCGTTGTCGTGGCGCACGCCGACTATCCTTCCGATCATTATGCCTGGGGACAGGATGTCGACTGGCATCGCGTCGTGTGGAATCGCGAGCGAATCAGCCGCTACCAGCAGGGCGACCGGAACAAGATTACCGGCGCGGACGCCTTCTTTTTCGGCCATACCCCGTTGCAGGATCAGTTTGACGTAGCCAACCAGCACTACATCGATACCGGCGCCGTATTCGGCAACCGGTTAACCATGGTGCAGGTGCAGTAAGGAGATCAGCGAAACAGTCGTCCGTCGCGCACCAGTTCGCGCGGATAGCTGTTTTTCAGCCGGGAGCCGACCTTTTTCGCCAGTCCGAGCGGCTGCTGTCGGAAGGTGACGATCGCTTCATCCCGGCAGGGCAACGTCTGCGGGTAAACGTCCCGGCCGCGATACCACTCTTCCGCATCGACTTCGTTCAGCTCAAACGCCAGTTTCTCGTCCGGCTGCGCCAGCGCGACGATCGCTTCATGCTGCCAGCGATAGCCTTTAGCGAAGGTTTCCGCCAGCTTCAGGCCGATGCGGGAGAAACGGACCTTGCCCAGCATCGGTTCAATCGCGGCAGGAAAAAGCCAAATCTCTTTATCGCGCTGCCAGAGCGTCAGGCTGCTGTCCCACGTCAGGCTGACTGCGGCGGCGGCCTGGGCGATTTCCGCGCTCAGCTTCCGGCTGACCGGCGCAAAGGGAAGCTTGCCGACCTTATAGCCGGGCGCGGGCAAGGGCGGCGCCGACGCGGTTTTGCGCAGGCGCGCAACGAAAAAGCCTTCGCTGTCGTAAATGTGCGGAAAAACGTGCAGATAGCCTTCCGGCGTCAGCGCCTGCTGCGCACCGTCAAAAAGTCCGTCAAGCGGAGTGACGCTGACGGCATCGGGATAACGCGCCAGCAGCCAGGCGATGACTTCCTGATTCTCCATCCGGTTCAGCGTACAGGTGGAGTAAACCAGGGTGCCACCCGGCTTCAGAGCATGAAAAGCATTGTCGATCAGTTCGCGCTGGGTGGCGGCGATGGCGGCGGTGCTTTCCAGCGTCCAGTTGCGTAGCGCATCCGCGTCTTTACGAATGACCCCTTCGCCGGAGCAAGGCGCATCCAGCAAAATCGCGTCAAACTGCTCCGGCAGCGCGGCGCCGAACACGCGCCCGTCGAAATGGGTCAAGGCGCTGTTGCTGACGCCGCAGCGGCTGATATTGGCATGCAATACCTTCACCCGGCTGGATGAAAATTCATTCGCCAGGATCACGCCGCGGTTATCCATACGCGCCGCCATCTGGGTAGTTTTCGATCCCGGCGCGGCCGCCATATCCATCACGGTCAGCGCGTCCGGCGCCGCATCGAACAGGGCGGTCACCGGCAGCATAGAGCTGGCCTCCTGAATGTAGATCAGGCCGCTCAGGTGTTCGGCGATACTGCCCAGCGGCAGGGATTCATCGTCACGATCGATCCAGAAGCCTTCGGCGCACCAGGGGATCGGGGTTAAGCGCCAGCCGTAATGCACGGTTTGAGCGAGGAAATCGTCAACGCTGATTTTTAAAGTATTGACGCGCAGGCTGCGGCGCAACGGCTGTCGGCTGATCGCGAGGAAGCGGTTGAGCTCGGCGGCGTCCGGCAGCATCTCATGCATTAAGGCCAGAAAATCGGCCGGGAAAAGGGAAGAGGAATCCGACACGGAACAGTATCCAGTAAACGCAAAGGGTGAAGTGTACCACGCTAAGGAAAAACGGGCAGCCAGGCTGCCCGTTTCGCTTAAGGTTGACCCGGCTGCGGGATCGCCGTGCCCCAGTTGCGCCACTCTTTCGGCATCTCGTCCTGCAGCAGGAAATGCTTGTTAGAGGTCGCCTGCGGCGCCAGCGGCACGGTCGGTGGCGTCGCGAACTGAATGCCGCCGCGGATAAACTGCTGGAAGGTGCCGGTCTTCACCACGCCGCCAATCAGACCGAAATCGAGGTTATAGCCTGAGGCCAGCCAGAACACCGAATTATTGCGCACCAGGTGCTGATACCGCTTGCTGATGCGCAGGGCGATCTGCACGCGGTCGGCCATGTTGCCGAGCGAGGTGCCGGTTACCGTGCCCACTTCCACGCCGCGGAACAGCACCGGCGTGCCGACGGAGAGCGAACCGGCTTCGCTGGCGTCGACGTAAATGTTCAGTCCGTTCAGGTAACGCGAATCGGTAATGGTCGACTCCTGCAGCTCAAAGGCGCGCACCGGGCGGCCCTTGCCGGGATCAACGTTGACGTAAGGCTGCAACAGCGTCTCCAGATGATTCACCCCGGCGGCGGAGATCTCCGGCGAGACCACGGAAAAGCGGCTGCCGCTGCGGGCGAAATCCTGCTCATACTCGGGATAGAGCACCGCTTTCGCCACCACTTGGTTTTTATCCTGGCTCAGCGCCAGCGATTCGATCTGACCAATATTGATGCCCAGATAGCGGATCGGCATGCCGGCGGAGAGCTTGCTGCCGTCATAGGTATGCAGGGTAATCTGGCTGCCTACCGCGCGCGCGGCGGTTTCCGACGGGTAGAGCACGCGCTTCTCGCCCTTCGCCGCGCGCGCGCCCGGCATATTATCGAAGCTGATGGCGCCTTTCAGCGCACGGTTCAGCGGCGAGGCCTGCACCGAAAGTCCGTTGCCGTTGAGCTGAACTTTAGCGCCGCCTTCGGCCCAGAATACGCTCTCCGGCGTCAGCAGCTTGCGGTATTCCGGCTTGATGTGAACCGACACGTCAAAGGCTTTGGCGCGGGGCGTCACGTCGACAATCTCGCCCACCTGAAACTTACGGTAAAGCACCACCGATCCGGCCTGGATATCCGGCAGGCTGCCGGCGGTCAGAGTCAGGGTAGTGGACGGGCGATCGCCGATGATGCCTTCCTCCGCTTTCTCCGCGTCGGCATAGAGCGGATAAGCGGGCTTCACCGCGCCTTGCTTGCCTGGCTCCAGACGAATGCCGCCGTCGACCCATTCACGGGCGCTGGCGCCCAGCACCTGCATACCGTCGAGGCCGAACTTCACATCCAGTCGGCTGTTGACGATAAACTTGCTGTCGGCATGCACCAGCTGGCGGTACTCCGGGTTCACCGCCACCATAAAGTGCACGCCCTGTTCGTTGAGCTGGCGCGACATCACCTGGCCGATCTGCATGCCGTAGAGCATCAGCGGCTGGCCAGCATCGATGCCGTAGCTTTCCGGCGCGGTGAGTTTCACCGTCAGCACATCAGGTTTTTGCAGTAACGACTCGTCGGCGGCCAGCACGGTGAAATGATTTTGCGGCTGACCTTCGCCGGGGATCAATTCAAAGGTGTTGCCGGTCAGCAGGCTGCTAATATTGGGCGCCGTCAGGCTCACCTTCGGGCTGCGCATTTCGATGCGGGTCTCGCTGCGCATCAGGCCGACCACCGAAGGATCGATGGTCAGCTCGCCGGTGACTTTTCCGCCGTCATGCAGATCCAGGCGGGTCAGGGTGCCGACCTCCAGCCCCTGATACATCAGCGGCGTACGGCCCGCTTTCAGGTTATTGCCGTCCGGCAAATCAAGCGAGATCAACACGCCGCGCTGACTATGCGCTAAATCGGCGTAGAGATTGTAACTCTGATCGCTGGTCGCCTGTTCGCCGTTATCCGGCGAATCAAAGGCGATGGCGCCGTTAACCAGCGCCGCCAGGCTCACCAGCTTGACCTTAGCGCCGCTCAGACTGACGTCGGCATCGACGCCGGAGACATTCCAGAAGCGGCTCTGTTTCTTCACCAGGTTGGTAAAGCGCCGCTCGATCAAAACATCAATAGTGACGCCGTCACTGTTGCTATTGATGCTGTAGTCATAGACGCGACCCACCGGTATTTTGCGGTAATAGACCAGCGAACCGGTATTCAGCGAGCCGAGATCGGGCGCATGCAGATGAATCAGCAGCTCGCCGGTATTGACGCGATATTTAGGCTGGGTGTCCAGCGCGGTAAAATTCTCGCGCGGCTTGCCGTTGCCCGGCATCATGCCGATATAGTTGCCGCCGACCAGCGCATCCAGACCTGAGACACCGGCCAGCGAGGCTTTGGGCGTAACCAGCCAGAACTCTGTATTCTCGCGCAGCGCATCTTTCATATCGCTTTTAATGCTGGCTTTAATCTGAATAGATCGATAGTCGTCGCTCAGATTGATGCCCTGCACCGTACCGACTTCAACGCCTTGATAGCGGATCGGCGTCCGTCCCGGCACGATGCCGTCGGCCGACTGGAAGTTGATTGTGACGGTGATGCCCCGCTCCTGATAGTTGGTCCAAAGCAGCCAGCCGGCAATCAGCAAGGCTATAACGGGCAATAACCAGAACGGGGAAATTTTGCGCTTGTTTCTTACCCTTGCGCTAGTCGGTGTAGTCGGCGTTTCCTGTTGCATGTGCATCCCAGATCAGGCGGCTATCCAGCCACTCAACGGCCATAATGGTCAGGATCACCGCCGCGCCGAAATAGAAGGCGGCAGGTCCCATGGTAAAAGCCAGCAGCTGATCGCGATTGACCAGCGACATGGTTAACGAAATCACAAACAGGTCGAGCATCGACCAACGGCCTACCCAGGTCACCACGCGCAGCAGACGGATGCGCGTTTTCAAACCCTGTTCGCATTTAAAGTGAATGCTGAGCAGCAGCGTCAACATCACCAGCACTTTGGTGAAAGGCACCAGAATACTGGCGACGAACACCACCGCGGCGACCGGAATATTGCCGGAGGCGAGCGACAGAATGCCGGAAAAAATCGTGTCCTCCTGACGCGCGCCGTTAAGGTATATCACTGAAATCGGCAGCAGGTTGGCGGGGATCAGCAGCACGATCGACGCGATTAACGCCGCCCAGGATTTTTGCAGGCTGTGGCGGCGGCGGAAGTCGAGCGGCGTATGGCAGCGGGGACAGCGGCCGCGGCTGTCCGGCAGGCCCGTGTGGTGGCAGTTAAGACAGACCTGAAGTTTGTCCGGCGAGACGTCCGGCAACGGCTGCGGGTAAAAACGGTGCCAGAGCTGCTCCATATTCAGGTGGATCAGCGTCACCAGGCTGAGCAGGGTCAGCGCTACGTAGGCGATCAGGCCGTAGCCCATTTCCAGCGAGGCGTAGTCCTGCACCTTGATCGACGCCACCGCGATGCCCACCAGGTAGATATCGAGCATGACCCACTCTTTCAGACGTTCGAGCATCAGCAGCACCGGACGCAAATTCATTCCCAGCTGCTGGCCTATCCAGAGATAGCCGATCGCGGCAACCAGCGTGACGGGCGCGCCGATGGTGCAAAACGTCACCATCGAGGCGGTAAGAATATCGCCTTGCTCTGTCATGCGGATAATCCCTTCCAGCAGGCTGGCGTTGATGCGCATGCCCAGCAGACGGATATCGACCAGCGGCAACGAAAAGGCGAAAGGCATCAAGACCAGCAAGGTGACGGCCATCGCGGCCAGGCGGGTCATCGACCAGTCGCGCCCGCTGAGGATTTGCGCATTACAGCGCGGACAATGCGCCGCCTGGTGCGATTTCACATCCGGTAAGGAAAAAAGGGTATCGCATTGCGGACAACGCTGATAACGTGCGTGGGGCAACACTTGGCTGATAGCGTGTATTTTCATAGGGTGATGCAATATTGGCCCATTGTACGTTACAACTCCCGGCATTCGACTGGCTGTGGAATCGCAGGACATTGCTTGTCGGAATATTCCTGCGCAATGTCGGTTTTTCCGATCCACAAGCTGTTAAGGGTATAGTAACTAACAGAATGATTCACCTTGTGGCCCTGGATATTTAGTGCTTATTTTAACGGGCAACGGGACAGGGCGTCCCGGCTGTTAATGGTTATGGTTAAACAATGAACAAAAAAGCTTTTTACGACGATTTAAATCGCGATATGCGCGCTTTACTGGCTGGCGAAACCTCTTTTCTCGCAGCGCTGGGTAATTGTAGTGCACTGCTGTACGAACGCCTGGAAGGTGTGAACTGGGCAGGGTTTTACCTGTTGACCGAACCGGAGACGCTGGTGCTGGGACCGTTTCAGGGCAAAATCGCCTGCGTGCGCATTCCGGTGGGCAAGGGCGTTTGCGGTACGGCGCTGGCGGAAGACAAGGTGCAGCGGGTAGACGACGTTCACGCGTTTCCTGGCCACATCGCCTGCGACGCCGCCAGCAATGCGGAAATTGTGATTCCGCTGAAAGTGAATGGCGTTATGGTGGGCGTGTTGGACATTGACAGCACTCTGTATAATCGCTTCGACAACGAGGACGAAGCTGGGCTGGTCGCCATGACGGATGGGCTTTGTGAAGTGCTTGCTAACAGCGAAATTGAAAAATTTCTTCAGCTGAAACGCAGCTAATCGACTGGATCGCATGGCATTTAGCGATGTTGTCATTATAATGTCGCCTGTTCATGCCTGCTGTGGTCGGCAATCCCGTTGTAATCAGGAAATTTCATGGAAAATCAACCTAAGTTGAATAGCAGTAAAGAAGTCATCGCCTTTCTGGCGGAGCGTTTTCCACACTGCTTTAGCGCCGAGGGTGAAGCGCGCCCGCTTAAAATCGGTATCTTTCAGGACCTTGTGGATCGCGTTCAGGGCGAAATGAGCCTGAGCAAGACGCAGTTGCGCTCCGCTTTGCGCCTGTATACCTCAAGCTGGCGTTACCTTTACGGTATTAAAGCAGGCGCGACGCGCGTGGATTTGGACGGCAACGCGTGCGGCGTGCTGGACGAACAGCACGTTGAGCATGCGCGCAAGCAGCTGGAAGAGGCGAAAGCGCGCGTCCAGGCGCAGCGCGATCAGCAGAAGGCGAAGAGGCGCGAAGCCGGCGAAGAGAGCGGCGAACCACGCCGTCCGCGTAAGCCCGCACCGCGTAAGGCCGCTGAAGGTAATGGCGAGCAGAAACCGCGTTCTCAGGCTCCCCGCGCTCAGGCGCCGCGCGCTGCGAATCAGGAGCGTAAACCGGCTCCGCGTAAACCCATCACCGATACCTCAACTTTGCAACCCGGCCAAAATATTAAAGTCAAAGCAGGCAAAAGTGCGATGGACGCCACCGTTCTGGAAGTTTCCAAAGACGGCGTTCGGGTACAGCTCGCTTCCGGCATGGCAATGATTGTGCGCGCAGAACATTTGCAGTTCTGAAACGGAGGCTGACCCCGGCATGAACACCATTTTTAAGATCGGAATGATCGCGGGCCTGCTGTTAGCAGGCCAGTCATTTGGCGCAGACAACATTACCCGCGCCGACCAGATTCCACAGCTTCACGAAGATCCGCAGCAACCTACCGTCAGCGAACGCGTAACCTCCCGTTTTACCCGTTCACACTATCGTCAGTTCGATCTCAACCAGGATTTTTCAGCGAAAATTTTCGATCGCTATCTGAACATGTTGGACTACAGCCATAACGTGCTGTTGGCGTCCGACGTGGCGCAGTTCGCCGATCGTAAAACCACGCTGGGCGACGAGCTACGCAGCGGCAAGCTGGATCTGTTCTACGATATTTACAACCTGGCGCAGAAGCGTCGCTTCGAGCGTTATCAATATGCGCTGAGCGTGTTGAACCGGCCGATGAATTTCAACGGCAACGACACCATCGATATCGATCGCGCCAAGGCGCCCTGGCCAAAAGACGCCGCCGAGCTGAACGCGCTCTGGGACGCCAAAGTAAAATATGATGAGCTGAATCTCAAACTCACCGGTAAGGATGAAAAAGAGATTCGCGATATTTTGACGAAACGCTACAACTTCGCCATTCGTCGTCTGGCGCAGAGCAACAGCGAGGACGTTTTCCAGCTGGCGATGAACGCCTTCGCGCATGAAATCGATCCGCACACCAATTACCTGTCGCCGCGCAATACCGAACAGTTCAACACCGAAATGAGCCTCTCGCTGGAAGGCATCGGCGCGGTGCTGCAGATGGATGAAGATTACACGGTGATCAACTCCATGGTCGCCGGCGGACCGGCCGCCAAGAGCAAATCGATCAGCGTCGGCGACCGCATCGTCGGCGTCGCTCAGCCGGGCAAGGCGATGGAAGATGTCATCGGCTGGCGTCTTGATGACGTGGTGGCGAAAATCAAAGGACCGAAAGGCAGCAAAGTGCGCCTTGAGATCCTGCCTGCGGGCAAAGGAACTAAAACCCGCATCGTCACCTTGACGCGCGAGAAAATTCGCCTTGAAGATCGCGCCGTGAAAATGACGGTGCATAACGTCGGCAAAGAGAAAGTCGGCGTGCTTGATATTCCGGGCTTCTATGTCGGCCTGACGGACGACGTGAAGGTTCAGCTGCAGAAACTGCAGAAGCAGAACGTGGACAGCGTGGTAATCGACCTGCGCACCAACGGCGGCGGGGCGCTTACCGAGGCCGTTTCGCTCTCCGGGCTGTTTATTCCCAGCGGCCCGGTAGTGCAGGTACGCGATAATAACGGCCGCGTGCGTCAGGACAGCGACAGCGACGGCGTGGTCTATTATAAAGGCCCGCTGGTGGTGCTGGTCGACCGCTTCAGCGCTTCGGCATCCGAAATTTTTGCCGCCGCGATGCAGGATTACGGCCGCGCACTGATTGTCGGCGAGCCGACCTTCGGCAAGGGCACCGTGCAGCAGTACCGCTCGCTGAACCGCATTTACGATCAGATGCTGCGTCCCGAATGGCCGGCGCTGGGCTCGGTTCAGTACACCATCCAGAAGTTCTACCGCATTAACGGCGGCAGCACGCAGCGTAAAGGCGTGACGCCCGATCTGCTGATGCCGACCGGCGTGGAAGCGGCGGAAACCGGCGAGAAGTTCGAAGACAACGCGCTGCCCTGGGATAGCATCAATGCGGCGGCCTATAGCAAAAGCGGCGATATCAAACCGCTGGTGCCGCAGCTGACCCAGGATCATGAGGCGCGTATCGCCCAGGATCGCGAGTTCCAGTACATCATGAAAGATATCGCGCGCTATAACGCCCTGAAGGATAAACGCAATATCGTCTCTTTGAATCTGGCTCAGCGTGAAAAGGAAAATCACGACGAGGATGCGTTACGTCTTGAGCGCATTAATGCGCGTTATCAGGCGGAAGGCAAAAAACCGCTGAAGAACCTGGACGAACTGCCGAAAGATTACAAAGAGCCGGATCCCTATCTGGACGAAACGGTAAACATCGCCAACGATCTTGCGCAGCTGGATAAATCTCAGCCGCAGTCGCAGGTCGCCAGCGCGAAATAAGCAGGCGACGGGACGAAACACAAAGCACCGCGTCGCGGTGCTTTTTTTTGCCCGTTAACCGAACGCGCGACGCGGAAACGAAACGTATCAGCATGGCTAATGCGTTTCGTTTCCCTCATCGCGGATTAGCTGTGTCAGAATGTAAAGTTATGTCTTTTTAAGCACTTAAACGTTAAGGTCGCTTGAAAAGCTGATGTTTGACCTTAGGATGTAGATCCGCGTATTAGCGCGCAAACAATTGAGGAAGATTAACCTTTATGATGCGTATTGCTCTTTTCCTGGTCACCAACCTGGCTGTGATGTTGGTATTCGGGCTGATCCTCAGCCTGACAGGAATCCGGTCAAGCAGTGTTCAGGGCCTGATGATCATGGCGGGTCTGTTTGGCTTTGGCGGTGCGTTTGTTTCACTGCTGATGTCTAAATGGATGGCTTTACGCTCCGTCGGCGGTGAGGTCATTGAACAACCCCGTAATGAAACCGAGCGTTGGCTGATGGAGACGATAGGGCGTCAGGCGCAACAGGCTGGCATTGCGATGCCGCAGGTCGCCATTTATCACGCGCCTGACATCAATGCGTTCGCCACCGGCGCCCGTCGCGACGCGTCGCTGGTCGCGGTCTCGACCGGTTTGCTGCAAAACATGAGTCGCGATGAGGCGGAAGCGGTGCTGGCGCATGAAATCAGCCACATCGCGAACGGCGATATGGTGACGATGACGCTGATTCAGGGCATCGTGAACACCTTTGTTATCTTCATCTCGCGCATTATCGCCCAGGTGGCTTCCGGCTTCCTGTCGGGCAACCGGGACGATGAAGAGAGCAGCAATGGCAACCCGCTGGTTTACTTTGCGGTGGCTACGGTGCTGGAGCTGGTGTTCGGCATTCTGGCGAGCATCATCACCATGTGGTTCTCGCGCCATCGTGAATTCCATGCCGATGCCGGATCCGCCAGGCTGGTGGGGCGCGAGAAAATGATCGCCGCGCTGCAACGTCTGAAAACCAGCTATGAACCGCAGGAGCCGAGCAGCATGATGGCGTTCTGCATTAACGGTAAAGGCAAATCGCTGAGCGAAATGTTTATGTCTCATCCGCCGTTAGATAAACGCATTGAAGCGCTGCGCAGCGGCCAGTATCTGAAGTAACCGCGGCAGACAAAAAAGGCGACGGGAATGTCGCCTTTTTTTTGCCTGCAGGTTTTATCCGGCGACCTGACGTGTCTGCGTCATACGCGCCATGCTGACGACGGCGGCAACCGCTGAAAACGCGCCGGCAAGGATCAGCGAGGCATGCGTGCCATGTTCATTAAACAGATTGAACATCAGCGCCACCAGCGCCGCGCCGCTGCTCTGCCCCAGCAAGCGCGCGGTACCGAGCATGCCGCTGGCGCCGCCGCTGCGCTGACGCGGCGCGGAGGAGATGATGGTATGGTTATTCGGCGACTGGAACAGGCCGAAGCCGGCACCGCACAACATCATGCGCCAGATAATGTCGCCGTCCTGGGGGGTTGCAGGCAGAAAGGCGAGCAGGAACAAGCCGGCGGCGAACAGCGCCAGGCCGATGCCGCCTAACAAACCGGCATGGAACCGCTCTATCAGACGACCGGCGATCGGCGCTAATACCATGGTCGCCAGCGGCCAGGGGGTCAGCAGCAGACCGGTCGCCACCTCATCCCGACCCAGCACGTTTTGCAGAAAGAAGGGCAGCGATACCATCGCCAGCATCTGGGCGCAGAACGAACAGACCGAGGTGCAGAGCGAAAGAGAAAAGATCGGAATGCGCAGCAGGTCGACCGGCAGCAGCGGGATCGCCATACCGAGCTGGCGGCGAATAAAGACGTAGCCGACCAGCAGCAGCAGCACGATCTCGACTCCGGTCAGCCAGCCTTCCTGCTTCTGAGCGAAGCCGCTCAGCGAGGCGATTAACAGGCCAAAGAACAAAGCGTTCATCAGCGCGCTCGGCACGTCGAATTTCTGTCCTTTCGCTTTTTGCGTGTTGTCAGGCAAATAGCGCAGCGCCAGCCAGAGCGCGACGGCGCCGAGCGGCACATTGATCAGAAACAGCCATTTCCAGCTGGCGACGGAGAGAATCGCGGCGGCGACCGTAGGCCCGGCGGCGGTCGAAACCGCGACGATCAGCGAATTGATCGCCATGCCGCGTCCCAGATAGCGCTGGGGGTAGATAATGCGAATCAGCGCCGTATTGACGCTCATTAACGCCGCGCCGCCGAAGCCCTGCAGCACGCGCGCCAGTGTCAACATGCCCAGCGAAGACGAGAGCGCGCAAAATAACGAGGTGGCGATAAACAGGGCCAGCCCCGTCTGGTAAACGCGGCGATAACCCAGCATGTCCCCGAGAAAAGAGAGCGACAGCAGCGAAATGATAATCGCGATTTGGTAAGCGTTGACGATCCAAATCGATTCCGCGGGGCTGGCGTGCAATTCGCGAGAGATGGTCGGAAGCGCCACGTTAGCGATAGCGCCGTCCAACACCGCCATCATGATACCGAGCGCAATGGTAATAATCGCGTAATAACGCTGAGGAACAGGTAAACCGTCCTGAGAAGAAGAGGGTGACATAGAGCCAATAAGTGAAGTGAGTGAATATCACCATGCTAATGAATTCATCTGACGAAAGCATCGCATTTTGCAGGAAAAAATTATCAGAGAATATGTCGGGCTCCGTTCTGTAATTGATGCTATCGCGATCATGCACGTATACTGGCAACCCTGTTCCGTTTTTTCTAAAACAACTTCGAAGGATTGCGCCATGGCTAACGCTGACAACGACAAACAGCCCGATTCCGTCTCTTCCGTGCTGAAGGTATTCGGTATTCTGCAGGCGCTGGGTGAAGAGCGCGATCATGGCATAACCGAGCTGGCGCAGCGGGTGATGATGTCCAAAAGCACCGTTTACCGCTTTTTGCAGACCATGAAGTCGTTAGGCTATGTGGCGCAGGAAGGCGAGAGCGAAAAGTACTCTCTTACCCTGAAGCTGTTTGAGCTGGGCGCCAGAGCCTTGCAAAACGTCGACTTGATCCGCAGCGCCGATATTCAGATGCGCGAGCTGTCGCGCCTGACGAAAGAGACGATTCATCTCGGCGCGCTGGAAGAGGACAGCATCGTCTATATCCACAAAATTGACTCCCTCTACAACCTGCGTATGTATTCGCGCATCGGCCGCCGCAATCCGCTGCACACCACGGCAATCGGCAAGGTGTTGCTTGCCTGGCGCGATCGGGACGAAGCGCAGGAGATCCTGAAAGAGGTCGAATTCAGACGCAGCACCGCCAATACCATCACCAGCCTGAGTGGACTGCTGGAGGTGCTGGATCAGGTTAAGCTGCAGGGATTCGGCGAGGATAATGAAGAGCAGGAAGAGGGGTTGCGCTGTATCGCGGTGCCGGTATTCGACCGTTTCGGCGTGGTGATCGCCGGGCTGAGCATCTCATTTCCCACCATTCGTTTTTCGGAAGAGGCGAAGCAGGATTACGTTGCGATGCTGCACCGCGCGGCCAGAACCCTGTCGCAACAGATGGGCTATCACGACTATCCATTCTGAAAAAAGGCGGGTTGTCGGCAACCCGCCTTTTTATTAATTATCGATCACATCGTTGCTTTTTTTCAGCAGAGGACAATCGGTTACGCCAATCACGCCGCTGTCCGTATGCAGATATTGTGCCGTCACGACGCCGCGCGCTGTGAGGTAGCTGCACTGTAACCCCAGCCCGGCCGCATTTTTATTACTGCCAGCCAATACACCATAGCCGGTGAATAACATCGCCACCCAGATGATCACCACCACCATCAGCGCCCTGATAAAAACTTTCATTTTGTCTCCATCTGATACATAACGCAGCTATCCACGCTCTGCCGCCGCCTTCTACACTGCTATCTTGCCTCGCTTTTAGAGTGGAAGCGATCGGAGATAACTGAAAGCAGCGGCTAATCCTGCGCGCGGCTTAATCTGCTTTCGCGCCGATCCCATTACCTTTTTTGTTCGCAGCGAGTAAAATTGTCGGTTCGAAAGTAAAAACGCTGTAAACAGCGTAGTTTGAGGCAGTGATGAATGAAATGACAGCGGGTGCATCCAGCCTGGTCGCGCCAGGCATGACGGCGGGAATCCTTATTATCGGGCTTATCGTCTGGTTCTTTATCAACCGCGCCAGCGTGCGCGCCAGCGAGCAAATCCGTCTGCTTGAGGAACTGCTGGAAGAACAGAAAAAACAGAATGCGCTGTTGCGTCGCATGGTCGAGGCGCAGCGCGCCGCTGGCGCGGAGACGCAAGGCGGAGAGAAGAGCGATAAACGCGACTTCATCCGTCTTATACCCGAGCGCTAACTATCCCCGCAAGGAGGCTCTATGGCGTGGCGCAATCCCTGGTATGATGCAAGCAAACCTCACCACGCGCCGGACGGATTTCGCAACCCGGAAGGCGAACTGCGACGGGAAGGGGATCTGCAACGCTGGCGTAAAGAGCGCAAAGCGCAGGGGCTGCCGCATCCGCCGCAGCAAGGCTATCCGGCGTTTATCGCGCGCTGGTGGCAGCAGGCGGATCTGAGCGGAAGCGACGACCGCGCCTGGTGGCTGGGGCACGCCGCCATGCTGCTGCGTTTAAATCAGCGCTATCTGCTTATCGATCCGGCGCTCTCCCGACGCGCCTCGCCGGTCTCCTTCGCCGGTCCGGAGCGTAAAACGCCGGCGCCGTTGCAGATTAGCGATCTGCCCCGGCTCGACTACGTGCTGATCTCGCATAATCATTACGACCATCTTGACCGGCCGACCATTAAACGCATCGTACGCCGCTTTCCTGAGGCGACTTTCCTTGTGCCGCTCGGACTGGAAGGCTGGTGTCGGCGAAACGGCGTGCGAAACGTCAAACAGCTCGACTGGTGGCAGCATAGCGACGCGGACGGCATGCGTATCGACGCCGTTCCGGCCCGTCACTGGAGCATGCGTACCTTTTACGACCGTAACCGTTCGCTCTGGTGCGGCTGGACGATCCGCACCGCCGACGTCAGTTTCTGGTTTTCCGGCGACAGCGGTTATTCCGAAAATTTATTCGAAGTAGTCGCGCGGCTGGGACCGTTTAACCTGGCGGCCCTTCCGGTTGGCGCTTATGTGCCAAGATGGTTCATGCGTGGTCAGCATATGGATCCCGAGCAGGCGGTTACGCTCTGGAACGCCATGGGCCAGCCCGTTACCCTGCCGATTCACTGGGGTGTGTTTGAACTGGCTGACGAATCCCTTGATGAGCCGCCGCGCGAATTGATGCGGGTAATAAGCGCAGCCGGATATCAAAAAGAACGCTTCTCGCCATGGCGAATAGGGGAAAGCCGCAGCCTGAAAAATATTACCCAGGAATAATCCGAAAACACTAAAAACGGCGCCCGTTGACCAAACAGATTTCTTTAACATCAATTTGGCGCATAGTCAGAAACAAATGAGATAAGCGCTAAATAGGCTCTGCTTTTATTTGGGGCGAAGCGCGGGCATATTTTCATGATTTTGGTGCAAATAAAAAAACAACCTGTGCGAAATAACAAAAGGTGTACAACTTGTCTTCCCTGGATAATTCCCACAAAAGATGATGCTAAAATGATTAAAAATTTTGTTGCTGCCATATTAATGCAATAAAGTTTATCAATAGCCGTTCGGCGAAATGGCGCGCTCTGGGGCGTAGAAACGGCGATGTGCTATACTTGGCGACAGCCGCAAGGCGCTTGAGGTATAAGCTTTTTTATCTTTCATTCCAAATGCAGCTTTACCGGTAAAAGGGTCATATTGTGCGGCGCTATTAACAATAATGAGCAACGCATCGGTTGCTGATTAAAAATTGCTTGCCAATAATTTGCGGATATGTGATAACAATTCGTGGGTTAAACGAGGTACAGTTCTGTTTATGTATGGCATCTTCAGTAAAGAAGTTACGAGTAAAAACGTTGACGTTGAATACCGCTTCCTTGCCGAACCTTAATTAGTGCCTCATTCAGTAACGTCTCTGGTTTCTCTGTAGGTCGGCCTCCGGGCAATATAAACACTCTAAGGAATTTGCAAAATGGCAAAGATTAAAGGTCAGGTTAAGTGGTTCAACGAATCTAAAGGCTTTGGTTTTATTACTCCTGCTGACGGTAGCAAAGATGTGTTCGTTCACTTCTCCGCTATCCAGGGTAATGGCTTCAAAACTCTGGCCGAAGGTCAAAGCGTTGAGTTTGAAATTCAGGACGGCCAGAAAGGCCCGGCAGCAGTCAACGTTGTTGCTATCTGATTTCGTCTCCTGCCTCGGTGCCGTGCACCACTGAAACGAATCTTAAAGCCCCGGTCATTTGGCCGGGGCTTTTCTTTGCGCTTTCTGCGCCAGACGGAACAGGGTAAACTGCGGCGCGTTTCTTTCTCCGGAGTTTACTATGTCCCTGATTTGTCCGCTGTGTCAGCGCCCTTTATCTTTGCAACGCACCAGCTGGCGCTGTGACAATCATCATCAGTTCGACCAGGCGAAAGAGGGCTACGTCAACCTGTTGCCGGTGCAGCATAAAGGCTCGCGCGAGCCCGGCGATAGCGCGGAAATGATGCAGGCGCGGCGCGCCTTTCTTGACGCCGGACATTATCAACCGTTGCGACAGAAAGTTGCGGAGTGGCTTCCGGCCTTGCTGAGCGCGCCACAGCCGAGAGTGTTGGATATCGGTTGTGGCGAAGGCTATTACACCGCCGCCGTCGCCGACGCGCTGCATCAACAGACAGAAGCTGAAGTTTATGGCCTGGACGTGGCGAAAGTGGCGATACGCGCCGCGGCGAAACGCTATCGCGACATTCTGTTCTGCGTCGCCTCCAGCCATCGCCTGCCGTTTGCTGACGCCTCGCTGGCGGCGGTGCTGCGCATCTACGCGCCTTGCAACGAGGAAGAGTTGAAGCGCGTGCTTAAGCCGGGCGGCTATCTGCTGACGGTGACGCCAGGCCCGCGCCATCTACTGCAATTTAAAGCGCTGATCTACCGCGAGGTGCGGCTGCACATGCCGGAAGAGAAGCCTTATGCCGGCTTTACGCGCATCGATCAGCAAAACCTGGCTTATCCGATGCGGCTGACTGGCGCCGAAGCAACCACGCTGCTGCAGATGACGCCTTTCGCCTGGCGCGCGCGGGAAGAGGTCTGGCAAACGCTGGCGCAGGCCGGGCAATTTAGCTGCGAAGCGGACTTTTGCCTGACGCTGTGGCGACGCGACTAGCGTATTTCCAGCAGCGCATGGTAAATGCGTTCCAGATCGTCCAGTTCGCGCACGGCGATCAACAACCGGCGCTTCTCCAGCTGGACCACCAGAATGCCGTCTTCGGAGAGATTCATGCTGCGAATACGGGAATAGGCGATCCAGGCGTTGGCGAAAAAAATCCCCCGATCTTTTAGCAACAGCTTCGGTCGGCGGATCCAGAACAGCCAGACGGCGAGAAATGTCAGTACCAGCAGCAGCGAGGTGGTGAGCTGCGGTCCATGGCGGCTGAGGTTATTCCACAACAGGATCAGCAGCAAGCCGATGAAAATCAGGCTGTCGAGCTTGTTGCGGCGCTGCAGCGAAACCTGCAGGCGCGTCGGCCCTTTCAGGCGCGGCATTATCGCTTCATCGTAGAGCGCGTAAGCCAGGCCAAAAAGAATACAAAGCAGGATCAAGGCGTCGGTAAGGGACATCGCGTTTCCTTAACGGCAGGTGCGGGCAGGAAAAAACCGGGCAAGCTCGCCCGGCTTCGGAATTATAACCCTAGCACGCCCAGCCCATAGCCAACGATGCCGATGACGAAAAAGCCGACGATAATCCATAGCGCGTTAACCTTGCGGCGCAGCAGCCACATACAGGCGAAGGTCAGCAGCAGCGGCACGATGCCCGGCATCAGCTGATCGAGAATCGTCTGGACGGTGGTCACGGTGGTTTTGCCGGTGGGATCGGTAAGCCGCGACACCACCAGCGGAATGTTAACGTGCGTCCACTTATTGACCAGCGCTCCCATGACAAACAGACCGAGAATCGATGCCCCCTCGGTCAGCTTTTGCAGAAAGCCGCCGCCCATATCGCTGACGATATCCACCCCTTTACGGTAGCCGTAGGCCACGCCGTAATAACGCGTCAATAAGCGCGCAATATTGAATAACATGAAAAACAGCAGCGGGCCGAGCAGGCTGCCGCTCATGGCGATACCGGCGCCTAAGGCGGCGAACACCGGGCGCACCGTGCCCCAGAAGATCGGGTCGCCCACGCCCGCCAGCGGCCCCATCAGCCCCACCTTGATGCCGTTAATCGCGCCGTCATCGATAGGCGCGCCGTTAGCGCGCTGTTCTTCCATGGCGATGGTCACGCCCAAAACCGGCGCCGCCACGAAAGGCTGAGTATTAAAAAATTCAAGATGGCGCTTAATCGCCTGCTTGCGATCGTCGTTATTTTCCGGGTAGAGACGACGAATAACCGGCACCATGGAGAAGCAGAAGCCGAGCGCCTGCATACGCTCAAAGTTCCAGGAACCCTGAAACAGGTTAGATCGCAGGAAGACGCCGCGAATATCGCCCGGAGTGATTTTCTTGGCAGAACCGGAAGTATCAACCATGTTGTCACCTGTTCCTTAATCGAGTTCGTTATCAAGATCGTTATTGGATGAACTGACGCCTGACGCGCCAGCGACACGGTTATATTTGGGACTGAGCTGAATAAAAAGCACTGCCATTACCACGCCAATTACGCCCAGCGCCACCAGATTGAAGTTAGTGAAGGCCGCCGTGACGAAACCGAGATAGAAAAAGGGCATCAGGTAAACCGCTCGCATCATGTTAATCACCATGGCGTAACCGACCACGACAATCATGCCGCCCGCGATATTCAGACCGTTGGTCACCACTTCAGGAATCGAGCTGAGCAGGCTGTGCACCGCTTCGGTGCCTACGGAGACGGCGACGATGACCGCCGGAATAGCGATACGCATCGCCTGCAGCAGCAGGGCGGAGACATGGATCCAAGAGATGGCCGTCAGGTTGCCCTTATCGGCCGCTTTGTCCGCCGCATGTTGAAAGGCCACCGTGATAGTGCGTACGATGATGGTCAGCACCTGGCCGGCGGCGGCCAGCGGGATCGCCAGCGCGATACCGGCCCCGACGCTTTGCCCGCCGGCGATAACCAGGATGGCGGAGATGATAGAGGCGAGCGCGGCGTCCGGCGCCACGGCGGCGCCGATGTTCATCCAGCCCAGCGCGATCATCTCCAGCGTACCTCCGATGATAATGCCGGTTGTCATATCGCCCAGCACTATGCCCACCAGGGTACAGGCGATAAGCGGACGGTGAAACTGAAACTCATCAAGAATAGAGCCCATACCGGCGATACAGGCGACGATAAATATCAGGGCGATTTGCAGCGTGGTTATTTCCATTGCACCTCTCCTTAACGAAGTAGCGGAAATTAACCTGCTCAGGCAGGCCAATTCGTCGGTGAATTAGGCGTTCACTTTCGCAATCAGGTCCATCATTTTCAGTTTGGGGTCGTTGGAGACTTTACGCACTTCCAGCTCGATTCCGCGTTGGTTCAGTTCGCGAAAGGCGGCAATGTCTTTACTGTCGACCGAAACGGCGTTATTAACCTGGGTTTTCCCCTGACGAAACGCCATCCCGCCAACATTGACCGACTTAATCACCACGCCCTGTTCCACAATGCGCAAGACGTCGGTGGGATTGGTAAACAGCAGCATTACGCGGTCGGGTCCATACTTCGGGTTATTCCAGACGCGCACCATCTTGTCGACGTCGACGACATGTGCCGTTACGCCGGGAGGCGCGACCTGGGTCAGCAAGGTTTTACGCACATGATCGTTGGCGACCTCGTCGCTGACGACGATAATGCGCGAGACGTTGGTTTCCTTGGTCCAGCGCGTGGCGACCTGGCCATGGATCAGGCGATCGTCGATACGCGCCAGCCCGATTTTCATATGATCGCTCGGCGCAAGCGGCTGAGCAGGCTGGGCAGCCTGCGCGGGCTTCGCCGGCGGCGCGGCGGCGGGCGGGG
>DENB01000058.1 GCA_002359495.1 Enterobacteriaceae bacterium UBA2655
GAACGGCATAAAGGCCGCGGCGAGGCGCGCCGCCAGCCAAGGCAGTCCCTGCCGCGACAGCGTCATCGCCGCTCCGCCCAGCGCCGGTCCTGCCAGCGCGCCGACTCCCCAGGCGACCGACAGCGCCGCAAAAGCGCCCGCCAGCTCCGCGCCCTGAAAACGTTGCCCCACCAGCGTCAGGATCAGGGTATAGATGCCGACAAAGGCGCCGCCCCAGCAAAACAGCAGCAGACGCGCCAGCCAGGGATAGTGCAGCGCCGGCGGCCAGGCCAGCGCGCCCAGCGTGGATAACGCCGCCAGGGTTACAACCAGACGACGACGATCAAAACGATCCGCCAGCCAGCCTACCGGCAGCTGCAATACGATAGCGCCGAACAGCAAAATAGCGATCAGCGAGGTCGCCTCGGCTTCGGGCCAGCCTTGCTTCATGGCGTACAGGGCCAGCAGGTTCATCCCCGCCGTCTCCAGCGCCGCATTCAACACCGTGGCCGCCAGCGCCAGCGGCATAACGCCGATCCAGGCCGTCAGCGAACGCTGTCCAGGGGTCTGGCTTTGCAACCTGAGCAGCGGCGTGCGCATCAGGCTTAGCGCCGCCGCCAGCGACAGCGCGGCGGCGCTAACGAAAGCGCCGAATCCCGCGCCCTGTAAGCTGAGAATAACCGGGCCGAGCGCGAATCCCAGCGAAAGCATCGCGGTATAGGTCGCCAGGGTTTTCGCCCGTCGCCGCTCCGCGCTTTGCTGGTTCAGCCAGGTTTCCGTCACCACCAGAATCAGTTCGGTCGCCATCCCCAGCAGCAGACGCAGCAAAAAACCGCACCAGACCGGCAGCAGCGGAAACAGCATCAGCAGGCAGGCCGCCGTCGCCAGCGCGCCCGTCAGCAACATGCGCGGAGAAAAATAGCGGTACAAGGCGGATAAAAACGGGGCGATAAGCAGCACCCCAAGGGCATGCATGGCCGCATTCGCGCCGATAACGGCTTCGCTGTACCCCTGAGCCGCCAGCCGCAGGGCGATGAGCGGCGCGCTGAGTCCGTAGGTCAGGCCGAAAATCGTTACGGCCAGCAGCACCGCCGCGGTTGCCCTGCTCACTCCATCCGCCTGCGGGCAGCGTCTCTTCTGACGCGGATCTCCTGACGCCACAGCCGCCGTCGCAGACGCAGCGCGCTCTGTATGCGCCGCAGCCAGGAGCCGCTGTGCTGAGGTTCAATCACGCGCTTAAGCAGGCGTACGTAATCCAGCACCAGTCCCGGCGTCCAGGTCATCTCCTCGGCCCGCCCGCGCACCAGCCCCAGCAGCCAAAAATTCGGATCCGCCAGCAGATGCAGTCCGGCGAAGGGACGGCGCGCAAGTATTCCCTCAACGGCGACGTCTACCGCCTGGATCACGGTAGAGGAGCAGTTGCGCGAAGTCAGGTTATAGGTGCTGTCCGCCGAGTAGCTTTGCCAGAAATAGCGCAGCGCCGCCGGATTATAGCCAGGAAACGCCACCTGCTGATCCGGCTGACACCAGTTCGCCACCTCCTCCTGCAACGAAGGCAGAAAACGTCCGGCGACGTCGTTGTCTTCGCCGGCGCGCAGGATGGCGCGAAAGCGGCTGGCGTCGCGCTCGATCTCCTTCAACGGGTAGTGGCTGATATAACAGGCTGGCGGCATTGCCAGCGCGGCGTGACCGGTGGAGATTACGCCATGCTGATCCACGGCGGCAATATAACGATCGATTAGCGGATAGCGGTTACGCACCGTCGCCGAACCGACCGGCGTCCAGACATAGACCGTTAGCGGCAGCTCAGGCGGCTGGTCGGGAAACGGCGGATGGCGGTAGTGGCTGCCGTGCCATTTGCGCAGGCCCGAAGCGTGGTAAAGCTTCAGCGATGTTACCGAGCTTTCCGCGGTCAGTTGCCATACCTGGCGCGCCATCAACATCAGGGTGATGCCGCTGCTCAGCAGCATCAGCGCAAAGCAGAGCGGAACGCCGATATGGTGGTGAAAGGGCCAGTCGCTGAGGATCACGATGCTGAGAAGCAGCTCGGCGATACCGAGAAGGCAGCGTTTATGCCAGCGCAATCCGCGCAGCACCACTGACGAAAGGATACGCAACAGACCATCGGTAAAAAAGGCGATGCCGAACAAGATAGCGGAGACATCATTATTATCGGACGGAAGGTTAAAGATTAAAAAGGCGATAAACAGGAAGCTCAGGCCCTTCAGCAGCGTCTCTTGCGAAATGCGCAGGCCGCCGATGATCGCCACGGCGATTTGCACCAGCCCCTCAAGGATTAAAAAGATCGCCAGGGTATCCAGCGGCACCGAGAGCAGGCCGTCGTCGGCGATATCTTTGAAAATCAGCAGCCCCAGCACGATGAGCAGCAGGCCGCCGATCGCCAGCCAGGGCCATCGCGCCTTTAGCACCTGAGCGCCGGTTAACAGAAAAATCAGCTTGACCATGCATCCTCACACTTCGGGCGAAAGGAACATAGTTAAAAACTAGCAATTCTGTCGACCGTTACCAGAATCGCAGCGGAAAAAGCCGCATTCTGCATCGTTTAATGCGCGAGCTGTGACGGCTCTCCCTCTGCCGCGCAAGCTGACGCCGCGGCTACAGGCTGGCAGTTTCGGCGGCGCGCAGCATGGCGATATGCGGGATATCATCCTCCAGATAAATGTCGCCCTGCGGCCGGAAGCCCAGCTTTTGATAAAAAGATTGCAGATGCGCCTGCGCGGAGATCCAGACGTCATGCTGCGGCCAGTGATGCGCGCAGCTCATCAGCGCCTGCTCCATTAAGCGATAACCGAGATTCAGACCACGCGCGTCCGGCGCAACCACCACGCGACCGATAGCGACCGGCTGCTGCGCGCTTTCCGGCGCGAGAATACGCGCGCAGGCAATCAGCGCCCCCTCTTTCCAGCCGAGAATATGGCGGTTGTCGCGTTCTAAATCCCGTCCGTCCAGATCCTGATAGGGACAATTCTGCTCGACGATAAAGACCGCGTTACGCAACGCCAACAGTGAATAGAGCGTTTGCATCTCCAGTTCGGGGTGAGGCAGATCCTGCCAGCTTATTTCCATCACGCTTTCCTTAAAGGCGCCCGCGAGTCGGGCTTGAGTGCGCTCAATCCTAAACAGGTTTCGCGCGTTTTGACACTCTGATCAACGCTGAGGGGCACAGATACGGGCAAAAAAAATCAGGCCCGCAGGCCTGATCCGTTTTAACGAGACAGAGGTTACATCAGCGGCTGAGCCATCTGCACCAGGCTGATCAGCGGCTGCGGATAGATACCCAACAGCAGCACCAGAACAGCGGAGATCAGCACCACCACGCCGCCGGCGGTAAAGGCCCAGTTGGCGGGCGTATCGCGGGTGTGGCTTTCCGGCGGGCTGAGATAGAGGCTGACGGTTACGCGCAGGTAGTAGTAAAGGCCAATCGCGCTGCCGACTACCACGGCGCCGGTCAGCCACCAGAGATCGGCGTTTACGCCGGAAGCGATAACGTAGAATTTGCCGATAAAACCCAGCGTCATCGGAATACCGGCCAACGACAACATCATAATGGTCATGACCGCCGAGAAGATCGGACGGTGCCAAAACAGACCGCGGTAGGAGTAAAGCGAATCGGCATCCGGGCCGCGATAAGGGCTGGACATCAGGCTGACCACGCCGAAGGCGCCCAGGCTGCTGAACAGGTAGCCGGCCAGGTAAACGCCGACGGTCTCCAGCGACAGCTGATGGGTTTTCACCGCAATCAGGGCGACCAGCAGATAACCGAGATGAGCGATGGAAGAGTAGCCCAGCAGACGCTTGATGCTGCTTTGCGAAATCGCCATCAGGTTGCCGAACAGGATGGAGACGAAGGCGATCAGCCCCAGCACGGTGCGTACCGCTTCGCTGTCGGTCACCGGCGCGTACATAAACAGACGCATCACCACGGCGAAGATGGCTATTTTGCTGGCGGTCGCCAGGAAGGTCGACACCGGGGCGGGCGCGCCCTGATAGACGTCCGGCGTCCAGAGGTGGAACGGCACCAGCGATAGCTTGAAGCCCAGGCCAATAATCAACATGCCCAGGCCGACCAGCAGCAGCGGTTGCTGGATCAGGCTGTCGTTGAGGCTTTGACCCAGCTGGATAAAGCTCAGGCTGCCGGAATCCGCATAAATCAGCGCGATGCCGAACAGCAGGAACGAAGAAGCCGCCGCGGACAAAATGGTGTATTTGAGCGCCGCCTCCAGCGAGCGTTTCTGGCGAAAGGCGTAGCCGATCATGCCGAACAGCGGCAGCGACAGCAGCTCAATGCCGATAAACAGCGAGGCCAGATGGTTCGCGCTGGCCAGCACCACGCCGCCCAGCGCGGCGATGAGTACCAGCAGATAGAACTCATCGGTGTTGTCCGGGAAGTCAGTAAGCCAGGGATAAGCGAAGGTACAGGTCGCCAGGCTCGCCAGCATCACCAGCCCGATATAGAACATCGAGTAGCCGTCGACGCGCAGCAGCGGCGTGACGTCCATCGCGCCGATCTGGCCGACGAAGTAAAGCGACAGCAGCGCCAGGTTGAGGCCGATCACCGTCAGCGTGGCGTTAACAAAGTGATTGCGTCGCCACGCAATGGACAGCATTACAACCACCACCGTCAATCCGACGATCAACAGCGGCAGCAACGCGATCAGTTGTTGAGGAGTTATTGTCATGGCGAATTACAGCCTTGTAGTTGAAATTGAAGCAGTAAACCACTGCTGAATATTGCTCATCGCAGCATGTGAGGTATCCAGAATCGGCTGCGGGTAAATGCCCAGCAGCACCAGCAGAACCACCAGCACCATGATAATCAGAAACTCGCGCGCCGACATGCCCGGCAGCGGAGCCTGAGACTTCGGCGTCCCGTAATAGGCGCGCTGCATCATAATCAGCGAGTAAACCGAGGCGAAAACCAGACCGAAGGTGCCGATAACGATAATCACCGGCACCACCTGGAAACTGCCGGTCAGGATCATGAACTCGCCGGCAAAGTTGCCGGTGCCCGGCATTCCCAGATTCGCCACCGCAAAGAACAGCGACAGGCCCGGGATCCACTTAATGCGCGACCAGAGTCCGCCCATCTGACGCATATCGCGCGTATGCAGACGCTCGTAAAGCTGGCCGCACAGGATAAACAGCGCGGCTGCCGAGAGGCCGTGCGCGATCATCTGCACTACCGCGCCCTGGTACGCCAGCTGGCTGCCGGTGTAGATAGCGATCAGCACGAATCCCATGTGGGAAATGGAGGTGTAGGCCACCAGACGCTTAATATCGGTCTGGGTAAACGCCATCCAGGCGCCGTAGAAAATCCCGATGACGCCAAGCCACATGGCGACAGGCGCAAACTCTGCGGAAGCGTTCGGGAACAGCGGCAGGCTGAAACGCAGCAGGCCGTAAGCGGCGGTTTTCAGCAGAATCCCCGCGAGGTCGACAGAGCCCGCCGTCGGCGCCTGGCTGTGGGCGTCCGGCAGCCAGCCGTGCAGCGGCACGACCGGCATTTTCACCGCGAACGCCACGAAGAAGCCGAGCATCAGCAGATATTCGACGGTACGCGACATCGGGGTTTTCAGCAGCTCTTCATAATTGAAGGTCCAGGCGCCGGTCGCGTTGTAGTGGACAAACACCAGGCCGAGAATGGCGATCAGCATCACCAGACCGGATGACTGGGTATAAATAAAGAACTTGGTGGCGGCGGTAATACGCGTTTTACCGTCGGAC
Source organism: Enterobacteriaceae bacterium UBA2655 (assembly GCA_002359495.1). Taxonomy (GTDB): domain Bacteria; phylum Pseudomonadota; class Gammaproteobacteria; order Enterobacterales; family Enterobacteriaceae; genus Pantoea; species Pantoea superficialis. The sequence goes on from DENB01000058.1 coordinate 5,725, forward strand.
GCTTTATGGCCCCAGAGCGCGATGAGAAAATACATCGGCACCAGCATCATTTCCCAGAAGAAGAAGAACAGGAACATGTCGATGGCAAGGAAGACGCCGATAACGCCGCCGAGGATCCACATCAGGTTGAGGTGGAAAAAGCCCTGATATTTTTCTATCTCATTCCAGGAACAAAGCACCGCCATCAGGCCGAGCAGACCGGTCAGCACCACCATCAGCAGCGACAGGCCATCCAGCGCCAGATGGAAATAGATGCCGAAGCGCGGCACCCACGGCACCGAGAAGGTCGATTGCCACTGCGGCACGCCTTCAGCCTGCGTCAATGAATAGCCTCCCTGCAGCCAAAGCTGAAGCGAAAGCGCCAGGGTTAACCCCATGGTGATCAGTGCGATCCAACGCGGCGTTTTGACGCCGAGACGCTCAACCAGCCAGCAGAGCAAGCCGCCGACGAAGGGTATAATGATTAGCCAAGGTAATAACACTGAGGTATTTCCCTTATGTGTCCCTTTTATGAGCTATCTTACTTGCCAGTTTCGTCGCCAGCAGTGCTCGCAATCCTCACATACTTCAGTACGCTCCGGTTGCTGCGCGCTGGCGGCAATGAAACTGGCTGCGCCGATGACGCTCATTACTCAGGCAATTTTTTACATGTCCGATGGGATGAGAGAAACTCTCACCCCGCTCATCAACCTTAAACCACCAGCATCAGCGCCAGTACCACCACGGCACCCACGCTCATCGACGCCACATACCAGCGCAGATAACCGTTTTCGCTCACCACCAAACCTTTATTGGCGATACGTGAAATCAGCGCCGGCAGGTTCAGCAGCGAATTAAGCGGATCGCGCTGCAGCAGCCAGCCGATACCGAGGTAAGGTTTAACGAAGACTTTGTCGTAAAGCCAGTCGAAGCCCCAGGCGGCAAACCACCAGGTGCCGAAGAAACGACCCGGCGCGCTGTTCGCCACGTTGCTCACCAGCTGGCGTTTGCCCAGCCAGAGCGCCGCGGCAATCAGAATGCCGACCACCGCCACCACGCCTGACGCGATCTCCAACCCGACTTTACCCGCTTCGCCCGTCTCGCTGTGCGGCAGCACGCCGGCGAGCGGCGGCGTAATCAGCGCGCCGATAAAGGTCGAGAGCACCAGCAGCACGATTAGCGGCAGATGATGCGTAATGCCTTCGCCGGCATGGGCGTGAATCTGCTCTTTACCGTGGAAAACGATAAAGATCATGCGGAAGGTATAAATTGAGGTCAGGAACGCGCCGACCAGACCAGCTGCCATCAGGTTGACGTGGCCGTTCGCCAGCGCGCCGAACAGGATCTCATCCTTACTGTAGAAGCCGGCGGTCACCAGCGGCAGCGCGGCCAGCGCGGCGCCGCCCACCAGGAAGCAGACATATACCAGCGGGATGCTTTTACGCAGTCCGCCCATTTTGAAAATGTTCTGCTCATGGTGACAGGCCAGGATAACGGAGCCGGAAGAGAGGAACAGCAGCGCTTTGAAGAAGGCGTGCGTCATCAGATGGAAAATCGCGGCGTCCCACGCCTGTACGCCCAGCGCCAGGAACATATAACCGATCTGGCTCATGGTGGAGTAAGCCAGCACGCGTTTGATATCAATTTGCACCAGGGCGGCGAAACCGGCCAGCACCAGGGTAATCGCCCCGACAATCCCCACCAGATGCAGGACGTCCGGCGTCAGCAGGAACAGGCCGTGCGTGCGCGCGATCAGATAAACGCCCGCGGTCACCATGGTCGCCGCATGGATCAGCGCGGAGACCGGCGTCGGACCCGCCATCGCGTCCGCCAGCCAGGTCTGCAACGGCAGCTGCGCCGATTTACCGACCGCGCCGCCGAGCAGCATCAGCGTCGCCCACTGCAGCATATGATTGTCAGCCGCGAAGTGCGTCGGTGCCAGCGTCATCATTTCACGGAAGTTCAGCGTGCCCAGCTCGTTATAGAGAATGAACAGCGCGAACGCCAGAAAGACGTCGCCGACGCGGGTAATGATAAAGGCTTTCATCGCCGCTTTGCCGTTATCAGGATTAGAATAGTAGAAGCCAATCAGCAGATAAGAGCAGAGCCCTACCCCTTCCCAGCCGAGGTACATCAGCATCAGGTTATCGGCCAGCACCAGAACGACCATGCTGGCGATAAACAGGTTGGTATAGGCGAAGAAGCGCGAATAGCCCTCTTCCCCGCGCATGTACCAGCTGGCAAACATATGGATAAAGAAGCCTACGCCGGTCACTACCGAAAGCATGGTGAGCGACAGACCGTCCAGCGACAGGTTCACCTTGATATCAAAGTTGCCGACCTGCATCCAGGTCCAGAGCGCCTGGTTGTAAACCTGCTGGCCGTTATTGAAAAAATCGAGTCCGACCCAGACGGTAACCAACGCCGCCAGGCCTACCGAACCCATCCCTACCGCTGCCGACAGGTTCTCAGACCAGCGGCCGCGGGAAAACGCCAACAGCAGATAGCCGATCAGCGGAAACAATATGGTTAAGTAGAGAAGATTCATCCGCGCATCTCGCTCACTGTGTCAATGTTCAACGTCTGACGACGACGATGGAGCTGGAGCAGCAGCGCCAGGCCGATGCTAGCCTCCGCCGCCGCGAGGCTGATCGCCAGGATATACATCACCTGACCGTCGGCCTGCCCCCAATAGCTGCCTGCCACCACCAGCGCCAGCGCCGCGGCGTTGATCATGATCTCCAGACCAATCAGCATAAACAGCAGGTTGCGACGCAGCACTAGCGACGTTAGCCCGAGAACAAACAGCACGGCGGCCAGAATTAACCCATGTTGTAAAGGGATCATACCTGCCCCTCCTTCTTGGTTTGCGCCTGCGCCCCGTCAGAAACGCGGGTGCTCAGCACTTCGCCCTGACGCTCTTCGCGCCCGATATGGAACGCGACCACCAGCCCCGCCAGCAGCAGCATAGAAGCCAGCTCAACGGCCAGAACATAAGGACCGAACAGGCTGATGCCGACCGCTTTGGCGTCGATCACCGTTCCGTCGATGCCCTGATCGTTAGCGGTCATGATCGCGTAAACCATCACCACCAACAGCAGCAGCGAAACCACGCCCGGACCTATCCAGAGCGAAGGATGCAGCCACTGACGTTCCTGATCCTCCGCCGATTTGCCCAGGTTGAGCATCATCACCACGAACACGAACAGCACCATAATGGCGCCCGCGTAAACGATAATCTCCAGCGCGCCGGCGAAATAGGCGCCAAGCGAAAAGAAGACGCCGGCGATTGAGAGCAACGAGACGATCAGGTACAGCAAAGCATGTACCGGGTTGGTGTGGGTAATGACGCGCAACGTCGTCAGTATCGCCACCAGACCGCAAAGATAAAACGCAAATTCCATGCCTGGCTCCTTAAGGTAATAAGCCTTTGACGTCGATGGGTTTGGCTTCGTTTTCCGCGTCGCCTTTGTCTTTCCCTTCGATCGCCAACCCTGCCATGCGGTAGAAGTTATATTCCGGGTATTTGCCCGGACCGGAAATCAGCAGGTCCTCTTTTTCATACACCAGGTCCTGACGCTTAAACTCGCCCAGCTCAAAGTCGGGCGTCAGCTGGATAGCAGTCGTCGGACAGGCCTCTTCGCACATGCCGCAGAAAATGCAGCGCGAAAAGTTGATGCGGAAAAATTCCGGATACCAGCGGCCGTCTTTGGTTTCCGCTTTTTGCAGAGAGATACAGCTTACCGGACAGGCTACCGCGCAGAGGTTACAGGCTACGCAGCGCTCTTCGCCGTCCGGATCGCGCGTCAGCACGATACGGCCGCGATAGCGCGGCGGCAGATAAACTGGCTCTTCCGGGTACATTTGCGTTTCGCGTTTGGCGAAGGCGTGGCTGCCGATCATAAAGATGCTGCGCACCGTGGTCCCGAAGCCGACGATAATCTCTTTTAATGTCATCTTGTTTAACCCCTCACTGCGCGTTGTACAGAATCACTGCGGCAGTCGCCAGCAGGTTCAACAGCGTCAACGGCAGACAAACTTTCCAGCCGAACGACATCACCTGGTCATAGCGTGGACGCGGAAGCGCAGCACGAATCAGGATAAACATCATCATGAAGAACGCCGTTTTAAGCGCGAACCAGATGAATGGCGGCAGCCATGGACCATGCCAGCCGCCGAAAAACAGCGTGACGATCAGCGCGGAAACGGTGGTAATCGCGACATATTCGCCGACAAAGAACAGGCCGAACTTCATACCGGCATACTCGATGTGATAACCATCCGCCAGCTCCTGCTCCGCTTCCGGCTGGTCGAACGGGTGGCGGTGACAGACCGCGACGCCGGCGATACAGAACGTCAGGAAGCCGAAGAACTGAGGAATGATGTTCCACAAATGCGCCTGATTATTGACGATGTCATTCATATTGAACGATCCCGCCTGCGCCACTACGCCCATCAGCGACAGCCCGAGAAAAACTTCATAGCTCAGCGTCTGCGCCGAGGCGCGCATTGCGCCCAGCAGCGAGTATTTGTTGTTGCTCGACCAGCCGGCGAAGAGCACCGCATAGACCGCCAGGCCCGCCATCATCAGGAAAAACAGCAGCCCGATGTTAAGGTCGGTCACCATCCAGGTCGGGGAAACCGGCACGATGGCGAACGCCAGCAGCAGAGAGACGAAGGCGATAACCGGCGCAAGCGTGAAGATGGCGCGATCGGTAAACGGCGGCACCCAGTCCTCTTTAAAGAACATTTTGATCATGTCCGCCGCCAGCTGGAGCGAACCGCCCCAGCCGACCCGGTTTGGTCCGTAACGGTTTTGAAACAGACCGAGCAGACGACGCTCGGCGAAACTCATAAAGGCGCCGCAGGCCACCACCACCAGCAGGATGACGATCGCCTTCAGAATGCCGATAAGAATGTCAGTAACGTCCGGTGTCAGCCAGCTCATTGCGCCGCCTCCTGCAGTTTGTCGATAGTCGCGCCGGAGAGGAAAGGCGGTACGCCCGGCATGCCGAGCGGCAGGCCGACCTGCCCTGCCTGCAACGCGCTGGAGAAGCGCACCGGCAGACGCAGCGTTTCGCCGGAGCAGGTTAACTCCACGGCGCTGCCGTCGTTTACGCCCAGTCTGGCCGCGTCGTTCGGATTAAGCACCAGCGCCGATTGCGGCATGCGCTGCTGAAATACCGGCGAGCGCTGCGACATCTCTTCGCTGCCGAACAGCTGGTAGTAAGGCGCGACGCGCCAGCCTTCGCCGCGGGCAAAGGTGGCCGGCACGCGGTCAAACCAAGCCAGCTGGCCGTCGCCGCTCTCGAACAGACGCACGCCCGGATCGCCATTGCGCAGCTTGCCGCCCACTTCGTCCTGGAATTTGTTCCACGCCTGCGGCGAGTTCCAGCCCGGCGCCCAGGCAAACGGAATCTGCGAGCGCGGCGCGCCCGGCTGGTTGTTGCCTTCCATAGAGAAGGCGAACATGCTGTCCTGATCCTTCGGCTGACGCGGCTCATGCACGTTGATATTGGCGCGCGCCGCGGTACGTCCGCTGGAGCGGTGCGGCGAGCGCGCCAGTTTCTGGCCGCGAATGCGGAAGCTGGCGTCAGGCGCGGCGTCTTTAATGCCTTTAAGCTGCGGCAGCGCAACGACCACGGCGTCGATCACATGGTCAAGCTGCGTCCAGTCTACCTCGCGGCTCTCCACCAGGCTGTGGACCGAGTGGAGCCAGCGCCAGCTCTCCAGCATGACGATGCTGTGATCGTAATAAGCGGGATCGTAGACCTGGAAGAAACGCTGAGCGCGTCCTTCATGGTTAATCGAGGTGCCGTCGCTTTCGGCGAAGCTGGCGGTAGAGAGGATCAGCCCGGCTTTATCCAGCGTCGCGGTGCGTTGATGATCGACGACGATCACGTTAGCGGCATTAGCCAGCGCCGCATCGACCAGCGCTTTCGGCGCATGACGATAGAGATCGTTCTCCAGTACCACCAGCGCATCGGCATCGCCGCGGCTTAGCTGCGCCAGGGCGTCGTCCAGCGTATTGCCGCCCATCAGACCCAAACCGACGCTGTTGGCATGCGAAGCCAGCAGCGTAATGCCGACGTCGGCGCCGCGCGCCTTCAGCGCTCTGGCGACGTTAGCCGCCGCTTCGATCATCGCGCTGCTGCCTGAATGGGTGCCGGAAATAATCAGCGGTTTTTTCGCCCCGGCCAGCGCCTGCACCACGACGTCCAGCTTGCTTTCCAGCGTAGAATCGAAATCCGCTACTGCCGGCGCGCCTTCATCCAGCGCATGGGCGATGGCGAAACCGAGACGCGCCTGATCTTCTACCGGTGCGCGGTAGCTCCAGGCGGCGATATCATCGAGGCGGGTTTCATCGACGTTGGTGACGAACAGCGGATGTTTGGCGTGCTGCCCGATGTTGAGGATCGCCGCGATCTGCCAGTCGGCGACTTTTTGCGCCGCCGCCATTTCGCGCGCTTTGCCTTTTACCGCCTGACGCACCGAGAGCGCCACGCGCGCGCCGACCTGGGTCAAATCTTCGCCCAGCACCAGCACCGCGTCATAGCTTTCGATTTCGCGCAGCGAAGGCGTATAGATGCCGCCTTCGCGCAAAATTTTCAGCATCAGCTCCAGCCGCGCCTGTTCGCCCGCCGGCATGCCGGTAGAGAAGTTTTCCGCGCCGACCAGTTCGCGCAGCGCGAAGTTGCTTTCAATGCTGGCGCGCGGCGAGCCGATGCCGATCACTTTTTTCGACTGGCGCAGCACGTCCGCCGCCACGTTGACCGCCTGCTCGGCGTTGATGGTGATCCAGTCGTTACCGCGACGCTGCATCGGATGGCGCGGACGATCTTTACGGTTAACGTAACCGTAACCGAAGCGGCCGCGATCGCAGAGGAAGTAGTGGTTAACCGTCCCGTTGTAGCGGTTCTCGATGCGACGCAGTTCGCCATAGCGTTCGCCCGGGCTGGTGTTGCAGCCGACGCTGCACTGCTGGCAAATGCTCGGCGCGAATTGCATATCCCATTTACGGTTATAGCGTTCGGAGTGGGTTTTATCGGTGAAAACGCCGGTCGGGCAGATTTCCACTAAGTTGCCGGAGAATTCGCTCTCCAGGGTTCCCTCTTCCTGGCGTCCGAAGTAGACGTTGTCATGTGCGCCGTAAACGCCGAGATCTTTGCCGTCGGCATAATCTTTGTAGTAGCGCACGCAGCGGTAGCAGGCGATGCAGCGGTTCATCTCGTGCGAGATGAAGGGGCCGAGATCTTGATTGCGGTGCGTACGCTTGGTGAAGCGGTAGCGACGGAAACTGTGGCCGGTCATCACCGTCATATCCTGCAGGTGACAGTTGCCGCCCTCTTCGCAAACCGGACAGTCGTGCGGGTGGTTGGTCATCAGCCACTCCACCACGCTCTCGCGGAACTCTTTCGCTTCGCCGTCATCAATGGAGATAAAGGTGCCGTCGGAGGCCGGCGTCATGCAGGACATGACAAGACGGCCGCGCGTATCTTCGGCATTTTGATATTGCTTCACCGCGCACTGGCGGCAGGCTCCCACGCTTCCCAGCGCCGGATGCCAGCAAAAATAAGGAATATCAAGCCCGAGAGAGAGGCAGGCCTGCAGCAGGTTGTCCGCTCCATCCACTTGATATTCTTTACCGTCTACATGGATTGTAGCCATAGTGAACATGCTTCCGTAAGGCTCGTATCGCTACGAGCGTTAATCATCATTCTTGGTGCCCGCCAGCCGGTAAAACCAGCCATGGCCGCCGCTTCGCGGCCTGGTCGGGTCGTTGCCACGCCGTGGCGCCCGTTAATTCGAGGAACGGCTCTGTTTCCTCTGCCAGACGTTTACCAGCGCGCCTTCAGCAGGTTCGGCTGAATGCCGCCGATCGCGTGCGTATTGCCGAATACCTGCGGCGCCATGCCGGCTTCAAACTCTTCACGGAAATATTTGATCGCGCTCTGCAGCGGTTCGACCGCCCCAGGCGCATGGGCGCAGAAGGTCTTGCCAGGGCCCAGCTGGCGGCAGAGCTGCAACAGCGTTTCGATATCGCCGGGCTGGCCTTTCCCTTCCTCAAGCGCGCGCAGAATTTTCACGCTCCAGGGCAGGCCGTCGCGGCACGGCGTACACCAGCCGCAGGATTCGCGGGCGAAAAACTCTTCCAGATTGCGTACCAGCGACACCATATTGATCTCATGGTCTACCGCCATCGCCAGCGCGGTGCCGAGACGGCTGCCCGCTTTGCCGATGCTGGCGAACTCCATCGGCAGATCCAGATGCTGTTCGGTCAGGAAATCGGTGCCCGCCCCGCCCGGCTGCCAGGCTTTGAAGCGCAGGCCGTCGCGCATGCCGCCGGCGTAATCTTCCAGAATTTCGCGCGCGGTAATGCCGAACGGCAGTTCCCAGACGCCGGGATTCTTCACGCGGCCGGAGAAGCCCATCATTTTGGTGCCGGCATCATCGCTTTTCGACAGGCCCTTGTACCACTCGACGCCGTTCGCCAGGATGGCCGGCACATTGGACAAGGTTTCAACGTTATTGACGCAGGTCGGTTTGCCCCAGGCGCCCGCAGAAGCCGGAAACGGCGGCTTTGAGCGCGGGTTGGCGCGACGTCCTTCCAGCGAGTTGATCAGCGCGGTCTCTTCGCCACAGATGTAGCGGCCCGCGCCGGTGTGCACAATCAGCTCGAAGTCGAAGCCGGTGCCGAGAATATTTTTTCCGATGTAGCCCGCTTCGGTGGCCTCGGCAATGGCGCGACGCAGATTAACCGCCGCCTCGACATATTCGCCGCGCAAGAAGATATAGCCGCGATACGCCTTCAGGGCAAAGGCGCTAATCAGCATTCCTTCCACCAGCTGGTGCGGCAATTGCTCCATCAGCAGGCGATCTTTATAGGTGCCCGGCTCCATCTCATCGGCGTTACACAACAGGTAACGGATATTCATGGATTCATCTTTCGGCATCAGGCTCCACTTCAGACCGGTGGAGAAGCCTGCGCCACCGCGCCCTTTCAGGCCGGAATCCTTCACCATCGCCACGATCTCGTCAGGCGCCAGTCCCTTCAGCGCTTTCTCCGCGCCCGCATAGCCGTTTTTGCTGCGGTATTCGTCGATCCAGACCGGTTGCTTGTCGTCGCGCAGACGCCAGGTCAACGGATGGGTTTCGGCAGTACGAATGATCTCTTTGATTGTCATTGATACTGCTCCAGTAAAGTGGCGATAGATTCCGGGGTCAGATGCACATGAGTGTCGTCATCCACCATCATGGTCGGCCCTTTATCGCAGTTGCCGAGGCAGCAGGTCGGCAGCAACGTGAAGCGTCCGTCCGTCGTCGTCTGGCCCGGTTTGATGTTGAGATTTTTCTCCAGCGCGGCCTGAATGCCCTGATAACCCGTAATGTGACAAACCACGCTGTCGCAATAACGAATCACATGGCGGCCGACCGGCTGACGGAAAATCTGGCTGTAAAAAGTCGCCACGCCTTCCACGTCGCTGGCGGGGATCCCCAGCACCTCGGCAATCGCATGGATAGCGCCGTCCGGCACCCAGCCGCGCTGCTTCTGCACGATCTTCAACGCTTCAATCGAGGCGGCGCGTGCGTCTTCGTAATGATGTTTTTCGTGCTCGATAGCGTGGCGCTCTTCCTCGCTCAGCACGAAGACCTCTTTAGGGTCAATCGTTTGAATGGCTATTTTTTGATCGTGCATAATTAGCGGTCCACATCTGACATAACAAAATCGATACTGCCGAGGTAAACGATCAGGTCGGATACCAGGCTGCCGCGGATCACCGAAGGAATCTGCTGCAGATGCGGAAAACTCGGCGTACGAATGCGGGTGCGGTAGCTCATGGTGCTGCCGTCGCTGGTCAGGTAATAACTGTTGATCCCCTTGGTCGCTTCGATCATCTGGAAAGATTCGTTCGCCGGCATTACCGGACCCCAGGAAACCTGCAGGAAGTGGGTAATCAGAGTTTCGATGTGCTGCAGCGTGCGCTCTTTCGGCGGCGGCGTAGTCAGCGGATGGTCCGCCTTGAACGGGCCTTCCGGCATGTTATTCAGGCACTGCTCAAGAATGCGCAGCGACTGCCACATCTCTTCCATTTTCAGCATGACGCGGCTGTAAGCGTCGCTGACGCCGTCGCCGACCGGGATTTCAAAGTCGAAATGCTCATAGCCGGAGTAAGGACGCCATTTACGCACGTCGAAATCTATGCCGGTGGCGCGCAGACCTGCCCCAGTGGTGCCCCAGGCGAGCGCCTCTTCCAGGTTGTAGGCGGCGACGCCTTTCGAACGGCCCACCAGTACGCTGTTGCGCAGCGCCGCTTTGTCATACTCTTTCAGACGCTTCGGCATCCAGTCGAGGAACTCGCGCAGCAGACGTTCCCAGCCTCGCGGCAGATCGTGCGCCACGCCGCCGATGCGGAACCAGGCCGGATGCATGCGAAAACCGGTCACCGCCTCCACCAGATCGTAAATTTTCTGGCGGTCGGTAAACGCGAAGAACACCGGCGTCATCGCGCCGACGTCCTGAATAAAGGTGGAGATATAGAGAAGATGGCTGTTGATGCGGAACAGCTCGGAGAGCATGACGCGAATAACGTTGACGCGATCCGGCACGGTGATGCCCGCCAGCTTTTCCACCGCCAGCACGTATGGCATTTCGTTGACGCAGCCGCCAAGGTATTCCACGCGGTCGGTGTAGGGAATATAGCTATGCCATGACTGGCGTTCGCCCATCTTCTCCGCGCCGCGATGGTGGTAACCCACATCCGGCACGCAGTCGACGATCTCTTCGCCATCCAGCTGCAGAATAATGCGGAAGGCGCCGTGCGCCGAGGGGTGGTTCGGCCCGAGGTTGAGGAACATAAAGTCCTCGTTCGCGGTGCTGCGCTTCATACCCCACTCTTCCGGCTTGAAGGTCAGCGCCTCCATTTCCAGATCTTCTTTCTGCTGCGTCAGGGTAAAGGGATCGAATTCCGTCGCGCGCGCCGGGTAATCTTTGCGCAGCGGGTGCCCTTCCCAGGTGGGCGGCATCATAATGCGCGTCAGATGAGGATGGCCGTCGAAGGTGATGCCGAACATCTCCCAGGTTTCCCGCTCATACCAGTTGGCGTTCGGCCAGATTTTCGTGAAGGTCGGCAGATGCAGATCGTTCTCTGAAAGCGCCACCTTTAACATGATGTCGCGGTTACGCTCGATCGACAGCAAATGATAGAAAACGGAGAAATCCGCAGCGGGCAAGCCGGCGCGATTGGTGCGCAGACGCTCGTCCATACCATGCAGATCGTACAGCATTACATAAGGCTTCGGCAGTTTGCGCAGAAACGTGCCCACTTCCAGCAGCTGTTCACGCTTCACCCAGACAACTGGGATCCCGGTGCGGGTAGCCTGAACGGTAAAGGCATCCGGCCCAAAACGGTTACGCAGCTCGCCGATCACCGGATCGTCCAGGTGATCGCGGGTTTGCCAGGCTGGCTGAGCGAGATCGTGCGTGGTTAAGTCAGTCATACGTTATTCACCATTCTGGCCTGAAATCAGGCGCTCACGAGAAGGCGTCAGGATGGAGCCGCGCATTAAATTGTGATGTTGTGCTGCGGGCACAAACCCATCCATAAACGGTTAGCTTAAATTTCGTCCGGCGTGCGCAGGTTGGTTACGGCGATGCGCTCCCCGCGTTTCCTGTCACGCTCTGACTGCATGTTGGCGCGGTAAACGCCCTGATCGCCGACCACCCAGGAGAGCGGACGGCGCTCTTTGCCGATCGACTCCTGCAGCAGCAGCAACGCCTGCATATAGGCTTCCGGGCGCGGCGGGCAGCCCGGAATGTAAACGTCTACCGGCAGGAACTTATCCACGCCCTGCACCACGGAATAGATATCGTACATGCCGCCGGAGTTAGCGCAGGCGCCCATGGAGATCACCCATTTCGGCTCCAGCATCTGGTCATACAAACGCTGAATAACCGGCGCCATTTTGGTAAAGGGCGTACCGGCGATAACCATGAAATCAGCCTGTCGGGGCGAAGCGCGCAGCACTTCGGCGCCGAAACGGGCCACGTCGTGCACCGCGGTAAAAGAGGTCGTCATCTCTACGTAACAACAGGAAAGGCCGAAGTTGTACGGCCAGAGAGAGTTTTTACGTCCCCAGTTCACCATGTCATGCAGGGCGTTTTCGAGCTTGCCCATATAAACGCTGCGATGAACGTGCTGCTCGAGGGGATCGCTGACGATCTCCTGCTTTTGCAGGGGATAACGGTCGTTCTCACCACCGTTTGGGTCTATGCGGGTGAGCGTATAGTCCATCTTAATGCCTCGCTGTTACTGCTTATGAGGGTTGGTGTGACTGACCGCCGGGGTTTTAACGACCACACGACGACGTGCGGGCGCCCAGTCCAGCGCGCCGATACGCGCCAGATAAATCAGACCAGCCAGCAGCACCAAAATGAAAATCAGGGCTTCCGCGAAGCCGACCCAGCCGCTTTCGCGGATGGAGGTCGACCAAGCGTATAAAAAGAGGGCTTCGACATCGAAGATCACGAAAAACATCGCCACCAGATAGAATTTCGCCGACAGCCGCATATGGGTAGAGCCGACAGGATCGATGCCTGATTCGAAAGGGGTATTTTTGTGCCTTGCGCGCGCTCTGCCGCCTAAAAGCCATCCTCCGGCCAACATGAAGACGCAAAGACCAAACGCGATGACGATGAAAACAACAAATGCCCAGTGATGAGCGATAACTTCGGTGGCTGTTGACATACTCTTTGCTTACTCATCAAAAGTGGCGATGACATCCTGCCGGAAGCGAACGCACCACAACGATTCAAGGGAAGGGTAAAAAACCTTATAAACAATGCTGTCATTAGCATTTAAGCAGCAATTTTATGGGGTCTTTTACTCCTTTCTATAACCTTTTGTCAACTTTGACAAAAGTATCCAAACATTATTTTACACCCACATCATTTTATTAACATATGATGCGCAGATTTTAAGCTAAATCGCTTCAGTCTGAACTCAAAAATTAAAGTGTAGCGGGTATTCACCTGCATGGATCGCGCATTTAACAAACATATTTTGACAGGTATTACCTTAATTTCCTTCCCCTTGACAGGGGTATTTTCTTGATCCAGAACACAGTTTTGCCCTTTATGCGAAAAAAAACAGCAGTTCCGCACGGATGTATGCGACGTCAAGAGCGGGTAAAAGAAGAAAAAATGTTGCAAGGGAGTGAAAGGGAACGCATTTCATTTCGGGAGAACGGACAAAAGGAAAATGGGACAAAACTGGGAGAAAACGGCCTGAAACAGCAAATAAAAAAGCCTTTAACCTGTTTTATCAGGTTAAAGGCTTATTTCTTCAGATTTAGCTGGCGGCATCTCATTTCGACTGAGAATGAGACGCGCTAAGCATCAGTTACTCTTCGTCGTCCAGCAACAGCGTGCCGTCAGGATTGGCGCTCAGATTGTAAGGATCGTTAGTGGACTGCATAGCGTTGAAAATTGCCAGCGCCAGTTCGTTATCGTTATCCGGGTTGCGGCAAAGCAGGTATTGCGTATCCGGCAGCACCGGCAAGCCTTCCGCCGCGCCCATGACGCGCAGTTCAGGACTCATCATTTCCACCGGCCGCGCCGTCACGCCCAAGCCCGCTTTCACCGCCGCACGCACCGCCGCCAGCGTCGAGGCGACGTAAGAGATGCGCCATGGAATGCCCGCCTCGTTAAGATGGTCGATGGCCATATCGCGGTACGGGCTGGGTTCATCCAGCAGTACCAGCGGAATGGCTTCGCCGCGCTGGAAAATATAATCCGCTGCGCAGTACCACAGCGTCGGCGACGTACGCAAAACCTGATGGGTAAAGTTGCCCGGACTGGAGGTCGTCACCACTAAATCGACTTCTCCTTGATTCAGCATTTCCATCATGAAAGGATTGCGCTTAACCCTGACATCGATCGCCAGCTTAGGATAAACAGAAGTCACGCGGTTCAGCAGGAAAGGCAAAATGGTGTCGGACGTATCGTCGGAAGCGCCGATCGTCAGCACGCCTTGAATATTGCTGTACATCAGAGATGTACAGGCTTCGTCATTAAAACGCAGGATTTTTCTGGCATAGCCAAGAAGCTGAATCCCGTGCTCGGTCAATAATTTATTACGTCCATGTCTGGCAAACAGCTCTTTACCTACCAGTTGTTCCAGACGCTGCATCTGCTGGCTTACTGCCGACTGGGTTCTGCAGACCGCTGCAGCCGCAGCTGCAAAGGTATTCAAATCCGCAACGGCAACGAAAGTTCTCAGCAGATCGAGGTCGAGATTCAATATCGGACGATTTGCATTAGTCATGTTTTTTCTTCACTTATAAGATTTTTACAAACTACTACCCTGGTGTTATTACGCGGCTTATCAAAGTGATAAGCGGTAATGATGCCCGTGCCTGCCCTTAAGAAAGCATGACACAGAAAATTCTTTGTCAGACGGGTGCCCCGTTTACATCGCCTGCGTCAGGCAACGTATGCGGCAACACAAACGGATACAACTTCCGGGCAGAAGGCGAAGGACGCGCTGGCGCAGGAAGCTGTGTTGTCGTCTCAGGTCCCCTCCGAAATAGCCAGACGGGACAAAGTGGGTTAAAGGCCCAAACCATCAAGATGCTTAGCGGTAAATCGCATCAAATAATAAATTATACTTAATCATTTTTAGGTTCAAAATGGAAATGGTTTTCTTGCAACCATCGTAATTTTTGACCAAACAGTGCTATCAACGCATCCTGCCACATTAGCGGCTATTTTTTAAGCCCTCCAGGTTCTTAAACTCAACAAGAAACCCTGAAGGTCCTGCTAAAATGCCATTTATCACGGTTTAACTGGCCCATCCCTACGCTAATTACAAGACCATTCTCAACCGCTGATATGCTAATGAGAATAATATGCAATTAACACGTCAATAAGAGCGTTATACAACGTGGATTATTTTCTATACATCTATCAAATAATGTTTAACTATTTCAGTTTTCATCGGTCTTATGTCGGTATGGGTTACAAAATGAAAATTTCTCATTCCTGCTTTGAAAAAGTGGATTACTGCCTTTACAGTTTCCCTTTCTCATTGTCAGCATAAAATATCAATGATCGCCTTTCTTCTGGTTTTTTATACCAAATAATCTCGCTTTATTTCTTAAACGCCCCGGACCCAATCGCAATACGTGTGGAATACCCCAAAACCTGCGCCTGCCCTTCATTTGTCCTTTGGAGGAGAGTACATTGTGCAGGTTTGATTTTTGCGGCAGGTAAAGGAAGCCTGCTCCTTAAGGCGGTGGCGATGACTTTTCAAATTGATAAATCCGGTAAGTTGGACAACGTCTGCTATGACATTCGTGGTCCGGTTTTAAAAGAGGCGAAGCGTCTCGAAGAAGAAGGCAACAAAGTTTTAAAGCTGAATATCGGCAACCCGGCGCCCTTTGGTTTTGAGGCGCCGGATGAAATTCTGGTCGACGTTATTCGCAACCTGCCCAGCGCGCAAGGCTACTGCGACTCAAAAGGCCTTTACAGCGCGCGTAAAGCGATCATGCAGCATTACCAGGCGCGCGACATGCGCGACGTGACGGTTGAAGATATTTATATCGGCAACGGCGTCTCCGAGCTGATCGTGCAGGCGATGCAGGCGCTGCTTAACAGCGGCGACGAGATGCTGGTTCCGGCGCCCGATTATCCGCTCTGGACGGCCGCCGTATCGCTCTCCAGCGGTAAAGCGGTGCACTATCTTTGCGATGAGGAAGCGGGCTGGTTCCCCGATCTCAACGATATTCGCAGCAAAATTACGCCGCGCACCCGCGGCATCGTGATTATCAACCCGAACAACCCGACGGGCGCGGTATACAGCAAAGAGCTGCTGCTGGAGATCGTCGAGATCGCGCGCCAGCACAACCTGATCATCTTCGCCGACGAGATCTACGACAAGATCCTTTACGACGAGGCTCAGCACCATTCGATCGCCGCGCTGGCGCCGGATCTGCTGACGGTGACGTTCAATGGCCTGTCTAAAACCTACCGCGTGGCGGGTTTCCGTCAGGGTTGGATGGTGCTGAACGGTCCGAAAAAACATGCGAAAGGCTACATTGAAGGGCTGGAGATGCTGGCCTCCATGCGTCTTTGCGCCAACGTACCTGCGCAGCATGCGATTCAGACCGCGCTGGGCGGCTATCAGAGCATCAGCGAATTCATCATGCCGGGCGGACGTCTTTATCAGCAGCGCCAGCGCGCCTGGGAGCTGATTAACGATATTCCGGGCGTAAGCTGCGTGAAGCCGCAGGGCGCGCTTTATATGTTCCCGCGTATCGATGCGAAAAAATTCAATATCCTCGATGACCAGAAAATGGTGCTCGATTTCCTGCTGCAGGAAAAAGTGTTGCTGGTTCAGGGCAGCGCCTTTAATTGGCCGTGGCCGGATCATGTGCGTATCGTGACCCTGCCGCGCGTAGACGATCTCGAAATGGCCGTGAATAAATTCGGTCGCTTCCTGCAAGGCTACCGTCAGTAAACTCGCACGCGTATACTGTTCGCATTTCGGAGAAGGCAGCGCTTTCTCCGCCGTGCGAACAGGATACTTTCATGACCCGAAGCCATTTTTTCGCCCACCTTTCCCGACTGAAACTGATTAACCGCTGGCCGCTGATGCGCAACGTGCGTACTGAGAACGTCTCGGAGCACAGTTTGCAGGTGGCGATGGTAGCCCATGCGCTGGCCGTCATCAAAAACAAAAAATTCGCGGGCGAGCTGAACGCCGATCGCATCGCGATGCTGGCGCTCTACCACGATGCCAGCGAAGTGCTGACCGGCGATCTGCCGACGCCGGTAAAGTATTACAACGCGCAAATAGCCCATGAATATAAAAAAATCGAAAAGATCGCTCAGCAAAAGCTGATTAATATGCTGCCGCCGGAGTTGCAGGATGCGTATCGCCCGCTGCTGGACGAACATCAACATAGCGCGCAGGAGCAGGCGGTGGTTAAACAGGCTGACGCGCTGTGCGCCTACCTGAAATGTCTGGAAGAACTTTCCGCCGGCAATAACGAATTCGTGCTGGCGAAAGCGCGGCTGGAAAAGACGCTGGCGCAGCGCCGCTCCCCGGAAATGGATTATTTTATCGAGGTCTTTATTCCCAGCTTCAGCCTGTCGCTGGATGAGATATCTCAGGATTCGCCGTTATAAGCAACCATCGCCGACGGCTGCTTATCACTGAGGATCAAGCCTGCTGACGAAAGGTGATGCTGCCGTCCTGCTGCTTATCGATAATCAACGCCTCCAGCGTTTTCAGCTGCAGCGCCGTCTCGCTGAGACGCGGCGCGTCCGCCGGCGCGTTGACGGCGATAACCGCGCAGCCCGCATTCAGGCCCGAGAGGATCCCGGCCTCGGCATCTTCAACCACCACGCAGCTTTCCGCCGCCAGTCCCAGTTTTTCCGCGCCGAGCAGATAGGGATCCGGCTCAGGTTTGCCGCGCGACACCTGTTCGGCGGTAATAAACACCTCAGGCTGCGGCAGCCCGGCGGCTTTATGACGCGCATGGGCGACAGGTATCGAGCCGGACGTGACGATCGCCCAGGGGATTTGCAGTTCGTTTAATTTATCCAGCAGCGCCTTTGCCCCCGGCAAGGCGCGCACCCCGTCGGTATCTTCCGCCTCGGTTTTCTCCAGCTGGCGGAACTCCGCCTGAATCGCCGCCTCAGGTTGCCCGGCCATAAAATGTCGCAGTGAAGTGAGCGCCTGTTTGCCATGGATGAAGCTCAGAATCTCGTCAGCGGCAATACCGTGGCGTTTTCCCCAGTTGCTCCACGCGCGTTCCACCACGGGCAAAGAGTCAACCAGCGTGCCATCCAGATCAAATAAAAAACCTTTACACTTCACGCATTGCTCCTTTTCAGGCATTGATAATCTGCGCGATTTCGTTCGCGCTCAAATGGTACTGACGTGGACAAGTGTGCCACAGGGCGAGCATGCGTTGATACTTTTTCCACATCGGCGTTTGCGCATTGAAGCCGTGGGTGCCGGAATCGAACTGGGTATAGCGCCCTTCGGTATGCACCATAAAGCGTACATAGCCCAGATAATCCGCTTCGGTCGCCGCATCGAAACCGTGGAAAGCGAGTCGGCGCTCCTCCAGCCCGGCGGGATCTTTCAGATTTGACCAGGAAACATGCAGCGCATGATGCATCTCCATGATGCGGATAAGGGTGCGGCAGGTCTCTTCGGAAAGCTCGCTGAATTCGCTGTCCAGCTCGCGCAGCTGCAGGCCGTAGCCGCGTTCGACAATGGTCTGGCAGCGCCGGTAGCGCTCGGCGTTTTCCGGCTCCAGCATCGCCATGATTTTGTATTGGTTAGACAGGAGTAAACGTTGTGCAGGGGTCATTTCCATCTTTCTCTCCCGGATCGTAAAAGTCGCTCAGGTTTTAAACAGGAGGAAATAATTGCACAACGAAAACGATGCGTGTGTGTCCGCACCACTTTTCTTTGATTTCACACCGGGTAGCAGGCAAATTTTGCGCCTGATTTACCCCGGACGACTCAAAGATCGTCGAGGAAGGTTCTGTCCAGCTGCTTGAAAGCGCGCTTCAGCAGATCGGCCAGCGACTGATAGGTCGGTTTGCCTTCCAGCGGCGCTACCGCCTGCCCCGCTTCTTCCAGCTTCGCCCGCACCTCATGAAACCATTGCAGCAAAGTGGGCGGCAACGGCGTAACGGAACGCTTGCCTAACCACCATAATCCCTGCATCGGCAGGCTGCAGGCGAACAGCGCGGTCGCTACGGCCGGTCCCAGCTGTCCGCCCAGCGCGATTTGCCAGGTCAGCGTAAAAACCGCCAGCGGCGGCATAAAGCGGATTGAAAAACGGGTTGCGGTGCTGACGCGGTTTTCCGGGAAGATCGGCGCCAGACGTTTATCGTTCGGCCAGGTCTTCATATAGTGCTGTCCACGCTGAAACAGGGTGAACCAGCCTGTGTTGCCTGAATTATTCGCCATGGCAGGCCTCAACTAAAAAAGTAAAAATTAAAAAAATATGTCAACTACACAACTTTACGTGACATCATTCAAAAGTTTTTGTTTTTGAAGATGACAGTCGGTATTCTGACGCTATTTCAACAAACAGTTTACAACCATTGCGCTGAGCTTAAGCGCGGCCGGGCCATGTTTCGCCAAACAAACATCAACAATTTACGTAAAATTACCGAAAACTTTTGTGCCAGGACAATATTTTACCTGACGCATGATGTTTATCATTAAACCACCAGCCTGCATGGGCTACGCTGAAAGTCTGATTGCATTATTTTTAGCCACTTTTAACAAATAGGTACTTCCATGTCGAGTAAGTTAGTACTGGTTCTGAACTGCGGCAGCTCTTCTCTCAAGTTCGCCATTCTTGATCCTTCCAGCGGCGATGAATTTCTCTCCGGTTTAGCCGAATGTTTTCACCTGCCGGAAGCGCGCATCAAGTGGAAACTGGACGGTAATAAACAGGAAGCGCCTTTAGGTGCCGGTGCGGCACACAGTGAAGCGCTCCATTTCATTGTTAAAACAATTCTGGCACAAAAACCAGAGCTATCGGCACAAATCGCTGCAATTGGCCATCGCATCGTACACGGCGGTGAACAGCTTACTCAGTCCGTGGTAATTACCGAAGCCGTAATTCAGGGCATCAAGGACGCGTCGTCCTTCGCGCCGCTGCATAACCCAGCCCACCTGATCGGCATCGACGAAGCGATGAAAAACTTCCCGCACCTGTCTGATAAAAATGTGGCGGTTTTCGACACCGCGTTCCATCAGACAATGCCGGAAGAGTCATATCTTTACGCCCTGCCGTACAAGCTCTATAAAGAGCACGGCGTACGTCGCTACGGCGCGCACGGCACCAGCCATTACTATGTTTCGCGCGAAGCGGCGAAAATGCTGGGCAAACCGATCGACGAGCTGAACGCGATTACCTGCCATCTGGGCAACGGCGGCTCGGTAAGCGCGATTCGCAACGGCGTCTGCGTCGACACCTCTATGGGTCTGACGCCGCTGGAGGGTCTGGTAATGGGAACGCGCAGCGGCGATCTCGATCCGGCCATCATCTTCTTCCTGCACGACACTCTGGGCATGAGCGTCGATGCCATAAATAAAATGCTGACCAAAGAGTCGGGCCTGCTGGGCCTGTCTGAAGTCACCAGCGACTGCCGTTACGCAGAAGAAAATTACGCCACCAAAGAAGACGCCCGACGTGCGATGGAAGTTTTCTGCCACCGTCTGGCAAAGTATATCGGTTCCTATACCGCGATGATGGATGGCCGCCTGGACGCCGTAGTCTTTACTGGCGGCATCGGCGAAAACGCGGCACTGGTGCGCGAGCTGACGCTGAAGAAACTGGCGCTGCTGGGTCTGGAAGTCGATCACGAGCGCAACCTGGCAGCGCGCTTCGGCAAAGCGGGCTACATCAATAAAGAAGGCACGCGTCCGCTGCTGGTGATCCCCACCAATGAAGAGTTGGTGATCGCTCAGGACGCCGCGCGCCTGACCGCTTAACGTTTTCCTCCGCCAGCTTCGGCTGGCGGAGTCGTTTTTGGCACCCTGCAACACCTGAGAGGTTCTACCGTGTCACGTACTATTATGCTCATTCCGACCGGCACCAGCGTCGGCCTGACCAGCGTCAGCCTCGGCGTCATTCGTGCGATGGAGCGCAAGGGCGTGCGCCTGAGCGTATTCAAACCGATCGCGCAGCCGCGCTCCGGCGGGGACAAGCCGGATCAAACCACCACCATCATTCGTAAAAATTCCTCCATCCCTGCGGCCGAACCGCTGAACATGGCGCGCGTTGAGTCGCTGCTGGGTTCGAACCAGCAGGACGTGCTGATGGAAGAGATCATCGCCCGCTACCACGAAAACACCAAAGATGCGGAAGTGGTGCTGGTGGAAGGTCTGGTGCCGACGCGCAAACATCAGTTCGCCACCGCCCTGAACTACGAAATTGCCAAAACGCTGAATGCCGAAATCGTCTTTGTGATGTCGCTGGGCAATGATTCGCCGGCGCAGCTGAAAGAGCGCATCGAGCTGACACAAAGCAGCTTCGGCGGCAGAAAAAACAAAAACATCACCGGCGTGATCATTAACAAGCTGAACGCGCCGGTTGACGAGCAGGGCCGGACGCGCCCTGACCTCTCTGAAATTTTCGACGACTCCACTAAAGCCAGCGTGGCGAATATCGATCCCACTCAGCTGTTCGCCAACAGCCCTCTGCCGGTGCTGGGCTGCGTGCCCTGGAGCTTTGACTTAATCGCGACGCGCGCCATCGATATGTGCCGCCACCTGAACGCCCGCGTCATCAATGAAGGCGAAATTCAGACGCGCCGCGTGAAGTCAGTGACTTTCTGCGCGCGCAGCATTCCGCATATGCTGGAGCATTTTCGTCCCGGCTCGCTGCTGGTCACCTCCGCCGACCGCCCTGACGTGCTGGTCGCGGCCTGCCTGGCGGCGATGAACGGCGTTGAGATCGGCGCCATTCTGCTGACCGGCGGATATGAGATCGACGATCGCATCGCCAGACTGTGCGAACGCGCCTTCCAGACCGGCCTGCCGGTGTTTATGGTGAAAACTAATACCTGGCAAACCTCCCTTAGCCTGCAAAGCTTCAACCTTGAAGTCCCGGTTGACGATACCCAACGTATCGAGAAGGTGCAGGAATATGTCGCCAACTACATCAATGCCGACTGGGTGGAATCGCTGACTGCGGCTTCTGAGCGCACCCGTCGTCTCTCGCCACCCGCCTTCCGCTATCAGCTGACGGAACTGGCGCGAAAAGCGGGCAAACGCATCGTTCTGCCGGAAGGCGACGAGCCGCGCACCGTCAAAGCGGCGGCCATCTGCGCCGAACGCGGCATCGCCACCTGCATTCTGCTGGGCAACCCGGATGAGATTCAGCGCGTTGCCGCGGCGCAGGGCGTCGAACTGGGCGCAGGCATCGAAATCGTCGATCCGGAAGTGGTGCGTGAACGCTACGTTCCCCGCCTGGTCGAACTGCGTAAAAGCAAAGGCATGACCGAAGTCGTCGCTCAGGAGCAGCTGGAAGATAACGTGGTGCTGGGCACCATGATGCTGGAGCGCGGCGAAGTGGATGGCCTGGTATCGGGCGCCGTTCACACCACAGCGAACACCATTCGTCCGCCGCTGCAGCTGATCAAAACCGCGCCGAACAGCTCGCTGGTCTCCTCCGTGTTCTTTATGTTGCTGCCGGAGCAGGTGCTGGTTTACGGCGACTGCGCCATTAACCCGGACCCGACCTCGGAACAGCTGGCGGAAATCGCCATTCAGTCTGCCGACTCGGCCAAAGCGTTCGGCATCGACCCGCGCGTGGCGATGATTTCCTACTCCACCGGCAACTCCGGCGCCGGCAGCGATGTGGAAAAAGTGCGTGAAGCGACGCGTATCGCCCAGGAAAAACGTCCCGATCTGGTGATCGACGGGCCGCTGCAGTATGACGCCGCCATCATGGAAGACGTGGCGAAGTCTAAAGCGCCAAACTCGCAGGTGGCGGGCCGCGCCACGGTGTTTATCTTCCCT
This sequence comes from Enterobacteriaceae bacterium UBA2655, assembly GCA_002359495.1. Classification (GTDB taxonomy): domain Bacteria; phylum Pseudomonadota; class Gammaproteobacteria; order Enterobacterales; family Enterobacteriaceae; genus Pantoea; species Pantoea superficialis. The sequence goes on from DENB01000058.1 coordinate 28,266, forward strand.
GACCTCAACACCGGCAACACCACTTACAAAGCGGTGCAGCGTTCCGCCGACCTGATCTCTATCGGGCCGATGCTGCAGGGCATGCGCAAACCGGTAAACGATCTGTCGCGCGGCGCGCTGGTCGACGATATCGTCTATACCATCGCGCTGACGGCGATTCAGTCTCAGCAGTCGGAAGACAACGCCTGACGCTTCAGGCCGGACATCGCGTCCGGCCTGCTTTCTCCACGCTGTCATCGATGATTATCAGAGGCATTCAACCCGGCAGGGATCGGGACGGAGATCGCCCTGACCGACGGGCATTATTCAGTGGCGGGTTCGGCGCTCATGCGGTTGGCTTCGCTGTTGCGGCTCAGCCACAGCGAAAGGGCTTTCAGCGAGTCATCGGTAAATTCGTCGCAGCGCGCCGTGATCTCTTCCGGCGTCATCCAGAACACTTCATCCACTTCCTCTTCCTGCATGGCGAAAGGTCCGTGGTAGACGCAGCTGAATAAGCCGCCCCAGACGCGGCAGTGTTCATCTTCGAAGTAGAATTTGCCGTGCTCGGCAAAAGGCACGTCGGCGATGCCCAGCTCCTCTTCCGCCTCGCGGCGCGCCGATTCCAGCATCTCTTCGCCGCTCTGCACCACGCCGCCTGCGGTGGCGTCCAGCATGCCGGGCATGAAATCTTTGATTTCAGTACGGCGCTGCACCAAAATTTTTCCCATGCCGTCATGCACCACAATGTACGTAGCGCGATGACGCAGACACTGAGCGCGCATCTGCGCCCGGCTCGCCTGCGCAATGACTTCATTCTCTTCGCTGACGATATCGACCCACTCGATATCGCCACCCGCCGTTTGATCAACCATCCGTAACCCTTTTCTGTTCTGGCGGCTTATCGCGCGCCGTTGTCTGCCACGTCATTATTATGTGACGTAAGGTAATAAGTTCTGCTGTCAGGGGCAAGCGATGCCGTTTCGCTTCAGCGGTTTTTACCCGATTCCGCCAGCCAGAGCTGAACGGAGGCCCGCTGCCACTGAAACTGGGCTTAGGTCAACAGTTTCACCGGTAGAGGATCGCCATGAAGCGCCAGACGATTGAGCATCAGCGCCAGGTCAATATCGACGATCGACCATTCGCTGAAAAGGTTCTGCTGCCCCTCAGGTAACAGGCGCAGCGCGGCATGAATAAGTTTAGCGGCAGATCGCTCCGCCGCTTCTGAGAGCGGGGGAAAGGTGACGCCGGCGAACAGCACTTCCGTCGGCCGCTCCTGACGAACTGGCTGCAGATCGCTGCGCAGCCAGGCCTGCAGCTCACGCGCGCGGGCGCGTTTCTCCCGATCGCGCGGGTAAAGCCGTTCATACTCCGGTGCCGGAAAGCGCTCCTCCAGATACTCCTCGATAGCGCTTGATTCGTTGAGAAAGAAATCCTCAATCTGCAGCAGAGGAACCCGGCCGGTCAGGGAAGGCTCGCGATACGCGGTTTGCGTCTGTTCGTCGCTCAGCAAATTGATGCGCTTTATCGTAAAGGGAATGCCTTTTTCGGTCAGCGCGACATAAACCGACATCACCCAGGGACTAATAAACGATGAATCAGACCACAGAGTTATGCTTGGGTAGTTCATCTGCCACCTCGCTGGCTCTCGGGATGGCATCATCTTTACCGATTTTTTTTTCATAAGGCAATGCCCGACTGACGAGAGTTTTAACTGGCTCCTGATTCGCCCGCTGCCTGCGGATTGCACGCTACAACCTGACTTCTCTTCTATGCTGAAATTGAGCGGATAAAACAACCATAAGGAGACTCAATATGCATATTTTACTTACCGGCGGAACCGGCCTGATAGGCCGTCACCTTATTCCGCGTCTGCTGACGCTGGGCCATCAAATCAGCGTAGTGACCCGCGACGTCGCCGGCGCTCGGGAGAAGCTGGACGCGCGCGTCTCGCTCTGGTCCGGCCTCGCCCAGCAGCAGGATCTCAACGGCGTGGATGCGGTGATCAACCTGGCGGGCGAACCCATCGCCGACAAGCGCTGGACCGCGCAACAGAAGCAGCTGCTGTGCGAAAGCCGCTGGCAGATGACCGAACGCATCGCCTCGCTGATCAACGCCAGCAGCTCGCCGCCGGCGGTGCTGATCTCCGGCTCGGCGACCGGCTTTTACGGCGATACCGGCGATCTGGTGATGACCGAAGAAGATCCCGGCCATGAGGAGTTTACCCATACGCTGTGCGCGCGCTGGGAACAGCTGGCGCTCAGCGCTCAAAGCGCCCGCACCCGAGTCTGCCTGCTGCGCACCGGTGTGGTGCTGGCGAAAGGAGGCGGCGCGCTGAGCAAAATGAAGCTGCCCTTCAAGCTGGGCATCGGCGGCCCGATCGGCAGCGGCAAGCAGTATATGCCGTGGATTCATATCGACGATATGGTAAACGCCATTCTCTGGCTGCTGGATAATGAAAACCTGCGCGGCCCGTTCAACATGGTCTCGCCCTATGCGGTGCGCAATGAGCAGTTCGCCGCAATGCTCGGCCATGCCATGCACCGGCCCGCCTTTATGCGCACCCCTGCCGGCGCCGTCAAAATGATGATGGGCGAATCGGCGGTACTGGTGCTGGGCGGTCAGCATGTGCTGCCGAAGCGGCTTGAAGCCTCAGGTTTCGGCTTTCGCTGGTATCAGCTGGATGAGGCGTTGGCGGATGTGGTATAGGCGGCGGCCGCGCAGGACGGCCGCCGCGAGGCTTACTTCAGAGAGCCGGACAAAAACTGCTGCAGGCGCGGGCTTTTCGGATTGCCGAACACCTCCTGAGGCGGCCCCTGCTCTTCGATTTTGCCCTGATGCAGGAAGATAACGTGGCTGGAGACATGGCGGGCGAATTCCATCTCATGCGTCACCACCACCATGGTCTTCCCCTCTTCCGCCAGCTTCTGCATGATGCGCAACACCTCGCCCACCAGCTCCGGATCGAGCGCGGAGGTCGGTTCGTCGAACAGCAGCACTTCCGGCTCCATCGCCAGCGCGCGGGCGATGGAAACGCGCTGCTGCTGGCCGCCGGAAAGGTGTACCGGATATTTCACGCGCGCGCGCTCGTCGATGCCGACTTTTTCCAGGTACTTGATCGCGCGTTCGCGCGCTTCATGCTTGCTCAGGCCCAGCACCTGAATCGGCGCTTCCATCACGTTCTCCAGCACCGTCATATGGCTCCAGAGATTAAAATGCTGGAACACCATGGTCAGACGCGTGCGCAGCGTGCGCAGCTGCTCTTTATCGGCCACTTTCAGCTGGCCGTCTTTGTCGCGCACCAGGCGGATGTTTTCGTTATTAACGTTAATCGAGCCTTCGCTCGGCTTTTCCAGGAAGTTAATGCAGCGTAAAAAGGTGCTCTTGCCCGAACCGGACGAGCCGATAATACTGATCACGTCGCCAGCATCGGCATGCAGCGATACGCCTTTCAGAACCTCATGTTCACCGTAATGCTTATGCAGTTCGGTGACGCTTAACTTATTTTCAGCCATATTCATACTCAGTGGGACGATGAGGGTTTCAGGTGCGCCAGCCAACGGCGCTCCGCCAGGCGGAACAGGCTAATCAACACGTAAGAGATAATCAGATAAAGCATGGCGGCGATACCGAAAGCGGTAAACGGCTGATAGGTCGCCGAGTTAATATCGCGCGCCACCTTCAGCAGATCCGGCACCGTGGCGGTAAAGGCCAGCGCCGTCGAGTGCAGCATCAGGATCACTTCGTTGCTGTAGGCCGGCAAGGCGGTGCGCAACGCGGAAGGCAGAATAATGCAGCGATAGAGCTTAAAGGTGGAAAAACCGTAGGCGCGCGCCGCCTCGATTTCGCCATGCGGCACGGCGCGAATGGCGCCGGCGAAAATTTCCGTGGTATAGGCGCAGGTGTTCAGGGTAAACGCCAGCAGCGTACAGTTCAGACCGCTGCGGAAAAAGGCGTTCAGCAGTTCCGATCCTTTCACCACTTCCAGCGTATACATGCCGGAATAGAACACCAGCAGCTGAACGTAAAGCGGCGTGCCGCGGAATACGTAAGTAAACAGCCAGACCGGGGCGCTGACAAATTTGTTAGGCGATACGCGCGCAATCGCCAGCAGAACGGCCAGGCAGCCGCCCAGCACCACCGAAAGAATCAACAACCAGAGGGTAATGGCGACGCCGGTAAAGCGATAGCCGTCGGTCCAGAGCAGCGCTTTCCAGTACTCCTGAATAATATCGATCATAGCTCCGCCCTTTTCACACCAACCGAATAGCGGCGTTCAAGCCACCACAGCACGCCGTTCGACAGCGTGGTAAATACCAGATAGATCACGCCAGCCACGATGGCGAAGTAAAACGGCTGCCAGGTGCTTTTACCGGCCAGCTGCGTCGCCTTCACCACATCTTCCAGGCCCAGCAGGGAGACCAGCGCCGTCGCTTTCAGGATCACCTGCCAGTTGTTGCCGATGCCCGGCAGCGCAAAGCGCATCATGGCCGGAAACAGGATGCGGCGGAAAACCTGCGATCCGGTAAAACCGAAGGCGGTCGCCGCTTCAATCTGCCCTTTGGGCACGGCGAGGAAGGCGCCGCGAAAGGTTTCGGTGAAGTAGGCGCCATAGATAAAGCCGAGCGTAATGATACCGGCCACCATCGGGTCGATATCGAATTGGTTGAAGCCAAGGGCATCGGTAATGTTGTTCAGGACGATTTGCAGGCCGTAGAAAATCAGCAGCATCAGCACCAAATCGGGCACGCCGCGAATCAGAGTGGTATAGCCTTCAAAAATCATCGCCAGCGGGCGATTGCGCGACAGCTTCGCGCCGGCGCCGATCAAACCGAGGATAACCGCCAGCAGCACCGAGCTGAGCGCCAGCTCCAGCGTGACCAGCGTGCCTCGCAAAATAACGTCAGAATAGCCATACAGCATGGAATTGATCCTGTCGTGGGGTAGAAACAAAACGCCGTCCCTTAAACACGGACGGCCCTAACCGACACATTCGAGTCGCAGAAAGGCGGCAAGCTTAGGGATAACCGAAAACTTATGCAAGCAATCCGGGTAAATAAGCAAAGCCGACGCTTCTGCGACTCGGAAAACAGCGATCAGGGGACGACAGGTTTTACTCAGTCACCGTATACATTAAAGTCAAAATACTTCTTCGCGATCTTGTCGTAAGTGCCATCTTTGCGCATCGCTTCAAAAGCGGTGTCGATCGCCGTTTTCAGATCGCTATCCTCTTTACGCAGGCCCATGCCGGTGCCTACGCCGAAGATTTTGTCATCTTTTACCGCCGGACCGGCAAAGGCGTACTTTTGGCCGATCGGCTGTTTCAGAAAGCCTTCGCTCGCCTGCACTTCGTCCTGAAACGCGGCGTCGATGCGGCCTGCGTCGAGATCCTGGTAAACCAGATCCTGGTTAGCGTAAGGGGTGACGTTAACGCCTTTTGGACGCCAGTATTGATTGGCGTAGGTTTCCTGGGTGGTGCCCTGCAGCAGACCGATGGTTTTGCCCTTCAGCGACGCGAGCGTCGGCTCGATTTTGGATCCTTTCGGCGCAACCAGACGCGCGTTAGCCGCGTACAGCTTGTCAGAGAAGGCGATCTCCTGCTGGCGTTTTTCGGTGATCGAGAGCGAAGAGATAATGGCGTCGATTTTCTTGGCTTTCAGCGACGGGATCAGCGCATCGAAATCGCTTTGCACGTAGGTGCATTTCGTCTGAATACGCTTACAAATTTCGTTCGCCAAATCGATATCGAAACCGATTAACTCGCCCTGCGCGCCTTTAGATTCAAACGGCGGATAAGTCGGGTCGGTTCCGATACGCAGCGTTTGCGGCACCGCAGCGAAAACGCTCGCCGCACTGGTCATCGCCAGCATCAGCGAAAGAGCCAGAACTCGCTTTTTCATAGGTTACCCTCAAGTGAAGTGTTTCTTGTTATGGTGTCGTGAGTGTTTTGCGCTAAATAATTTGCATGTTTCATGCCAGTTCTGCAAGTTCATGGCGTAATTAATTAGCTCACTAAGCGATGCGCGAAAATTGACGCTAGCCCTTAGTTTGTGAGGAAAATATAACAGGAGCGTAAACCTGAAAAAGCGGAAATGTTAACTTTTGGTGCAGAATATGCACGAAGAGTGATCCGGCGCGCCGTTGCGCACCAGATCAGTGCAGAGCGTTAAGATTGTGCACCTTGCCAGCGCGTAAAGAGATCGTGCGGCAGGTCGATATCGAACTGGTCGAGCACCCGGTTGACCGTTTGATCCACCAGCTCGCCGATAGTTTGCGGACGATGATAAAAGGCGGGCACCGGCGGCATAATCACTGCGCCCAGCTCCGCCGCGGTGGTCATCATGCGCAGATGGCCGACGTGCAGCGGCGTTTCGCGTACGCATAGCACCAGCTTGCGCTGCTCTTTCAGCACCACGTCGGCGGCGCGGGTCAACAGGCTGTCGCTGTAGCTGTGAACGATGCCGGAGAGGGTTTTCATCGAGCAGGGCAAGATCGCCATGCCGGCGGTTCTGTAGGAGCCGGACGAAATGCTGGCGGCGATGTCCCGCACGTCATGCACCACATCGGCCATCGCCTGCACGTCGCGCAGACTGTAGTCGCTTTCCAGCGCCAACGTTTGCCGCGCCGCCTGGCTCATCACCAGATGGGTTTCCACCTCCGCGACCTGCTGCAAAACCTGCAGCATACGCACGCCGTAAATGACGCCGCTGGCGCCGGAGAGGCCAATGATGAGTCGTTTCATAGATCAAACCTTGCAGAAATAAAACAGCAATCATAACGCGAATTGCAGGCGATGATGGCCGCCAGATGCGCTTTTACAGAGAACAAACAGGGCGGGTTTAGCGCCCGCCCTGTATTTAGCCTGAAAACGTCAGCCTTTAGCCTTCGTTATGCAGCTCCAGATTTTCGACCTCGTTCTGACGCGCAATCGCTTTGGCATCGTCGTTACGCAGCGATTCAAGATACTCAAGATAGCGCTGGTCCACATCTTTGGTGACGTAAATGCCGTTAAACACCGAGCATTCAAACTGCGCGATATCCGGGTTCTCTTCGCGTACCGCCTCGATCAGATCGTTCAGGTCCTGGAAAATCAGGGCGTCCGCTTTGATCAGCTGGCAGATCTCATCCACTTCGCGACCATGCGCGATCAGTTCCGTCGCGCTCGGCATATCGATGCCGTAAACGTTCGGGAAACGGATTTCCGGCGCGGCCGAGGCGAGATAAACGCGTTTCGCTCCCGCTTCGCGCGCCATCTCAATGATCTGCTCGGAGGTGGTGCCGCGCACGATGGAGTCGTCCACTAACAGCACGTTCTTGTCGCGGAACTCGGCGCGGTTGGCGTTCAGCTTACGGCGCACCGCGCTGCGGCGCAGCTGCTGGCCCGGCATAATAAAGGTGCGGCCGACATAGCGGTTTTTCACAAACCCCTGACGGTAAGGTTTATCGAGAATACGCGCGATCTCCAGCGCCACGTCGGTGGAGGTTTCCGGGATCGGAATCACCACGTCGATATCAAGATCTTCCCACTCGCGCGCAATCTTCTCGCCCAGCTTGGTGCCCATGCGAACGCGGGCGCTGTAGACGGAAATTTTGTCGAGGAACGAGTCCGGGCGAGCGAAGTAGACGTACTCGAACAGGCACGGATTGCTTTTCGGGTTCTCTGCGCACTGGCGCGTAAAAAGCCGGCCCTGCTCGGTGATGTAAACGCCTTCGCCTGGCGCCACGTCGCGGATGAACTCGAAGCCCAGCGTATCGAGCGCCACGCTTTCCGAAGCGACCATATATTCGACGCGGCCATCTTTCAGTGCGCGTTTGCCCATCACCAGCGGACGGATGCCGTTCGGATCGCGGAAGGCGACCATGCCGTGGCCGATGATCATCGAGACGACGGCGTAAGCGCCGCGCACCTGCTGATGCACCGCCGCCACGGCGGCGAAAATGTTATCCGCTTCCAGCGGATAGTGCTGAAAGCGATCTAGCTCCTGCGCAAAAATGTTGAGCAGTATTTCGGAGTCTGAGGTGGTGTTAACATGACGGCGGCCGCTTTCAAACAGCTGCTTGCGCAGCTGATGCGCGTTGGTCAGGTTGCCGTTATGCGCCAGCGTAATCCCATAGGGGGAGTTGACGTAAAACGGCTGCGCTTCGGACGCGCTGGAGCTGCCGGCGGTCGGGTAGCGCACATGGCCGATGCCCATGTTGCCCTGCAAACGCTGCATGTGACGTGCTTCGAAGACGTCGCTGACCAGGCCGTTCGCCTTGCGCAGACGAAAGCAGTTAATCGCATCGATGGTACAAATGCCTGCGGCATCCTGCCCACGGTGCTGAAGCACCGTTAACGCGTCATAGATCGACTGGTTGACCGGCATAAAACCGGTGATACCAACAATACCGCACATGTTGTCAATTCCTCATTAAGCCGCACTCCCGATGGCATCACCGGGGTAAAAAACTCGACGTGCTTTTCAGGTAATCAAAAAACCACCTGATTATATAACTGAACTGGGGGATAAGCTGAGACTGTTGCCAGTCCGGGCTTTTTGAAAAACCCGTGAATGTATCAAGGAAGAAAAGAATGGCAGCGACAATCAGCACACCACGCAACGCCCCGAAACAGACTCCCAGTACCCTGTCCGTTCCCGACAGGCCGGTTTTCTCCACCAGCGAGCCGATCACATAGTTCACGATCGCGCCCACAATCAGGGTCGCGATAAACAGCACACCAATGGCAATTCCGTTGCGAACCAGCTCGTCGTCAAAACCGGTAAACCAGACTGCAAGGTAAGCGTAGTAGTGACTGGCGACAAAAAACGCGCATCCCCAGGTAACAAGAGATAAGGCTTCCCGGACAAACCCACGAACCAGGCTGACCAGAGCCGAAAAACCAACTACCGAAATAATGACGTAATCAATCCAGATCATGAACTCTTCCAGCGCTTGTGCAATTGCACCCCTGCATCCAGTTCGGGGCGCATTCTAACAGAAAAAGAAAACGTTTGCGTAGCGTTTTCCCGTTCTGCATCCATAAAAAGGGCGATGAAAATAAATCCCCTCGCCCTTGAAGTGACATCCTTTATAACTCTTTGAAATAAAAACTATTATTCCACCCACTCCCTCGGTAAAACCGGTATAAAAAAGGCAGCTGGCGCTGCCTGTTATTGCTATTGGCGGTGCCAATCGATCGGGGTAATTCGTAACAGCGGTTTACAGCGCTGCGCTTCAAAACTCCGACGATAGCCTCAGCGAACGCCGTAAGGCTTCACTACGCCGCCCAAGCCAGTAATCCCTTTCAGCTCGCCGACGGCAGCCTGCATTTTGCTTTTCGACGCGTCCGGTCCGACATAAATACGGGTAATTTGTCCCTGTACCGGCGTTGAGGGCACGGTAAAGGCGCGATAGCCGGAGAGACGCAGCTGCGCGACGATCTCGTTAACTTTGGCGGCATTTTTCAGAGCACCAAGTTGCACCACAAAGGCTTGTCCGCTCGGCGCTTTCTCTTCCGTCGGCTTCGGCTGTTCGACCGGTTTCGGCTTCGGCTGTTCGTTCGGTTTCAGCTTCGGTTGTTCCACCGGCTTCGGTTTCGGTTGCTCAACCGGCTTCGGCGGCGCTTTCGGCGTCGTCGGCGCGCTTTGATGCACCGGCGGCGGCGTAACGACCGTCGGCTGGCTGTTGCTTACGGGTTTCGACGCGCCGCTGTCCGCTGCCGTCGCATCAGGTTTGCCGCTTTCGCCCTCCAGCGCCGCGCCCGCCCCTTCCGGCGGCTGCGCCGGCAGAGACTGCGTGACCGGCGGCACCATTTCGCTGTCCTGCTGATCGTCCGGCTTCGGCACCAGCGGAATGGCGGCGAACTCCTCTTTATAGTGTTTCTTTTGGCCATCCAGCAGACCTGGCAGCACGATGACCCCGACCGCCACCAGAATGACGGTGCCGACTAAACGGTTTTGAAACTTACTCGCCACTGCCTTTCTCCGCTGCCATCGATTCCATTACCTGCGCCACGGTGTGGAATGAACCACAAACCAGTACCACATCCTGCGGCCCGGCCTGTTGCCGCGCCGCCTGCCATGCCTGCTCGACGCTGGCGAACGCCTGGCCCTGCGCCAGGTGAGTTATAAGCTGCTCAGCCGTGGCGCCGCGCGGCCCGTCGAGCGGCGCGCAATACCAGTAATCCACTTCGGGCGCCAGCGCGGCCAGCGTGCCGGCGATATCTTTGTCATGCAGCATTCCCACCACCGCATGCACGTTACCCTGTTTCGGCAGCTCCGCCAGCCGCGACGCCAGATAAGCGGCGGCGTGCGGATTGTGGGCGACGTCGAGAATAACACGCGGCGAAGCGCTGACGGTCTGGAAACGCCCCGGCAGAATCGCCTGCGGCAGCGCCTGGCGAATGATGCGCTCATCGATCATCAGGCTAGAAGCGCGCAGCGCCGCTAGTGCGGTCGCCGCGTTGGGCAACGGCACTTGCGGCAGCGCCAGCTGCAACAGTTCGCCCTGCCCGTCGCGGAAATCCCAGAGGTCGTCATGGCGTTCAAACGACCAGTGGCGATCGCGCTGCAGCAAGATGGCGCCCTTCTCCGCCGCCACGCTGGCGATGCTGGCAGGCATATCCGGCTCGCCGACCACTGCCGGTTTCGCCGCGCGGAACACGCCCGCTTTTTCCCGACCAATGCTTTCGCGATCCGGTCCGAGCCAGTCGGTATGATCCAGCGCGATGCTGGTGACTACCGCCACGTCGGCGTCGACGATGTTGGTGGCGTCCAGACGCCCGCCCAGGCCAACTTCCAGAATCACCACGTCGAGCTGCGCCTGTTTAAACAGCATCAGCGCCGACAGCGTGCCGAATTCAAAATAGGTCAGCGAGGTGTCGCCACGGCCCGCTTCAATCGCCGCGAAGCTGGCAGTATGCGCCGATTCCGCCAGCTCCTGGCCCTGAATGCGCACGCGCTCGGTATAGCGCACCAGATGCGGCGAGCTGTAGACGCCGACGCGATAGCCTGAGGCGATCAACACCGCTTCCAGCGTGCGGCAGGTGGTACCTTTGCCGTTGGTGCCGGCGACGGTGAAAACAAAGGGGGCAGGCTTCAGCAGATCCAGACGTTCCGCCACGCGGCGAATACGATCCAGTCCCAGTTCGATAGCCTGAGTGTGCAGATGTTCCAGATAATGAAGCCACGCGGCCAAAGGCGACGTGGCTTGAGGGAGGTGAAGATTATCCATGTGACCCGTTACGCATTTACGGTGCATTGGTGAAAGGCGCCGTCGGCGCCTTTCCATCTCCTGTCAGGCCTCGTTGCTCTCCGGTTCAGCCGGGGTTCCGGGCTGCTCACCATCATGCAGCGGTGCCGGCAGGTTCATCATTTTTGCCAGCAGACTTGCCAGTTTATAGCGCATTTCCGGGCGGCGAATGATCATATCAATCGCGCCTTTTTCAATCAGGAATTCGCTGCGCTGGAAACCTGGCGGCAGCTTCTCACGTACCGTCTGCTCGATAACGCGCGGGCCGGCAAAGCCGATTAGCGCCTTCGGCTCCGCCACGTTCAGATCGCCCAGCATCGCGAAGCTCGCCGAGACGCCGCCCATGGTCGGATCGGTCAATACGGAGATATAAGGCAGACCGCGTTCCTGCATTTTCGCCAGCGCCGCGCTGGTTTTCGCCATCTGCATTAGCGACATCAGCGCTTCCTGCATACGGGCACCACCGGAGGCGGAGAAGCAGATCAGCGGACAGTTGTCTTCCAGCGCCTGCNNCGACCACCGAGCCCATGGAACCGCCCATAAAGGCGAATTCGAAGGCGGCAGCCACTACCGGCATACCGTGCAGCTGACCTTTCATCACGATCAGCGCATCTTTCTCTTCGGTATCTTTCTGCGCGGCAGCCAGACGATCTTTATACTTTTTCGAGTCGCGGAACTTGAGAATGTCTTTCGGCTCCAGCTCGCTTCCCAGCTCCACCAGCGTGCCCTGATCCAGCATGCTGTGCAGGCGTTCGCGGGCATGCATGCGCATGTGGTGGTCACACTTCGGGCAGACCTCTAAGTTGCGCTCCAGTTCGGCGCGGTAAAGCACCTGACCGCAGCTGTCGCATTTGGTCCAGACGCCCTCCGGAATATTGGCTCTGCGCGTCGGTGTGATATTGCTTTTATTGAGAATGCGTTCAATCCAGCTCATTGATGACCTTTCTGTTTAAATCTGACCTGGTCCAGTCTTCTTGTCGCTGCTGAAATCGTCTTCAGCAGACCATAAATGTCGCTCATTAAACCACAACCTACCCGCGCTGTGGATAAAAATCTGGTCGAACCCCTGAGCGTAACCCGTTATTAAGGCTGTTTTTGCTGACGGTTCTGGCGGCGATGACGCCAGATTTCGATTACGCCCGGCAGTACCGAGACCAGGATAATCGCCACGATCAGCAGCTTCAGGTTCTCCTGCACCACCGGCAGATCGCCGAACAGGTAACCTGCATAGGTGAACAACAGCACCCAGGCCAGCGCGCCGCTGACGTTGAACAACGCGAAATGGCGATAGGACATATGTCCCATGCCGGCCACAAAGGGCGCGAAGGTGCGCACAATGGGAACGAAGCGCGCAAGGATAATGGTTTTTCCGCCGTGACGCTCGTAAAAAGCGTGGGTTTTATCGAGATAGCTGCGGCGAAAAACCTTCGAGTCGGGATTGCTGAACAGCTTTTCGCCGAACAGACGACCGATGGTGTAGTTCACCGCATCGCCCAGGATCGCCGCCGCCACCAGCAGCGCCGCCAGCAGATGCACGTTCAGATCGTTGCCGGGCAGCGCGGCCAGCGCGCCGGCGACGAACAGCAGCGAATCCCCCGGCAGGAAGGGCGTGACCACCAGGCCGGTTTCGCAAAACAGGATCAGGAACAAAATGGCGTAAATCCAGACGCCGTACTGCGCCACCAGCTCGGCTAAATGCACATCAATATGCAGAATAAAATCGATGATAAAATGGATGAACTCCATAATGCTCCCTTACGTCCTTCGATTAACGGTTAATCCGCGAGGAACAGTGGTCCCATCGGCGGCTGAGGTAAACCAAAATGGGATGGATAATCCACCGCCACTAAATAGAGCCCTTCCGCTTTCGCCGTCGCCGCCGCCAGCGTGCGATCTTTCGCCGCCAGCAGCTCCGCCATCCAGCCCTCATGCTGATTGCCGCAGCCGATTTCCATCAGGCTGCCCACGATGTTGCGCACCATATGATGCACAAAGGCGTTCGCCTTGATATCCACAATAACGTAAGGTCCCTGACGCGTGACCTGCAGGTGGATAAGGTTGCGCCACGGCGTGCGCGACTGGCACTGCACGGCGCGAAACGAGGTAAAGTCGTTTTCCCCCAGCAAACACTGGCCGGCGCGATGCATCTTCTCCGCATCCAGTGGATGGTAGAAATGCGTCACGCCGCGGCCCAGAATCGCAGGCCGCAGGCGCTGGTTGTAAATCACGTAGCGGTAGCGGCGCGCGGTGGCGCTGAAGCGCGCATGAAACTCATCCGGCACCGCCTTCACCCAGCGAACGGCGATGTCGTCCGGCAGGTTGGCGTTGATGCCCAGCGTCCAGGCGCCGTCGGCACGCTGCGAGGTGGTTTCGAAATGCACCACCTGGCCGGTGCCGTGCACTCCTGCATCGGTGCGGCCCGCGCAGAAAACGCTGACCGGATGATTTGCTACTTTGGTCAGCGCGCGCTCCAGCTTCTCCTGAACGCTGCGCACTTCCTGCTGCCGCTGCCAGCCGTAATAGCGGCTGCCGTCATACTCAATGCCCAACGCCAGCTTAAAGGTCTTGCCGTCGGACATCAGTAGAAATACTCCTGCACCAGCTTCTCCGCGGTTTTGACCGCCATCAGCGCGCCGGCGAAGCGGATATTGTCCGCCACCGACCAGAACTGCAGCAGTTCCGGGATGCCGTAGTCGTTACGCACGCAGCCGATGCTTAACTGGCCGTTGCCGGAAGCGTCGTTGACCTGAGTAGGATAGTCGTTCTCTTCGCTCAGGTTGATATCTTCCGCCCTTTCAAGCTCATCGCGCGCCTCTTCCGCCGACAGCGGACGCAGATTTTCCAGATGGACGATCTGCGCGTTGCCGTAAAAAACCGGCGCCTGCACGCTGGTCACCGCGACCGGCAGCCCTTCGTCCTGCAATACCTTGCGCACCTGATCCACCAGGCGACGCTCGCTCTCTACGCTGCCGCTGTTGTCCGCCTGCTGCGGCAGCAGGTTAAACGCCAGCTGGCGGCCATAATGATAGTCGTCCGCCGGCACGCCGTTCAGCAGGCGCGCGCTTTCGCCCGCCAGCGCGTCCACCGCGCTTTTGCCGTGGCTGGAAACCGAGATCAGATTAGTGACCTGCAAACGTCCCAGACCCGCCGCGTCCACCAGCGGTTTGATGGCGGTCAGCAGCTGGCTCACCAGGCTGTCGGCCACGCTGACGATGTTGCGGTTGCGGTAATCCGCCAGCACCTGCGGATTGACGTCCGGTACCACCAGCGGCACATCGGGATCCAGCGCGAAACGATCGCTGCTGTCGATCACCAGACAGCCCGCGCTGGCAGCCTCGTCGGCATAACGGCCCGACGCCTCATTGCCGGCGACGAAAAAGGCCAGCTGCGCCTGCGACCAGTCGAAATCCGCCGCATCCTGCACGCGCAGCGTGCGGCCTTCAAAACGCAGGTTTTCGCCGGCGCTGTTTTCACTCGCCAGCAAATATAACTCGCCAACCGGGAACTGGCGTTCCGCCAGCAGCTCCAGTACAGCGTTCCCTACTGCGCCTGTCGCGCCCAGTAGCGCAATGTTCCAGCCGTCAGACATGTGGGTTTACTCCAGACAATGACATAAAAACAGAAGGCGGTGATATTCACCGCCCAGGGATTCGGATTTTTACCCAGGATAAAGGGTAATGTTCTCGGTTACTCAGCGGCCGGTTGATATACCGCCCGGAAGCCGAGCTGCGACAGCATGTCGGCGGCGGCGGCATCGTCGCACAGCACCCGCAAAGACGACCATTCGCGCCGCTCCTGATACTCTTTGCGCAGGCGGTCAAATTCCCCCGGCGTCGCGGCCACTTTACGCAAGGCCGCATCGTCGCGGCGCACATCATACACCAGATGGACCAGACGTTTCAGCGTCGGCTGATCGAGCGGGCCGTGCAACCGGATCTCGCCGAACTCCGGCGCGGGCAGCAGCGTCTCCAGCGCCACCTGCTGCGGCTGGCCGATAAAGGCGCTCCAGGCTTCGAAAACCTGGGTGGTGCCGCGCGCCTTGCCCTCCAGGGTATAGCCCGCGATATGCGCGGTCCCGATATCGACTCTGTCGAGCAGATCGAGGGAGAGTTTGGGCTCCGGCTCCCAGACGTCCAGCACCACGCTCAAATCGCGGCGCATTTTCATCACTTCCAGCAGCGCCGCGTTATCCACCACCGCGCCGCGGCAGGCGTTGATCAGAATGGCGTTGGGCTTCAGCGCCATCAACAGCGCGCTGTCGGCCAGATGCCAGCTTTTATAGGGACCGTCTTTGAACAGTGGCGTATGGAAGGTGAGCACGTCCGCCTGCGCCGCCAGTTGGTCAAGCGTCAGGAATTCGACTTCATCGCCGCGATCGGCGCGCGGCGGATCGCACAGCAGGGTTTTCACCCCCCAAGCTTCAAGACGCGCCTGCAGGCGACTTCCCACATTGCCCACGCCGACGATGCCCACAGTGCGATCGGTGAGGCGGAAACCGTCGCGCTCCGCCAGCAGCAACAGCGCGGAGAAAACATACTCCACCACCGCAATGGCGTTGCAGCCCGGCGCGGCGGAAAAGGCGATCCCCGCCTGCGCCAGCCAGGCTTCATCAACGTGATCGGTCCCGGCGGTGGCGGTGCCGACAAACTTCACCCCCTTGCCCTTCAGCAATGCTTCATTGACCTGGGTCACCGAGCGCACCATCAGGCCCGTAGCCTCATCCAGTTCCGCCTCCGGCAGCGGTCGGCCCGGCACCGCCTTGACCTCGCCGGTGCGGCTGAACAATTCAAGGGCATAGGGCATGTTTTCATCGACGAGAATTTTCACAGCGCGGTTCCTGTCTCTTGCGAATTTAAGAGGGCTATTCTGGCACAAAGGCGAAATGAAAACACAGCTTGCGCCTCTCCTGATGCGCGCGATGTGCTATCCGCGCCGCGGCTGAGGCGAAATCGACGAATTTTGCTGGGTGCGAAAAACCAGGAAAGGTAAACTGCGCGCATTCTGCTGTTTTAAGGGTATACCGATGACTTTTCTGTTTCCTCTGTTCGCCGTTCTGATCTGGTCGGTTAACGCCATCGTCAGCAAGGTTTCCGCCAGCGCCATCGATCCCGCCGCGATCTCCTTCTATCGTTGGCTGCTGGCGCTGCTCGCCCTGACGCCGTTCGTGCTGCCCGGCGTCTGGCGCAACCGTCGGCAGATCGCCGCGCAAGGATGGCGGCTGCTGATCCTCGGGCTGCTGGGGATGGTGCTCTATCAGAGCCTGGCCTATTATGCCGCGCACAGCGTCACCGCGCTGTTTATGGGGATTCTCAATGCTCTGATCCCGCTGCTGACGGTGCTGCTCAGCCTGGTGTTTTTACGTCTGGCGCCGACGCTCGGCATCCTGGCAGGCGGCATCGTCTCTTTTGCCGGTCTGGTCTGGCTGGTGAGCCAGGGCAACCTTCAACAGCTGCTGAGCCACGGGCTGGGCAAAGGCGAGCTGATGATGTTCGCCGCCTCGACCTCCTATGCCTTATACGGTGTGCTGACCAAACGCTGGTCGCTGCCGCTACCGAACTGGCAGAGCCTCTATGTGCAAATCCTGTTCGGCGTGCTGTTGCTGACGCCCGGCTTTCTGCTGGCGCCGGAGGTGCGGCTGACCGCGCAAAATATTCCGCTGGTGCTGTTCGCCGGCATTCCGGCTTCGATTATCGCCCCCTTCCTCTGGATTCAGGGGGTGCAACGCCTCGGCGCCAGTACCGCCAGCATATTTATGAATCTGGTGCCGGTGTTTACCGCCGCTATCGCCGTGCTCTTTCTGCATGAGCAACTGCACAGCTACCACTGGATCGGCGGCGGCCTGACGCTGGCGGGCGTCATTGTGGCGCAGCGCCTGAAAACACCGCTGGCCCGCCGCAAAGCGGCTACGTCGGCGTCCGATTCGGCGACCTGAAGCTTATCCTGACCTGCAGCCCGCCCAGCGTCGGGCTGCGCCCCAGCGTGATCTGCGCGTCGTGCCAGGCGCAAATATCCTTCACCAGCGCCAGCCCGATGCCCGCGCCCGGATGCTGGCTGCTGTTTTCCAGTCGCCGAAACGGCTGGAGCGCCTGCCCCTGTTGCGCTTCGGCGATGCCCGGACCGCTGTCCTCTATTTCCATCTCGCTCTCCCGCACGCGCGCTGTTACCGTGCCGTGCGGCGGCGAATATTTAATCGCATTATCCAGCAGATTGGCGCACAGCTCCGCCAGCAGCAGCGGATCGCCCGTCACCAGACAGGTTTCGTCACCTTCGTAACCGAGATCGATGCCTTTGTTGCGCGCCGCCGGATAGCAGGTAAAACAGGCGTCGCGCACCACCGCCGCGAGGTCAATACGCTCGACGAGTTTGTCTTCGCCGTGGCGCGCCTTGATGCGCGCCAGCTGCAACAACCGATCGGTCAGTAAAATGGTGTCATCAAGCGTATGGCGCATTCCCTGCAAACTCTCCCGCCACTGCTCAGGGTTATTGCTGCCGATAGCCAGACCCACCTGGGTTTTCAGAATCGTCAGCGGCGTACGCAGCTGGTGCGCCGCATCGGCACTGAAGCGCTCCTGCCGCGCCAGCACGCCGCGCAGGTGTTCGATATAACGGTTAAACGCCACGATCAGCGGCTGCAGTTCGGACCAGGGCAGCAACGGCGGCAGCGGGGTCAGTTCGCCAGGATTGCGCTGCAGCATAATGCGCGACAGTTGCCGCAGCGGACGCAACAGGCGGCGCAGCATCAGGCTGGCCAGCAGCAACGTCATCAACACCAGCAGGCTTTGGCTCAGCAGCGCGGTGCGCAGCAGCCCTTCGGCAAAAGCCTGACGCGAATTCACCGTCTCTGCGACCCGCACTAACGCCATGCCCTCGAATCCCGCCTCGCTTACCGGCTGCCAGAGCGCCGCGACGCGAATGCGCTGCTGTTTATAATAGGCGTCGTAAAAGTAGACCAGCGCGGGATAGGCATCCGACATCACGCTGGTGAGCGGGATGTCGGGCAGATCGTCATAGCCGGAAAGGGTTTTGCCTTCCGGCGAAATCACCTGATAAAACAGCCGATCATTCATATTGCGTTCGAAACTGTCGAGCACCACCCAGGGCACATCCACTTCCAGATGCCCGTGTCGCACTTCGAGCCGCTCCGCGACGGTACGCGCGGAAGCGAGCAAGGCGCGGTCATAGGCCTGATTGGCAGCATGGCGCGCGCTCTGATAATGGGTATAGACGGAAAGTCCCCACAGCAGCAGCAGCGGTATGCCCAGCCAGACCAACAGCTCGCCGCGCAGAGAAGGGATCAGTCGCACGGATGGCACTCCAGGCTGTAGCCCAGCCCGCGCAGCGTGACGATTGAGACATTGCTGCCGCTGAGTTTTTTACGTACCCGATGAATATAGAGCTCGATGCTTTCCGGGCTGGCCTCATCCGCCAGGGTAAAAGTTTGCTCATAAAGCTGCTGGCGCGAGGTCGGACGGCCCCGCCGCTGCATCAGCGTAGTTAAAACGCTGGCCTCGCGCGGCGTCAACGCCAGCGGTTTTTCCGCCAACAGAAAATACCCTTCGTTATCAAGCAGCAGATCGCCGAAGGTTTGCGTCTGCGCGCCCTGCCTCTCCGCCTGGCTGCGCCGCAGCAGCGCGCGAATGCGCGCCTCCAGCTCTTCCGGCTCGAAAGGTTTTGTCAGGTAGTCGTCCGCCCCCTGATTCAGCCCGCGTACGCGATCGCTCAACGCGCTGCGCGCCGTGAGCAACAGCACCGGCACGGCCTGACCGCGCTTGCGCAGCCGCGCCAGGACTTCCAGGCCGTCAAGCCGCGGCAGCGAGACGTCCAGCAGCACCAGCGCATACTGCTCGCTTTGCAACACATGGTCCGCCGCGATGCCGTCCGCCACCCAATCCACAGCGAATCCTTTTTGCGTCAGCGCCTTTTGCAACCAGCACGCCAGTTCAGCCGTATCTTCAACCAGTAAGAGACGCATATCACATCCTGTCATTTTTCTCAGGCAGTGAAAGGTAAATGAAAGGTTGCTCATTTAACAATTCAATAACCCCGAATTTTCGGGAGCAATCACACTCTGGAAGAAGAATGGAGCGACAGATGAAAAAAACGATCCGCACCGCGTTAGCCAGTACCCTGCTCTGTCTGGCGACGCAGGCCACCTTTGCGGCAGACGCCCCCTCTCGTACTGAATGTATCGCCCCGGCTAAACCGGGAGGCGGTTTCGATCTGACCTGTAAGCTGCTGCAGGTTTCTCTGCAGGAAACGCAACAGATCACCACGCCGATGCGCGTGACCTACATGCCGGGCGGCGTCGGCGCCGTGGCCTACAACGCCATCATCGCCCAGCGTCCGGCCGAAGCGGGCACTGTGGTCGCCTTCTCCGGTGGCTCGCTGCTGAACCTGTCGCAGGGCAAATTTGGCCGTTATTCGGTGGATGATGTGAAATGGTTGGCGGCAGTGGGCACCGATTACGGCATGATCGCGGTGCGCGCCGATGCGCCCTGGAAAAATCTCAAGGAGCTGATGGACGCCATGAAAGCCGATCCCACTAAGGTGGTGGTAGGCGCAGGCGCTTCTATCGGCAGTCAGGACTGGATGAAAACCGCGCTGCTGGCGCGCGAAGCGGGCATCGATCCACGCAAGATGCGCTATGTCGCTTTTGAAGGCGGCGGCGAGCCGGTCACTGCATTGCTCGGCAATCATATTCAGGTGGTTTCCGGCGACATGAGCGAAATGGTTCCTCATCTCAAGGCAGGCAAGCTGCGCGTGCTGGCGGTGATGTCCGACAAACGCCTGCCGGGCGAACTGAATTCGGTGCCGACCGCGAAAGAACAGGGTTTTAATGTCGAATGGCCCGTTATTCGTGGTTACTATCTCGGCCCGAAAGTCAGCGACGCCGACTATCAGTGGTGGGAGAGCGCATTCAAACAGATGGTCGCCACCGACGCGTTCAAAAAGCAGCGCGATATGCGCGGCCTGTTTGAGTTCAATCTGTTCGGCGCCGAACTGGACGCCTATGTGAAAAAGCAGGTGGCCGATTATCGCGAGCAGGCAAAATCTTTTGGCCTGGCGAAATAAGCGGAGGTCGTGATGAGCGATCGTATTTTTGCAACACTCTGGCTGCTGCTCTGTCTGGGCGGCCTGGTGATCGCCTGGGGCATCCAGAGCGATTACAGCTACGAACCGGTGGGGCCGCGCCCCTTTCCCATGTTGATCCTCGGCCTGATGGCCGTTTGCGCGCTGCTGATGCTGTTCCGCAAACCCGACGTGGTGAAGTGGCCCGCCAACGGCATGCTGAAACGTCTGCTGGCGCTGTGCCTGATGCTGGCGCTTTATGGCTGGCTGTTCGAATCTCTCGGCTTTCCGCTGACCACTACGCTGCTGACCTTCGGCATGGGTCTGCTGTTCGGCGCCCGCAGGTGGGCGGCTGCGGTCTCCGGCCTGGTGATGGGCATCGCGCTGTTCTGGGCCTTTGACCGCCTGCTCGACGTCACGCTGCCGCTCGGCGCCTGGCTGAGCTAAAGGAGAAAGTTATGGATACCTGGTCTTTTTTGATGCAGGGCTTCGCCGTCGCCATGACGCCGGGCAATTTAATGATCGCTCTGATCGGCTGCTTTATCGGCACCATTGTCGGGTTGTTGCCGGGCCTCGGCCCGATCAACGGCGTGGCGATCCTGATGCCGCTGGCTTTTGCGCTGCACCTGCCCGCCGAATCCGCGCTGATTCTGCTGGCGACGGTCTATATCGGCTGCGAGTATGGCGGCCGCATCTCCTCCATTTTGCTTAACGTTCCCGGCGACGCCGGCGCGATTATGACGGCACTGGACGGCTATCCGATGGCGCAACAGGGAAAAGCGGGCGTGGCGCTCTCGATCTCTGCGGTCAGCTCCTTTATCGGCTCCATGATCGCGATCCTCGGCATTATACTGTTCGCGCCGCTGCTGGCGAACTGGTCGCTGGCTTTCGGACCGGCGGAATATTTCGCTCTGATGGTGTTCGCCATCGCCTGCCTCGGCAGCATGATGAGCCACAACCCGCTGAAATCCTTCCTCGCCGCGCTGATGGGTCTGGCGATGGCGACGGTCGGCGTCGACGCCAATACCGGCGTCTACCGCTTTACCTTTGACAGCGTGCATCTTTCCGACGGCATTCAGTTCGTGGTGGTGGTGATCGGCCTGTTCTCAGTGAGCGAAATCCTGCTAATGCTGGAATCGACCCACAGCGGCCAGAAGGCGGTGCGCGCCAGCGGACGCATGATGTTTAATCTCAAGGAAGCCGCGACGGCGAGCGGCGCGACGCTGCGCTCCTCTTTCCTCGGCTTTTTCGTCGGCGTGCTGCCTGGCGCCGGGGCGACAATCGCCAGCGCTATCGCCTGGATGACGGAGAAAAAAATCAGCGGCGGCGACACCTTCGGCAAAGGCGATATCCGCGGCGTGGCGGCGCCGGAAGCGGCGAATAACGCGTCCGCCTGCGGCTCCTTTATCCCCATGCTGACGCTGGGCATTCCCGGATCCGGCACGACGGCGGTAATGGTCGGCGCGCTGACGCTGTATAACATTACCCCCGGCCCTGCGATGTTCACCGAGCAGCCCGATATCGTCTGGGGGCTGATCGCGGCGCTGCTCATCGGCAACGTGATGTTGCTGGTCATGAACATTCCGATGATCAATATTTTTGCCCGTATGCTGAGCATTCCGTCCTGGTTCCTGGTGCCCGCTATCGCCACTATCTCCGCCGTGGGCGTCTATGCGGTACACAGCACCACGTTCGACCTGCTGTTGATGGTCGGGCTGGGCATTTTCGGCTACATCCTGCGCAAGATGGATTTTCCCATGTCGCCGCTTATCCTCGGCTTCGTGCTGGGCGAGATGCTGGAGCAGAATTTGCGCCGCGCCCTTTCCATCAGCAACGGCAATCTGCCGATTCTGTGGGAAAGCCTGATCTGTAAAGTGTTGCTGGTGCTGGCCGTTGCGGTGCTGATCGTGCCGCCGCTGTGGAAACGCTGGCGACGCAAGCGCCCGACGCTGGCTTCCGTGAAATAAACCGCCGCGCTTTATTGCGATTCGGCCGCCGCCCCCGTGGGATTTCCCGGGGGCTTTTGTTATCATGGCGCATTCCCCTTCCGGCGCACCCGGATCTGACCCGTTTTCCAAGGATTCCGCCATGCAACCTCTCAGCGGCCCCGGTGTGCCGGTGGGCGATCGCTCATCTGTTACCTCGCAATCCGGCGCGACGCGCCCCGGTTCCGTTCCTGGCGAGCAGCCGCTTTCGCCGTCGCAGCGCACCACGCTGGAACGGTTAATCGTACGCATTATGTCCCTCAGCACGCTGAAAGGCGCCGAGCTATGGGCTGGCGTGCGTCACGAAGCCGGCGTCAAAAACGATGCTGAACTACAGTCGCGTCATTTTCCGCTGGCGGAGCAGTATTTAACCGCGCGTCTGACGCAGGTGCAGAACGGCCATGCCACGCGTCAGCTGCTTCAGCAGCTAACCGAGAAACTGCCGCAGGGCAATAACCGTCAGGCGGTAAGCGATTTTATTCGTCAGCAGTTTGGACAGACGGTGCTGAGCGCCCTGTCGCAGGATCAGCTGCGTCAGGTGCTGACGATGCTGCAAAACGGTCAGATGGCGATCCCGCAGCCGCAGCAGACGCGCGCCACCGATCGCACCCTACTGCCGGCGGAACATCAAACGCTGAATCAGCAGATCGTTCGCCTGACGGCGGCGACCGGCGAACCGCCGGTGAAGCTCTGGAGCGCGGTGCTGAAGCTGGTGAACCTGAAAAGCGGCGATCCGATCCCGTCGCGCCATTTTCCGCTGCTGACGCAATATCTGCAGGCGCGCCAGACGCTGAGTCAGCATAGCGCCCCGACCTTGCAGATGATGGAGTCGTCGCTGAAACAGCCGCTCGACCCTGCGGAACAGCGGCTGCTGGAGGATTACAGCCAGCAGCGCTTCCAGGCGACGCCGCAGACGGTGCTGACCGCCGCCCAGACGCAGGATCTGCTAAACCTGCTGTTCAGCCGCCGCGCGGAGAAGAGCCATGAGCTGCCGCTGGCCGCCAGCGACATTAACCCGCAGCCGATCTGGAGTCCGTTCGGCGCTTCGCTGCCCGCCGCGCTGCAGCCGCTGGCGCAGCGCCCGCTGCTCAGCGCCTTTGTCGCGCTGCTGGTCGTCGCGCTGCTGCTCTGGTTGCTTTTTTAATTCAGCAGCCGCATTGCGCGGCGCTCGTCACGCCGGGCCACTCGCCCGGCGCCTCGCCCCAGGCCAGCGGATGGCCGTCGCGCTTCCAGAAATCCAGCCCGCCGATTAACTCTTTCACCTGAAAACCCAGCTCCGCCAGCTTCAGCGCCGCTTTGGTGGAGCCGTTGCAGCCGATGCCGTCGCAGTAGGTGACATACACTTTGCCGCGATCGAGATGCGCGGTGCTGTCGGCGTTCATCGTGCGGTGCGGAAAGTTGATCGCGCCGCAGATATGGCCGTTGCGGTAAATCTCCGGTGATCGCGCGTCGATAGCGACGATAGCTGTTTCTCCCTGCGCCAGATCCTGCGCCAAATCCCAGGCGTCGGTGTAAAAGGCGAGCTTATGGCGCAGATAATCAAGGCCTTGCTGCGGGCTGGCGGCGGGGAAAGCGAGTACGGATGACATAGCGAATCTCCTGTTGTGTTGTGGCAGCAGTGTAAGGCAAAGTGGACTGACCGATGATACCCATTTCAGGCAGGCGATAAGACCGATATGACCGCTCCGCTGCTGCAACTTTTTCAACATCAGACGCAAGGCGGGCTGCGCGATCGTCTCTGCGCGACCCTGAGGCAGGCGATCGCCGCCGGTCATCTGCGTCAGGGGCAGAAGCTTCCCTCCACGCGCCAGCTGGCTTTTGATCTGAGTCTCTCCCGCGTGACGGTCGAGGCGGCGTACGGCCAGCTGGAAAGCGAAGGCTACCTGCGGCGCGAAACCGGACGCGGCACTTACGTCGCCATTACGCTGCCCGCGCCGCCGCGCAATGCACGTCCTGCCCGCGCTCCCGCCTTTTCGACGCGTGGTCGTCAGGCGCTGATAACCGGCGGCTGTCAGGACCCACTCTTTCCTCACGCCTTCGCCGCCGGATCGCCGGAGCTGCGCGCTTTTCCGCACCTGCTCTGGCGACGCTTAACTGCCAGCGCGCAGCGCGCATCCGGCGCGACCCTGATGCGGTACGGCGATCCGCTGGGCTACCTGCCGCTGCGTGAAGCGGTGGCCGACTATGTCGCGCTGTCGCGCGGCGTGCGTTGCAAGCCCGAGCAGGTGATTATCCTGACCAGCTCTCAGCAGGCGCTTCAGCTGCTGGCGATGATGTTTCTCGATCCCGGCGATGAGGTCTGGCTGGAGGAGCCTTGCTATCCCGGCGCGCGCAACGCTTTTCTGACCGCCGGCGCGCGCTGTCGCGCCCTGCCGCTGGACGCCGAAGGCGCGATGCCCGCCGCGGGCTGCGCGAAGCTGCTCTATCTGACGCCTTCGCATCACTACCCCACCGGCGTGACGATGAGCCTGGCGCGTCGTCTGCACTGGCTGAACTGGGCGCGCCGGCATAACAGCTGGCTGATTGAAGACGATTACGACAGCGAGTTTCATTATGAAGAGCGGCCGATACCGGCCATGCAGGGACTGGATCGCTACGACCGCGTCATCTATCTCGGCACCTTTTCCAAATCGCTGTTCCCTTCGCTGCGTCTGGCCTGGATGATCGCGCCGCCGGAGCTGGTCGAGCCTTTAGGTCAGGCGCGCAGCCTGATGGACGGCCACAGCGCGCTATTGCCGCAGGCCGTGGCCGCCGCCTTTTTGCAGCAGGGGCACTTTGCCAGCCATTTGCGCCTGATGCGCCAGCTTTACCACAGCCGACGCGATCTGCTGCTGCGACAGCTGGAGACCAAGCTGGCCGACTGGCTGCGGCCGCTGCCCGCGCCGGGCGGTCTGCAGCTGACCGTTGCGTTGATGAAAGGCGATGAGGCGCGGCTTACGGCGCAGGCGGCGCAGTTCGGCCTCGCTTTGCCGCGTCTGTCGCCGCTCTATACCGGTCCGGCGACGGCAGGCTGGATTTTGGGTTTTTCCGCGCTTGAACGAGCGGAGATCGTAGCGGGCTGCGACAAACTGGCGCAACTGTTCAGCCGCCACGGGAAAAGCGGAAGGTCGTCATAACGCCGAGCAGCGCGCAGACGGCGCCCGCCGCATATACCGCGCCGTAGCCGGCGGCGGTGGCGAGCAGTCCTGCCAGCGGGCCACTGGCGCCGTAGGCGATATCCTGAAAGGCGGAAAATCCGCCGAGCGCCGTGCCGCGTATCTGCGGCTTGACGCGTTTGATCACCTCCACGCCCAGCGCCGGAAAGATCAGCGAGCAGCCGGCGCCGGTCAGCGCCGCGCCCAGCAGCGCTATCCATCCCTGCGTCGCCAGCGCCAGCAACAGCAGGCCTGCGGCCTCAATCAGCAGCGAAACCAGCGCCACCCGGATGCCGCCGTGGCGATCGGGCAGGCCGCCGAAGAGA
This sequence comes from Enterobacteriaceae bacterium UBA2655, assembly GCA_002359495.1. Classification (GTDB taxonomy): domain Bacteria; phylum Pseudomonadota; class Gammaproteobacteria; order Enterobacterales; family Enterobacteriaceae; genus Pantoea; species Pantoea superficialis. The sequence goes on from DENB01000058.1 coordinate 53,988, forward strand.
AGACGCACCAGCACGAAGGCCAGGCCGAAGGCGGTGAGCGCCAGTCCCGCATTGTCCCAGCGCTGCGCGGCGAAATAGAGCGAGGTAAAAGCGCCGATCACCGCAAAGCCGACGCCCTGCAGCGCCAGCGCCATGCCCGGTTGAAAGATGCTGCGCACCACGCTGCGCAGCGGCGGACGTTCGCCGCCGACCACCGGCACCGCCTTGATCCAGCTGTTGCATAACAGCGCCAGCAGCGGCAGCAGGATCGCCACGCCGCCCAATCCGGCAAATCCCCAGCGGTGGTAAATCAGTAGCCCGAGGGGCGCGCCCGCCGCCAGCGATCCGTAGATCGCCATGCCGTTCCAGGACATCACCAGCCCGGAACGCTTCGGCCCCACCAGCCCCATACCCCAGGTCAGGTTGCCGGTCAGCAGCAGGCTTTCGCCGAAGCCCAGCAGCAGGCGTCCCAACGCCAACAAAGCGAATTTCGCCAGCGCCGGCAGCGGCAGCAGCGCAGCCGCCAGATAGGCCGCGCCTACCAATACGATCGCCAGCATGCCCTGCTGCGTGGTCAGTTTCGCGCCGTGCTGGTCGGCTCTGCGCCCGGCGAAGCCGCGCGTCAGCAGCGTGGCGAAAAACTGGATGCCCACCGCAGCGCCGACCATGACGTTGTTCATGCCCAGCGACTGATGGACGTACAGCGGGATAACCGGCAACGCCAGCCCGGCGGTGAGGTAAGTGAGAAAAACGGCGGTCGCGGCGCAGGCCAGCGGAAAGGTCGACGCCGTTTGCGGCTCAACGGATGCAGAGGACATGAATAACTGGCTCCTTGTTCAACGACGTGCCGGATAGTGGAACCTGGCGCGCCGGAATCGTTTCTCTCTTCGGGCAGAGAACGCGCGGGTTAACCTGAACGCTTATAAAAAGAGTGGTAAGGAAACAACGGTTGCGGAAGGGGATTGTGGCAAGGGTTGCAGAGGATGTCAAAAACAGAGGGCCAGCGATGCTGGCCCTTGAGGGAATGCCGGAACCGGCGTCCGGTTAGCCTGAAAATCAGGCTGAGTATTTACGCATGGTCAGGGTGGCGTTGGTGCCGCCGAAACCAAAGCTGTTGGACATCACGGTAGTCAGCTTCTGCTCGGTGGGCTGGGTCACGATATTCAGACCGTCGGCCGCCGCATCCAACTGATCGATGTTGATGCTCGGCGCAATAAAACCGTGCTCCAGCATCAGCAGGGTGTAGATCGCTTCCTGCACGCCTGCGGCGCCCAGCGAGTGGCCGGTCATCGATTTGGTCGCCGACATCGCCGGGCACTTATCGCCGAACACTTCGCGGATCGCGCCAAGCTCTTTCACATCGCCCACCGGCGTGGAGGTGCCGTGGGTGTTCAGGTAGTCGATCGGCGTATCCACGCCCTGCATCGCCATGCGCATGCAGCGGATAGCGCCTTCGCCTGACGGAGCGACCATGTCGGCGCCGTCTGACGTCGCGCCGTAGCCGACGATTTCCGCATAGATGTGCGCGCCGCGCGCCAGCGCATGCTCCAGCTCTTCGACCACCACCATGCCGCCGCCGCCGGCGATAACAAAGCCGTCGCGCTCAGCGTCATAGGTACGGGACGCTTTTTCCGGCGTCTCGTTGTATTTGGTGGAGAGCGCGCCCATCGCGTCGAACTCGCAGGACATTTCCCAGCACAGCTCTTCGCCGCCGCCGGCGAACACCACATCCTGTTTGCCCAGCTGAATCTGCTCGACCGCGTTGCCGATGCAGTGCGCGGAGGTGGCGCAGGCGGAGCTGATGGAGTAGTTCACGCCGTGAATTTTAAACGGGGTCGCCAGGCAGGCGGAAACGCCGGAAGCCATCGCCTTAGTGACCATATAAGGACCGACGCCGCGCAGACCTTTGGCACGCATGCCGTCGACGCTGGCCGCCTGATAGAACGGCGAGCCTCCGCCTGAACCGGCCACCAGACCGACGCGCGGATTGTTCTGGTACTGTTCAGCGGTCAGACCGGAATCTTTAACCGCTTCCAGCATGGAAATATAGGCGTAAGCCGATGCATCGCTCATGAAACGCAGGACTTTACGATCGATCAGGCTGGCGATCTCGTCCTTAGTGAGCTTAACGTTGCCCCAAACGTGACTACGCATGCCGGAATCTTTCAGCTCTTGTGCAAAGGTAATGCCGGAACGCCCCTCACGCAGGGAGGCCAGCACCTCTTGCTGGTTATTACCAATGCTGGAAACGATACCCAGGCCAGTAATCACTGCACGTTTCATTCACTCTTCCTCTTCCACTTCTTTTGATTGAGGAGCACTCTAGCTTACACTTGTACGCCGAACAAGNNAACAAGTCCGATCAGCCATTTCCTTTTGTAAATTTGCGTCATGTCACTGCTCTCGCTAAAATCGCGCTACCGCCTGATGAGTGAGCCTTTCCCCGTGAAGTTAACCCCCGTTGAACATGCGAAACTGAGCTGGAATGAACAGGGTACACCTGTTTCCCGAGCCTTTGACGACGTCTATTTCTCCAACGACAACGGGCTGGAGGAGACGCGGTATGTGTTCCTCGGCGGCAATGCGATCCCGGAAAAATTCGCCCGCCATGAACGCGATCTCTTTATTACGGCGGAAACCGGCTTCGGCACCGGCCTGAATTTTCTTACGCTCTGGCAGGCGTTCGACCGCTTTCGCAGCGAGCGCCCGCAGGCGACGCTTCAGCGCCTGCACTTCATCAGCTGTGAAAAATACCCGCTGACGCAGGCCGATCTTATCGCCGCCCACGCCCGCTGGCCGGAGCTGGCTCTCTGGGCCAGCAAGCTTCAACAGCAGTGGCCCGCCGCCCTGCCCGGCTGTCAGCGTCTGCTGTTCGATCAGGGCCGCGTGACGCTGGACCTCTGGTTCGGCGACATCAATCAGCTTCTCGGCGGCTTCGACCACAGCCTGCAGCGCCAGGTCGACGCCTGGTTCCTCGACGGCTT
>DENB01000057.1 GCA_002359495.1 Enterobacteriaceae bacterium UBA2655
ATCGGAAAACCGATACTGGAAAAACTATAACACGGTGGTCAGTTTTAGTTGACCACTACAGTTGAACTCACAACGAAAAGCAGACTTAGTACGCAACTTGAAGTACTCTGTTAAGCAGACAATCTGCTTAAACCAAACGTGAAATTAATGCTTCCTGACAGGTAACATCGGCAATGGCTCTGATCCCCAAAAACTACTCGCGGCTGGAAAATGGCTACCGTGAAAAAGCATTAAAAATCTATCCGTGGGTATGTGGACGCTGCTCGCGGGAGTTTGTTTACTCGAACCTGCGTGAATTAACGGTTCACCATATCGATCATGACCATACCAATAACCCGGAAGATGGCAGCAACTGGGAGTTATTGTGTCTGTATTGTCACGATCACGAACACTCAAAGTACACCGAAGCTGACCAGTACGGCACAACCGTTGTGGCGGGGGAAGATGCGCAAAAAGATGTAGGTGAGGCGACCTATAATCCCTTTGCCGATTTAAAATCGATGCTTAATAAGAAGAAATAATGCCAGTAAGGTTCGCTTCCAATGCGAAGCGGCCGGCAATTAGCCAGCGAAGCTGAAACCCTGTATTTAACGTAGCAGTTAACGGCGTTGCAGCGCGCTGCCCTCGCTTAACTTATTGCCAGATCGCCAATGCAATCCCAAAGCAAACGGCGTGGTCATCGGATAAGAATGCCGTGACCACGCCATTTTTTGATGGCTCATCCTTTTTCTCAACCAAGGCGGTATGTCGCTGAACTGCCGATCTGCGGCTATTAGCCTGACCGTCATATTCACATATCCATCAGCGAGGGTGGCAATGTCAATATGTTAGTATTTTCACTCATGGTTGCTTAGTGTATGAGTTGGCAAATTAACTGATAACGCAATTTTGTGAGTCAACAGTAAGGCTGTTTATTTCTTTCCAGACTAGAGTCTTAGTTGGCTTCCTAAAACAATATCAGCTTCCTGTAAACTGACATCCAGGCCCGCTGAAGGCGTAAATGTCAGCTCGCCAAAAATCACCTCGCTGTTCAGAAGATAAAAATCAGCGCGGACAAATTTAAAATCAGAAGCTAATTTCTTAGCATAATGCTTCATCTTATGAAAACCTTCAGGCATTTCTGGGTAATCATTTCGATTAATCAACTCAACCGTGTCTTCGAAAGGAAGGGGGTGCCAGTTCATATCGAAATAATAAAATTTAGGCGTTCCTTTTTCGCGCCCTACGCAAACCATTACCGCGTAGGGCTTTCCGTTAAAGCAGTAAAACTTATAATCGTCAGGAAAACCACCGCGTTCATTCTCAATGTATTTTTCACATAAAATTTTTCTTTCGATTTTCTTATATTGCGGCTCAATAAAAAGCGTGGAAAAGTCCTGCTTTAGCCACTTGTTTAACAGCTTGTTTGTTCTTTCAATGTCCAGCGATGATTTGTCATCGCATATAATATTATACCCCGCTCCATGATTGCATTTGAGCGCAAACTTTTCCGGCAAGGCATTATAGTCAATATCTTCGGGGTTATCGTACACGCCGTACAGGTCATTAAGGATTTCACCGCAGCCTTTAGCGGCGATATATTCCCTGACCTTATATTTATCAGCGCATTGCGTGTAAATATTGTTGTTAAGTTCGTTGAATTTAAGCCACTGAATTTTCTCATTAAGATTGGTAGGGTTGGTTAAGTTTAGCTTCTTCTTAAATTTAATATAGTAGTGCGCTTTCGCACAAGACTTAGGGAAAATGTTAGCACTGATTTGCAGAGCTGATTTGACTGTTTGCTTTATCATTTTAGTTTAACCCTCTTGGTCTGAAGATGTTGAGGTGCATTTTGATGATTGTTCTGTTTCTGAAAAAGTAATTGAGTAAAGTGCAAGACAAAATCTCTACAATCAAAAAACAATATGCAGCGCCACTGATCCCGAATGCTCTGATCATTACCCAAGACAATGGTATTGTTAATATGCAGCATAGTGACATTTTTTTAGCCAGGTAATTATACCCAGACTCTTTTATTATATATCTATAACAAATTGTTCCTAATGAAGAGAACATTGTGCCCATGATGATTATCGGAATGATGTTGACCGAATCCATATACTTATCGCCGTATAGCAAATGTATAAAGAAATCACCAAAAAGATAAAACCCTCCTAAAGCAGTCAGAGACAGCAGGATGACCAGTCGATTGATTTTTATCAGTAGTTTATCAACCTTTATCTGGTCTTTTTCGCTGTATATCTTTGAAAAGAAGCTGGTGATTAAAGCCAGCACGATAAATGACCAGGCGCCTCCTATAGTTAATGATACGCTATACACTCCCAGCTTTGAGTAAGAGAGTATGTTAGCCAAAAAAATGCTGGATATTTGCGTATATATGTCTGCTGATAAGCTGGATAAAATTAAAGCTCCCCCGGTGTATAGCATATGTCGGTTATACATTCCGGCCCCCTTACTGCTTTCCTTTATTTCTGTTGTGTATTTGAAATAAATGAGGCGCATAATGTAAGGTATGAGAGGAATGATGATAATAGGTATTGTAAAATAGTAAACGGGCAATTCGAAATAAGATATATAAAACCTAATCCATAGCGCAACCAGGAGTCCAATTACATTGGTCATTGTATTTATCTTTGACTTTAACTGAGTGTTATTGTAGATGGAGAAAAAATCCATCACAATAAAGTATGTGGCAATGCAGTTGGCTACGCCAAAAATAAATACAATGGGGTCAGTGTAAAAATAGAGGTAAGCTAAAACCGCGCTGGATGACAGGAGAAATAAAATACGCCGTTGAATTTGCGTGTGCATTGCCATTGCGATGCCGGACTTCGTATTCTCGCTCATGCGTTTGAATATGATGTTCTGACCACCAAACCATGACAACGTTTGCACAAAGATGAAAATTGAGGTTGAAATATTTATTTTGCCAAAGTTATCAGGGCCAATGTACTTTGCCATAAGTGAGTTAATATATATCAAGCCAATAATGTTAATGGACTTTTCCAGCATGATCCATATTGCGTTAGAATACATTTCAGTTCTCACGTATACATGGTTTTGTTAATGTTTTATATTGAAATCATGATCTGTTTTTAAAAAGAACGGATCGCATTTTTGCCAATCAAGAGCGTACTTGCTTGCAAAATGAACACTTTTCTAAATAATCGTCCGCATTCACTTATTCTTTTCCACACTCGTTTTAGCTAGTCGACAGTGTGGCTTCGAATATAGAAATAGTGAAGGGATTTTTGAATGAATCAGATTAATGGCGCGCTTTTCAAAATAACCATCCCACTTATTAATAGTGTTTGAAGGCCTGATAACGTGCGTTATCATTATTCTGTCAGGTATATGCGCTGGGCTGTTTATTATTCAAATTTTCGCCTTTGTATCCTGCTGGATTTTTTGTTCTCTGACTCTCCCTCTGGTAAAAAATGGTCAAGAGGAAGATTTGCAACAAAGCCTGTCATGCCAGCGGCGTGCCCTTCTGCTGGTTATCGAACATGGGTAAGTATGGTACTGGTGGTTTTTTAAGATGTTTCTTAATTGCAAGGACAAATTCAATGCAGCACGTGGTAAACGGGAAAGAAGTTATGGGACTATGCCTGAACGCCGAAGGATATGTCTCTTCCATTTCATCAAATAGAACAAAAAAGCAAACTTCATATGTTCTGTCGTACCATTGATAATCCGAGCATCCGGTTGATTAAGGAATAAATGACGAACTGGGGACATAGTTACGATATTCAATTTTTATCGGAACGATAATTATGGTTGCCAGCGCTATCCGCCTTTTTTTGACAAATATTCCCCTGGTGACATTTATTCTTGCGTTACTTATAGCCACTTTTTATACCAGAAAAAATTTTAGTCGCGTGGAAAGCTATCTTTCATGGTTACTGATGTTGCCAATAGGCTTCGCCTCTCTGTGGGCGGGGCTTTACCATACGCTATCGCCGCAAACTGCAGCCGCGTTCATTGGCTGGCAGAGTAGTCCTTTTCAGTTTGAAATGGGCGTGTCGGACATTGCGCTGGGTATCGTTGCTATAATGGCCTTCTGGCGCACGCTTGAGTTTAAATCAGCAGTGGTAACATGGGTAACGATTGAGTTTACAGGCTTGGCTTATGGTCATTTTCATCAAATCCTCAGCGCAGGAAATTATCATGCAGGCAATGCAGGATTATTACTTGGGTTAACTATAATCCAGGCGGTATTGTTGCCGATTCTCCTGATTCTGGCTTTCAAGACCAGACGCAACGTTCATTGAACTCAATTTTTCAGTTTTAAAAAGAATTTATGGAGGTGCTGCGCATAGAGTACGCAGGACAGCCTGCGATTCGCCATAAGCGAAAAGTAGATATCGGGCGAGTCATAGCGGCTCTGGATCTATGATTTTCAGCGATGAACCCTGCAGGCCAAGGGTTTTGCCACAGCGTCGGTTTCGAGCGTGGGCGTGATCGTGAACATTATTCAAGTTCCGTGAAATTAAATCACTTTAACTTCATCAATAAGTAAGGCATAAAATATTCATTGTTTATATTTTTAAATAATATGAAAACTAACGAATGAGAGAGCAAACCCATAATCCTCTGAAGCGCAAACATTAAAAACAGTTTTCATATCGATGATCAGGACATCCCATTACGATGAATACAGAGCTTGCATTTACGATTAAAAGCATTGTCTTTAATGAAGATTATAACCCCTCAGAAAACACGCGCATTACAACTAATTTTGCTAATTTAGCCAGAGGCGAGAAACGTCAGGAGAATCTGCGTAACGCTTTAGTAATGATTGATAACCGTTTCAATTCGCTGGCGCATTGGGATAATCCCCATGCAGACCGTTACGCTGTCGAACTCAAAATCATCTCCGTTGAGCTTGAGGTTAACGCTGAAGGCAAAGGCGATACCTTCCCGGTGATTGAAATATTAAAAACCACGGTCGTTGATAAAAAAACCAACGATCGCATTGACGGCATAGTAGGGAACAATTTTTCTTCTTACGTGCGGGATTATGACTTTAGCATATTATTGCCGGAGCATAATAAGCGTCAGGAAGAATTCAGCACTCCGGATAACTTTGGCGATTTGCATGGCAATATCTTCAAGCGTTTTGTGAATTCAGGTGTCTATAAAGAGAACTTTAATAAATCACCTGTTATATGCCTGAGCGTTTCATCTAAAAACATTTATCATCGCACAGAGAATCAGCATCCGGTATTAGGTTTCGAATATCAGCAAGATGAACCTTCTCTGACCGATCACTATTTCGCTAAAATGGGGCTGCAGGCCCGCTATTTTATGCCGGCAAATAGCGTTGCGCCTTTGGCTTTCTATTTTCATGGCGACTTACTCAGTGATTACACTAACCTTGAGCTGATCAGCACCATCAGTACGATGGAAACTTTCCAAAAAATCTACCGGCCTGAAATTTATAATGCAAATTCGGCAGCAGGAAAGTGCTATCAACCAAACCTGAAGCATCAGGATTATTCTTTAACTCAAATTGTTTACGATCGAGAAGAGCGCAGCCAGCTGGCCGTTGAGCAGGGGAAATTTACTGAAGAGCACTTCATTAAACCCTACCAAACTATTCTTGAGCAATGGTCTGCTCAGCCCGCTTTTTGATCAATTAAAATATAAGGTCACCTGTTATGAAAAAGTTATTACCCACATCAACTGCGGGCAGCTTACCCAAACCTTCCTGGCTGGCGCAACCTGAGACGCTTTGGTCGCCCTGGAAATTGCAGGGTGAAGAGTTAATCGAGGGCAAACATGATGCGTTGCGTTTGTGCCTGCAAAATCAGTTACAGGCCGGGATTGATATTGTCAGTGACGGCGAGCAAACACGCCAACATTTTGTCACTACTTTTATTGAGCACCTTAGCGGCGTTGACTTCGAAAAACGTCAGGTGGTTAAAATTCGCGATCGCTACGATGCGAGTGTACCGACAGTTGTGGGTGAGGTGGCGCGCCAAAAGCCCGTTTTTGTTGACGATGCCCGTTTTTTACGTCAGCAAACTCAGCAACCGATTAAATGGGCGCTGCCCGGTCCTATGACAATGATCGATACGCTCTACGATAGCCACTATAAAAGTCGCGAAAAACTCGCCTGGGAATTCGCTAAAATTCTCAATCAGGAAGCCAAAGAATTAGAAGCTGCGGGCGTCGATATTATCCAGTTTGATGAGCCTGCATTTAATGTGTTTTTTGATGAGGTGAATGACTGGGGGATTGCCGCTTTAGAAAGAGCCATTGAAGGGCTTAAATGTGAAACCGCCGTGCATATTTGCTACGGCTATGGCATTAAAGCAAATACCGACTGGAAAAAGACGCTAGGGTCGGAGTGGCGACAATATGAGGAAGTTTTTCCAAAATTGCAAAAATCGGGCATCGATATCATCTCACTGGAGTGTCAAAACTCTCGTGTTCCGATGGATCTGATTGAGCTTATTCGCGGCAAAAAAGTGATGGTAGGGGCCATTGACGTGGCGACCAACACCATTGAGACACCAGAGGAAGTCGCTAATACGCTACGAAAAGCGCTTCAGTTTATCGATGCCGACAAGCTCTATCCCTGCACCAACTGCGGCATGGTTCCCCTGTCTCGTCGGGTCGCGACAGGCAAGCTAAAAGCGTTAAGCGCAGGCGCAGACATCGTGCGAAAAGAACTGCTGAATAAATAACGCTGCTAACCAGCGAAAAACAGGAAGAAAAACCGGTCCGGGTTGCGCGATCTGCGCCATGGCTAACAATCCCAAAATGCCAACCGGACCGGGCTATAGCTAACCAGTCTCTTTCACAGTTCATGGTTAGCACTGCCTCTCAACGTGCTGCGGAAGTTATTAACCAGCACCGTTATCTGTTTCTCAATGAAAAGCCACGGAACCCCACCTGTTTCCTGCAAACCTGCTCTCAGTAACCTCTGCAATGCCCGCTTCGACAAAAGCCGTCTCTTAGCCCAACCCACGCTAAAATCTGCAAAAGTCTCCGCTCAAACCTGAGCAAAAAGGGTTTATCAACTACGATCTCCTTACGGCAGACAACCCACTACGCACTATTTTCAGGAGACCGCTGTGACCCCTTCCGCATCGATAAGCCGCTCAGATTCGCGACGTTCCATGCTTGCCTCTCTGTTACTTGGTATTGGCGTCATGGCGACCTTAGACGAAATCGTGTTTCACCAGCTTCTGGCATGGCACCACTTTTTCGACTGGTCTACGCCGGCATTCGGCCTGTTCTCTGATGGCTTGCTGCATACGGCGGAACTGATCTTTCTTGTGCTCGGTTTCTTTATGTTCACCGATCTGCGCGCCCGTCAGGCGCTGGCGCGACAGGCCGCGTGGGCTGGATTCTTTTTTGGAATGGGCGGTTTTCAGCTGTTCGATGGAATTATCGATCATAAGCTGCTTGGCCTGCATCAGGTGCGCTACGTTGATAATCTTTTGCCTTACGATCTGGCATGGAACGGCGTTGGCATTCTGTTACTGATCGTCGGATGGCTGTTCGCACGACGTGCGCCGACCTCTGTGACTGCCGGGCGCCAGACGGAAAAGAGGTAAGCGATGGATCACGGAACAGGACATCACGACACCGGCAGCCTGACGCTTCTCTTGATCCTGCTGGTCGTGCTGCCGGCGGTCTCGCTGTGCGTTTATCTTTTTTTCGCAGGCCGGATGCGTAAAACCTCCCGCTGGAGCGCCTGGCGCATGGCAAGCTTCACTACCGGCTCTCTGCTGATTATCGTCGCCATGTTGCCGCCTCTTTCTGACTGGGCGCATTGGGATCTGCGCGGCCATATGGCGCAACATCTGCTGCTGGGAATGTTCGGCCCGCTCGGACTGGTTTTCGGCGCGCCGGGAACGCTGCTGCTGCGCAACGTTTCGGTTAGCGCAGCGCGCCGGATTATGGCTTTTCTTAACGCCCGCCCCATCCGCTTGCTGATCCATCCCGTTACGGCGGCTTTGCTGGATATCGGCGGCATGTACCTGCTTTACCTGACGCCTTTTTTCACCCTGAGCATGATGAACCCGGCCGTTTTTGTTTTTCTGCATCTACATTTTGTTCTCTCCGGCTATCTGTTCACCTGGTCCATCGCCGGGCCCGATCCGGCTCCGCGCCGGCCCGGCATGAGAATGCGGCTTGCCGTCCTGTTTTTTGCTACGGCGGCGCATGGCATTCTCGGCAAACTGATGTTCGGCTATGGCTATCCGCGCGGCGCGACGGCCGATCCCGCTGAAATCCAGGCCGCTGCGCAATGGATGTATTACGGCGGCGACGTTGCGGAACTGCTGCTGATCATCGCTTTCTTCGCTATCTGGTTTCGCCATCGGAACCGGCTGCCTGAGATGTTTGCCGGGGCACCTCCGGCAAGGGTTGCGGCGAGAAAACAGTCGCGATTTTAATAATGACAGCAACAAGCGGGCTCGCGTTAAACGCGGCTCACGCCCGCGCTTTGATTCCGCGTTTCGAGGAGATGTTAACTCCAGCTCTGAACGATGCGGGCATAAAGATGTTCTGCTTCGCCCAGTCGGCTGAGCAGGCAATATTCATCCGTCTGGTGCGCCATTCCAGGCTCGCCGGGGCCAAGAATGATGCAGGGCGGATGACCCAGCGCAGGCAGCAAAACAGAGGCGTCGGTGAAATAGGGCACGATGCGCGCCTCGAGCGGCGTAGCGAAAAGCATCTGGCAATGCTGGTAAACGGACTGGATCCACGGGTCGCTTTCTGCGCTGAAGACGGCGGGAAGATCGACCAGCGTGGCGATCGTTACCGTTTCGCCCAGCAAGTCCGCCAGCTGCTGACGGAGGGTCGCATGCCGTAGGTCGGGAACGCTGCGGATATCGACGTCAAACGTCGTGCGATCCGGCACCGAGTTAATGTTTAATCCGCCCTGAATGCGCCCCACGTTCAGCGTGGGATGTTTCATTAACGGATGCGCCGCGCCGGGCGAGAAATGTCGAATTTTACCCAGCGCATCCGCCGCCAGATAAATCGCGTTGATGCCTGACTCCGGCATCGCGCCATGCGCGGTTTTACCGCGCGTTTCGCAGCGCAGCCACAACGCGCCTTTATGACCGATCACCGGATAGTTGGCCGTCGGTTCCCCGACAATCAGCGCGCCGACCTCCGGCACGGCTCCTGCCTCGATCAATGCCTGAGCGCCATCGCAGCCTGTTTCCTCGCCGCCGGTAACGATCAGCGTCACGCCGCGCCCGTACAGGCGATCGCCTTCAATCTCAGCGCCGAAAGGATTGCGCCGCCAGGGTTGATTACCCAAAGGGACGGTATCGAGATGGCCGGTAAAACCCAGCGGTTTGCCGTCCGCCTGACCCTGAAGCCGCGCGATCAGGTTCATGCGGCCTGCGCCAAACGACGACAGGCTGACATCGAAACCCTGTTCGCTCAGCCAGTCCGCCAGGAATTGCATGCAGGCCGCTTCATTGCCGGGCGGATTAATGGTGTCGAAGCTCAGCAGCCGTTGCGCAAGCTCAAGCGAAGCAGGCAGCATTATTCGCGCTCCGTGAGCCAGTCAAGACAGTTAATCCACAGCTGGCGATACCCCGGCCATTTGGCGAACTCCTCCGGCAGCCAGTGCGCGGACATATCGCTGGTCCACGCCAGCGAGCGGCCGCGCTGGTAATGGCGCACCGCCAGCAGCGGATGAGCGGTCCCGGCGACAGTGGCGAGCAGCGTCCCTTCCGGCTGCATCTCGACTTCGTTATAGCCCAGCAGCCACGGCCAGTCTGCGGGCATATTCGCCAGTACGGGATGCGACGCCGTCGCCTCTACGCCGCAGCCTTCCGGCGTTTCGATACGATCGTCCCAGGCGAGACAACGCACCGGCAACACTTTTTCCACCAGCGTGTTGCGATAGCGCGCGCCGCCGTTAATGCCCTGAAAACTGTAGTAACCGCCAATCATCATGAGTGCGCCGCCGGCAGCGACGTAATCGTGGATCAGCGTCAGACGATTGGCGGTACGGCGGCTTTTCAGCCAGGTATCGGGATGCAGCAGCAGGGTGTTCGCCCCGATGTCCGACAGGATGATCGCATCCCACTGCTGCAATTCCGCCAGCGTCAGCGGAAAGTCCGTGGCGGCGGCATGGGCCGGCATGTGCGTAACGGCATAGTCGCTCTCTTTTAATGCCGTCATAAAGTCGACCGCGCCGCTATGCCAGGTTGCGGTAGCGAACTGATCGAAGCCTTTGACATGTGTTGAGGTGCTGGTCCAGGACTCGCCGACCAGTAACACGTTTTTCTGCATAACAGATCTCTCTTTAGCCGCCAAATACCCGCTGCGGATTGGCAATCATTAACGTTTCGAGTTGTTCGCCGCTCACGCCATGGCGTTTCAGGCGCGGAACAAAGTGTTTGAGGATGTAGCCGTAGCCGTGGCCGCCGTAGCGGGTCAGCATGGTTTTCAGAAAGACATCCTGCGACAGCAGGATCTGCCGGATGTAGCCGTCATCAATCAGTTCGCAGATCGCGCGCGCATTCTCTTCGTCCGAAGGGGATTGCGCGGACTCGTCGGCGTAGTAATAGCTCATGCCGATCATGTCGTACTCAAGAAACGCGCCGCGGTCGGCCAGCTCCCGCTGATAGCTTTTATCGGCGAAGCTGGGATTCATATGGCACAACACGGTATGGCGCAGCGCGGCGCCTTCCTGCTCCAGAATATCCAGCACCTTGTGGCCCAGCCGCTCCCAGCCGGGCAGGTGCACCTCTATCGGGACGCCGGTGGCGGCGCTGGCGCGGCCTGCGGCGCGCAGCGACTTCTCTTCGTCTGGCGTAAAACGGCTGGAGATGCCGATCTCGCCGATCAGGCCGGCGATGACATCCGGTTTCTCCTGCGCGCCGCCGAGATCGAAGATGAGTTTCTCGGCGAGTTGCTCAACGCTGATGCTTTTTACCCACTCAGGGTGCGACGGCTCCAGATAAAGTCCGGTGCCCATCACGATGTTTAAGCCGGTCAGGCGCGCGATGCGCTGCAGCCCTTTGGGATCGCGCCCAATGCCGATATTGGTGGGATCGACCAGGGTTTCGCCGCCCAGCGCCCGGTACTTCATTAACTCTTCAACCGCCATATCGACGTCGAACAGTTGACAGTTATCCCGGCTCATCAGGGGATTCAGCGCCAGTTCGCCGAGGTTTTCCATTTTGACCGGCATTTCGGCAATGTGACGTTCGCTGCAGCAGCAGGGCGGCACCCACTTCCCGGACGCATCCAGCAGGATATGCTCATGCATTAAGGTCACGCCCATCTCTTCCAGCGGCAAAGGACCCAGTACCGTCATCACATGGCCGCTGTTCACGCCCAGCGGCAGAGGCTCCGCATGGCGAAAAATCGATCCTTTCATCGGCTATCCTTTCGCGGCTGCGCGGGTTGGGTTGAGAATGCGGGTATTCAGCCAGATGGCGAGCAAAATGATGGTGCCGGTAGCGATTTGCGTATAAAACGGCGAGATATGCGACAAAATTAGCCCGTTCTGGATGATAGCGATCGATAAGGCACCGAGCAGCGTGCCGATAATAGTGCCGAAGCCGCCGAACAGGCTGGTGCTGCCTAATACCACGGCGGCGATCACCTGCAGTTCGAACCCTTCGCCCTGGTTGGAAGAGCCGCTGCCGAGACGCGCGGTGATGATCATCCCGGCCAGCGCGGCCGCCATGCCGCTCAGGATATAGACTTTCATCGTCACGCCTTTGGTGTTGATGCCGCTGCGGCGCGCGCCTTCCGCATTCGCGCCGATGGCGGTGACATAACGACCAAAGCGCATATGGTTAAGTAAAATATGTCCGGCCAGCAACACCACGATGCCGATCAGCGCGGGCATCGGCATCCCCAGCACCCAGGCGCGGCCCATAAAGGTGAACAGGCTGTCGGCCGGAACCGGGATCGAATAACCTTGCGTCACCAGCAGCGCGATGCCGCGCACCACGGCCAGGGTCGCCAGCGTGACGATAAACGCCGGAATACCCTCGAAGGCGATAAAAAAGCCGTTAATCGCGCCGACCAGCGCGCCCAGCAGCAGGCCGCCGATCAAGACCACCGGCCAGGGCAATCCCCAGTTGTTGAGCGCGATAGTGGAGAGGGCGCCGACCAACGCCAGCGTCGACCCCACCGACAGATCAATGCCGCCGGTAGTAATCACCAGCGTCATCGCGGTGGCCACAATCAGCAGCGGCGCGCTTTGACGAATGATGTTCAGCCAGTTGGTGGCGGTGAGAAAGTTACCGGTGATGAAAGAAAACACCACGCAGCAGAAAATAAAAAACAGCGCAATGCTCACTACGCCGGAGTGGTTATGCAGCAGGCGGCGCGGCAGCGAGTGCTGGATCATGCGTGAACTGCCTAAATTCATGATGCTCATCCTGTTACCTCAATGCGCAACTGCAGAGTGGGCGGTAAACTTCTCACCAACAATCAGGTTGACGATATCGCTCAGGCTGGTCTCCGGGACCCGACGGTCGGCGACGTTGGCGCCTTCGTACATCACCATGATGCGGTCGCAAACCAGAAACAGATCCTGCAAGCGATGGGTGATCAGAATCACGCTGACGCCGCGCGCCGATACGCGGCGGATCAGCTCCAGCACCGCTTCCACTTCCGCCACCGCTAAGGCCGCCGTCGGCTCATCCATAATCAGCACTTTGGGATCGAACGCCGCCGCGCGGGCAATGGCGATAGCCTGACGTTGGCCGCCGGAAAGATTGCGCACCAGCAGGTGGGTATCGGGAATGGTAATGCCCAGTCCTTTTAGCATGTCGCGCGCTTCCGCATGCATTTTGGCCTGGTCGAGAAAGGGAATGCCGAGCACGGTTTTCATCGGCTCGCGGCCCATAAACAGATTGCCGGCGACGTCAACGGTGTCGCACAGCGATAAATCCTGATAGACCATTTCGATGTGGCAGCGGCGCGAATCGGCAGGATTGTTAAAGTGCTGCTGCTCGCCGTCGATGCGGATGGTGCCGCTGGTCGGCACCACCGCGCCGGAAAGCACTTTGGTCAGCGTCGATTTGCCGGCGCCGTTATCGCCGACCAGGCCTAAGACTTCGCCCGGCGCCAGTTGCAGATTCACGCCGCGCAGGGAACGTATCGCGCCATAGGTCTTGGTGATGTTTTCCATTTCGACCCGTGCCGGTACAGCTTGTAACTGTTGCATTGGATAACTCCCATCGCTGCTATGGGGGAATGTTCATCCTGCTGCTAAAAAGCCCAATCCGGCACGGTTTACAATCTAGTAAACCGGTTTACCTGCTGGACAGAGCTTTCAGTTAACGCAATCAGGATAAACGCTACAATGATATTTACTCGCCAGGTACGACATTGCAGCATCCATGCCAGCCTGAACGACAGGCATCGCATTCCGGCCTAACCCTTTCTAAAACAAAGAATGTTTCATCAGGCAGAGGTAAACCGGTTTACTTTAATTACAGGAATAACACAGAACGGCTTACTTTTTGCGCTAATTTTGTGCACTTTTGCATCATTTTGGGACGTTGCTAACAAATCCAATCGAATCCCGTTCAATCCATTCCACCGGCAAACGTGTCTCCATTGGGATATCGGCGTCGTTATTCAGCAGGCGCAGCATGATGTTTACCGCAGTATGGCCCAGCTCGCGCGCGGGCTGGCGGATGGTGGAGATACGCGGGTGGGTAAGATCGGCGTAGTTGGCATCGTCAAAGCCGACGAGAGAAAGCGCGGCGGGCGCCTGCAGGCCGCTGGCGCGCAATCCGTCGAGTAGCCCCAGCACCAGATAATCGCTGGCGGCGAAGACGGCGCTAGGGCGCTGATGACACCTGAACAGATGATTTAACGCCTGCTGCCCAAACTCGCGCGCATAGTCGCCATACATGACCCACTCCGGCGAAACGGCCAAACCGGCCTGCTTCATGGCGGTGCAAAAGCCGAGATAACGTTCGCGAACGCTCATCAACTGTTCCGGCCCGCCAATAAAAGCGATACGCCGGTGCCCGGCTGCGATCAGCTGTTCAGCAGCGATGCGCCCGCCTTGCACGTTGTCGGCAAAAACTTTGGGCACGCTGCTGCCGGGAATGTCCTCATCCAGCAACACCACGTGGCGCTGGCGTTGGATCTCTTTGCGCAACAATCCGTTATCGGGACGGTTAGTGGTGAACAGCAAGCCATCGACCTGGCGGGTATCCAGCCAGCGGACAAACTGCGCCTCTTTGTCGGGGTTATTGCGCGTTATGCAGAGCACCAGACTGTAACCGCGCGCGGAAGCCGCCTCTTCCGCCGCGTTGGCCAGTTCGGCAAAAAAGGGGTTGGTGATATCCGGCAGCACCAGGCCGAGGGTTTCGCTGCCGCCTTTGCTTAAGCGACGCGCCAGGCTATTGCCGCGATAATCGAGGGTATGGATCGCCGTTTCAATGCGGTTAATCGTTTCCTGAGGCAGAACGATGCTGTGATTCATATAGCGGGAAACCGTGGCCTTCGAAAGCCCTGCGAGCTTCGCGACATCAGATAACAACACAGGTTTTTTACTCATGCATTCCGCCGTTTCTGCCCAGAAGATCTATCTGTAACACAGTTAAGCGCAGCTGATACAGCGCTTTCCTTTTCCCGCTGGCGGATAAATAAACACTTGACAAAAAAATTTACTCAGCGAATTGTATAAACAGTTTACCGCAGTACCGGGAATTGCTTCCCAGCCCGACTGGCTTTATTTCATCACGCGATCCCAATGGAAGGGATGCCGAAATAAACGCGATCGGTGGCGCCAAAAACACAGCCTTGTTGCCGTGTTCTGAATGAGTTAAACGATATTTGCCTGCCAACGAAAATACTCTCAGCATGTCAATGCTGGGAAACGCTGATTATTATTAATTCCCGACGAGGAACTCAATGATGTCATCTTTCACCGGTAAATCGCGTTCCATTTTTTATGCGTCAGCTCTCATTTTTTCAGGTTCATTATTTTCCCTGGCTCAGGCGGCATCCACCTATGCGCTGGTGCAAATTAATCAGCAGGCGCTGTTTTTTAATTTGATGAATCAGGGCGCGCAAGAAGCGGCGAAAGCCAGCGGCAAAGAATTGGTGATTTATAACGCCAATGACAATCCAGTTGCGCAGAACGATGCGATTGAAAACTATATTCAACAGGGCGTAAAAGGCATTCTGGTCGATGCGATTGACGTGAACGGCATTATGCCCGCGATTAAAGAAGCGGCAGCCGCGAAAATTCCGGTAATCGCCATCGATGCAGTATTACCCGCAGGCCCTCAGGCCGCGCAGGTGGGTGTCGATAATCTCGAAGGCGGTAAAATCCTCGGTAAATATTTTGTCGATTACGTCGCAAAAGAGATGAACGGCAAAGCGCGTCTGGGCATTGTCGGGGCGCTGAACTCCGCGATTCAGAACCAACGGCAAAAGGGATTTGAAGAGACCATCAAGAGCAACAGCAACATTACCGTGGCGGATGTAGTCGACGGACAGAATATCCAGGATAACGCCATGACCGCGGCGGAAAACCTCATCACCGGCAACCCGGATTTAACGGCGATTTATGCCACCGGCGAGCCTGCGCTGCTCGGCGCGATCGCGGCAGTAGAAAACCAGGGACGGCAGCAGGATATCAAAGTTTTCGGCTGGGATCTGACGGCCAAAGCGATCGGCGGCATTGATGGCGGCTACGTCACGGCGGTGTTGCAGCAGGATCCCAAAAAGATGGGCGAAGAGGCGCTGAAAGCGTTAAACGCCCTGACGGAAGGTAAAACCGTCGACAAAACCATTCTGGTGCCGGCAACGGTTGTGACCAAAGCGAACGTAGATACTTACCGTCCGCTGTTTAAGTAACGGCTTACTCGCTGCGCGTGGCCAGAAGCGCAGCGAGTTCATCCCGGGTCGGGAAGGCGTTGAGGGTGCCGGTACGGCTTACCGTTATGGCCGCCGCCGCGCTGGCATGCCGCAGGGCGAGGCGATCGGGGCGGACACCGCGTAAAAGCGCGGAAGCGAGCATCACGGCAAGGAAGGTATCGCCAGCGCCAGTAACATCTTGCGTCTGTACCGGGATCGCCGGGCAAAACTGGCGCTGAGCGTTGTCGATCAGCCAGGCGCCCGCTGCGCCTTGGGTAATAACCAGGGTGCTCATGCCGGCGGGTTCGAGCAGATCGGCCTCCAGCTGATTGACCACCGCGATATCCACCAGCGGCCATAAATCGGCAAAGCCCTGATTAACCGGTGACGGGTTGAAAACAGTGATGAGTCCCCGGGATTTTGCCCAGGCAAATAACGCGCGGGTTTTCTCGGGCGAGAAATTACCCTGCTGCAACAGAATATCGCCCGCTGTCGCAGCGGTTAAATGGGCCAGAATGCGATCGAGCGGCAATGCATCGGCCGCAGCGGTGGTGGTAATAATCGCATTGTCGCCATCGCTGCTGGTTAAAATAATTGAGGCGTCGCTATGGGTGGATAACGGGTCGGCGGGAAATAAGTTTACAGATTCAGAAAAAATCTGTTCGCGAATCCATTGCCCATTGGTGTCATTACCCGTGGCGGCAATTAAATGAGTATCAATACCGCAGCGGGAAATCACTATCGCCTGGTTCGCGCCTTTGCCGCCGATATCCTGTGATATTTTCATGCCATGAATCGACGCGCCTTTTTGCGGAAGTTCATTAACAGACCAGGTTTCATCCACAACAATATTGCCTGCAACATAGACACGCATAGTTTTCTCGTTAATAAGGTGAAAGAGATGGCTTCTATATCAGCAGAAAAAAGTAACGCGATACAAGATATTTTTTCACGTAGCAAAGCGGTGATCGGCGTTATTCATTGCGACGCCTTTCCGGGATCGCCAAAATATCGGGGAAAACCCCTGTCATCTATTGTTGAACGCGCGTTGCGCGACGCGGATAATTATTTATCCGGCGGCGTACATGGTTTAATTGTTGAAAACCATGGCGATATCCCTTTTGCCAAACCTGAAGATATCGGCCCGGAAACCGCCGCTTTTATGGCGGTAATTACGGAAAAGATCCGCGAACGTTTTGGCGTGCCGCTTGGCATCAACGTATTAGCCAACGCCGCGATCCCGGCCATCGCCACCGCGCTGGCCGGCGGGGCCGATTTCGTGCGCGTCAACCAGTGGGCCAACGCCTATATCGCCAATGAAGGTTTTATCGAAGGCGCGGCGGCGAAAGCGCTGCGCTATCGCAGCCAATTGCGCGCCGAACATATTCGCGTCTTCGCCGACAGCCACGTTAAGCACGGCAGCCATGCAATTGTGGCCGATCGATCCATTCAGGAACTGACGCGCGATGTGGACTTTTTCGAAGCCGATGCGGTCATTGCCACCGGACAGCGTACCGGCGACAGCGCCACGCTGACTGAAATCGATGAGATCCGCACCGCCACTGAACTGCCGTTGCTGGTGGGATCCGGCGTCACGCCTGACAACGTTTGCCAAATCCTGGGACGCACCCAGGGCGTGATTGTCGCCAGCACGCTGAAAGTCGACGGCGTGTGGTGGAACGAGGTCGAGCTGGCGCGGGTTAAACACTTCATGTCCGTTGCGCAATCCGCGCTGGAGGAGGCGTGATGAAATCTTTTTCCGACTCCCTGTTGGAACAGCATCAGGCAGCGTGGCAGAGCATGCAGCAGCACCGGTTTGTGCGGGATATTGAGCAGGATCGGCTGCCGGATGCGGTATTTAATCGCTACCTGGTGTTTGAAAGCAATTTCGTCGCGACGGCTATCGCCATCTTCGCGCTTGCCGTGAGCAAAGCGCCCGATATCCGCCAGCAGCGCTGGCTGATTGGCGTACTCAACGCGCTGGTCGATACGCAGATCGCCTGGTTCGAGGAGGTCATGGCGCGGCGCAATATCAATCCGGCGGATTACCCCGACGACGTGCCGGGCGTGACGGCGTTCCGCGACGGCATGCTCAACGTCGCGCGCCAGGGCAGCTATGCCGAGATCATCACGTTAATGTTCGGCGCGGAGTGGATGTATTACCACTGGTGCAAACGCGTCAGCGCGCAGCCGCAACAGGATGGGGATCTGCGGCGCTGGGTCGAGATGCACGCCGAAGAGGCGTTTTATCAGCAGGCGATCTGGCTGAAAACCGAGCTGGATCGCTGCGCGCTGGCGCTCAGCGCGGATGAGAAACAGAGCCTTTCCGATCTCTACGGCGCCGTGTTGCAGTGGGAGATCGATTTCCACAGCGCCGCCTGGCCGGAGAGCACCGATGACTAGCTGTTTCATCGAAGCGCGTAACATCTGCAAACGCTTTGGCGCCTTAACCGCGCTGAATCAGGTCAACTTATCGATTTATCGCGGCGAAGTGCTGGCGCTGCTGGGCGACAACGGCGCCGGAAAATCCACCTTTACCAAAGTGCTGTCGGGCGCTTATGGCGCCAGCGACGGCGAGCTCTGGATCGAGGGCAAAGCCGTCAACTTCGCATCGCCGCGCCAGGCGGCGGAACATGGCATCGCCACCATTTATCAGGAGCTGGCGCTGGCGGAAAACCTCAGCATTGCGGAGAACGTTTTTCTGGGGCGCGAGCTGAAACGCCGCGTGCTGGGCATCCCCTTTCTTAAACGCCGCGCCATGCGCGAACAGGTCGATCGGCTGCTGAAAGATCTCGATGCGCATATCTCCGACGCCGAAGCGGCGGTCGGCAGCTTGTCCGGCGGCCAGCGTCAGGCGGTAGCGATCTGCCGCGCGCTTAACCTCAACGCGCAGCTGGTGATTATGGATGAACCCACCGCGGCGCTGGCGGTGGCGGAAACGCAGAAAGTGCTGCAACTCACGCGCCGCCTCGCCGAACGCGGCTGCGCGGTGGTGCTGATCAGCCACAACATCAGCGATGTGTTTGCGGTGGCCGACCGCATGGTGGTGTTTCGCCGCGGACGCAAAATCGCCGAGCGTCGCCGCGCCGAAACCACGCAGGATGAAATCGTTTCACTGATTACCGGCGCGCATCCCGATGCACGCGCGTTTGAAAACATCTGATGACCAACTCAGGGGAAAAAAATCATGCGACGCACTGCTACTGCTCTCTGTTCTCTTTCACTGCTGATCTCCGGAGTCGCTGCGGCGGCGGAAAAGGTGGCCTTTGTGCCGCAGATTATCGGCATCCCTTATTTTCAGGCGATGGAAGCGGGCGGTAAACGCGCCGCAAAGGATCTGGGCGTGGAGTTTGTCTACAGCGGGCCGGTGGATACCAATCCGATGGATCAGCTGCAGATTGTACAGAACCTGATTGCGCAGAAGGTCAATGCTATCGGCGTCAGCGTCCTTGACGCATCGAGCATTGCGCCGGTGATGGCGCAGGCGAAAGCCAGCAATGTGCATCTGTTTACCAGCGACAGCGACGCGCCTGACAGCGGGCGGCCGGTTTATGTGGCTCAGGCCACCGACCAGGGCCTGGGCGACGCCATTATTGATGAGATGGTGAAGCGCGTCGGCGAGAACGGAAAAATCGGCATCGTTTCAGGCGAAGCGACCGCCTCCAACCTTAACAGCTGGATTGGTTTTATGCAGCAGCGGGTAAAGAGCAAGTATCCCCGCATCACGCTGCTGAAGCCGCAATATGCCGGCGGTTCCGCCAGTCGCGCCGCGCAGATAACCACCGACCTGATGTCAGCGAACCCGGATCTCAAAGGGGTGATCGCCATGGCGTCGACCACCTGTCCGGGCGTGGCGCAGGCCATCGAAACGGCAGGAAAAAACGGCAAAGTCGTCGGCAGCGGGTTTTGCAGCCCGAATACCGCGCGCGCCTACCTGAAAAGCGGCGCGTTCGGTTACACCGTGCTGTGGGATCCCGAAAAGCTCGGTTATCTGACGGTGTGGGCCGGCAAACAACTCATCGACGGCAAAGCCTTTAGCGCTGAAAACCCGGTATCCGGTTTCGCGGAACCGGTGAAGTTTGACAGTAAAACCGGCGTGCTGTTGTTAGGCCAGCCAGCGGTGTTTACCAAAGAGAATGTCGACCAGTTTAACTTCTGACGGGGCTTCGCATGCACATGACTCTTCGGGAGGTCGCCTTGTTGGCTATCGCCCTTGCAGCCGCAGTCGGCTTCTCATGGCTTTCGCCCTGGTTCGCTACCGCCGATAACCTGCTCACTATTTTGCGTAACAGCAGCGAGCTGTTGCTTATCGCCCTCGGGATGACGCTGGTGATTGCGATGGGCGGCGTTGATGTCTCCGTCGGCGTCGTGATGGGGGTGGCGGCGTGGGGCGTCGGGCAGCTGTTGATGACGCAGTCGCCGTGGCTGGCGGCGATTGCAGGTCCGCTGACAGGGATGCTGGCGGGGCTGATCACGGCGTTGGTGGTGGTGACAGGCCGTATCCCGTCGATTGTCGGCACACTCGGTTTATTCGGCATCTGGCGTACCGGTTTGTTTGTGCTGCTCGGCGGTCAATGGCTCTCCGGCTTGCCGGGCACGCTGACCAACGGGCTGATGCATCCCCTGCTCGGCATTCCGGTGATGGCGTGGATCATTATGCTGGCGTGGGGCGCGGTGTGGCTGGCCCTGCGCCAGACGCCGTACGGATTATGGCTGCTGGCGGCGGGAAACTCGGAAGAGAAGGCGCGGCTGGCGGGCATTCCGGTAACGCAGGTGCGCATCGCGACGTTCCTGATCAGCGGCTTGCTGTGCGGCCTGGCTGCGACCTGCTATATCGCGACCTATCGCAACGTTGAAATGACCGTAGGCGGCAGCCTGGCGCTGGAGGCGATTGCCGCCGTGGTGCTGGGCGGCACGCGCATTACCGGCGGCTCCTGCAGCCTGTTGGGCACGCTGCTCGGCGTGTTGCTGCTGCGCATTCTGCAAAACGGCCTGTTGCTGAGCGGCGTGCCTTCGCTGTGGCAAACCGTAGTGACCGGCGCCGTGCTGCTGCTGGTATTAAGCAGCGAAGCGGCGAGCAGCCGTATGTCGCTCTTCAGGAGGGTCGCATGAGCATCTGGCGCAAATTTCCAGACGCGGCGCTGTTAATCGCTTTGTGGCTGCTGTTGGGCGTCGGCATTGTCGTCGCGCTGCCGCAAATGCTGGCGTCGTGGTCGATCGTCTCCATTTTGCAGTTCGCCACTTTGCTTTCGCTGGTCGCGCTGGGGCAGGCTCTGGTGATCATGACCGGCGGCGGCGGCATCGATCTTTCCGTCGGCGGCAACGTCTCGCTTTCCGGCGTGATCGGCATGCTGGCGCTGAATCAGGGCGTCAACCCTGCGCTGCTGCCGCTGATTTGTTTAGTGAGCGGCGCGCTGGCGGGCGCCGTCAACGGAGTACTGATAGCGCGCCTGCGTCTCTGGCCGCTAATCGTCACGCTGGGGAGCTTCTACCTGTTTTCCGGCCTGGCGCTGGCGCTTACCGGCGGCGCCGCCATCGCTGGCGTGCCGCCCGAGCTGACGCAGTGGGGAAGGGGCGCCAGCTTTTTTATCCCGTTGCCGTTTCTCACCTGCGTAATCCCGGCCTTTTTCTTCGCCTGGCTGATATTAAGCAAAAGCGCGTGGGGCAAATGGGTTTATGCCTGCGGCTTCAACGAGCAGGCCACGCGGCTGGTCGGCATTCCGGTCGATCGTCTGCGGCTGCTGGTCTACTGCCTGAGCGGTTTGCTGGCTGGCTGCGCCGGCTTTATTTCGCTGAGCTGGCTCGGCAGCGCGCGCCCGGAAATCGGCGTCAACCTCGAACTTGAGTCCCTGACCACCGCACTGCTCGGCGGCGTCGCCATTTTTGGCGGGCGCGGCAGCGTAGCGGGCGTGCTGGCCGCCGCGCTGATGCTGGTCACCATTAAAACCTGCATGTTGCAACTGGGACTTAACAGCGTATGGCAGCTGGGCGTGGTGGGCGTGCTGTTAATCGTCTTATTGATGGCGCAACGTCTTTTCATCTATCGGAGATAAATCATGAGCCTGACTGAAAAAATTAACGCGCATGTTGATGCCAGCGCCGGACGTATCGCGCAAACATTATGCGATTTGCTGGCGTTTCCCTCCATCGTCAAGGTCGATCCGCGCGAAGCCGGGCCGGGAGAGCGCGATTGTCAGCTTTATCTCCGGCAACGCCTGAGCGCGCTGGGCATGGAGACGGACTTATGGGACCCTGATGGTCCGGCGCTGTATGAAAAATATCAGGGAAGGCCGGGCGCGAATAAAGGACGAACTTTCGAAGGCCGGCCTAATCTGGGCGGCATCCTGACAGGGGCCGGCGGCGGAAAATCGCTGATGCTGACAGGACACATTGATGTGGTGCCGCCAGGGCCGCCGGAACATTGGCACAGCGATCCCTTTGTGCCGGTAATAAAGAACGATGCGATTTACGGGCGCGGCGCGGTCGATATGAAAGGGGGCGTAGCCTGCATGTTGATGGCGGTAGAACTGTTGCAGGATCTCAATATCCGGCTGGCCGGCGACGTGGTATTCACCACCGTGGTGGATGAGGAGATCGGCGGCATGGGCTCGCTGGCGATGGTCGATCGCGGATTTAAGGCCGACGCAGGCATCATGACCGAACCGACCGCCAACCGCATTTCACCGATATGCCACGGCATTCTGTGGGGCCGCATTATTCTGGACGGCATTGGCGGTCACGCCGAGTTGACGCCCAATAGCTGGCAGAGCAGCGGCCCGGTTGATGCGGTGATGCTGTGCCGACAGATGCTGGATGGACTGGATGTTCTCAACCGCCGCTGGCAGACGCAGCCGAACAAGAACCATCCGCTGATGGCGCTGCCCAACCAGATTATTGTTACCCAGCTGAAAGTGGGGGAGCATCCCGCTTCAATCGCCGGCCGCGCTGAAATCGTGATTGATGTGCAATACCTGCCGTCAGAAAAAGATGAGAAGGGGCTGGGCGGCCATGTGAAAAAGGAGATCGAGGCTCACGTCGCCAGAATCTGCGCGATGGATCCTTATCTGGCGCAACATCCGGCAAAGGTTGAATGGATTCTGGATGCCGATTGCGCCGAGATCGAAGCTGAACATCCTTTCGTCACGACTTTTCAGCAAGGCGTGAAAGAGGCAGAACTCAACCCACAGCTGGCCGGATTTGGCGCGCACAGCGATATTGGCCTGCCGAGCACGCTGGGACAAACGCCGACGGTTAATTTTGGCCCTGGCGACCCGGCGATGTCGCATCAGCCGAACGAGCATGTATCGATTGCCGATCTGGTCGCCTGCACTAAAGCGATCGCGCTGACGCTGGTGCGCTGGTGCGGCGTGGCGGAAGAGCGTCATTAAACCTTCTCAGCGTCCAGTCGCTGGACGCTGAGAAGCCTTTCGCCAGGCGGGGCGGGATCAGCGCCGCTTTACATTACTGGAGAAATCCTGAGCTAAATTTATAAAGCACATGCTTTTCAACAGGTTGAAGGGTGAAAAACAGGTAATTTTACCGGCATTTTTTCTGTCAGCGCCTATTCTGAAGAAGTTGGGCGCTTTCGCGGCGCTTATCCCCTTGCCCCCACGACAGGAAAACATTGTGCTGATAAAAAAGAAGAAAATCCGTACGCATACCGAAGATCGCTACCTTGCCCTGGCGCTGGCGACCACCGCTGGCGTATTGAATGCGATGGCGTTTGGCGCTTTTGGTTTTTTCCCTTCACATATGAGCGGAAACGCGTCGCAATTTTCTACCGAAGTGTCCAGTTCCGATCTGCATGATTTACAGTTACTAGCCGTGCTGATCGTGGCGTTTATTATCGGTTCCATGACCTCGCGGCTGGTGGTCGCCGCCGGGCTGAAAAGAAATATCAGAACCATTTTCTGTCTGATCCTGCTGGTGGAAGGCGCCGCGCTCACCCTGACCTCAACCTTTGAAAAAATGTTTTATTCAAAGGATAACAACGGGGAAATCCTGGTGATGTTGGGTTTTCTGATGGGTATTCATAACTCTACTTCTACCCAACTTTCCAACGGACGGATTCGCTCGACCCATGTTACCGGGACGCTGACCGATGCCGGTATCGCTCTCGGCTCTTTTTTGCACGCCTCGTTCAGCCGCAGCGAAGCTGCCGATAAGTTCACGCACCGAAAAGTGCTCTATACCCATCTCACTACCATTTTTTCCTTTCTGACAGGCTGTATCGCGGGCTTTCTGCTGTATAAAACCTTTGCCTTTAACGCCATGATCGGGCTGGGCTTGATACTGGTCGTCATCGCGCTATGGGGCGTGATGGCGACGCTACGTACCGCAGGCAGACGGCCAGGATGAGTTTTTTTGTAGAAAGAGAACCGGCATAGAGGTTTTGCCGGTTTTTTTATGCGTATCGGCGGTCGAATTTTAATCAATAAGCGCGCCGCAGGGCTTAACGTTACACTGTAACGTGTGAATCAGGCGAATTGTTATAAAGAGAAACGCATAATCTGCGCGCGACGTTGACGGGCCGGGGAAACGTTCAGGAACAGATAGCCAATCATCATCGACCACACCAGAGTGGTGTAATCGAAAGGCGCCAGCAGCGAGGCGTCGGTATAGCGCAGGCTCAGCGTCACCAAAATCTGCGCCATGCCGCCGAAAATCCGCAGCCGATCAGCAGCAGCCACTGCAGCGGTAAAGGCATGCGCCAGCCAAACAGCGCGGTAAAACAGGCCGATCAGCATGGTCATCAATGAGAAATAGAAAACGATGGCACCGGGCTTCTCAACGCCGTTCAGGAAACGAATCTGTACGTTGGAGGTGGCGGAGCACAACGCGGCGATAAGCGCGAACAGCGCGCCGCGTCCTGTTCCATTGCGCATACTGGTCCTGTTAGTAAATTCAGGTCAAATAATTCACAGACGATTTAATTTCCGCCAGGCTTTAAACAGTACTCTTCAGCTCAACTGCGCTCTGATGGTTAACCATCGCACGCGCGGTTAATTCCGGTGGGAAAATACAATCATGCGTATGACTTCGCTCTTCCCGGCACCATCATGCCTGCGTTCCGGCGTACTGCTGGCGTTAAGCCTGCTGCTGGCGTCGCTTGCTACCGCCCGGGCGGCAGACGGCACGCTGTTCCGCTCTTTAAACCCCAACGTCGCCGATCTGAATCAATATCAATGGCGCAATCGTCCCGTCGTGATTTTTGCTCCGTCAGAAAAAGACGCTGATTATATTCGGCAGATAAAAATGCTGGAACAGAGCCGGGCGGCGCTGGCCGAACGCGACATTATCGTACTGAGCGATACGGCCCCCGCTAAGAACGGGCATCTCCGTTCACAGCTTCAACCCCATGGCTTTGAGGTGGTGCTGGTCGGTAAGGATGGCGGAATAAAAATTCGTGAAAAAGCGCCGGTCAGCTCAGAAGCGCTGTTATCCACTATCGACAGGATGCCGATGCGTCAGAACGATCAGGATTGATAAACCCGGGCAGCAACGGACAAACAGCGATCGGGTCTGCGCGCTGATCCCGCATCCTCAAATCGACGCTGCGCCGGATTCAGCAACGGGCTGAGTTCGATGCGGACCAGCAGTTTCACTGGCGCTTCAATTCAAAATGGCTGACGAGTGCAGAGCTCTTCATGATCAATATTTTTTTGCACCCGGGAGTAAAAATATTTGCAATCGGGTGCACAGATTAACATAATCGCAACAACAAATTTTCATGGCTGTTAACAGTGTTCAACAACCGGCATTTCTACAGGCGAAAGGTTTCATTTCGGCTCTGTTTGACATTCAATGCATTAGCCCGTAACCCGCTGACAGAATGCAGAAAATATGACCAAAAAAGTTAACGTAGCACAGCAGCGCAAGGCGACCGCCAGCGATGTCGCGCAGATGGCTGGCGTATCGAAATGGACCGTTTCCCGCGCCTTTACTGACGGCGCCTCTATTTCGAAAAAAGCGCGGGCATCCGTGCTGGCTGCTGCCGATGCGCTGGGTTATCGACCAAATTTGCTGGCGCGCAGCCTGTCGCAGAAGCGCACGCAGATTATCGGCGTGGCGATAGACGAGCTGAAAAATCTGCATTCGATGATGATGCTGGATGCCGTGACCCGTCAGCTACAGGCGCGCGGCTATACCGCGCTGCTGCTGAATATCACCGAAGGGGAAAACTACCGCTCGGTGATGACGATGGCCGATCAGCTGCAGGTGGACGGCATTCTGTTTCTGGGCACGCTGCTGACCGATGAAATGAAAGCGATCGCGCAGGATATTCATCGCATACCGCTGGTACAGGTGTTTCGCAACGCTGACGAGCCGGGTATCGACAGTGTGGCCAACGACGGATATCAGGCGGGGCAACAAATCGCCGCGCTGCTGCTGGCGCAGGATTATCAAACCTACGGCTATATGAAAGGGCCGGATACCTGCTCCAGTCATCTGTTGCGTATGGAAGGCTATCGCGACGGGCTTGCGGCGGCGGGCAAGCCGCTGGATCTGTTGCTGACTGCCGGTCATTACGAGCGTCGGCTGGCCTATGAAACCCTGCGTGATTATCTGCAACGACCAGATACCACGTCGCCAGTGGATGCGCTGTTTTGCGAAAACGACGTGCTGGCGCTGGGCGCCATGGATGCGCTACGGGAGGCAGGCCTTTCGATGGCGATCGTCGGTTTTGACGATATTGACGAGGCGAGCGCGCCGGCCTGGCAACAGGAGCGGGCGGCATTGATGCAGGAAGCGGAAAAGCTTTGCCATGCCGCGGTTGAGCTGAATTGCCCGGTAGTGCAGATCATGGCGCTAACGGAAATCGATGCTCTCTCCGAAGCGGAACGCAACGCCGTTTTGCTGGAAAATATCTCGGCCATCGCCGATATCGGCAAGCCGCTGGGCATTAAGTTTCAGATCGAATTTGTGGCCTTTACCGCTTTCAACTCCCTGAGCCAGGCGCTGGCGCTTATCCAGCAGAGCGGCAAAGATAACGTCGGCGTGGTGATCGATTTCTGGCACCTGCACGCGGGCGGAAAATCCCGGCCGGAAGAGGTCGCCGCCATGGATAAAAATCTGATCTATGGCGTGCATTTTTGCGATGGCCGCGCCGCCCGACCCGGTGAAGCCTGGGATGAGCAGGTGCAGCGCAACTATGCGCCCGGCGAAGGCGAGGTGGACATTCCGCGCTGGGTCGAGGCGGTAAAAGCGACCGGCTACGACGGCGTCTGGTCTCCCGAGCTGCTCAGCCCGCGCAACTGGGAGCTGGATCTCTGGGAAGTCGCCCGCGGTTGTCGTGAAAGCATGGAAACAGCGCTGATAAACACAACGGCCTGACGCTTTTTCAGTGACTGGATAATACGCATAAATTTCATCAGCGGTGCGTCTGAAATAAGACGCATCTGGTGTCGGACCCTTTGATAAGCGACTTTTTAGCCTCATTTACTAAATAAGCGCCTGTTGCAGATGTAGATTAGGTTACATGTCGCGCTTATTTATATTCCCACAGCGTCAGACGTTTCACCTGACCGCGCGCGAGGCGGCAGAACTTGTCAGGGGTAGCGTCTACACTCACGGACAAAAGTGGGTGGTCGATGCCGTAACGAAGCATTCGAGTTTCTATCCGTATGGAAGGGGCGAAACCCTTATTCCTGCCGGTACGGGAAAATAGTATCCGCTTCATTTTGACCAATTTTCTGAGGAGGCGAACGCCGCCGCCAACGCCAGCTAAAACAGGAGCAAGGTTTATGTCAGATAAGCATATTGTCATCATCGGCGGTGGATTTACCGGGACGGCGTTGGCAATTCACCTTGCGCGTCTTGGTCATGCCGGTCTCAACGTCACGGTGATTGAGCCGCGCCCGCAGCTGGCGCAGGGCGTCGCTTACAGTACCGACGATCCGGCGCACCGTATCAATGTCCCGGCCTCACGCATGCAGCTCGCCGGCGATGAAGAGGGCGTTTTTGATCGCTGGTTCCGCGCTTCGTCTGATTTTAACGCGGATCCTGACGCGCTCTGGAGCGACGGCAATCTTTATCCGCAGCGCGGACAGTTCGGTCGCTGGGTCAATGAACGGTTCAACCAGGCTAAGCAGCATACTGCGGTAAAACTGACTCACCTGCGCGATCGGGCCGTCGCATTGCATAACGGCGTGGTGACTACAGCTTCAGGCGGCGAATATCGCGCTGACGAGGTGGTGCTGGCGATCAGCCATCCGCCCCCTGAGGTGCCCCGCATCCTGAATATGTTACGCGGTCACGCCAGTCTGATTGCCGACCCCTGGCAACGCGACGCTCTGGCAAGCGTAAACATCGACGATCGCGTGGCGATCATCGGATCGGGTTTGACCATGTCAGATATGGTCGCCTCGCTGCATCGTCAGGGCCATCGCGGCAACATCACCGTTTTTTCCCGTCATGGATTGCTGCCGCGCAATAACCTGAGCGGTATCTATGAGAACCGAACGCTGGATTATTGTCAGCCGCAGCAGGCCAGCGCGCGCGGCTGGTTGCGCCGGGTTCGCCGGGAGGTTAAGCAAGCTGCTGCAGAAAATTTGCCCTGGCAGCTGGTGCTGGATGATATACGCCGTCATGGACAGCAGATCTGGCAATCGCTCTCGCTGAAAGAGCAGCGCCGTTTTCTGCGTCATCTGCGGCCGTGGTGGGACGTCCACCGTTACCGCATCGCTCCGCAGGTGCATGCGGTATTGCACCAGCTACAGGCCAGCGGCCAGCTCAGTGTTCTCGCCGCCCGTTTGCTCGCCGCCGCTGCGACCGATAAAGGCATTCAGCTCACGCTGCAACCGCGTGGTTCAATCCCCGAAGAACGGGTGGTGGATAAAGTGATCGTCACGACCGGACCGGCGCATGGCGCGCTGCTCAACAGCGATGCTTTGCTGCGGCAGCTTGCTCAAGAGGGCGTCATCCAGGCCGATCCGCTGGCGCTCGGCATTCACGTCAACGCGCTATCGCAAACCCTTACGGCTCAGGGAAAGGCCAATCCCCATATCTATGTCGCCGGACCGGCGGCCCGCGCGCGCTTTGGCGAACTGATGGGACTGCCGCAGGTGGCGGAACATGCCGAAGCGGTGGCGCGGCAGCTGCTTGGCGTCACCTCATCCGCGTCCTGCGCGCAAGCTCCCGGCGCTGCTCCCTGACGAGACCGCTTCTGGCCTCAAATAAGGACAATAAAATAAAATTTCCTGAGGCAGGATTGGTTAAAAAGGACACATCAAGGCTGTTAAAAATATAAAAAATCCGCAACCCAGGGGATTGCGGATTGTAACGCAGCTCAGCCGCTAATTTCAGGCTTAGCGCATCGCTAACATGACCGATTTGGCCTGCCAGCGTATACTCACTGGTTGCTTTCGGGCAAAGCGTAAACCACGACCTGGTCGCCGACCTGATCCTTCAGGATGGTGTTGCCACCGGCCACGAAAGCCACGTATTCACGTCCTTTCCAGGCGTAAACGGAAGGATTCGCCACGGCTGGCGCTTCAACTTGATCGGACCACAGCTCTTTACCGCTATCCAGCGAATAAGCACGCACTTTGGCATCCATCGAGGCACCGATAAAAATGACGCCGCCTGCCGTGACGGCAGGGCCGCCGATGGTCGGAGAACCCCAGCTTTCCGGCATGAAAAAGCCGTACTGCTGAGACGCACCAATCGGCCTGCGCCACTTCACGTCACCGGTATGCATGTCCAGCGCCACCAATTCGCCAAATGGCGGTTTCCAGCACGGCATGCCCAGCCAGTTACGCGCGACCAGCAGACGCATGCCGTAAGGCGCGCCTTCCTGCGCTGCGAAACCATTCTCGTTGCCGGAGCCGGTATTCGCTTTATCGTAATCTTCGCGACTGTAAAGCTTCACGTATTGAACGATATGCGACGTGTTCACGACCGCGATCTGGCTTTGAGGATCGAATGCCACACCGCCCCATTGCACGCCGCCGGAACTGTCAGGATAGGTCAGCGCACCCTCGCCCTTGGTGGTTGGCGGCGTATACATACCTTCGTAGCTCAGCTTATCCCACAAACGCGAACACTGGCCAGCGCCGACGATATCAGCCAGCTGCCATAATGCCGGTTTTTTTGACTGATCCAGCAGCGGCGCGGGTTTGGTCGGAAAGGGCTGGGTTGGCGACAATTTTTCGCCCTGCACCGAACCGTCGCCCTGCGGCACCGGACGCTCTTCGATTGGCCAGACATCTTCACCCGTCAGACGGTTAACCACAAACAGAAAGCCCTGCTTGGTGGCCTGTATCAGCGCCGGGATCGGTTTGCCGTTAACCGTGATGTCCATCAGGGTCGGCGCGGAGTTGATGTCATAATCCCAGACATCATGGTGCACCCACTGGCGCGACCAGACGACTTTGCCGGTGTTAACGTCCAGAGCCGTAGTCGAGGTGCCTAACGGTATGGCATCGACGCGATTGCCGCCCCAGTAGTTAGGCGAAGGCGATGAAACCGGCAGGTAAATCAGACCGTGCGCGATATCGGCAGACATTTGCGTCCAGACGTTTGCGGTTCCGGTACGTTTACGAATATCAGCAGGGATCGCGTCAAAGGTCCATTCACGTTTGCCAGTCTTTGCGTTGACGGAGAAAACGGTTCCCGGCGGCGCCTCTTCGTAAGCCCAGTCTTTACCCGCCCAGCCGAAGATCAGATGATCGCCCACCACCGTTGGCGGCTGCAGCAGCGAAAGCGGAAACTTCGCGTTTATGGTGTTCCATTGTTCGACATTCAGCACGCCGCGATCTGCAAAGTTCTCACATGGCTTGCCGGAATCGGCATCCAGCGCATAAAGCTTTCCGTCAACCGTACCCATATAAACAATTTTCTGGCATGCCTGCCCGGCGACCGGGTTTTTCGCCTGCCAGTAAGCCACACCCCGGTTTTTTAATACGGGTTGCGTCAGCGCTTCGCGCGGCGCTTTGGTGTCATAGCTCCATTTCTCTTTACCTGTGCCCGGATCGAGCGCTATCAACCGGTAGAACGGCGTACCGATGTAAAGGGTGTCGTTAGCGAATATCGGCGTGGCTGACCAGACAGTCGCCGGGGTTGCGCCTTTACCATCCGCAACGTCGCCAGTATGGAATTCCCACACTTTTTTCAGTTGCCCGACATTATCGGCAGTGATCTGTTTAAGCGGGCTGTATTTTTGCGCGTTCAACTGGCCGTGGAAGCTGTCCCATGTCGCCGATGCGGGTACCAGCGGTGTCGCTGCATGGGCGTCAGATTCCACTTGCTGGTTATTCTGTTTGCCGGATGCTGCCTCTTTCGTGGTGATCGTCATGCCGGGCGACTGCTGGTCGGCAGCGTCAACGTCGAGATCGTTATGCGTTCCCTGAGTAGCCTGGGCATCGTTCTTCTGAGCCAGCAGGGTTGCCGGGAACATCAGCAAAGCCAGCGCTGTCAGGCTGCCCGCCACCACATTTATACGTTTGTCATTATACAAGTGACGCTCCTCAAGCTCTGGCTAATTTAGCGTGGTTGACCGGACTGCTGAGCATAGCAATCAGCCCTGCCAGACCCACTACCATGGCTGCGGTAATTATCCACTGATGGAGAAGTAGCGCGGCAAAACCTATTCCGAACAGAACCAGCAGGATAATGATGGCCCAGAAAATGCGGGAACCGCGGTTTGAGCTGGCGCGAAGCAGGAAAGCAAGCACAGCCAGAACAACGTTAGCGACAGCGACGCCCAGTGCGCCAATGGTTCCGGTGACGCCGGTCAGCGGTGTTAGCCAGGCATAAAGCGCCAGCACGAAGCCAACTACAGCGGCCAGGAGCAATAGCATGATGCCCCAACGTGCAGATTGAGAAAGCGACATAGCAAGTGTATCCCCTGTTGAAAATAACCCTGTTGAATTGAGGTAACTGGCCGGAAACAGAGCTATCGACTGAAATCCGCTTCGAACATGCAGTGAACAAAGTTTGTAAGCGCAGCGCAGGCAGTAGCTGAAATCTGTACCGGACGCGAAAAAGTATAGAAGAGGTTCAAGGACTTGCGAATAAAGCGCTTAATCATCCCGGAGGGCTAAACAAGCAACGACAAATTGGAGTCAGAGGTCTGACGCTTAAATTTTTGTATCCTGAGTCTGCAACTGGCACGCCTTCTTCGGACGATGCTCTGCGTTACGGAGCCAGAAAGCTGGCGGAACTTATCAGGCGCCGGAAAAGTTAATGCTGCTTCCCGGTGCCTGGCTGATATCGCGTGCTTAAGTTGTCATTTTTCTGCCGCAGCCGTCTGTTAACAATAAATTAAATATTGTGGAGTAGTTCAAATAATCCGCCGATGGTATTATAAAGGTATTATTTGTGGTGTTAGATTGGTCTCACCACCACCGGGGAGAGTGATCCAATGAAAACAGCAATACCAAAACTATCGTTTATGATGTTTCTGGAATGGTTTATCTGGGGCGCATGGTTCGTGCCGCTCTGGGCCTTTCTCAGTAAAAACGGCTTCACGCCAGTTGAGATCGCCTGGTGCTATGCCTGTACTTCGCTTGCCGCTATTCTTTCGCCGATCCTCGTCGGATCGCTGGCGGACCGCTTTTTCCAGGCGCAGAAGGTCTTGTCGCTGTTGATGATCGTTGGATCGATCCTGATCTATTTCGCCGCGCAACAGACCCACTTTAGCGGTTTCTTTCCGCTACTGTTGTTGTACGCGCTCACTTATATGCCAACCATCGCGCTGACCAACAGTATCGCCTTCTCGCATGTTGGCGATGTGGAGCGCGACTACCCGCGCGTTCGCGTTATGGGCACGATCGGCTGGATCGCCTCAGGCATCGCCTGCGGATTTCTGCCGCCGCTGCTCGGCTTTGGCGATATCTCCGCCAGCAACGTGCCGCTGCTTATCACGGCCGCCAGTTCGCTGGCGCTGGGCATTTTTGCGCTGACGCTGCCCGCTACCGAGCCGAAAAGCACCGGAAAATTCAGCCTGCGCGTGGCGCTGGGTCTTGATGCGTTGCACCTGTTAAAGGATCGCAGCTTCCTCGTGTTCTTTGTCTGCTCGTTCCTGTTCAGCATGCCGCTGGCGTTCTATTACATTTTTGCCGAAGGCTACCTGACGGAAGTGGGACTGCCGCACGCGACCGGCTGGATGACGCTTGGCCAGATATCAGAAATTTTCTTTCTTCTGGCGCTGCCTTTCTTTATCAAACGCTTCGGTATTGGCAAAGTCCTGCTGCTGGGGCTGTTTACCGCCGCGCTGCGTTACGCCTTCTTCGTGTTCGGCGGCGATCAAAACATGCTGACCATCGGTTTACTGTTTATGGGCATTCTGTTACACGGCGTCAGCTACGACTTCTATTTTATTACCGCCTATATCTACGTTGATAAAAAAGCGCCGGTGGCGATGCGCAACGCCGCGCAGGGCTTGATTACGCTGGCCTGCCAGGGGATTGGCAGCCTGCTCGGCTACCGCCTTGGCGGCTATCTGATGCAGGAGATGTTTGCTTACGACTCGCCGCGCAATGGCCAGACGTTCAACTGGGCAGGCATGTGGATGTTCGGCAGCGTAATGATTGTCATCATTACCATCGCTTTCATTCTGCTGTTCCGCGACGGTAAAAAACGCAGCGACGAACTCACCGCTTTCGGGCAATCAGCAACCGCTGACAGCAATAAATAAAGGATTTAACCATGACGATGACACATCAGGAGAAACGGATTTTAGGCGCGTTTTATGG
This sequence comes from Enterobacteriaceae bacterium UBA2655, assembly GCA_002359495.1. GTDB lineage: Bacteria > Pseudomonadota > Gammaproteobacteria > Enterobacterales > Enterobacteriaceae > Pantoea > Pantoea superficialis. The sequence continues at coordinate 33,525 of DENB01000057.1, forward strand.
CCAGGCGCTGGGCGATGCAATGGGAATGCCTTCGGAATTATGGCCGCGCAGTCGCGTGAAACAGCACTTTGGCTGGATCGATCGCTTTCTGCCCGGTCCGGCAGAAAACAATGCCGCCTGCTATTTTGGCCAGGCGGCCTTTACCGACGATACCTCAATGGCGCTGGCGCTGGCCGACGCCATCGTCACGCACGATGGCGAAATCCATGCGGAAACAATCGGAGCCAATATTCTGCGTTGGGCAGAAGCCTTTGATGCGTTCAATAAGAACGTGCTGGGACCCACGTCAAAAATTGCCCTTAACGCGCTGAAAAACGGCACGCCGGTGGCGCAACTGGAGAACAACGGCATGACCAACGGCGCGGCCATGCGCGTATCGCCGCTGGGCTGCCTGCTGCCGGCACGCGATCTCAACGCCTTTATCGATGCGGTAGCGCTGGCCTCCAGCCCGACGCACAAATCCGACGTGGCGATCTCCGGCGCCACGGTGATTGCCTGGGCGGTTTCGCGCGCGATTGACGGCGCGAGCTGGGCGACTATCCGCGATGAACTGCCGACGATAGCGCGGGCTGCGCAGGAAAAACGCGTGACGACGTTCAGCGCCTCTATGGCGGCGCGTCTGGAGCTGGCGCTTGGCGTGGTCGCGCAGGGCAGGGGCGTGGAGTCGACGATGCAGCAGATTTACGATCTGGTCGGCACCGGAACCGGCACCATCGAATCGGTGCCGGCGGCGATCGCGATGGTAGAACTGGCCGACACCGATCCTAATCGCTGCGCCATTCTTTGCGCCAACCTCGGCGGCGATACTGATACCATTGGCGCAATGGCGGTGGCGATATGCGGCGCGCTGCACGGCATTGATGGCATCGATGCGCAGCTGAAAGCGGAACTGGATGCGGCCAACGATTTGGATTTTACGCACTACAGCCGCACTTTCACCCGTTTCCGCCAGCAGCGCGAGGCCGCCTATGCTGACGCCTGACGACCTGGCGCGGCTGGAGGGTCGGCTGCCGGTATGCGTGGTTGGCGCGGCGGTGGTCGATGTGATTGCCGATGCTTATTCGTTGCCGCACCGCGGCAGCGATATCGAGCTTCACCAGCAGGGCGTTAACGTTGGCGGTTGCGCGCTGAACGTGGCGATTGCGCTGCATCGCCTTGGCATTCCCTCGGTCAACGCGCTGCCGCTCGGTAACGGCACCTGGGCCAGTATCGTGCGGCAAAAGCTGACGGAATATGGCATCCATAGCGTGCTGGAAACCACGAAAGGCGATAACGGCTGGTGCCTGGCGCTGGTGGAACCGGACGGCGAACGCACCTTTCTTTCCGTAAGCGGAGTGGAAAACCAGTGGGATGCTGCGCTGCTCGATACTTTACCGCAACCTGCAAACCGCTGGATCTACCTTTCCGGCTACCAGCTAACCAGCAAAAGCGGCGATGTGCTGATCGCCTGGCTCGAGCAGCAGGCCGGGCCGTATCAGTTGCTGGTGGATTTCGGCCCGCGTCTGGCTGACATTCAGGATGCGCAGTTCGCTCGCATTATGGCGCTGCATCCCCTGATTACGGTAAACCGACAGGAAGCGGAGCTGCTGTGGCAGGAGCGGCTTGGCGCCAGCGAACCTTTTGAGGCAAAAGCGCTGATGACGCGCTGGCGGCAGCGCTTCGGCGGCGCGATGGTGGTACGACTCGACAGCGAAGGCGCGGGCTTTATCAATATGGAAACGCAAGGCTGGATCCCGGCGCTGGCGACAAAGGTAGTAGATACCATCGGCGCGGGAGACAGCCACGCAGGCGGTTTGCTGGCGGGATTGGCGTCGGGCTGGTCGCTGGCGGAAAGCGTTGCCCTGGGCAATGCGGTCGCGTCTTACGTCGTGTCTCAGCGCGGCGGCGACTGCGCGCCGGATCGCGCGACGTTACGCACTTACTGGCAGCAGCGTCTTACTCAGCAATAAACACATACATATCGCTCCGGCAGTAGCTGATGCTGTACTCCACCGGATTGCCTTGCGCATCGAGCGCCAACTGCTTAATCACCAGCACCGGCACATTAGCAGGCAAGGCAATCTGCTGCTGCAACGCCTCATCCGGCATGCAGGCGCTGACTCTGCTTTGCAACTTCACCGGCAAGATATGCTGACGCTGGAAATAATCATACAGCGAGATGCCAATCTCATCGGCGTCTGCGATAAAGCGCGCCGGGACCCAGGATTCTTCTACCGATACCGCCTGCTGATCGACGTAACGAATGCGCTTCAGCAGATAAACGTCGCTGCCTTCACTCAGGCCCAGCTTTTCACCTGTCTCGGCGCTGCAGGGCATCTTGCTCTTATTGATCCAGACAGTATCTGGCTTTTTACCGCGCAATACCGCCTGCTGCGACAAACCTTTCGGCTCTTTTAGCGAGTATTCAAAGGGGCTGCAAATCTGCGTGCCGTAGCCACGCGAGCGATGAACAACGCCATTTTTTTCCAGCTCATTCATCGCCTTACGCACGGTAATGCGAGAGATATTCAGCGACTGGCTGAACTCGCGCTCGCCCGGCAAAATCTGTTCATGCGCCAGAGTACCATCGCGCACCGCCTCCTGAATCGCAGTAGCGAAACGCTTGTAAAGCGGCGTGCGGCTCTTGTCCGCCAGGGTAGTCGTCAGTCGCGAAAATAGCGCAGTATGGTCGGTCATAGTCGGCAGGGAAATTTAATCCGGTAACAGGAAAAACTATTAAATACCGTTTTATCGCGCATAACTATAGCATTTTTCAGTAGTTTTCTGACGGCTAAGGCAGCGCTGAGAAAGATTACGGTAGCATTGCCAGGGTTTTAACAGCGTTTTTTAAGGTTAACCCTTTAAAATCAACCAATTAAAAGATAAGACAGGCTGCTGTCAGGCTGAGTGAATACATTCCCCTTCCTGATGGGACAGATCACGGCAGCCCTTCAAAACCTCAGTTTGTCCGCCGCCTTACGCAGACGCTCATCGCCGCGCCGATCGTACTTCTGCGTGGTGGTGACGCTGGCGTGTCCCATCGCATCGCGCACGATGATTAAATCCTCGCCGTTATCCAGCATCATCGAGGCGAAGGTGCGGCGTAAGTCGTGCGGCGCGCACTCCTCAATGCCGCTTTCCGCCCGGCGCTGATTCAGAATGTGATAAACCGCCTGCGGCGTCATGCGCTGAAAAGTGACATCGTCACCGGCGCGTATCCGGGTGAACAGCGGACCGTCTCCCTCGCCGCGCACGGTCTCCGTCCAGATGCGGATGCGCCGCCAGACGCTGTCGGGAACAAACGCCAGCCGCTCTTTGTTCCCTTTGCCGCGTACCCGCAGCGCCTGCTCCTGATGCAGAAGGCTGGCGTAATCCAGCCCGATGACTTCCGAGCGGCGCAGGCCGCAGCCGAGCATCACCGCCAGCATCGCGGCATCGCGCGGCCCTTTGCAGCCGGCGTCCTGCTCGCAGCAGCGGAACAGGGCGTGGATTTCTTCCGCGCCCAACGCCCGGCCGCGGGTCAGGCGGCTTCCCCGCACCGCGCGCACCGCCAGAATCTGCTGATAACTCTCCGTATCCATCTGCTTCATCATCCACGCCTCGCGGGCGGTGCCTTTCAGGGCGGAGAGATAGGTATTGATGGTGGCGGGCGCCCGGCCGCTGACCGAGAGCATTTCCAGCAGGCCGCGAATATGGTGGCGGCGCAGGCTGCCCCAGGCGCAGCTCTGCAGGGAGCTGAAGCTAAGCATGCCCGCCACGATGTTCAGAAAAGAGTGCATCGTCTGCCGGCTGGCGGCGGAGGAGAGGCCAATAAGGTACGCCTGCGCAGGATTCAGCGACGGGCTGTCGTTTATCGCCGCCAGGGCGAACGCATCCTGAGATTGTGCGGAGGAGAGATGTAGCGCGCGCGGCAGCTGGCTGTCATCAGTCAGGTCGGTCATGCTGGCCCTCATTAACGGGTAAACGGTGCCGCTGCAGCGGCGCATGCTGTGCTGAAATCTGGCCGGATTATCCCCTGACTCAGACGTGAGCGCAAATCTACTTTTTCAAATCATCATTTTAATAAGTAGAGTCGCAGAATGGTGAAGCAAGCAGGGCTTGTGGACAAGGCAGCGTCAAAAACAGGGGGAGCCGGCGATCTCTCTTATTGCTACTGGCGAAACGGCTAAAAGCCACATGCAGGTTACAGAGTAACGCGTCGTTTAACGCTTAATCTCTATTTTTAAACCTCATCACAGAAATGATGCTCTGCTTCAGGGGTTTTTTCTGCAAACTAATTCGCAACCTATAATTCAAAGCAGGCGGATAAATCCAGAATGCAGGGTAATGTAATGATTTTTCCAAAAAACATGACATTTACTTTACTCTCCTTTTTATATTTTTACACGCCAGAAGGATATTGCGAGAATGCGGGGTTTTTAAATAATTCATACGATAATTTTAAGCACAACGTAAAAGAGACCTGGCGCGATGCGGATGGAAAAGATATTTATGTTCCTGTTCTGACATGGCACAACAGGTACGCTTATGATGAAAAACACCTCGATAAATATAATGAGAAACCTTGGGGGCTGGGAGGCGGCATCTCCCGGTTTGATGAGAAGCAAAACTGGAACGGTCTTTACTTCATGGCGTTCAAGGACTCTTTTAACCATTGGGAGCCCATTGGAGGGTATGGCTGGGAAAAAATCTGGCGTCCGCTGGAAAATAATCAAGATTTCAAATTAGGCGCTGGCTACACCGCCTTCATTACCCTGCGGGAGAAGTGGAATTATATTCCTGTTCCGGCGATATTGCCCTTAGCCTCGATAGGTTATAAGAACGTTAATCTCCAGGCGACATATATACCGGGCACGCGTAATAACGGCAACGTATTGTTCTGCTGGTTCAGGTTTACTTTCTGATTCGCTTGTTGCTAAAAGAGAGCGCGTATTATCTTCAGATGAAGATAATACGCAGCGAGCGATTTATTTACCTTTCAATGCCTGATGTCCCTGATCTTTATCCCAAAGACTTTTTCACGGCGTATTACGGTTTGTTTTTCCCCCTGGTGTTAACGTTTTCGCGCTTAATTGCAAAATTATTATCATTTTTGACGCGTAATTAAGGATTTCATCTATAAGTGTTGGTTTTCAGGCTGTTGCAGAACAGTATGGTATTGCATGGGTTCAGCCTCTGCGGAGCGAATCCCCTGGTGGGATAGTCAAAGCAAGCCATGAGAGTAATGGACAGCTTAAAACCGGTCTCTTGCAAGTTATAAGCCAGACGATACTTTCGCCGGACACGTCGAATTCGTTCCGATGCACTGAATGATACTGACAGGACCGGGCATGCCATCAGCGCGCCGAAATTAGCCGTTCAGGTCAACCCGCCACTGAACGGCTTTGCGGCTGACGACTGGTGCCGCCGTCGCCTGTTTCACACCATCAGCTTCCGCAAAAACCCTGTATCCTTCTGTTGCTCCAGCGTCATCAATTGCTGATAGAGTCCGGCGGCATCCGGCACCCCGGCGCAGCAGTCGCGGAATTTCGCCTGGCGCTCCTGTTCGCTGAAAGGCTCGTCAAGCGCGCCGCGGGCGCGCAGGCGCGAATGCGTGATCTCACGGCCATCCTTGAAGCGCAGCGTCAGGATATGCGGCAGGTCGCGGTTTTCCGCTTCCTGCGCGGGGCTCCAGGGCGAGAGCGTGATCGAAGCCAGGCGCAGCGTCGCGGCGTGTTGCCGCACCGCCCCGGCGGTAAAGTCGCTCACGCTCAGCGCGCCGTTTTGCAGCATCATCGCGACGCAATATTGCATCGAGAAACGCGCCTGCATTTCATTCTGCGGCTGGGCGTAAGCGAGGTTGCGCCAGTTGGCGATGCCCACCTGGCAATGCACGCTTTCAATCTCTTCCGCCGCCAGACGTTGTTGTTGCTGAATATCGGCGATGGCGTCGAGAATACGATGCGTGGAGCCGCAGCAGGGATGTTTTTTCGGCATCACGCCGATAAGCTCGATCACATGGCGATCCGCGCCCGGCAGCGAGGGCTGACTGAGCGTGCCAGCATAAAGTTCGACAAAACCCTGCGCGCATTCGATGATATCCGTGCGGCCCTGCATACCGGTCTGCGCCAGCGTCGCGGCGTCAACCGCATTGCGCGCCGCCATCCCGGCATGAAAAGGTTTGAGCGGCGTGCCGAATTGCCCCTTCACGCCGCTGGCGAGGCTGACGGCAATGCTGAGCGCGCGGGCAATGCCTGCGGCGTCCTGTCCCTGCAAGGCGGCAACGCCCGCCGCGCTGCCGATGCATCCTACCGTGGACGTGCCGTGCCAGCCCGCGGTGTAGTGCTGATAACCGATCGCTTCGCCAATAAACGCCTGCGCCTGCAGGCCAATCAGGTAGGCGCGCACCAGCGCCGCACCATCCATTTTTTGCGCGACCGCCAGCAAAGCCGGGACCAGCACCGCAGACGCATGGCTCATGCCGGGGCTGAAGTTATCATCGAAATCGATGGCGTGCGCGGCGGTGGCGTTGAACAGGGCGTCCTGAGCGCGACTGCGCGGCTGCTCCGGCCAGGCGGCCAGCACCGCTCGGGTGGAAAAGTCATCGCGGCCTGCCGCCATGCAGCCGAGCGTATCGGCGATGGCGTCGCACGCCAGCTGGCGCGCACGGACGGAAAAAGTCGGCGGCGTGGCGCACCACTGCGCCAGCGTTTCGATCAGCGTCATGATTTCTCCTCAATATCGAGTGCAGTAAACAGCGTGCGCAACAGGGCGCCGATCTGGAAGCGGTTCACTTCCTGGCCCGGAATACGGGTATCGACACGGTGGACAATCACCAGGTTTTGTTCGGGCAGCACCAGGCAAAAATGACCGCCTGCGCCGCGCGCAGAGTAGCTGCCTGCGGGTAAAATCACCTCCGGCCAGGCGACGCCTTCCCGCGTGACCCACCACATGTAGCCATAGGCACCCCGGTCGCCGGCATGGGACACCGGCAGCGTGCTGGTGCGCACCCAGCGCGCAGGGATCACCTGTCGTTCGCCCCAGCGCCCCTGCTGTAAAAACAGCTGGCCGAAGCGCAGCAAATCGCGGCTGGAGAGGGTGAAGGGATAGGCCGGGTGTTCGGAGAAGTCGCCCGGCTCGAGCCAGCTATCCTGCCCGACGCGGTAATCCTGCATTCCCGTCGGGCTGGCGATGCGTCGGTCAAACGCCTGATCGATCGCCTCGCCGGTCAGCTGGCGGAAAGCGCTGCCGAGCACGTTAAAATCCCAGTTGCTATAGCACCAGTTTTCGCCCGGGGCGTGTAGATGACGCGGCGGCTTGATGCGCCGCATCCAGGCGGTTTCATAGTTGGCGGGATGATAAATGCCCGAACGCGCAGTCAGCAGATCGTAAAGCGTGGCCTGCTTTTCGCTGTCGCTCAGCGGTTCGCGGTCGTCGATGCCCAGCGTTTGCAGCGTCAGGGAGAGGTCGAATCGGCCCTCCGCCGCCGTGCAGCCGATCAGGGCGCTGAGAAAACTTTTACGCATCGAATGGCAGGGATAGCGCTGCGTCACGTCGCCGTAGCTGAACAGCGTTTCGTCGCCGCGTACCGCCAGCAACACCGCGCTGGCTTGCTGTTTAAGCTGCTGTTCCAGTTGAGTAAACATCGTTACGCCTCGCTTGCGGCGAGAAACTCGCGGGTATAATGTTCGCGCGCCGCGCCCTGACGCACGCTGTCGGCGCTCAGCTCTTCGAGCAATTTGCCGCGATGCATGATGCCGATGCGGCTGCACAGATGGCTGACCACCGCCAGATCGTGCGTCACCATCAGATAGGTCAGGCCGCGCTGGCGGCGCATGCTGCTGAGCAGATTGAGGATTTCCGCCTGTACCGACACATCCAGCGCCGAGGTCGGCTCATCCAGCAGCAATACCGAGGGTTCGAGGATCAGCGCGCGCGCAATCGCCACGCGCTGACGCTGGCCGCCCGAAAGCTGGTGCGGATAGCGGTAGCGGAAGGCGTCGGAGAGGCCCACCGCGTACAGCGCCTCGCTGATGCGCGCTTCGTGACGATCGAGTCCCTGCAGTTTCAGCGGCTCGCGCAGGCTGGCCCACACCATTTTGCGCGGATGCAGCGAGGCGTAAGGGTCCTGAAACACCATCTGCACCTGGCGGTAAAACGGCTTGTCGCGCTGCGGCTGCTGCTCACGGTTGTTAAACAGAATCTGGCCCTGGTAATCGTGATTCAGTCCGGCCAGCGCGCGTAAAATGGTCGATTTGCCGCAGCCCGATTCGCCAATCAGGCCGTAACATTCGCCTTGCGCCAGCGTCAGGCTGACGCCGTCGACCACCTGACGACGCTGCGCGCCGTCGCCGAACGCGATGCTGACATTCACCATCTCGATACTGCGTTGTGCGGTTGGAATAGAAGTCATAACGCCACTCCATTACGGAAACAGGGACCGTTTAACCAGCTGGCGTCGCGCGTCGGCACGCGCAGCACATCCAGCGGCTGGCGCAGGCGCGGCTGACTGGCCAACAGCGCCTGCGTATAGGGATGTCGCGCCTGTTCGAGCCGATCGGCGCGGATCTCTTCCACAATGCGGCCGGCGTACATCACCAGCACGCGGTCGCAGAAGCGCGACACCAGATTGAGGTCGTGGCTGATAAACAGCAGGCCGGTTTGCCGCCGCGCCAGCTGTTCATTGAGAATGCTCAATACCTGCTGGCGCACCGTAACATCCAGCGCCGAAGTCGGTTCATCGGCGATAATCAGATCCGGCTCCGGGATCAGCATCATGGCGATCATCACGCGTTGACCCATGCCGCCGGAAATCTCATGGGGATAGAGCCGCGCCGCTTTGTCGACGTCGCGGATCTGCACTGCTTCCAGCATCTCCCGCGCCCGCTCGTGGGCTTCGCCTTTACTGACGCGCCGGTGCAGACGAAAGGCCTCCGCGACCTGATCGCCAATACGCATCAGCGGATTAAGCGAATAGCGCGGATCCTGCAAAATCATTGAGATACGATTGCCGCGTATCTGCTGCATCTGTTTCTCGCTGCTGTTAAGCAGATCGATATCGCCGAACTGCATCTGGCTGGCGCTGACGCGGCCGATTTTCGGCGTCAGCTTCAGCAGCGCGCGGCAGGTTTGCGACTTGCCGGAGCCGGATTCGCCGACTATCGCCACTTTTTCGCGGCCTACCTGAAAGCTGACGTCGCGCACCGCCGGATGTTCGCCGTGCGCGCTGCGAAACACAATGTTGAGGTCTTTTACCTGGAGCAGAGAGTTATTCATGGCGGATATCCATTACGTCGCGCAGGCCGTCGCCCAGCAGGTTGAAGGCCAGACTGGTAAACAGAATCGCTAAGCCGGGAATGGCGGCGATCCAGCCGTTGTTCAGCATGAACTCGCGCCCGGAAGCCAGCATCGCGCCCCATTCCGGGCTTGGCGCCTGCGCGCCGAGGCCGAGAAACCCGAGACCGGCGGCGGTGAGGATAATCGCCGCCATATTGAGCGTGACGCGCACCACCACTGAGGGCAGACACATCGGCACGATATGGCGCACGATGATGTGCCACGCGGACGCGCCCTGTAAGCGCACCGCCGCAATGTAATCCATCTTGCGAATGGCTAAGGTTTCAGCGCGCGCGAGGCGGGCGATAGGCGGCCACGCCGAGAGGGAAATGGCGATGATGGCGTTCTCGATGCCCGGACCGAGCGCGGCGACAAACGCCAGCGCCAGGATCAGGCTCGGGAAGGCGAGAAAGATATCCACCAGGCGCATCAGCGCAGTATCGACCCAACCGCCGAGAAATCCGGCGGTGGTGCCCACCAACAGGCCGATCGGCGTGATGATCAGCGCGGTTAAGCCGGCGATGTAGAGCGTGATGCGCGCGCCGTACAGCAGGCGGCTGAAGATATCGCGCCCCAGCTCATCAGTGCCGAGCCAGTGTTCGGCGGTGGGCGGCTGCAGGCGCAGCGCAAGATTCTGCGCGAAGATATTGTGATTCGCCAGCCAGGGCGCGAACAGCGCGGCGAAGACGATAACTAACAACACCAGCAGGCCAAACAGCGCCGAATGGTTGGCGCAAAAGCGTCGCCACTGGATCCACAGCAGCTGCACCTGCGCCTGAAACGGCGACTGCGGCGCGGGATCGCGCAGCCATGCGCGCAGGTTGCGCGAGGCGACTGCCGGCGATTTATTAACGGAATCGGTCATGCTTCCTCCTGACGCGTACGCGGATCAAACAGGCGATAGAGCAGGTCGCACAGCAGGTTAATCGCCACGAAAATCGCGCCGATCAGCAGGGTGCAGCCCACCACCGCATTCATATCGCCCGCCAGCAAGGCATTAGTGAGATAGCGGCCGAAACCTGGCCAGGCGAATACCGTTTCGGTCAATACCGCGCCCTCCAGCAACCACGCCCAGGAGAGCGCGACCACGGTGAGCGTCGGCACGGCGATATTGCGCAGCGCATGCACCCAGACGCAGCGCGCCCATGACAGTCCCTTAACGCGCGCGGTGATGATGTACTCCTGAGAGAGCTGCTCCAGCATGAAGCTGCGCGTCATGCGGCTGATGTAGGCGAGCGCGCTGAGGCCGAGGATCGACGCGGGTAACACGATATGGCTGAAGACATTGCGGAACACCTCCCATTTGCCGCTCAACAGGCTGTCGATCAGCCAGAAGCCGGTTACCGACTGCAGATCGAATTCATAGAGGAAGTCGATGCGGCCCGGTCCGCCAATCCAGCCCAGCGTAGCGTAAAACAGCAGCAGCCCCATCAATCCCAGCCAGAAGTGCGGCGTGGAGTAGCTCAGCAAACCGACGAAACGGATCAGGTGATCAAACCAGGTGTTGCGATACATCGCCGCCAGCACCCCCGCCGGAATGCCGAAACCCACGCCGATAATCGCCGCTACCGTCGCCAGCTCCAGCGTGGCGGGAAACACCCGCGCGATATCCTGCGTCACCGGATGGCTGGTGGTCAGCGCGACGCCGAAGTCGAGATGCAGCAGCTGCCAGACGTAATCGATAAACTGCTGCCACAGCGGCTGATCCAACCCGAGCTGATGGAACATCTTGTCGTACGCTTCCTGGCTGGCGTTATCGCCGATGATCGCCACCACCGGATCGATAGGCAGCAGACGGCCAATAAAAAAAGTCAGGGCGGCCAGACCCAGCAGCGTACAGGCAATAGAGAGGATGCCGCGCGCGAGGCGTCTGAGCAGACGCCAGCCGGAAGAAGATGCGTTATGCGCGACGGGTAAGGTTACCTGTGACATCAGCCACCTCCGTTATTTACTTGCGGCGCCGTACCAGACGCGAAAACCATTCCAGGTCCAGTTTTTCACCAGCGGGCTGATGCCGGCGCTGTTGTACATCTGGAACATGATGGCCATCGGCCCCTGCTGCATCTGCTCTTTTTGCAGATCGGCGTAGAGCGCGCTGCGTTTGGCGTCGTCCGGCTCCAGCAGCGCGGCTTCCACCTTCTGGTTCATCTGCGGATCGAAATAGGCGGCGCGCCAGCTCGGATATTGCGTCGCGCGCGCCTCTTTGCGGTTATCCGGGTTGTAAACCAGGCGGGAGGCGTTGCCGTAGGCATCCGGCACCGAGGTTTGCCACGCCATCATCGCGCTCTGAAACTCGCGGCCGCGCGCGCGGCTGAACAGCTGCGCATTCGCCATGCGCTCCAGATTGAGCTTTACGCCGACTTTGGCCGCGTTCTGCTGCACGCTTTGCGCGATCGGCGCGGAGTGCGGCAGCGTGCCGAACAGCACCGTCGCGCTGAAGCCGTCGGGATAACCGGCTTCGTCCAGCAGCTGTTTCGCTTTGGTTAAATCAAGCCGGAAGGGCTGGCCCTGTTTGGCATCCAGCGCGCCGAAGGCGCCTTGCTGCACGAAGCTGGCGCGCGGCACCCCGAGGTAGGGCATCACGCTTTTCGCCAGACCGTCGTAATCGATCAGGTAATGCATGGCGAGGCGGACTTTGGGGTTTTTGAATATCGGATCTTCATTGTTGAAGGTCCAGAAGAACAGCTGCGGCTTTAATACCTTTTCGACGTTGACCTTGCCGCCTTCATCCAGGGTTTTCAGGTCGTCAGCCGAGAGATCGCGCGCGATGTCGACGTCGCCCTGCGTCAGCAGCAGGCGCTGCGTGCCGGTTTCCGCGACGTGGCGGATCAGGATGCGCTTCAGCGTCGGGGCTTTGCCCCAGTAATGAGGCGCCGCCTGCAACACCACGCCTTCGCCGGCGTTCCAGCGCGCCAGCTGATAAGGCCCGACGCAGGCGGTGTGGGTGGAAAGGTATTTGTGGCCGAGATCGCCATCCACCGCCTGTTTCTCGACCTCCTTGCGATTGAGCAGCGACGACACGTTGTTGGCGGCAATCGCCTGCAGCACCAGATTGGTCGGGTAGGCCTTGTCGAAGCTCATCACCAGCGTTTTGTCATCAGGCGCGGTGATGCGGCTATCGACGTTCTCTTTGTCGAAGCCATACTCCTTGATGGCCGCCGCATTGCCGTAGCCGAGCTTCACGACGCGCTGCATCGACCACGCCAGATCGCCCGCCGTCGCCGGCGAACCGTCGGCGAACATCAGGTTGTCCTGCAGGTGAAAGGTAATGGTTTTACGATCGGCGGAAATATCCCAGCTTTTCGCCAGCGCCGGATCGAGCTGGGTTTCATCGCTGACGCGAAAATCGACCAGCGTGTCGCAGGTGTTGGAATAGATTTCGCTGGTCACGACTTCGCCGATCTGCGCCGGATCCCAGGTGCTGATGGCGTCGATGTTCCATGCCATGACCAGCGAATCCGGCGGCGTCGCGGCCTGCGAAGCGGCGCACCAGGTTGCCGCCAGCGTCAGCGCGGCAGTCAGGGTTTTTACTTTCATGTATCTCTCCTGCGGCATTAAAGGGCGTCCGGGCGGGGCTGGATCGGCGGTTTGACCTCTGCCGGAATCGGGCAGTGGTACGGTTTTTCGCTCACCTGCTCGAAGTGCGCTTTTTTCATCTGCGCCATCAGCATTTTGTTGGTCAGCACGTCGACCGCCGTGGCCGCCATCACTTTGGCGACATGCGCGAGTCCTTTATGCGCCGCCGGCATTTTTCCCTGCGCAGTGAGCTGCCATGAGTGGCCGGGCGTGCCGATCGCCATGGTTGGGATGTGCGCCTGCACGGTGGGGAGCACCCAGCTGACGTCGCCGACATCGGTGGAGCCGATCATGACTTCGCCGTGGGTATCGAGCGGAATGATGTAGTCGCTGAGGGGTTTAGGCGCAGCGGGTTTGACGCCGGTTTTGCGATAGCAGTTGTCGATCTCTTCCGGCGTCAGCGTAGCCTGAATTTCAGCGGCGAAGGCGAGGTCGGCCTGATCGAACGGCACAGGTCCAAGCGCCTCGAGGTTGCGCTGCATCGCCTCTTCCAGCGGACGGTTGCCGAGCAGGTTGGATACCGCGCTCATGATGCTGATATCCACTTGGGTGTCGGTCATCAGCGCCGCGCCTTCCGCCACACGCTTCACCCGCTCGTTCAGTTCGAACATGGCGTGCACATCGCGGGCGCGAATGGCGTAGCGCACCGTGGATTTCGCCTGCACGACGTTCGGCGCGACGCCGCCCGCATCCAGAAAGGCATAGTGAATGCGCGAATCCTGCGGCACATGCTCGCGCAGAAACTGCACGCCGACGTTCATTAACTCGGCGGCATCCAGCGCGCTGCGTCCCAGGTGCGGCGAGGCCGCGGCGTGCGACGAACGGCCGCGAAAGGCGAAGTCCATTCGCGTATTGGCGAGCGACAGCGGCTTCGCCACTTCATGATGGGCGCTCGGATGCCAGGTGATGGCCGCATCGACGCCATCGAAGGCGCCGGCGCGCGCCATAAAGGATTTGGCCGCGCCGCCTTCTTCCGCCGGACAGCCGTAGTAGCGTACGCGACCCGGCGTACCGGTCTCCTCCAGCCAGGCTTTCAGCGCGGTCGCCGCCAGCATCGCGGCTGAACCCAGCAGGTTATGTCCGCAGCCGTGACCGTTGCCGTTGCCCGGCAGAGGCGAGTAGCGCGCTACGCCCGCCGCCTGGCTCAGACCGGGCAGGGCGTCATATTCGCCGAGGAAAGCGATGATCGGTCCGCCTTCGCCAGCTTCGCCCATCACCGCCGTCGGGATCTCCGCGACGTTTTCCGTGACGCGAAACCCTTGCTGCCGCAGCATGGCGGTGTGCTCGGCGACCGAACGGTACTCGGTATAGCAAATCTCCGGCATTCCCCAGACGCGATCGCTCAGTTCGCAAAACACCGCTTGATGCGCTTCAACCCACTTCCAGACTAACGCTTTGTTTTCCATTGTGATCTCCAGCTTGGATGGTCAGGATTCGGCAGGCCTGTTCGCCTTTCTGAACACCCAGCATGGGGTAAAGCGCCGCCTGAAGGCCAATGAGCAATTCACACTCCCTATTCCAAAACGGCATAGTTTGTCGTCAGGCGGCGTTGGCGGTTTCACTGGCGCAGGCGCGCTGCCAGAGCTGTTCGGCCTGGGGATTTTGCAACACCGGCTGGCGATACAGGCGAATCGCCAGCGACATATCCCAGCGAGGCGCGTCGGCGCGCACCAGGGCGCCGTTGAGCAACTCCTCCTGCACCAGGCTCAGCGGCAGCCAGGCGACGCCGCTGCCGGACAGCGCCATCGCTTTCAGATTCACCGACATACCGTTTTCGTATACCGTTTCCAGCGGCAGCGGCCTTTTGCTGAGCATCTGCGCCAGCGCGTGGGCGAAAAAGGTGTGCTGACCGTAACTCAGCCAGGGGATCGGGCCGCCGTCGGCGCGCACCGGATAGAGCGGCGCGCCGCTGCTGTCCGGGCGACAGACCGCAATGGCGCGTTCTCGTCCCAGTTGCACCATGGGAAAAGCGGCGAGCTGATGGATCAGTGATACCGCATCGTGCGCGTAAGTCAGAAGGAAATCGGTTTCGCCGCTGTGCAGCGTTGAGATGTGCTCGGCGAAGGTGGGTTTTTGGTTGCACAGCCGGATGTAGCTCAGATTGGGCTGCAGGCTGAGCCGCTGGATCCAGTCGGGGAAAAAGGTCAGCGAAAGGGTATTTAGCATGGCAAACCGCAGCACCGCGGTGCGGGAACTGTAGCGCTGGTTCAGGTCGTGGCGCAGATGCGTCATGGAAAATACCGTTTCGCTGGCGGTGGCGAGAAAAGTTTGTCCTTCCGGCGTCAGCGTGACGGGATAGGTTTTGCGATCGAACAGCGGCACGCCGAGCCACTCCTCCAGCTGGCGAATCCGACGACTAAGCGCCGACTGGGTAATGTGACGTTCATCGGCGGCGCGGGTGAAGCTGTAACAGCGGGCAACACTGAGAAAATCTTCGAACCATTTCAATTCCATAGCACAAACCTCTTTGGATGAATGGGAAAACGACGTCAGCGGTGGGACACCTTTTGTTACAGGCAAGAAACGCGCCAGGCTTGAGTGAGGCGCGACGGCGGGGTTTCACGAACGGTTAAGTTGGTGAGGGCATAAAATAGAGCAGACGCTGCACTTGCCGGGTGCAAAAAAAGAGCCACTGAAAGGTGGCTCTTTACCGGTTAACGCGCGATTAAAAAGGTCCCCAGTTTATCGCCACGCCGATTAACAACGTCACGACGCAAATCACAAACCAGATGGCCACCACCGGCGCCACGAATTTGATCCATTTGCCGAAGGAGATATTCGCTGTCGCCAGCGCCGCCATTAACACACCCGAGGTGGGACTGATGGAGTTGACGATTCCTTCGCCTAATAACACCGTCTGTACGGTGACCTGACGCGTCAGCCCGAGGTTATCGCCCAGCGGGGAGAAAATAGGAATCAGCAGCGCGGACTCGCCCGATCCTGATGAAATACCGAAATGCATCAGCGCCGCGCTGATAAACATACCCACGGCAGCAATCGCAGGGTGAACCGGCGCCAGCAGATCCGACAGGAATCCGACGATGGGATCGAGAATATTGCCCTGCTGCAGCACCACGGAAATAGCGCCGGCCATACCGACGATAAAGCCACCTTTCACCAGCTGGGAGCATCCCGTCAGGAAGGTATTGGCAATCGCTGAACCTGACATGCGGCCGATTATCCCGACCAAAATCGCCAGGATGATAAACATGGCCGACATTTCATTGGTCGCCCAGTGCAGCTGCACCGTGCCCGCCATAAAAATCATCAGGGTGAGGGCGCAGGCAACCAAAATCAGCTTATGACGTCCGGTCATCGTCGGCATCTTGTCGGCGTGAACCGGTTGCTCCGGGCGAAGTTGCCCGTCGCGACGCATGCGCCTGACCGAAATGATGAGGTAGGCCGCTACGGTCAGGACAAACAGCAAACAGGTGATGCCGCGCAGCAACATCCCTGAGAAGAGCGGCAATTGCGCCAGATGCTGCGTCAGGCCGGTGGTTGCAGGCCCGAGTACCGATACGTTAAACCCCGCCGCGCACGTCAGATAGACCAGCGCCGTGCCGATGACCGGCGGTAAGCCAAGCGAGCGCGCCACCAGCAGACCAATGGGGACAAAGGCGACAACCGAATTCTGCACCACGCCGGTGGTGCCGAGAATCGCGAAGATCAGCGCAAAGATAAGGATAATGCGCGTATCGCTGATGCGGGTGCTGCGCGAAAGCGAGTTGAGCGCAGTGGTGATCGAGCCCGTGGCTTCAATCACCGCCAGCAATCCTCCGGTAAAAAGGATCAGGAAGATGATCGGCGCCGCTTTAATCACGCCCTTCACGATAGCCATGAAGATTTCGCCCGGATAGACGCCCGATCGCGCCACCGCGTGCAGGCTGCCTTTCACCGCGAAAGTAATCCCATTGCGGGTTTCGTGATCAAATTTGCCTGCCGGAACGATCCAGGTCGCCAGCGCGGCCAGCACCAGAATGATAAACAGCAGCAGATAGGGGCTCTGTTCGCTCTTGGGCGCCGTGCGTTGCGTCACGCTATTTTTATCAACGTTAACCTGAGACATGTTCGTCACCCCGCTCAGGCGCATCAGCCAGGATCAAACCCGCCACCAGCGCGGCTCGCGGAGCGATATCCGCCATAATGATGTGCTCATGGCGCGCATGAATACCCGCGCCCGTCGCGCCCAAACCATCCAGCGTGGGAATACCCAACGCAGCGGTAAAGTTGCCGTCGCTGCCGCCGCCCACGGCTTTGCCTTCAACGTTGAAACCGATCTGCTTCGCCACTAACCGCGCGCGCTCCATCAGCACCCGTGATTCAGGGGTCTGCCGCATCGGCGGACGTGATTGCGATCCCGTTACCTTCAGCGAAATACCCGGCAAACAGGGTTTAATCTGCGTGATTTCGTCATGGATGCGTCGGGCTTCTTCTTCGTTGGTGACGCGCGTATCGATACCCAATACCGCATGGTCAGCCACAACGTTGATGCGGTTGCCGCCCTGAGCGATGCCGACGTTGACGGTGGTGCCGCGCTCGGGCGCATTCAAACCGTGTAAAAACAGCACCTGATGCGCCATCTCCTGCACGGCGCTGATCCCCTCTTCAGGATTGTTGCCCGCGTGCGCGGCCAGTCCGGTTATCGCGATTTCATATTGCCCGGTGCCTTTGCGCGCGACTTTTAGCGCGCCGGAACCGGCTACCGCAGGCTCGACGACCAGAACCTGCGCCGAACCTGCCGCGTGCCGGGAGAGCCAGTCGCTGGAGCTGGGGCTGCCGACCTCTTCATCGCTACAGCAGAGAAAGACGATGCGCTTATCCGCCAGCAAATCATGTGCTTTTAAGGCGCGAACGGCCCAGATCGCCTGAACCAAACCCGCCTTCATGTCCAGCACGCCGGGGCCATAGAGCTTGCCGTCCTCTTCGCGCATCGTCAGTTCGCCTTCATCCCAGACCGTATCGAAATGGCCCAGTAAAACCGTCTGCTCGCTGCCGGAACCCAGCGTGAATTTCAGGTGGTTGCCATATTTTTCCTGCGTATCAATTTCAGCCTCAATGCCCAGCCGTTTGGCGAACAGGGCGCGCAACACGTCGCCGCAGCGATCGACTGCCACTTTGTTCAGGGAAGGCGATTCCGCTGCCACCAACGTTTTGATATCTGAAAGTATCTCGCCTGAATGTTGTTGCAAATAACTTATTATATTTTTCATTAACGCTGTCCTCGCATAGTGAATCCCGAGTATGAAGTTAAAGTTGGGCTTAAAAAATGGGCTCAAAACGTTATTATTGTTGTCCTGAGGTCAACGGATATGAAAAAACTATGGCTATGCTGCTCTATTCCGATAAATCCATAAGATATTTATATGAAGTAGGGATGCACGGCGGCATTCGGCGCGCCGCCGAGGCGCTGGATATCGATCCGGCCGCAATCAGCCGCCAGCTTTCACAGCTGGCGCGCGATATGCAGTTGCAGCTGCTGGAACGTCGTGGCCGGAATGTCGTACTGACCGAAGCCGGCAGACTGCTGGCTGAAGAGTACGCCCAGACCAACCAACGCCGCAGTCAGTTAGAGCGGCAGCTTAAAGATCTGCGCCACAAACGCGGAGGCTCCATTACCCTTCGCGTCGGCCAGGGCATGGTGGCCGAAGTGGTCAGACACGTCCTGCAGCCGTTTTCGCAAATTTACCCGGAGGTGTTTATCGACATCTTATCGGGTGACATGCAAACCACGGTCACGCTGATCGCGCAGGGGGAGGTGGATATGGCCGTAGGCTTCGGTCCGATCGGGCCGCCTGGCCTGAAATGCCATAGCTTTAACCGTGGGCCGATTTGCGCGATCGTCCGCAGCGATCATCCTGTCGCCCGCTATGAACAGGTCGAGGTGCTGGATTTGACCCGTTATCCGCTGATTGGCATGGATAAGAACTTCGGCATTCAAAGTTATATGAACGCTATGTTCAACCAGGAAGGGTTGGTATTCAGTCCGGCGTACAGCTGCAACCTGTTTTCCAGCGCCATCGCCCTGAGCCAGGCGGGAATGGGCATCGCTTTTATGACCGTAAAAGTGGTTGAAGAGACATTAATCGCAAGAAATTTAGTGGCTGTGCCCATCCGACATCGCATTGCGCGCGAAAGCCAGTGTCACCTGTTACGCAGTTCCGATCATCGCTTTACGCCCGCCGCCCAGCATCTGTGGCAACTGTTGTGTCAGTTCTTTGAGCAAACCACCTTTGATTCGCCTCCCTTGTAGCGCCGTGGAGTAAAAGCGGAAAAAGAAACGCCGGTCAGAGCCGGCGTTGGAATAGCAAAACTTTCGGGACAGGAATAGCAATAATTATTGATGCTGCTGGCCGGTATTTGGCTCGTTCTCTTTGTTCGGATCTTTTCTCTCGACGGTCGAGAGACCCTTACGCAGCTTTTGAACCTGATCCGCCGTCACCGCCGGCGCCTGGTTGCCCCAGCTGCCGCGCACAAAGGTCAGCAGATCGGCGACCTGCTGGTCATTCAGACGCCAGGCGAAGTCCGGCATCGTCAGACCCGTCACGGCCTCTTTCGTCACTGCCATCTTGCCGCCACGCAGCACGATACTGATCAGCGAAGAGGGATCGTCACTCAGCACCGCGCTGTTATGCGCCAGCGCCGGGAACGTTTTCGCATAGCCTTTGCCGTCGATGCGGTGGCAGGCTGAGCAATTGTCCATATACTCCTGCGCGCCAGGATGGCTCATATCGCCTTTTATCAGCGCCGCCGTGGTTTTATCATCCACAGCTGGCGTTGTTTTACCCGGTTCGGACGCTTTCAGTGATTTCAGATAGGTTGCCATCGCTTTCAGGTCGGCATCGCTGAGATGCTGAGTGCTGTGTTCGATCACATCCGTCATCGAGCCAAAAGCGGCGGCGGTATCGGTACGTCCGCTTCGCAGGAAGGCGACGATCTCTTGCGGTTGCCAGTTGCCGAGGCCATCTTTCAGGTTCCCGGTGAGATCCGGCGCGTGCCATCCTTCCAGCGTGCCGCCAGTCAGGTAAACGCCATCTTTTTGATCCAGCGCCTTCTCCTGAAAAGCGATGCCGCGCGGCGTATGGCAGGTGCCGCAGTGCTCAAGACCCTGCACCAGATAAGCGCCACGATTCCATTCGTCGCTCTGGCTGCTGTCTGGCTGGAAGATCTTATCGTCGTGAAAAATCAGGTTCCAGGCCGCCAGCGGCCAGCGCATATTGAGCGGCCAGGGAATATCGCTGTCGCGGTTAGGCTGCGTGACCGGCTTCACCTGCTTCATGAAATAGTCATACAGGGCGTGCATGTCTGCATCATTGATTTTGGCGAAAGCGGTATAGGGCATTGCCGGATAAAGGTGATGGCCATCTTTCGCTACCCCTTCGCGCAACGCTTTCGCAAAGTCAGCATAACTGTATTCGCCAATGCCGGTTGTTTTGTCGGGCGTGATATTGGTACTGTAAATCGCTCCCACCGGCGTTGACATCTTCAGCCCGCCGCTAAAAGGTTGAGCGCCTGCCGCCGTATGACAGGCTACGCAGTCGCCGGCCGTTGCCAGATATTGCCCTTTGCTGATGTTATCGCTGCCGTCTGCGGCATGGCCAGCCAGCGGCAACAGCGCCAGAGATAACAAAGGGATAAAGTTTTTTAAACGCATGTTCATTCTCTTCCCTTTTCTGTTATGCCTGAACCAGCGGTCCGGGGTTTGCCAGGTACTGCGTACGAATCGCATGCGCGGCGAAGAGCGCCGTCGCGCCTACGATGCCGGTCGGGTTGTACGCCAGATTCTGCGGGAAACAACAAGCCCCCAGCACGAACAAATTCGGCACATCCCAACTCTGCAGATATTTGTTCACCACGCTGTTTTTCGGGTTGTCGCCCATCACCGCGCCGCCGGTGGTGTGGGTGGACTGATAGGGACGCACATCGTAATGCGCTTTCATGCTCTTAAAGCCCATTTCATAAGTCTTCGGCCCGATCTGCTTTGTAATCTCTTCAACTTTCGTGCCGACAAAGTTCGTCATTTTCAGCTCATTTTCCTGCCAGTCGAATGTCATGCGCAGCAGCGGCTGACCATGAATATCCTTATAGGTGGGATCCAGATCGAGATAACACTGTTTGTAAGGCATCACGGAGCCGGAGGATCCGACAGCCATGGTATGCAGATAAGAGTCTTTGATGGCCTGTTTCCAGCCGGAACCCCATTTAGGCGCATGGCCCGAGATGCCCAGCTGCTGAATCGGCCGCCCGCCGGTAATAGTGGCGGAAATCGTCGCGCCGCCGACGAAACCCAGAGCGGAGTGGTCGAAGTTTTCAGCGTTAAAATTGTCGATAAACATTCCGGTGGCGCCGGTCGCGGCAAACGGATTAAACCGCGTCTCCTGATCAAAAAAGAGTTTTGCACCGCCGGTCATCTGGTAAGCATAATTACGGCCCACCACCCCTTCGCCTGTAACTGGATCGTAAGGCTTGCCGATTTTCGACAGTAACAGCAGCCGCACGTTATGTAACTGGAAAGCGCTCAGTACGACCAGGCTTGCGGGTTGTTCGACTTCCTGGCCGTTAGCGTCGATGTAAGTGACGCCGGTGGCTTTCTTTCCGGTTGAGTCGGTATTAACCCGCAGCACATGCGCCTGTGTGCGTAGTTCAAAGTTTTTGTACTGATAGAGCGCCGGCAGTACGCTGGCCTGCGGGGAGGCTTTGGAATAGTTGTAACAGCCGAAGCGTTCGCAAAATCCACAATAGTTACATACGCCTAATTGCACGCCGTAAGGGTTGGTATAAGGTTCGGAACAGTTGGCCGCAGGAACCGGAAAGGGATCATAGCCCAGCGCTTTAGCCGCTTTGCTGAACAGAATGCCCGAATATTGCTGCTTGAGCGCCCGGGTCGGGTAGGGATTGCTACGCGGCGCTTCGAATGGATTGCCTCCGGCTACTTTTTCGCCGTTGAGATTTCCGGCCTGGCCCGCAGCGCCGCAAATCTTCTCGAATTTATCGAAATAAGGCTCCATCTCTTCATAAGTGAAGGGATAATCCTGTACGGTCATATCCGCCGGAATAAAATTGGCGCCGTACTTTTCGATGACCGTGCTGCGCATTTTGAGGTCCGCTTCCAGCGGACGCCACAGCATTCCGTTCCAGTGTACGCCTGCGCCGCCTACGCCATCCCCAGGCAAAAAGGAGCCGAAGCGGCGGTAAGGCAAAGCCGTTTCGCCGGCGGTATGACGTACGGTAACGGTTTCTTTAGACGCGTTCTGGAACAGTTTAAGGCGTACGCCATAGGTCAGTTCATCAACGATACGCGGATAGGCAAAATCAGGATAAGTATCGCGCTGTTCGCCGCGCTCCAGCGCCAGAATGTTTAGTCCGGTATCGGCAAGCTCCATCGCCATCAGCGAGCCTGTCCAGCCAAAGCCCACGATAACCACATCGACCGGATCTTTTTTTATCGCCATGATTAAACGCTCCTTTTCCCTGAGATACTGACCGGCCCTAATGGATAAGCCTTGTTGGGGTTATCCATCACTTGCTGATAGTCGGCGCGGGCGCCGGGAAAACCGATCAGTTTCCACGAAGCGAGAGTCTGGTTACCGCCATGC
Organism: Enterobacteriaceae bacterium UBA2655; assembly: GCA_002359495.1. Lineage (GTDB taxonomy): Bacteria > Pseudomonadota > Gammaproteobacteria > Enterobacterales > Enterobacteriaceae > Pantoea > Pantoea superficialis. The sequence continues at coordinate 55,988 of DENB01000057.1, forward strand.
ATCGGATCGGCGAGATAACCCTCTTTGGCGTTATCCAGCAATTGTTCGAAAAATAACTTTCCGGGAACAGCTTCAAACGTGAGTTTGCCCGTTTCAAGCTGATGCAGAATCTCTTCCTGCTGTTCGTGGCCGAGATCGGCAAAGACTTGATGAAATTGCTGCTGGCAGTGATCGTTAATGGCTTTAATACCGCGGCGATAGGTTTCGCGCGGCACAAGATTTGACTGGTAGCCCAGTTCCGGCGCGGCGTTGGCAAAGGGAGCCTGCATATACCACAGCTGGCCATGCCCGTAAGGAAGTTCCATCTGTTTATCAATAAAAACCGGCACGCCTTCGCTGACAGCGCCGGGACCATTATTGTCGGCGGGAATCAATCGATCGGTGGCCGCCAAAATAAAGCGCCACTCTTCGTTATTGAAAAAGGAGGGGACATAGTGTTCTGAAACGCCAGCCGCTTTTGTATTCGTCTCTGCTGCAAGCGTGTTAACAGGAGCGATGCTGCCGCCAACGACTGACAGAGGGATAAGCGACAAGGTTTTTTGCAAAAAGCGCCGCCGCGAGGGGTTATCCCCGTTATGTTTTTTACTCATATTGTCTTCCGGTTGGTGTTTGCCAAATTTCACGCTCAACAGGCATTCCTGGCTCTATGATAAGCGTGCTAATAATTATTTAAGTAATGAACGCGATGTTAAAATAATCTTTTTTATTGCATAGAAAGGTGTTTTGTTTGTTAAATTTTGTAAACATAAAGTTATGTTATCAGTAACAATTGAGTCGCATTTGTCATCATGTTGTTGTTTTTTATGTTTTTAATAGCTTAGTGAATTTAAAGGAGGGATTTTGGTGAATTGATAACATTTGATTAAATTACAGGCGGTCTGTTTTCTGCTGCAGTTAACGATAAAGCTGTTATACACATTGGTACTGACAACCAAAGCTGACAGATTGACATCGGGAAGAATTAACGGGCAGAACGCTGAACGAAGTCAGCGGAACTACAGAGCCCTGGCTGCACGAAGATAGCAGCGAATGACTTTATGGATTGAGTTGATGCGTTTCCCATCTTTTGGTCTGCAGTAAGGTGCAATTTCCTCTGCCATTTAACCCTGTCGATTGTTTTCAGAGCGTGGGTAACCGATATCTTTCAGCAAAAGCATCGCCGCATTACCGTAACGGCGACTCTGCTTGCCAGCGGCATTTTTGGCGGCGCCTATATTATGATCACCTGGTTGCCGACCTATTTGCGCATGGAGCTGGGGTTACCGGTAGTGTCAATGTCCGGATACTTAGCGGTAAATATTCTGGGCTCGCTGGTCGGCCCCTTTATTTATGGTCGGCTGAGCGACAAATTTGGCCGCTGGAGAACCATTATTCTCTTTTTGCTGTGTCAAATCGCTGTGGTCAGTATCTATATGTTTGAAGATATCAGCCTTGATATTACGCTGGGGCTCGGCTTCCTGCTGGGGGCGCTGCAGGGCGGCCTGGCGTCAGGTTTAACGCCTGCCTTCTCTGAACTTTATCCCACGCAGATCCGCGGCAGCGGCGCGGGATTCTGCGCCAGTTTCGGACGCGGATTCGGCTCCTTAATGCCCGCGCTGGTAGGCATCGTCTCAAGCCATATCGCGCTGGGTTACGCTATGGGCGCCCTGGCAATTACTTGCTACTGCGTAGCTATCATGGCGGCACTATGCCTGCCCAACGCAACGGGTGTGGATCTGGCACAGGTGGAATGAGTGATTGATGACAGCTTCTGTAATTGCAGGAGCTGTCTTTTCTGATAAAACCCTACTTCTTTTCATCCCTTCCCTTCCTGCATGCACCAGAGATCCAACCCTGGCTTAATGAATAAGCAGGTAGGGATTTTCACACTTTTAGACATCCAAACCTTTAATCACAAAAGCTCACAAGAGAGTGTGAATCAATATGAATTCACTATGCATTTTAAAATCATCGACTTAAATAGTTGCTAGTACTAATTATTAGTGTGAAAACTGTGATCTTGCTCATCTATTTGTGAAAGCTTTTTGTTCAAAATGTCTCACATCTTCACAACGATACTGGATCGAATAATGGCACCTAAACTGGGCATTATTGCTGATGATTTTACAGGCGCGACAGACATCGCCAGTTTTATGGCGAAAGCGGGCTGGCAGGTTATTCAGCTCAACGGCATTCCCGAAATCTATGACGACTATGCTGATGTCGATGCCATCGTTATTTCGCTGAAAAGTCGCTCCTGTTCTGCTTACGAGGCTGTTACACAGAGTCGTCACGCGGCTGAGTGGTTACAGGCACGCGGTTGCCAACGACTCTACTTTAAATATTGTTCCACCTTTGATTCGACAGCGTCCGGAAATATCGGTCCGGTGACCGATTTACTCTTAGAGAAAACAGGCGCGTCGATGGCCGTGTTGTGTCCGGCGTTGCCCGTCAATGGCCGCACCGTGATACACGGGTATTTATTCGTCAATGGCCAACTCCTTAACGAATCCGGCATGCAGAACCATCCTCTTACCCCCATGACCGATGCCAATTTAATCCGGGTGATGGAACAGCAAGCATCAGGTGAATGCGGGCTGGTATCACTGAGCGCTGTTCGCGCAGGCAAAGAGGCGATTCAAACGCAGCTGGCGATGTTGAAACAGGTTGGAAAACGCTACGCAGTGATTGATGCGATGACGGATGAGGATCTTCGCGCACTTGCCGCTGCTTTGCCGGAGGATGTGCTGTTGACGGGAGGGTCGGGCCTTGCGGGAGCGATCGCTGCGCTGTATCCCGTTCAACACGCGAACGACGCCTGTGGCATTCCCCTGCGAACCGGGGGCTGCGTATTGCTCGCGGGGAGTTGTTCTACCATGACTAACAAACAGGTCTCACGCTATCGCCAGCAGGCACCCGCTGTCGCGATTGATGTCGCACGCGCCGTTGATGATAGCGAAGCCTATATTGAAGAGCTGGTTAGCTGGTACCAGAAGCAGTCCGGTCCATTGGCGCCGCTGTATTATGCCACTCGCTCTGCTGAGGAGGTTAAAGCGATGCAGCTGCGCTATGGCGCAGAGGTGGTCGGTAAGGCGATTGAGCAGTTGTTGGCTTCACTGGCGGTGCGTTTGTATCAGCTGGGCGTAAATAAAATCATCGCCGCTGGGGGAGAGACATCAAGTCTGCTGGTGCAGCGCCTGCATGTTTCAGGATTTGCCATTGGTGACGTTATCGCACCCGGCGTGCCCTGGGTTAAAGATATGCGCCGCCCACTCTGGCTGGCGTTGAAGTCAGGCAATTTTGGGGATGAAAATTTCTTTTCTAAAGCTCAGGAGACGTTTGCATGAGTGCGACAGCTTTACGGGAACAAATGGTGGCCTTAGCCCACTCGATGTTTATGCGAGGTTACAGCAGTGGCGGGGCAGGAAACTTAAGTTCTCGCCTGCCAGATGGCGGTTTTTTGGTCACGCCGACCAATTCAAGCTTCGGATCTCTGGACCCGGCAACGCTGAGTGAACTGGATGCGCAGGGAAACTGGGTATCTGGAGAGAAGCCGTCTAAAGAGTCGTTGATGCATCTGGCCTTTTATCGGCAGCGCCCGGATATCGGCGGCGTGGTGCATCTTCATTCCCCTTCGTTAACGGCGCTGTCGTGTCTGCCAGGGTTGGATCCTGAAGATTGCTTGCCACCCATCACGCCATACTTTGTGATGCGAGTGGGGAAGCTGACCCTGATCCCCTATTTGCGTCCCGGGCATCCCGGTCTGGCCGATGAGGTCGCTAAACGGGCACCCCACTACAATGCTATGTTGCTGGCCAATCATGGTCCTGTCATTGGCGGCGCCAATCTCAGAGAGGCTGTCTTTAATGCTGAAGAACTGGAAGATACTGCGCGCCTGTGGTTTACCCTGCGGCCATACGGCATGGTGCTGTTGAGTGAAGAACAGGTGGCGGAGTTACACGCCGTTTATAACGCCAAAAAAGCCCAGTCAGTCTCTTAAGGAATAGTGGATGCTGCCTGATGAACGCCGCGTTTTTATTTACAGCTACCTGCACCAGAATGCTCATGCGGCCATTGCTGATTTGGTGAAACTCCTCGACGTTTCACATATGACTATCCGTCGTGATCTAAAAGAGATGGAGAATGAAGGTAAAGTCACGTTGATTAGCGGTGGCGCCAGGCTCAATCAGGCGCTCATTCAGGAGTTGCCTTATATTGAAAAAGCGATGCTCCATCACTCAGTAAAACGTAATATCGGTAAAGTGGCCGAGCGTTTGATTGAGGCAGGTAACGTTATTTATCTGGACGCAGGCACCACTACTTATGAAATTGCTCGGGTGGTCGCCAGTAAATTAAAAAAAATCACCGTGATAACAAATGATTTTACTATCGCTGATTTTTTAATGTCTGCGCCACACATTGATTTATTTCATACTGGCGGTCAGGTGGATATGCGTAATCGTTCATCAGTGGGGCACGGCGCTGCTCAATTTATACGACAGCATAATATCGATGTGGCATTTATCAGCTCCAGTTCCTGGGATGCTGTACGCGGCATCTCCACGCCTGATGAGGGGAAAATGCTGGTGAAACAGGCTGTGCTGGCAGCCTCTCGCCGTAAAGTTTTAGTCTCTGATAGCAGTAAATATGGCAAATATGGCATGTTTCATATTTGCCCATTAAATGAAGTGGACGACATAATATGTGATAACCAACTGCCCACTGACGCCGTCCCTAAACTACAAGAATTAAATTTGCGCCTACACCCTGTCTCTTCTGCGGTTGTTGATCAGGAGAAAAACGATGTGACGTAAATAAGCGGTACCCTGCAAGCGTGTTACTTACGTTAAAAACAATACAAATATAAGGCATGCCGACTGAGGCATGTCCGGAGGTCATATGCACTTTGAAATAAGTCAGTTTATTGCGTTATTTTGCGCTATAGCCTTGCTCATTATTTTAATCAGCAAATTTAAGTTTCATCCCTTTCTTGCATTAATTATTACCGCCGGTTTTTTAGGGATCGCCGCAGGATTATCACCGGCGCAAGCTATAAAAAGTTTTGAGAAGGGCTTTGGCGGGGTACTCGGTTCTACCGGTTTGGTGGTCGGGCTGGGTACTATGCTTGGAGGATTGATGCTGGAGTCCGGCGCCGCCGATAAAATCGCTAACACCTTTATTCGTCTGGGTTCAGTTCGCATGATCCCGCTCACCATTTGCATAGCCGCTTTAATCATCGGCCTGCCACATCTTTTTGACGTGAGTTTCGTCATGCTGGTTCCGCTGGTTTACGCCATCGCACGCCGCACCCGTAGCCAGTTGATGCGCATCGGCATTCCACTGGCTGCTGGGCTTTATATTGCTCATGGCTTGATGTTGCCGCATCCTTCTCCTACCCTGGCGATGACCACTTATGGTGCCGATGCCGGTCTCTGCATGCTGTTTGGCATCTTGCTGGCGCTGCCGATGATTGTATTGTGCGGCCCCTTCTTTACCCGCTGGGCACTAAAAGTTTTCCCGGATCTCAACCGCCAGGATTTTGCAAAGCAGGATGCGCGTCCGGAAACCCCGGAACAGACTTCTGCCTACACACCGTCATTTGCGCTGTCGATGTTAACCATCCTGCTGCCACCGATCCTGATGATGCTGAAGACGCTGGCAAAGGGGCACCTGGAGGCAGAAAGCACCGCTGCTGTTCTACTCAATACCGTAGGTGACCCTATTGTTTCGCTGTTAATCGCCGTGCTGTTTGCCATCTGGGCGCTAGGTATTAAAAGCGGCATAAATATGGCGCAACTGCAAAAAATCCTCGGCAAATGCCTTGGCCCCTGCGCGGCCATCATCTTAATACTGGGTGCCGGTGGCGGATTGAAAGAGATGCTGCTCGCCACTAACGTCAGTCAATTGATTGCTGATTCGGCGCTGCACTGGAATATCTCGCCGCTGGTGCTTGCCTGGCTGGTAGCCGCGTTGATTCGTGTTGCCATTGGCTCCGCTACCGTTGCGGTGGTGACAACAGCAGGGATTGTGGCGCCGTTAGCAGCGCACAGCGGCGTCAATCTGGAGTTGCTGGTGCTGGCAACCAGCACCGGTGGGCTGATGCTGTCTCATGTTAATGATTCAGGGTTCTGGCTGTTTAAGGAGTATTTCCATCTCACCGTTGCTGAAACGCTGAAAAGCTGGACGCTGCTGGTGTCATTCATCTCGTTGCTGGGACTGATTTTTGTGCTTCTGCTCAACACTTTCGTTGGGTAATGCTGGCTTATTTTCTTGAGGTTATGTCATGAACTATGAACTGTTGTTTGATGCTTTAAAAACACGTCGTATTCGTATTGCAGTAACGGGAGCTTCTGGCGGGTTTGGTCGTTCGCTGCTGGTTCAGTGCCGAAATATTCCTTCGCTGGATATCGTGGCGTTATGTGATTTAAATACGCAGGGTACACAGGATTTGTTGCGTGAGTTGCAATACCTGACCGACGCGACGATTTGCCAGAACGCCTCTGCGGCACAAGCTGCGCAGGCTCAGGGAAAAACGGCTATTGTGGCCGACTACAGGCTGCTGGATGCGCTTGATGTGGACATGGTGATAGAAGCCACTGGCAAACCGGAAATCAGTGTGCGTATTGCCGTCAATGCATTACAGCGTGGCGTGCATGTCGGCATGGTAAGTAAAGAGACGGATTCGGTCGCGGGCCCCTGGCTTAATCAAATGGCGCTGAAGCACAACGCGGTTTATACCACTGTTGATGGCGACCAACCCGCGAATCTGCTGGGATTAATTACCTGGGCACGCGTCCTGGGCTTTGATATTGTCGCTGCCGGCAAATCAAGCGAATATGACTACGTCTGGTCGCAAGATAGCGGTGAACTGGATTACTGCGGCCGTAAAGTGAGTGCGCCGGGGCTGGCGGACTGCTGGTCATTAGGCGATAACATCAACGCCACACTGGCGCAACGTAAAGCGCTGTTGCATATGTTGCCGATGAGCGCAACGCCGGATTATTGCGAGATGAATGTGGTGGCGAACTCGGCGGCGCTGATACCCGCTTGTGATGCCCTGAACTATCCACTGTGTCATATCAGCGAGTTAGCCGACGTTTTTGTCCCGGTTGAAGATGGCGGCATTTTGACTCAAACCGGGGTAGTGGATGTGTTTAACTGCCTGCGTCGGGATGACGAAGTCAGCTTTGGCGGTGGGGTATTTATCATCGTACGTTGCAAAGATGACGCCACCTGGGAAATGCTGGCGGGTAAAGGCCATGTGGTGGGACGCAACCGCAAATATGCCTGTATCTATCTGCCTTATCACATCATGGGTCTCGAATCGCCCCATTCTATCTTCTCTGCTGTGTTACACCAGCGGTCGTCGGGAGCAACCAATCAGGCAATTTATGCCGTGATGGCAGGCCACGCCGACCGCGATTTGAAGAAGGGTGAACTGCTTGAGATGGGCGGTCACCATCATACGATTCCGGACGTCAGTGCGCGCCTGCTCGCCAAAGCGGATGCAGAAAAGGTTGCACCCTATTATTTATTATCAAACAAAGTGCTGACACGTGATGTGGCAGCAGGCGAGCTGATCACTCTGGATGCGTTGGAAATGGAGGACTCTATGTTGTGGACAGCATGGCAGGAGAGCTGGAATTTGTAGGCCAGGCTTCTGGTAAGGACCCATTATTGAAGGATTGAAGAGAAGGGGGCTAAGGCTTCCTCTCCTCAGTTTTTAGGCATAAGCCTGTTTCAGGCTGATAGTCGCTCAGCAGCACGTGTCTCGCTGCATTCATCCAGTAGTGCGTAGAGTGCTTTGAGCCAGTTGAGATTAAGCGTGCGAACAGTCATTTCACAGGCCCAGAGGTAACAAGCAAAAGTAAATTTATGAGGGAGTATGGGTTTCTCAACGCCAGATGCCAGTATCCCATGGGGCACTGCTTTCCTCGCCCCGATTGCCGAACGCGTGCGCCGTGAAGCCAATATTCCAGTGGCCTCGGCGTGGGGCATTGATGCGCCAGCTATTGCTAATGAGACCATAGAGAAAGAACAGTTGGATCTGGTAATGGTAGGACGTGCACATCTGAAAAATCCGCACTGGAGCTATCAGGCTGCGCTGGCACTGGGCAAAACCGAACCTTCCTGGGTTCTGCCAGCGCCTTACGCGCATTGGCTGGAACGCTATCGAGTGAGTGAAGGTTAGATAAACAATGAGCGCCCTGACTGGGCGCTATGTTAAATCCTGATCGGTAGAGTGGCGGTTATACCGTTTCATATGGATTATCCCGGAAACGTGTGTAAGCAATAACCCGCATTCAGAGTTTGTTAGTTATTAATTTAACATAAGATTACCCTGAAGTGGTTCGCATAATATTAATTATGTTAAATTCTGCTGCAGCTAAAAATCCGCATTATTGTCAGATATATTCCCTTTTTCTCATGTTTTTTCACCTGCCTTATAGAAACAGAAGCCGGTCCGCAGACTTCATGTTTGGGTGGTGATCCTGTTTCACCACTGACAGCCGGGTCCGGTCAACATTGTTTGAAGCCTGACCATTCGGGCCAAAGAATCCAGGCTGTCTTTTAAAAGCATACCTGAAACCATTAAATATCAGCGCCGTACATTGCTCTGCCCGGCACATGCCTCACTGAGGCTGCTCTGTGTGTTGAGCGCCCCGGCATCTCCTGCCCCGTAATCCAGCAGGCCCTGGCCAATCGCTGGAAAACGGTATTCATGGTCCCTTTTCGCAACATCTTTAATGGAGCAATGGCGCATATTTGGCAGCATTTGCAGGAGTTCGCCAATCGCATCGGCTTCAGGACGTAGCGAAGCCATATTGCTGGCATCGCCATTGAAAGCAATCGACGATGCATTAACGTCACGCAGCAATTGCTCGCCTTCATGAGTTAAGGCAAAAGCGTCATAATTATAATCGCCGCCATTTTCAATGAGCAACTGACATCCCGCCTGCTGAAGCGCGGGAACAATCTGCTGAAGGTTTTTCACTAATGCTGCATAGTCTCGCAGGCTCGCCGTGCAGGCATTCAATAAATTCACGCCAGCAAAAATAGACGCCCATGGTCGGCCCTATACGTTTCAGCAAGGCTTTCCAGGGCGTCGGTGTTTTGACTTTGTCCGTTACGCCTGCGTCAAGCTGAGGCAGCGTTTTGCGCTCCTCTTCGCTCATGTTGGCAATCTGATGGGGATTATCGCGAAAGCCGGCAATCCGGAACGCCAGCCATACGGCGGTGATCGCGCCCAGCGCAATAAATGAGAAACGCCACGAGTGCAGCAACACCAGTAATGCCACAAGCGATGGCGTGACCGCATTACCAAAACGGGAGAAAGAGTGCGTAATGCCCTGTACGAACCCGCATGCGATAACAGGCATTGCTGTTGAACCGGCTGCCCACTGCAATGCCGGCGCTGCGTTGTTATGACTGGCATTTTCGCTCCTTTAAGATTAACTGCGTCGGTGACAAGCGTTACGTTGAATGGCGATCAAATGAACGATTGTTGTTTATTTGTTATATTTTTCGCTTATTTTTTAACCCTAAAGTGTGATATAAATCACAGTTAGCGTGCTAAGTAATAATTCAAACAGAGAGTGTGACCCGTATCTCAGCGCTTAAGCGCGCAATGAACATTTGTGCATTCAAAGAATAAGGTCGAAACAAAGCTCAATGAAGACGTCATTTCTTAAGTTCGAATAATCTACAAATGTACGATGGGCAGGCTATTACGTCTTTCTGTTAATAAGGGCTGGCTCACTATTCGGCTTGCTGGTTAAGTAAGCGGCAAGCTCGGTTAGGGCAACGTAATCTGGAACCTGCAGCAGTACGCTTTTATTAAGGAGGAAGAGAGAGTAATGCTGAAGGAGGAAACCTTTAAACAGGCGCAGGACCGGGGAGAGGTTAAAATTACCGGCAACGGCAAGAAGCTGAACGAGCTGCTCGGCTACAGGGATAAGCTTGAGTTCTGGTTTAATATCGTCACGCCGTGATAGCCAGCCCGAAACTGTCATAATGCAGAGCTATACCTTATTGTGCGCGGCTTGCTCCCGGCTTCCTCTTTGTGAGTTTTAAACGAGACGAGCAATCAAAACGAGGAGCGGGCAGTAAGCCGTTGTCCAGCGGAAACCCGGCGAAGCCGGTTGTGAATCATAGACTCTGCGCACCGGCCTGCGCTTATTGAGTTAAAAACTCATTGGTTTTCAACGGTATATTGCTTTACATCATTTGTGGCTCGCGAATCGCATTACCTTTATCGAAACGGGCCAGCCGGTATGGCGCGGCGTCGGTATAAAGCGGGCTGCCGGTCACCAGCTGCGCGCAGAGCAATCCGGCACCCGGGCCAATACCAAATCCGTGTCCGCTGAAGCCAGAAGCGATGAATAATCCAGGCAACGACTCCATTTCATCGATTACCGGCACCAAATCGGGCGTGGTATCAATCCACCCGCCCCACGCATGATCTATTGCAACACCTTTCAGCGACGGGAAGCGTTCAACCAGCGTTTTTATGGCTTCATGCAGAAGTTCAACATCGGGTTTGGGATCGAGCACGCGGATTTTTTCAAATGGCGACAGACCCTGGTTAGTCCAGGAGCCCGCTGCTTCCGGGCCGTTGAAAAACGAGCCGTTCAGGCGAATCTTTAGCTTTTTGGCAATCTTGCTGCGGTACATCGGGTAGAATTTCGTCGCGTAGCGAATGTTTTGCGGAGCCAGATCGAGCTGGCCGCGACCGGGAACGGCAACAGTATAACTGCCATCCTGACGGCGTCGAATGCATAGGTTGGGCAGGCTCAGGCAGCCTTTCACCACTTCAGGCGCCGCCGTGGTTTTAAAGGCGGTGCCAAGAATGTTGGCGCTGGGCAGCGCAATGCCGTACTGCTTACAAAAGCGCGAACTCCACGCGCCGCCGCAGCAGATGACCCAGCTCGTTTTCACCAGCCCGCGTTCGGTCCAGACGCCCGAAACGCGTCCGGCGCTGATATCCAGCGTGCGCACTGCGCAGCGTTGATGAATAAACGCCCCCAGCTTCTGCGCACCGGCGGCAATGCCCGGCGCGGCCTGCGAAGGCTCGGCGCGCCCGTCGGTCGGCGACCAGACGCCGCCTTTCCATGCGGTATCATCACCGATGCGCGCCTGCGCTTCCCGCGCCGAGAGCAGATGGCTGGCAAAACCAATCTGCTTCGCCTGTCGGCCCCAGGCTTCCCAGCGCGTTAAATCGGCCTCGCTCAGCGTGCCGTAGAGGATGCCGCTACGGCGAAACCCGAGATCCGTGCCGATCTCCTCACCCAGTTCATCCCAGCGTTGCAGGCTGCGAATTGCCAGCGGCAGTTCGTAGAGATCGCGGTTTTGCTGGCGCACCCAGCCCCAGTTGCGGCCCGACTGCTCGCCGGCGATCACGCCTTTCTCAAACAGCGCCACCGAAACACCCTGCTTTGCCAGTTCGTAGGCGGTTGAAGTGCCAATGATGCCGCCGCCAATCACAACCACATCGACGGCCACGGGAAATTCAGGACTATCGGTTACAGCATTCACTTTTATGCGCATGGATAAACCTTGATTAGAGATGATGCTCAGAGGGTATATGCATAATCCACAATACCTGCGCTTCGCTGTCGCTGTGGTTCAGGATGTTATGCGGTAAATGGCTTTTGAACTGAAAGCTGTCGCCCGGCAGCAACCGTGTGCTGTCGCCGTCAATTTCCAGCGTCAGTTCGCCCGTTATGACGATCCCCGCCTTTTCGCCGTTGCCCATCAACATTTCGTCGGAACGCACGCCGGGCGGGATATTGATAAACATAAACTGCAGATCGTGATCGCCGGAAGGCGACAACATCTCTTTAGCAATGCCACGTTTGCCGACGTTAAAGCGCGGCCGCTCCGCCTGACGACGCACATAGTGCTCCGCGCCGCGCAACGCGGTTTCGTTCTGCTCAAGAAATGCCGTCAGCGGCACCTTCAGCACCAGCCTTAACTGCTCCAGCACGCGCACCGTCGGATTGGTTAAGTTACGTTCGATCTGACTGATCGCGCCCGCTGAGACATTGGCCAGAAGCGCCAGCTCGGTAATCGTCATATTGCGTGCTTTACGAATCCACTTCAGACGCGAGCCGATATCCGTCTCCGCCGCGCCAGGTTCCGCTGCAGGAATTGCCGGTTTTTTCATCTTGTTCTTCCTGCCTGTTTATCGCTTCTTTGCCTGCTAATGCGATCAGGGCATGCCCCATTTGTTCTTAATCGTCTGCAGGGAGCCGTCCGCCTTCATGGCGGTTAAGGCGTTGTCGATCTCCGCGAGCAGCTTCTCGTTGCCTTTCTTGACGCCAAACGCCATCGGCGAGACATGCTCCGGCTTATAACCATCCACCACATGCATGCCTTTCAGGCCGTCCGCCTTTTCCTGTGCTTTCAGGATTGGATAATCATTCATGCCGGCGGCAATACGCCCCAGCGACAGGTCGCGCGTCATATCCGCCGGGCTGTCGTAGACCTTAACCTCTTTGGCGATGCCGCTTTTCATCAGACTTTGCGTATAGTCCGTACCGGCCATAGTGCCCACCACTTCACCTTTGAGATCCTGCCAGGAGCTGTACGTTTTTTTATTGTCGTCGCGCACCACCAAACCCGCGCCGAAAGCAGTAACCGGCTGTGAAAAAGAGATACGTTTCGCGCGCTCTGCCGTCGGCGTCATGCCTGCGACGATCATGTCTATTTTTCCGGCAATGACCGACTGAATAAGCGTGGAGAAAGGCACTGCGGTGAAATTGACATCCAGATGCTGACGCTTCGCCACTTCAGCGGCAACGTCAGGCATGAAGCCTTCGATTTTGCCGCTTTTCGTATCAAGAAAGGTGGTCGGCGCGCTGGAGGGAGGGGAACCTGCGGTTAGCGCTGCGGCCTGTACGGTGGCGCTGGCGGAGAAACCCAGCGCGATGCAATAGCAACTCATCAAAAAATGCGAACACTTAGACATAACTCACTCCTGATTCAATTGAAAAGGGCGAACGTCTTTTTCACTATAATGAAAATACTGTGCTTGTTGTCAATCTTTTATTTTATGAAAATCTCACGCTTCACAAATTAACGCTAAACCCTTTGCTGTTGCTATAAATTTACTTATTGTCTCTTTCTGTGACGGCAATAAGTAAAAGCTATCGCACGGGCGTGTGAATTCGTTGACACCCGTTCGTGAAAAAAGATATTCATTAAAATGAATTTGTCGCGTACTGCGGAAAACCCCACAGGAGTGCATGATGGACTGGAGCAGCATCCATGTTTACCTGCCCTTTTTACTTAAAGGGGCCGAGATGACCATTTATATCACCGTGTTATCGTTAATTATCAGTACGCCTCTCGGTTTATTGTTTGCCGCCGCCAAGATGTGTCCGTGGAAAATCATTTCCTGGCCAGTCGCAACCGTGATTAATATCACGCGTGGCCTGCCTATGATTGTGGTGCTGTTTTATATCTACTTTGTCTTTCCCGATATCGGAATAACCTTATCCTCCTTTCAGGCCAGCGTAATCGGCATTGCGTTTTGTTTCTCAACCTATATCGCCGAAATTTTTCGGTCCGGCATTGAGTCGGTCGATCGCGGCCAGCTGGAAGCCGCGCGCTCGATGGGCATGAGTTTCGGCAAAGCGATGCGCCGCGTGGTGCTGCCTCAGGCGTTTCATGTCGCCCTGCCGCCCTACAGCAACACGCTGGTAATGATGCTGAAAGATTCAGCGCTCGCCTCTACTATTGCGGTGACGGAGATGACGCGTCAGGGCCAGTTAATTGCGGCCTCCACTTTCGATAACACCACGATCTATACGCTGGTTGCCCTGCTCTACCTTGCGCTGTGCATGCCGTTAATGGCGCTGACCAAGCGGCTGGAAAAACGCCAGATTAAAGGAGCCTGAGATGATTGAAATTAACGACGTTCACAAGCGTTTCGGCCCGGTTGAAGTATTAAAAGGCGTCAGTTTTCGCGTTACTGAAGGTGAAGTGGTCTGCTTAATTGGTCCGTCCGGCTCCGGTAAATCGACGATCCTGCGTTGCATCAACGGGCTGGAAACCTATGAGGAAGGCAACATCAGCGTGCTGGGCCAGCGGGTTAATAACAAGCATAAAAGCATTAACGATCTGCGTCGTCAGATCGGAATGGTATTCCAGCGGTTCAACCTGTTTCCGCATCGCAGCGTGCTGGAAAACGTTATGGAAGGACCGCTTCATGTCAATGGCGAACCGCGTAGCGTCGCTGAAAAGCGCGCCAGGGATTTGCTGGCAATGGTGGGTCTGGCGGATAAATTTAATGCATGGCCGGGCAACAGCAGCGCGTTGCAATTGCGCGTACGCTTGCGCTACAACCGAAGGCGATTCTGTTTGATGAGCCTACCTCGGCACTCGATCCAGAACTGGTAGGAGACGTGCTTCAGGTCATGCGCAATCTGGCGCGGGAAGGGATGACAATGATTGTCGTTACCCACGAGATGCAGTTCGCGCGCGAGGTAGCGGATCGTGTTTGCTTTCTGCACAGCGGGCAAATTGTCGAACAGGGCGCGGCGGCGCAGGTGCTGCTGCGGCCGCAGGAGGCGCGTACCCAGGATTTCCTGCGTCGCGTACTGGGCAATGACGAAACATCTCTCTGCGTCCAGTGCCGCGAAGCGGTTTAAACCCGCAAGCGCCCTTCATATCCCTACAACACGTGGCGCCAGTTGCTCAGCGTGATACGCATCTGTGGAAAGCGGGCAGAAGAAAACGGCTGCACTTTTCTGCCCATGTCGTCCGTCTGCCTGCGCGACTATTGCCTTTATCTGCAGGCCAGCAGGTGTGTTTCCTCAACAGTATCCTCGTTATGATGAGTATCATGATCAGAGCGACACCCGGTGAGTTTGCCTCGCACTTACCGGGTGATCCTGCACATTAAGGCTGGCACTTCAGGTCATCGTCCTGACCAAAAATTCATTGAAACCGCTACATTTCAATTCGAACCGACCTGGACTTTACCTCCCCACTTTTAGCGGAGTGACGACGTTTACGCCCCGCTTAGCCAACATCCTCCCAGACCTGGACAGACGGAGTGATACCAGCATTGACACCGGCAGGTGTGCAGATCAGTGTTTATTCACCGCTATTTCACGATAAGCGCAGCAGCGGCCAGTCAGGCGCACAGAAGTCAGACGGTCGCAGACGAAAGAAAAAATCCGCAGCGCCACTTACAGCGACACTTGACCTATTAGTTACAGCACCCATTAATTAACTACAGCAGTACCGGCCCTGCGGGCCGGGCGGCCGGGGCTGGTCAGTGGGGGCAACCGGACTTCAGGTACGGCGCCGGAGGTTGGGTTTTGTCGGCGAGGGGCGCGGCAGTTCAGGCCCAGCTCGTTTGAAGGGGGTCAATAACGGTATTAACGGATGATGTAACTACTAAGCTTTGCCTGCCGATTACCGGCGAAAGCTACTTCAGATTCTGAGCGGCGCGGCGGCCAGAGCTGGTCAGCACGATATGGCATGGTAAATGGGTAAAGACCGGACAGAGGAATGATCAGATACAGACGGAAACGGACACAGAAAATATACAATTCTGATCGACAGACAATTATCCTGTCTTACACAACGAATTTGCGATGTAAGTAATCCTGAGGATGTCGACATGAGCACTTTTCATCAGCTTACTGCCACCAGTCTGAGTGGCCAGCTCATTCCTATGGCCGACTACGCGGGCAAACTGGTCCTCGTGGTCAATACCGCCAGCCATTGTGGATTTACGCCACAATACGCAGGGCTTGAATCGCTTTACAAAAAGTACGCCGCCCAGGGGCTGGTAGTGCTTGGCTTTCCCTGCAACCAGTTTGGTAAACAGGAACCCGGCGGTGCTGACGAAATCGCGCAGACATGCCACATCAACTATGGTGTGAGCTTTCCGATGTTCGAGAAAGTTGAGGTCAACGGCGCCTTAGCGCACCCGCTGTTTCGTTACCTGAAAGCCGAATTGCCCGGCGTGTTGGGCGGGCGAATCAAATGGAACTTTACTAAGTTCCTGATCGGACGCGACGGCAAACCACTCAGACGTTTTGCTCCGATCTCCACCCCGCAGAAAATGGAAGCCGTCATACTTGCTGCACTTGAAACCTAAACGCTTCTGTAATTTGAGTCATTCGTCTTAAAAGCGTTTCCGGCAGAATGGATATATTCGTGTGGAGGTCATGTCCGCTGTTCGCTCAAAAGTCGTGGAAAATATGAATTGTACTTATATGCGTACATGTTTCATAATAGGCTCCAATTGACGGGAGCTAACAACATGCGTGCAATTAATTTTACTGATGCTCGAAAACATTTCGCCGATACCATGAAGCAAGTTACCGATGACGCTGAGCCTGTGCGCATCATGCGCCGCGACGCGCCTGACGTCGTCATGATCGATGCGGAAGAGTATGAGGCGCTTATAGAAACGGTCTATTTGTTCAGCAACCCTGCAAACGCAGCGCATATCAATGAATCAATGAAGCAGGCGGAGCGCGGCGAATTTGTCGAAGTGGAATATTAAATTCACGAAAAATGGCGCCGATGACATCAACTACTGGCGTGATACTGACAAAAAGAGGTTTGAACGTATTCGGCAGTTGCTTCGCAGCATTGAGAGCGATCCGCTAACTGGTATTGGAAAACCTGAACGGTTGCGGCATCACAAAGATCCGGCTCTCTATTCTCGCCGTATCGATCAGAGCCACCGGCTGGTCTACTCAATCCAGAACGAGGAGATCATCATCTATGCAGCCCGTTATCACTATGGCGACAAATAGTGATAAACAGATGCTTGAAAAATGCAGGTCAGACTTTATAAAGTATTTAGAATACGCCTGAACAACATTTTGTCAGGCGTATTCATACTAAACGCCTGCTATTTTCATGAGCTCATCGCGAGCGCCGGGCGCGACAGCCAGCACTTTTGCGCCTTTGGTTAAGGGATCGCCTTCGGTGTTAAAAGGTAAATACCAGCCGCCAGCTTCCCGCACCAGGCAATAACCGGCCAGGCAATCCCAGGCATGCATGTAAGGCTCAACATAGCCAACCACCCGCCCTGCCGCGACCCATGCCAGCATTAACGCGCCCGATCCGATGCGAATGAAATTTCCTCCTGCCACCAGCAGCGCGGCCAGCATCTCCCCTACCGCTTGCGGTGTGACGTAACTGTTAGCGCCAAAGCCAACCACATGATTCTGAAGAGTTCTGGCAGGATCAACGTGCAAAGCGCGACCATTAAGCGTCGCGCCTTGTCCTGTCGCGGCGACATAGCATTCGTCATAGCAGGGCGCAAAAATCACCCCAATCACCGGTTCGCCCTGATATAAAACCGCGATGGAAACACACCAGTTCGGCATTCCGTTGAGAAACGGACTGGTTCCATCAATGGGATCCACAACCCAGGTAAAGCCTGACGTGCCGGATTGTAAGCCGAACTCTTCGCCTAAAAATCCGTCTTCAGCGAATCTTTCCCGAATGCGTGCGTCAATCATTTGCTCAACTTCGCGATCGGCCCTGGAGACGACGTCCTGTAAATCCTTCTTGGTTTCGACCACTAAACTGTCGCGTTGATGGAACCAGCTCAGCGCAAGATTGCCGGCGTCGCGCGCCGTTTCTTCCGCCAGCGCAAGACGCGTCATCAATGCGTTATTATCGATTTCACTCATATTATCTCCTTCATAGCCGGATTTCAGGGTGCGATTAGCGCCAGTCCCTGCGGTTTAAAATCTACGTTGACATACGCAGCGAGCGGCAGTCTTTGCTCCATCTGGTTATCTACGATAAACAACGCTCCGAGAGGGGTTTTCACTTCATATTCAATATGATCGCCGAGCCAGGTGGCATGGACGATTTCGCCCGTCAGCGCACCTTCGCCAGACGTGCGCAGCGTAATAAATTGCGGACGCACGGAAAGCTGTGCTTTTCCCGGCGTCGCGCCCCCGCCGCGCACGCGATAACGCTGTTTGCCGAGACGTATCAGGGCCTCTTCACCTTCCAGCGACTCCACTTCACAAGACAGGATGTTGGCTTCCCCCATAAAGTCGGCAATGAAAACCGAATTGGGCGAGCGATAAAGTGTTTCCGGCGCGCCCTGCTGAGCGATTTCTCCCTCTTTCATCACGATGATTTTGTCGGAGACGGCCAGCGCTTCCTCTTGATCGTGTGTGACGTAAACAGCGGTAAAACCCAGACGCTGTTGCAGATCGCGAATATCGGTACGCACGCGGCGGCGCAGTCGCTCATCCAGATTAGAAAGCGGTTCGTCCAGCAGCAGCACCTGCGGTTCGAGCACCAGCGCGCGCGCCACCGCAATACGCTGTTGCTGACCGCCTGACAGCTCCGACGGCAACCGCTCTCCCTGATTTTCAAGCCCCACCAGCGTTAGCCCCTGCCGCGCGCGATCTCTGGCTTCACGTTTGTTCATGCCGCCGGAAAGCAGGCCGTACATCACATTTTCTAACGCGGACATATGAGGAAACAGCGCATAGGACTGGAATACCATTGCAACGTCACGCTCGTTGGCAGGCAGATGCGTAACATCTTTGCCGCCGATGAAAATGCGCCCGGAGGTGGGATGCTCCAGACCGGCCAGCAAACGCAGCGTGGTAGTTTTGCCGCAGCCGGATGGGCCGAGCAGCGTAACCAGCGTACCGGCTTCTACCGTTAACGACAGGTCCGGCACGGCACTAAACCCGGTGAAGCGTTTAGCGACATGTTCAAAAACGACAGTTCCTGCTTTTACCGTGCTCATACGGCATTCTCCTGCGTTAACGAAGTTGGGGATGCGGGCGCGGCCGCGATCTGGCTGCTTTTGGCCCCCCGACGCAAGCGTCGTTCGCCGACCAGCAACTGAAATAGCGCAATGATGGAAAGCATGACCACGATCAGAACGGAGGAATACGCTATCGCCACGCCATATTCGCCATTTTCGACCAGCCCGACGATGTAGGATGTCGCCATGTTGTACTGCGCGCTGACTAGAAAAATTACTGCGCTGATCGAGGTGATGGCGCGGACAAAGGCGTAAACCAGAGCGGCGCTGATGGCAGGTTTCAGCAACGGCAGCACCACTTTGCGCAGTGTGCGGAAGCTGGTCGCGCCCAGCGTCAGCGACGCTTCGTCCAGGCTTTTATCAAGCTGGCTCATGGCCGCTATCCCGCCGCGCACGCCGACGGGCATATTGCGGAAAACAAAACAGGCGATGAGAATCAACGCCGTGCCGGTTATTTCCAGCGGCGGCAGGTTATAGGCCATGACGTAGCTGACGCCAATGACCGTGCCAGGAATAGCGAAGCTCAGCATCAGGGCGAACTCAAACGCCTGGCGCCCGGCGAACTTCTGCCGCACGATCAGCCATGCGGTCAATAACCCAACGATAGCGGTAAGGGGCGCCGCGATCAGCGCGATCTCAATTGTGGTCCAGAAAGAGTTCCACGCCACGCCGGCCCAGATCAGATGCCCTTCCTGTAGCGTGACGCGGAAGGCGTGGATATAGTGTTCCAGCGTCAGGCTGTTATTCAGTCCCCATGACTGTACAAACCCGCCGACCATGATCATGCCGTAGACCACCAGCGTGAACACTCCCCACGGGAGCACCAGCCCGTAAACGCCGATGCGCATCGGCTTCGGCAACGGGCTATGGCGGCCACCGTCGCCTTTGCCGGTCACGGTGGCGAAGTTTTTACCGGAAAGCCACAGGCGCTGAATGACAAAGGCGCACAGGGTAAAACAGAGTAAAATCATCGCCAGGACCGCCGCCCGGCTGGGATCGTTTTGCGCGCCGACCACGGAGAAAAAGATCTCCGTTGAAAGTACGCCGTGGCTGCCGCCCAATACCATCGGATTACCGAAATCGGCCATGCTCTCGATAAAGCTGATTAGGAAAGCATTTGCCAGCCCCGGCGCCATCAAAGGCAGCGACACGCGCGAAAAGGTACGCCAGCGATTGGCGCGCAGCGTTTGCGAGGCTTCTTCCAGCGACGGGCTGATCCCTTCCACGACGCCAATCAGCACCAGAAACGCCACGGGGGTAAACGACAGTATCTGCGCGATCCAGATCCCCGTCATGCCGTATAACCAGCGGCCCGGTTCAATGCCGAACAGCGTCGCCAGATGGGCGGTCACCACCCCGGAGCGGCCAAACAGCAGGATCAGCGCCAGACCGATGACGAACGGCGGAGTGATGATGGGAAGAATGGTGAGCAGACGCAGCGCTTTTTTGAACGGCAGCGCAGTCCGCGTCGCCGCCAGCGCGAAGGCCAGGCCAAGCAAGGTAGAACCGGCTGCGGTCATCAACGCCAACATAAGCGTGCGCCAGGCTGTGCCGCAGGTGCCGCCGGCAACGCAGGAGAGGCTCCATATCGCCGGATCGCGCATATTCGCCAGTAAGCCATCCGGCTTGAAGCTGCCATCTATATCCTGTACCGATACCACAAACAGACTCAGCACCGGATAGAGCACGAAGGTGCTGACCAGCGCAACCAGCAGCACAATAGCGGCGACGACAAAGGCATCGCCCCTCAACACGCCGCGTTCCGCCAGGGCAAACGCGAACAGCAGTAGAAAGGTGGTCAGCATCAGCAACGCGCCGGCGCCCATCGCGGGTTGGCCTTGCTCCAGCGGCCCCATTAGGTTTTCCAGCCATACCCAGCTCCAGCCGCTGTAACCAATGGCATGGCCTTCTGCGACCATAAACAGCACGCCGGTGGCGCTGATGCTTAACAACAATGCGCTTCGCCATCCGCGATGTTTAATTAATCCACACAGGGCGGCAAGACAAAACAGCCCAACGATTATGGCAAGCCATGGATGGCGCCAGACGATCATTTGCCACAGAGCGGGGGCCGTGGTTTCTTCGCGCCAGAGCGATGCAAGCCAGGAAAAATCGAAAAAGCCCGCCTCCAGGCTGTACCACGGCAGCAGTGTTAACGACACGGCTCCCAGCCCCAGCGCGCCGATTAAGCGCCGGTTATTTGCATTCATGTATCACCTCGACCTGCGCGTTCAGGCTGAAGCGGACATCAGGCGTAAGCCACCGCCATTCAGTTGGTTAGCCGGGCATAACGCCGGCAGAGCAAAATTACTGGGCGCTGGCACCGATTTCTTTATCCCAGCGGCTCAGCAACGCCTTGCGTTTAGCGGAGTCCCCATAGGTTTTGAAGTCGTAATCGATCAGCTTGATGTTTTCGAATCGCGGCGCGTACTCAGAGATTTCTGCTTTGGTGTTGGAAGGAAGCTGGAAGGATTTCGCCTCTTTCATATGCGACTGTGCTTCGGCGCTGAGCGCCCAGTCATACCAGATTTTGGCATTCGCCAGATTCCGCGCGCCCTTAACGATTGACATCGATCCAATCTCGTAGCCGGTGCCTTCGCAAGGCGCAACCGTTTTAATGGGAAAACCGTCTACCTCCATCGCCACCGCATCATGCATAAAGACGATGCCGACGGTGGTCTCTCCGCGAGCGGCGGCTTTTACCGGAGCAGAGCCGGATTTGGTGTATTGCGAAATATTCGCATTGAGTTTTTTAAGGTAATCAAAAGCTTTGTCTTCGCCCATGATCTGCACCAGCGTGGCCAACGTGTTATAGGCGGTGCCGGAGGAGTTAGGATTTGCGATCTGAATTTCGCCCTTGAAGCCCGGATCGAGCAGATCTGACCAACAGGCGGGAGCTTTAAGCTTTTTCCCGGCAAGTAATTTCGTGTTATAGCCCCATCCTAATGCGCCCGCATAAATCCCGACCGTACGAAAATCAGAAATTTCAGCCTGTTTTTGCGCCCAGTCATGCTGCTGGCTGAGCAAGGGAGACTTATAAGGCTGAGTCAGCTTTTCTTCCGCCGCCTGCATATGCGGATCGCCTATTCCTGCCCACCAGATGTCAGTGCGCGGATTGCGCGCCTCGCTGCGAATGCGCGCATAAGCCTCACCGGCAGAGAGTCGCACCATGCTGACCTTGATGTCCGGATGCGACTGGCTGAACAGGCGTGTCATGTGCTCGCACACCACCACATCTGCGGAGCAGATCATATTGAGATTGCCTGCCGCGCGGGCGGCCAGCGGCAGGGTTGAGCAACAAAGTGTTATGGCAGGGATCAACAAGGTATAACGCATGGTGTTCTCCTTGGGTCAGAGGCGATGCTTCACTGGCATCTGATTTTTTTGCACATGTGTGCAAATTAGTAGAGAACAAAAAATAGCCTGTCAATCGACTTAAAGCGCAATTGTTCAGTCACGTCACAAAATTGCAACATTACAATGCGATTATCTTTTGCACAGATGTGCAATTTGATACAGACTCGCTTTGGGCCTGTTGCTATTGCGAGGAGAAACATGAGCCAGGGGAAAACGGTTGTCAGTGCTGAGGATGTCGCCCGTCGCGCCGGCGTCTCACGCTCGGCGGTTTCCCGCACCTTTACGCCCGGAGCCAGCGTATCGCAAGCGATGCGCACCCGTGTGATGAAGGCGGCGGAAGAGCTGGGCTACCATGTCAATCATCTGGCGCGCAGCTTGGTGCGTAACCGCAGCGGTATCGTCTGTTTGATCGTTTCTGAAGTTGCCACACCCTACCGCGCCAGCCTGGTAAGCTGGATGACGCAGTTTTTGCAGGAAGCGGGCAAAGTGGCGATGATCATCAATACCGACCGCTCCGACAGCAGCGTCTCAGCTGCGCTGCAACAGGCAATCAATTTCCGCGCCGATGCATCCATCATTCTTTCCGGCATGCCCGACAGCGGGATCACTCATCTATGTTACCAGCATGGTCAGCATCTGATGCTGATCAACCGTGATGAAACGCTGCCCGGCTCGCTCAGCATTAATCTTGATTCCGCGCACGCGGCGGAAACCGCCCTGATGGCTTTCCTGCGTGCCGGCTGTCGTCGTCTCGCCTTCGCCAATTCGCTGGCGGGCACGCCCAGCCTGATGAAGCGCGAGGGTGATTTTCTGGCAGCGGCGGCGCGCGCAGGCGTGACGGTTATCGTTGAGCGTTTCGGAAGCACTTCGTATGAGAGCGGGCGAATTCTGGCGCATCGTCTGCTCACCCGCCAGCAGCGGCCTGATGCGGTATTCTGTGTGACCGATTTAGTGGCGTGCGGCTTCATGGACGAAGCGCGCCATAGCTTCGCGTTACGCATCCCGGAGGATCTCTGCGTAGTGGGCTATGACAATATTCCGCAAAGCGGCTGGTCATCATATAACCTCACGACTTTCGCCCAGCCGGTCGAGCAATTCGCGCGTGACGCGGTGCAGTGGCTGATCGAACAGGAGCAGCGCAGCGACGAGTTGCGCCCGCGAGCGGAACTGTTAAACGATCGTTTTCTCTATGAAGCCAGCGTGGTATGGCGCGGCTCGGTGCGCAGCGGCTGAATCGCAGGATTATGCCGTGCCGGATGCATAAGCTATGGCACATGAAAATCAGCGTGGACGCAGCATGAGCGACAACAAAAAAACTGGGTAAAAGCTGAAGATGTTGCGCGACTGGCGGGCATGTCGCGCTCAGCAGTATCACGAACCTTTACTCCGGGCGCCTCTGTGCTCTGAACCGACATTTAATCGTGACCTGGGCAATATCAAAGAGGCTTTTCAGACAGACATTCTTCATTTAAAGGCAAAACATCAGTTGCAACGAGTTGCCTCAGGTCGAAATCAGTCGCTTGCGTAACCCTGATGGCTAAACCATTCGGTCTACCGGTTGTCTCAGACATGATAAAATTGCGGTAATATAAAACACATCAGGACGAGATCTATCCGCGTCCCGAACAAGGTGACAGATGGTTCGTAAAACACAGGGCATCAACTACGGCCCGATAAAACCAGACAGCAATGGCCTGTACCGCGTAAATCTTTCCGTACTGGATGCTGAATCCGTGAACGGCGGCCCGGTTCGCCTGCATCCGGACTATGAGGCCCGCTTGCTGAAAAGCCTGAAAGGCAAATTTTTCCTCGGGGTGACCAATGAGCCAATCTATAACGACTGGGAGTCATTTCAGAATACCGGCCTGTACGGCTTTCAGTTAGTTCAGGCTTATAAAGAGAGGCTGGAAGACGGCAGCCTGCTGATCTCAGCTGATATCAAACCGCTTGATACCTTGCCCGGCGCGCTGATTAAACGTTACCTGGAATCTGCCGTGCCGCTTAACTTCCGCCTGGCCGCTTACTGCATGTTTGAAGAAATTGACGGCAGAACGGTTAAATATGTCACGGCGGTTCGCTCATTTGATCTTATTCTGCCTGATACTGAAACGCTGGCAGAGTCGGATGACGATTAAGTCGGTTATTCCTTCCCTGATTTCAAAAAAACAGTGACCGGGTCCCGCCCTCACCTTTTCAACGGAAAGTTAGTTCATCCAGCCGTTTGTGCTTATTCTGGCTCAGACTCCAGCCGGCAGGCCCGAAACGCGCCTGCACGGTCCGGGGAGCTTGACCTGCTCCCCGTTGATTAATACACCGCGATGTTAGTCATGTCTTCATAAGCCACATGAGGACATCCCCATGAAGAAGCGTTTTTCCGACGAACAGATCATCAGTATCCTCCGCGAGGCCGAAGCCGGGGTTTCTGCCCGGGAACTCTGCCGTAAGCATGCTATTTCAGACGCTACTTTCTACAGCTGGCGCAAGAAATATGGCGGTATGGAGGTGCCCGAGGTTAAGCGCCTGAAGTCGCTTGAAGAAGAGAACGCCCGGCTCAAGAAGCTGCTTGCCGAAGCCATGCTTGGTAAGGAGGCACTTCAGGTGACTCTGGAGCGAAAGCACTGACGACAGACCAGAAGCGGGAAGCCGTTGAGTTTATGCGTGATGCGACCGGTCTGTCGCAACGTTGTGCCTGCAGGCTTACAGATTTGTCCCTGCCGACCTGCCGCTATGAGGCTCAGCTTCCGGCGGCTGACGCAGATTTATCAGGGCGTATCACAGAACTGGCGCTCGAACGAAGGCGTTTTGGTTACCGGCGCATCTGGCAGTTATTACGCCGGGAGGGCCTTCACGTCAACCACAAGCGGGTATACTGTCAACGACGGGTAAAAAGTGATCCACTTACATCTCCACCGACGGTCTAATATTGATCCACCGTTTTACTCAGGATTAGCTTCAGCGATAACCCCGGCTTTTCGTTTCTGTTTCAGTCGATAGCTCTCTCCTTTTATTTGAACAACGTGTGAGTGGTGTAAGATCCGGTCCAGCATCGCGGATGTGAGTGCAGCATCACCGGCGAACGTCTGGTCCCACTGCCCGAACGGCAGGTTGGAGGTCAGGATCATCGCGCTCTTTTCATAACGTTTGGCGATGACCTGGAAGAACAGCTTTGCTTCTTCCTGGCTGAACGGCAGATAGCCTATTTCATCGATGATGAGCAGCTTTGGAGTCATCACGCCACGGTGAAGCGTTGTTTTATAGCGTCCCTGGCGTTGTGCCGTGGACAGCTGAAGCAACAGATCCGCCGCCGTAGTGAAGCGAACCTTGATACCCGCCCGTACCGCTTCGTAGCCCATTGCTATTGCCAGATGCGTTTTCCCCACGCCGGATGGCCCCAGCAATACGATGTTTTCGTTGCGCTCTATGAAGCTCAGTGAACGCAACGACTGGATTTGCTTCTGGGGGGCTCCGGTGGCGAAGGTGAAGTCATACTCCCCGAACGTTTTCACTGCCGGAAAGGCTGCCATCCGGGTATACATCGCCTGTTTACGTTGATGGCGGGCCAGTTTTTCCTCATGAAGCAGATGCTCCAGGAAGTCCATATAGCTCCATTCCTGAGCCACAGCCTGCTGCGACAGGGCGGGTGCGGCGCCGATAAGGCTGTCCAGTTGCAGCTGTTCAGCAAGTACCATCAGCCGTTGATGTTGCAGCTCGACCATCATGCGACTCCTCTGCTGAACGTGTCATAGACAGACAGCGGATGATGCAGTGGCTGTCTGTCGAAGGTCACCAGGCTTTCATCTACCTGCACGTCATACTGTTTTTTCTCCGGCGGCAGAGCCAGCATGGACTGCTGTTCTTCGATCCAGCGATCGCAGGGGCGGGCCTGGATAGTTTCATGCTTCCGCTGGTTGGCAACATCGTGCAACCAGCGCAGGCCGTAGCGATTGGCTGTTTCAACGTCAACGGTGATCCCCATCGGACGCAGGCGCGTCATTAGCGGGATGTAGAAGCTGTTGCGGGTGTACTGCACCATCCGCTCCACCTTGCCTTTAGTCTGCGCCCTGAAGGGGCGACACAGCCGTGGAGAGAAGCCCATCTCTTTGCCGAACTGCCACAGAGATGGATGGAACCGGTGCTGGCCGGTCTGGTAAGCATCACGCTGTAGCACCACTGTTTTCATATTGTCGTACAGCACTTCCCGTGGCACACCGCCGAAGAAGCTGAACGCATTGCGGTGGCAGGCTTCCAGCGTGTCATAACGCATGTTATCAGTGAACTCGATATACAGCATTCGGCTGTACCCCAGAACGGCAACGAACACGTGAAGGGGTGATTTGCTGTTACGCATGGCGCCCCAGTCGACTTGCATCTGCCGTCCGGGCTCGGTTTCGAAGCGAACAACAGGCCCCTGCTCCTGAGGTGTGGCAAGTGAACGAATGAACTCTCTCAGGATGGTCATGCCACCACGATAACCCTGCTCCATGATCTCGCGGGCGATAACCGTCGCAGGAATTTTATAAGGGTGGGCATCAGCGATGCGATGACGAATATAATCCCGGTATTCATCAAGAAGCGAAGTCACTGCGGGGCGCGGCGTATATTTTGGTGGCTCAGACTGCGCACGCAGGTAACGCTTTACGGTATTACGGGAGATACCCAGTTCCCTGGCAATCGCCCGGCTGCTCATACCCTGCTTGTGCAGGATTTTAATTTCCATAACTGTCTCAAAAGTGACCATAAGCTCTCCCGAATCAGGAGAGCAGATTAACCCCTGGATCTGATTTCAGGCGTCGGATATGGATCACTTTCGCACCGTTGGTAACACGTCGGTAAAGTCATCCGGAACAGAGCGCAGGCCCTGCAGGCCTTCAATCGTTATAAAGACGTGCTGAACAAAAAGTTCAGCGCGGCGGACCGGCTGGCGATAGCCAACGCGCTGTCTTCGCTGAGCGCTGAAAAAATGTCTCAGCAGGTTAAGCTTTACGGAAAAGCGTTCGGCGTCGTCGGCGACTACATTCAGTACAGCGGCCTGGTTAAGGGACTTCATAAGGGTTTCACGACGGGCGACTGGAATGACGCTATCGTCTCGGCCGAAGGCATCGTCATCAGTAAGGCGGCTGGGGCGCTGGCGGCATTTGCGTTTGCCGCGATGACAACGTCAGCCCTTGGCATTCTCGGGTTCACCATGATCATGGTCCTGATGGGCGCACTGATTAGCGATCAGCTGATAAAGCAAATCAACGACTTCATGCTGAGCCTGTAAAGCGCGGGTGGGGATAGTTTTATCCCCACTTGTTCCTGATGACGTAATACATGCCCATGGGTATGGCAAACAGGATGCACAGGATAAATATCCCGCCGTTAAACCAGTAAAGGCTTTCTGATACGCCCTTCTTCCACGAATTAACCAGAGCCAGGCAATAAGGGTAGAATAAGGCGCCGAGGATGCTGTAGGTTAAATAAAGCAAATAGAAGGTAGCGCTGTTATCGCGGGTGAAGCCGTTTTCCAGCCAGACGGGAATTAACGCTAAAAAATAAAAGAATAAAGCAAAAATGCACTGCTTCCGGTAATTTCTGATTTCCATAAACCTTTCCCTGTTCGCCATGATGGCGCGTATAATCCTATATTATTTAACCTATCTTACCTCTTGTCCGGTCGTCAACGCTCATTTCAGGAACTGAATATCCAGCCATACCGGGCCAATATTGCTGGTCCCACAGGCAGCAGCGAGCAGCCGCGGGCCTGGAGGGAATTGCTTCAGGGGAGCAGAAAACACCGGTCCGGCCGCACGCCTGGCGTACACATTCCGGCAGGATCAGGCTGAGCCCGGTGATGGATCTGCTCATATTCTCAGCCGCAGATTATGCCATCAGCCCAGCGTAATAAAGCTCTGATACAGGAGATATTACGGCATGCCCTGCGCCTGCAGAAAGATATGTCCGTTTCTGAATGCAGCAACAGAACCGCCACGCCAGCCCTTCCTGAGGTTTTCAGTGTATACGACCGCATAAGAACCGCTCGCAGAAACAGTTCAGGTGTACGGCTGAGTTTTACAGGAAAATATGATAAAGATGCACAGCCTCTGCGTGACGGCCTTATTGATCTGGAGATTGGCGTCATTGGTACCCAGGCCCCGGAAATGAAAGTCCAGACTCTGTTTCGCGACGCTTTTGTCGGTATCTGCCGCACGGGCCATCCATTACTGGCGGGCTCTGGCGTCACAGCGGAGCGCTACGCCAGTTATCAGCACGTCGTGGTTTCCCGCAAAAATAATTTATATGGTCCCGTAGATTCAGCGCTGGCACGGCAGGGCTTAGAGCGGCAGATAATGATGGTTGTGCCCGGCTTTGCCAATGCGATAAATATCGTACGTGACTCAGATCTTATCGGGCTGATACCGCTATCTGCATTAAGCTGTTCACCCAGCCTCGCGGAACAACGGGTAACTCATTTTGAACTACCGGTTGTCACACCGGCTATCTCAATTTCGTCTATCTGGCATCCGCGTCTGCACGCTGATCCAGAACACCGCTGGCTTCGGGAAACAATTTTATCCGTGTGCCGTAGAAAATTTGACGCTCTGGCTTTATAAGCCGTTTCAATAATTTGATATATACAGAAATTCAAATGACTTCCGCTTCACGATTTATGAACTCACTACGGGTAATAAAAACGCCCTACATATCATTAATATTCTGACCTGCATCCTGTAGTAATGCCAGCTGCATTAATCTTAGTTAACAGGCGCGG
The DNA here is from genome assembly GCA_002359495.1 of Enterobacteriaceae bacterium UBA2655. Classification (GTDB taxonomy): domain Bacteria; phylum Pseudomonadota; class Gammaproteobacteria; order Enterobacterales; family Enterobacteriaceae; genus Pantoea; species Pantoea superficialis. Next base: position 84,853 of record DENB01000057.1, read on the forward strand.
GCTGTGCCTCATACTTCTCTGCTCACGGTTACGATTGCATCAACGCCAGGGTCTCAGCGGCCACAGGCTGCAAAATATTTTGCGCCTGTTCAAACGATTGAATATTGGTATAGCCAATCACCAGCCCGTAACGCTTCTGCGTCTGCGCATACCAACCTGAGAGGGGTCGCACACAGAGTTCGTGTCGCCTCCATAGCGCGGCCAGGGCAGTGTCCTGTATGCCGCGTTGCAGGAAAGCGACAATATGCATGCCGCCGTCGGTCAGCTCAAATTTAAACAGCCCCGGAAAGCTCGCCTCAATGGCCTCCAGCAACATGCGGCGACGCTGCTGATAGAGAATACGCATCTTTTTGATATGGCGGTAGAAGTGCCCTTCGCTGAGAAACTGCGCAAGGATCTTTTGCGGCAACAGCGGCAGGCCAGTTTCCAGGATTTCCCCCAGCTCGCTGAAGCGCGCCAGCGTCTCCTGCGGCATCACCAGATAGCCGATACGCATTGCAGGCATCATGGTCTTGCTGAACGTTCCGGTATAAATCACCCGATCGTGCGCGTCGAGGCTTTTCAGCGCCGGGATCACTTTCCGCGTGTAGTGAAACTCACCGTCGTAATCATCCTCAATAATCCAGCTGCCGCTTTGCTGCGCCCACGCCAGCAGCTGATGTTTGCGCGGTAAAGAGAGGCTGACCGCCAGAGGGCTTTGATGGGTCGGCGTTACTATGGCGAAGCGCGCGTCGGCGTGATAGCGCTGAAGATAATCAACATCCATACCCTGCCGATCCACCGGCACATAGTGCAGGTTGGGGGCGATTCGCTTTAGCAACTGCTGACCGAAGAAGTAGCCGGGATCTTCAAACAGCACTTTATCATTCGGCTGGGCCAGCACCGCCAGAATCAGCCGCAGATTGGCGCGATAGCCGCTGGTAATGAAAATCTGCTCGGGCTGGTAATTCAGGCCGCGCGAGATATTAAGATAGCTGGCGATAGCTTCACGCAGCGGCTGATAACCCATCACCGGCGGGATGAGCATCTCTTCCGAACGCAGACTGCGCGCCGCTTTTCCCGAGATTAACAGCCATTTTTTATGCGGAAACCCATCCAGTGCCGGAATACCAAGGCGCAGTTCACCTTTGCTTTCAATAACCGGCAAACTGATTGAGCGGGATGGCGCAGAGGTCTGCACACTGGCCGTCGAGGCCAGTCTGAGCGACGGATTGACGCGCGTTCCTTTCGCCCCCTGGCTAACGAAATAACCTTCGCCGATAAGGATTTCATAAGCGGTTTCCACCGTTTTGCGCGCCACCTGCAGCTCGCTGGCAAGCACACGAATCGCCGGCACGCGATCGCCCGGTTTTAAATGCCCGGCCAGAATTTGCTGGCGATAGCGGGCATAGATCTCTTTGTATCCCATGATCTGTCCTGCCATGTCCTACCTTTTTTCTCTGATTTTGACCCTTTTCACTCAGACATGCCAGTTTAAGATAGAGCCATCAACCACACGGCGCAGAGTTATCGGCTGGCGGACGTGAAACAAAGAGGAAGAAACAGATGAAACTGTTGCACATTAAAGTCAGTCCCGCTTTGGCTGGGTCGGCATCACGCGCCGCGTCTGCGCGCCTGGTAGAGAAACTGCGCGCTCAGCATGTCGATGTTGAGGAAACGGTGCTGGATCTGGCGCAACAGCCGCTGCCGCATCTTGATGCATTTACTATCGGCGCCTTTTTTACCCCGCCGGCGTTTCGCAATGAGGCGCAGCTCGCCGCTATACGGAACTCGGAACAGCTGGTGGATCAGCTGCTTGCCTGCGACACCCTGGTCATCTCATCACCGATGTGGAACCTCGGCCTGCCGTCAGTGCTGAAAGCCTGGTTCGATCATATTACCCGTGCCGGACGCACGTTCGCCTTTACGCCAGAGGGCGCCAAGGTCGGGCTGGTCAGCGGCAAAAAGGTCTACTGTGTCGTCGCCAGCGGCAGCGTGTTTGCTCAGGGGCCATTTGTGCAGGATGACCAGTTCACGCCCTATATTCGCGTGGCGCTTGAATACATCGGCATTACTAACGTGCAGTTTATCCGCGTAGATGGCACCCAGGATCCCGTCAGCCGCGCTACCGCTTTACCCCATGCTTTACAAACCATCGACCATTTATTTTAAAAAGAGGAGCACATCATGTCGTCACGCGTTAACCATTTCAAAACCATTCCGGCACTGGCTAAAACCCTGGGCGATGCTTCCATGGCGTTAGGTAAAGCCTCGCTGGATAAAAAGCTCAAGCACCTGGTAGATATCCGCGCTTCACAGCTGAACCACTGCGCGTTCTGCCTGGATATGCATGTTAAAGAGGCGAAATTGCACGGCGAGCGTGAATTGCGCCTTTACCATGTGGCGATTTGGCGTGAATCTCCGCTGTTCAACGCCAAAGAGAAAGCGGCGCTGGCGTTGACCGAAGCCCTGACCCGGATCGGCGATCAGGGTGTGAATGACGCACTGTACAGCGAGCTGCGTGAGCATTTCTCTGAAGTAGAGATTTCGGAGTTGGCTTTCAGCATTGCGGTGATCAACGCCTGGAACCGTCTACAGATATTGTCACAGATGACGCCAGGTGCGCTGGATAGCGCTTACGGTCTGGATCGCGCTGATTTACGTTAATTTTTGATCGCCGGTCAGGCTCACTATAGGCAATGTGAACGTCAGCTTGCGGCTGCACATGGGCGAGCATCGAGCGGCGCACTGACAGTAAAGCCTGTCCCCCGCTCTTCAACACTGACCCGCCCGCCGTGACTTTTACAACACGTTTAACAAAGGGTTGTTCAGGTCGCACGACAGGGTGCCCACCGAACAACCTGTTTACTTACCTGCTGGCATGCCTGGTTACATTGACATCTGCTGAGCGGCCTTCAAGTGTTGCTCAACGACCGGCGTGTGCGCGTCGGCTAAGGCCTTCACATCCGGATCCTTGATCATTCGGGCGTCACTCTGCAGCAGCGACAGCACCATCTGGTGATCCATGGTGCCGGCGTTTTCCATATACATCTTGTCAAAGGCGGCGCCGCTCTGCTTTTCCAGCCTGTCGGCCATGGCCTTGTGCTTGGCGTCCGGCGCAGTCGGTAGTGCCACGCCTTTTTGCTGGGCGACCGTCTCTACTTTGGTCAAGGCATCGCCGTGATCTTTAACCATCTGCTGAGCAAATGCTTTGACTGCGCTGCTTTGGGCCTTGCTCAGCGCGAGCTTGCCGGCGGCGATTTCATTGACATCGGCCTGCGCCATGTCCTTCAGCGCTTTTTCATCGCCGGAGCTGAGCTTAGCGCTCGATCCGGTCTGGCCTGCGGCGCTATTCTGCGCGGCGCTGGGCGGCGTCTGGGCTTGCACGCCGACAGTGCTGGAAACAGATGCGACTGCCAATACGGCCAGCAGCCTTTTCAGGGTTTTATTCTTTTGCATTTTGTTCTCCCAATGGTCATGGGTAAGGTGGGTGTGAGGTAATAAACCGTGCGCAGCCTCGTATGTAAATTACAACTGCAATGGTCAGTATAGTGGATCAACGATATGAGACAGCGGGTTAAGACAGAGTCCTCACCTGACGCCTCCCTTCGTGCTGATGAATATATGACTCGTCACAAGCCGCAGCGGACTGTTCAATGAAAGATTCAGGGACAAAATGAAGCTTTGTTACCGCTGCGTTGCGTTATCAGAATACAGGCCATTTTCTGCAAAGAAGTGTTAACAGGATCGCAAAACGGTCATTCCCACAGAAACGGTCAACATCGGTCACGAATGTCGGCTGGATAAACATGTATGGTAGAAAAGCGAGACGGAGACATTGCTCTCACTTTCCCGGTTAAATTGAGGCATTGATCACATATAGCGATCTATTTGCCTGAACGTTACAAAAACAATGTGATTTAAATCATTTTTTAACGTGATGCCAAAAAGCCTTGCCACATTCCAGTCTGGTGCACATTTTGCCGCTCTTTAATCCCTTAAATTATTTACATCGGAGGTCAACATGCTACCTATTGAACGTCAACAACAGATCATGGAGGAAATAACGCTTAATGGTAGGGTGCTGGTAAAAGAATTAGTGAAGCTTTGCAATGTTTCACAAGAGACAATTCGGCGGGATTTATCTCAACTGGAAAAAAAAGGATTAATTCAGCGTAGCCATGGCGGCGCAATACTGGCACACAGGCATCAGGGGAACTTACCGGGCAAAAACAATAAAGCCAATGAGTATGAATCTCCCTTTCGTCTGCGAATAAATGAAAATACGCAGGCGAAAACTTTAATAGCCAAACGCGCGCTGAATTTTATCAGCCCTGGCGACTGTATCCTGCTGGACAGCAGCACAACCTGTTGGTTTCTGGCGCGGCAACTGCCTGATATCGAACTGACAGTTCTCACTAACTCGTTGCGCATAGTGCAGATACTGGCAGTGAAGAAGAACATTCGCACCATCTGTTTAGGAGGGGAGTATTCAGCGCACAATGAAGATTTTAATGGCATCGTGGCAGAGCAACCGTTAAAAGATTTTCTGATTAATAAAATCTTTTTTTCCTGTAGTAGCTTAGGAAATGATGGTTATTTACGCGCCGTAAATGAAAATAACGCGCATTTAAAACAACAAATGCTGCTGGCGTCAGAAAGAAAATATCTGTTGATTGATGCGGGTAAATTTCTACGCCCCTCTTTCGCCCGAATATGCCACTACCGGGACGTTGATTTTTTAATTACAGACACATTTAAGGACGAAGCTTTACGTCAGGAATTAGCATGGAACGGCGTCAATATCATTGACTGTTCTCAACGTCAACAAACGATGCAATTAATGAATCATCAGGAATATTGATAATGAAAAAAACAGTTCTCGTCTGTTCCCTGGTCGCTCTCTTCTCTGCGGTTTCTGTGCATGCTGCTGACAAACTGCGTATGGGCGTGGTTGTTAAGGTCGGAGGCATTCCCTGGTTTAACGCGATGGAGGCGGGCATCAAAAGCGAAGCAGCAAAAGAGGGAATTGATGCGTGGATGGTAGGACCGACCTCGTCCGACCCGGCATTGCAGGTTCGCGCGATTGAAGATCTTATCGCCCAGAAAGTGGACATCATTGGCGTAGTCCCCAACGACCCGAAAGTGCTGGAGCCGGTTCTCAAGCGCGCCCGCGATGCGGGCATCAAAGTACTGGTGCATGAATCGCCTGACCAGAAATATGCCAACTGGGATTTTGAACTGGTCGATGCTAAAACGCATGGCGAAAACCACATGAAAGCTTTGGCTAACTGCATGCATGAAGAGGGCAAATATGCCGCCTATGTGGGCAGCTTAACCGTACCGCTGCACAACGCCTGGGTAGATTCCGCTGTCGCTTATCAGAAAGCGCATTACCCCAAAATGCAAATGGTGGGCGACAAGTTCGGCGTCGGCGAATCGCTGGATGATTCCATCCGAACCACCAACGAATTGATGTCCAAATACCCCGACCTGAAAGGCGTTATCGCCTTCGGCTCGCAAGGCCCCATAGGCGCAGGCCGCGCTGTGATGTCGCGTAACAAAACCAATGCGGTCTGCGTGATCGGTTCCTTTAGTCCGGGACAGGGCCAGATGTTGGTCAACCGTGGCGCGATTAAAGGCGGCTATATGTGGAATCCGATGACAGCTGGCGAAGTTTTTGTCCGTCTGGCCAGCATGTTGCAGAAGAACCAACCTATTACCAACGGCATGACGATAGAAGGTCTCGGTCAGGTGAAGGTGGATGAAAGCACCCACACCATTCTCGGCAACAACACGGAAAGTCTGGACAAAACCAACCTGCCAAGGCTGGTCAAACTGGGGCTGTAATATGCAACTCATTGAAGAAAAGAGGCTAATTGCTGTCGACAAACTGTCTAAGACGTTCGCAGGCAATCGGGCATTAAGCGACATCTCATTAACCTTAATGGCAGGCGAAGTGCATTGCCTCGCCGGTACTAACGGTTGTGGTAAAAGCACGTTGATTAAAGTGATCTCCGGGGTACATGCCCCGGACGGCGGCAGCACTATCACGCTGGATAATGGCGAGGAGTTTGATCGCCTGACGCCAAAGCAGGCGCGCGATTTTGGCGTACAGGTGATTTATCAGGATCTGTCGCTGTTTCCTAACCTCAGCGTGGCCGAAAACGTCGCGTTCGAACAGAATCTTGGCAGCCTCTTGGGCTGGTATAGCGCGAAAAAGTTACGCGCAAGCGCGGAACGCATCATCAGCGAACTTAAGTTTGATCTGCAGCTCGATGCCAAAGTGGCGGAGCTGTCGATTGCCCAGCGTCAACAGGTGGCGATCTGCCGCGCGCTGGTCGCCGATGCGCGCCTGGTGATTATGGATGAGCCGACCGCATCGCTGACCCGTACCGAAGTGAACCAGCTTCTGCGTACCGTACGTTACCTGAAAGAGAAGAACATTTGCGTCGTTTTTGTCAGCCATCGTCTGGATGAAGTGCTTGAAATCTCTGACCGCGTGACGGTGATCCGCGATGGCCGCAAAATTGGCACCTGGCCCGCCCGGGAGATGGACGGACACCGCCTGACCGAATTGATGACCGGTCTCAAACTGGATTACCACCTTAAAACTCCCTGCTTTAACCCGCAGCGCAAACTGCTGGAGGTAGAGAACCTCAGCCGTAAAGGGCAGTATCACAACGTTAACTTCTCTCTCCATGAAGGCGAGGTGCTGGGCCTGTGTGGCCTGTTGGGTTCAGGCCGTACCGAGCTTGCATTATCGCTATTCGGCATGACGAAACCGGATAGCGGCAAAATCTGGCTCGACAGCAAACCGGTGCGCTTTCGCAGCCATGAGGACGCGATAAAATCCGGTATTGGTTACGTGTCGGAAGATCGTCTGACCCTGGGGCTGATCCAGCAGCAGTCAGTGGCGGACAATATGGTGTTGTCGATTCTTGACCAGCTGCGCAACCGTTTTCATCTGATTGATGAGTATCGTAAAAACAAGTTAATCCATGACTGGATCCAGCAACTCGGCGTACGTGTCGCCGATCCTGAGCATGCCATTTCTACACTCTCCGGCGGCAACCAGCAAAAGATCGTGCTGGCGAAATGGGTACTGACTAACCCGAAAATCCTCATCCTTGATTCGCCCACCGTTGGCGTTGACGTCGGCGCCAAAGCCAGTATCTACAGCCTGATCCATCAACTGGCGCAAGAGGGCATGGCCATCATCCTGATCTCTGATGAGATCCCGGAAGTCTATTACAACTGCGACCGCATCCTGCACTTCCGCGACGGTACGGTGCATGCCGAATACCAGCCGCAGCAGGTTGAGCAGATGCAACTGGCGGAGGTGATCAATGCGTGACTTCTCCTTCTTCAAACCCCGCTCCAGTCAGGGTTGGCTGGCTTGGGTTTTGCTGTTTTTCATCGTGCTGTTTTCCTTTACCAGCGATCAGTTTCTGACGTTGCAAAACCTGCTGGATTTGACAGAAACCTACGCCGTGACGGGCATTTTCGCCCTCGGGCTGTTTGTGGTGCTGGTGACGGGCGGCATCGATATCTCCTTCGCTGCCGTGGCTTCAGTGGTGCAGTACATTATCGCGTCGCTGTTTATCCAGTTCGGTTTTGATAACGCCCCGCTCAGTATCGTCCTGGCTATCGCATGCGGCATGCTGTTCGGAGTGATCAACGCCGTGCTGATTTACTGGCTACGTATCGTTTCCATCATCATCACCATCAGTATGCAAGCGCTGCTATTCGGCATGCTGATGTGGCTCACCGAAGGGCGCAGCCTCTATAACCTGCCGGAGTGGTGGACCACGCTGCATGACGTGTTGCCTTTCAGCGTCGACGGCCAGACTTATCAGGTTGGCCTGCCGCTGACCATCATGCTGATCATTGCCGCTATCACCTGGCTTCTGCTGAACAAAACGCATCTGGGACGCCAGCTTTACGCCACCGGCGGCGATCAAGAGTCGGCGCGCCGCATCGGTATCAGAGTTGGACTGATCCATATTCTTGCCTATGGCTACCTTGGCGCGCTGGCCGCCATTGGTGGCCTGGTTCAGGTCTACCGCGTGGGCGAAGTGGTGCCGAACGCCCTGGTCGGCGGAGAGCTGGACGTGCTGGCTGCCACCGTGCTGGGCGGCGCCAGCCTGATGGGCGGCAAAGGCACCGTCACCGGTACGCTGATGGGGGTCTTTTTGATCGCCATATTGAAAAACGGCCTCAACCTAGTGGGTGTCTCCAGCTACTTCATGAACATTGTGATCGGCGTGGTGATCATGGTTGCCATCACCGTCACCCACTACAAAAAGCGCAAAGAGACTGATGTCAGCTTTGTCTAACGGGAGAAAGTGCCATGAAACTGAACCATTTTTTGACCAGCGAAAAGGCGCATCCCGGCCTGCTGCTGCTGATTGCGCTGGGGATAGCCGCCTTTAGTCTGCTGTTACCGAGTCGCTTCCTGACCGGCTCCACGTTTATGAGTATGGCGTTTCAGTTACCCGAATTGGGACTGCTGACGCTGGCGATGTTTATCGCCATCCTGAGCGGCGGCCTGAACCTGTGCATCATCGCCACCGCGAACCTGACGGCGCTTTTTATCGCCTGGGTGCTATTGCAGTGGATGCCTGCCGATGCAGGAACCGGCACGCAGTTGCTGTGGCTGTTTATCGCGCTGGCTGGCGCCGCCTTAATCGCCACCCTGATTGGCGTGATCACGGGTCTGATGGTCAGTCGGGTGGGCGCTCATCCGATTCTGGTGACGCTGGCGACCATGATGACGGTCAACGGCATCGGTATCTGGCTGACGCGCGGCGCAGCCGTCAGCGGCATGCCGGACGTGGTGCGCGCACTGGGCGCGGATACCTTTCTTGGCGTTCCGTTGCCGATGTGGCTGTTCTTTTTTACCGCAGGCGCGATGGCGCTGTTTCTGGGTAAAACCCGAGCCGGCAAATATATCTATATGGGCGGCAGCAACATCAACGCGACCTGGTTCAGCGGCGTGAACACCCATCGCCTGCTGGTTCTGGTGTATGTCATCTCCAGCCTGCTCTGCGTTTTGGCAGGTCTGGTGATGATGGCGCGCTTCAATTCTGCGCGTGTTGGCTATGGCGATTCATACCTGCTGATTACCGTACTGGCGATTATTCTGGGCGGCACCGATCCCAACGGCGGCTTTGGTCGCGTCACGGGCGTGGTGCTGTCGCTAATTACCCTGCAAATCCTCTCCACCGGCTTCAACCTGCTGAACATCAGCCAGCATTTCAGCCTGGCGATGTGGGGGACGCTGCTGATTGTGGTGCTGGGCATGAAGTTCTTTAAAACCCGATTTTCCCATTCCCGTGCAGTGCGCCGCAGTACATTACTTGCGCGCCAGGCCGGCCTGACAAAAAAGAAGGAAGTCTGATGCGTACCCTTATCTCTCCCTCGCTGATGTGCATGAACCTGATGGAAATCAAGCAGCAACTGGCGGTACTTGATGCGCGCGCCGACTTTTTGCATATCGACATCATGGATGGTCACTACGTCAAAAACCTTACGCTTTCGCCGTTTTTCATTGAGCAAATTCGCCCTTATACCCAGGTGGCGTTGGATGTGCATTTGATGGTGGAAGAGCCCACCGATTTTATCGAGGTGATTGCGAAAGCGGGCGCGGATTATATCTGCCCTCACGCGGAGACCATTAATCGCGATGCTTTTCGCGTGATCAATCAAATTCGCTCGCTGGGTAAAAAAGTGGGCGTGGTATTAAACCCTGCCACGCCGATCTCCTTTATCCAGAGTTACCTTCATCTGCTGGACAAGATCACGGTGATGACGGTTGATCCAGGCTATGCCGGCCAGCCCTTTATCGTGGAGATGCTGAAGAAAATTGAGGAGCTGCGCGATCTTAAAAACCGCCACGGCTATCGCTATCTGATTGAAATCGATGGTTCCTGCAACCAGCGCACTTACAACCTGTTATTAGGCGCGGGCGCGGAAGTCCTGATTGTCGGCACGTCCGGCCTGTTTAATCTCCATGAAAACCTGGAGACAGGTTGGGACATGATGATTAATCACATCGAACAGGCGAAAGGTGCATTGCAGGAGTCAGCATGAGCGAAACCTGGCTGGGGATAGATATTGGCGGTACCAGTACCCGCTTACTCACTCTGCGAGGTGAGAATGAGTGGGGAGGATTCCAAAAGGTTCCTACCGCAAGCTGGGCGACGATGCCCGATGCGCTGGGCGCGCTGGCGGGGCTGATAAAAACGGTTCTGGTTGAGCAGAAGATCTCCGGGGTGATGCTGGGGCTGCCCGGTATTCTCAGCCGCGATCGACAGCAGGTGATCTCGCTGCCTTTTATCCAGGCGCTGAATAATATTCAGGTCGCCGCCCGGCTTAGCGAGATGACAGGCGTGCCGGTCGCGATGGATAAAGATGTGAATCACCTCATGTTGTGGGATCTGCTCCAGCTTGAGCAGATGCCGGATAACGCGGTCGGACTCTATCTGGGTACCGGAATGGGCAACAGCCTGTGGGTTAACGGCCAGTTTTATCATGGCGAACACGGCGGCGCAGGAGAGATTGGACATATTCCGTGGGCGGATAACGATCTGCCCTGCCCGTGCGGCAATCAGGGCTGCGCTGAAACGCTGACGTCAGGCCATTGGCTAAGTCAGTGGGCGCTGCGCAATTTTCCGCATACCGATATGTCGCAACTCTTTACGCTGCATGGCGATCATCCCGAGTTGCAGCAGTTCATTACCCGGCTGGCAAAAATCATCGCCAGCGAAATGAACATCCTGGACCCGCAATATTTGATCCTTGGTGGCGGCGTGCTGGCGATGAACGATTTTCCATTGGCGTTGTTGCAGAGCCAAATTGAGCGCTATCTGCGCCCGCCCGTCACGCGCAGCGAATTGCAGATTATTATCAGCCACGCCACCGATCAGACCGGAGGGCGCGGCGCCTGTCTGGCCGCCGCGCGCCGGTTCGGGAGGAAAGAATGAAAGGCAAAGTCTGCGTTTTTGGCTCGTTTAACCTGGATATTGTCACCAAAATGTCGCGCTTTCCGCTGCCTGGTGAATCTTTAGTGGCGCACAGCAGCATGATGGGGCCCGGCGGTAAGGGATCAAATCAGGCGACGGCTGCGCTGCGCGCCGGCGCTCGCGTTCATTACATAGGTAAGGTGGGCAATGATGATTTCGGCCAGTTTGCCCGACGTCATCTGGAGAAAACCGGCTTTGACGCCATCACGCTGTTTACCTGCAAAGAGAAGCCCACCGGCAACGCGATGATCTACGTGGCCGGCGACGATGCAGAGAATATGATTTCTGTCTATCCCGGCGCCAATCTCACCGTGACCACCGCCGAAGTTAACCGCTGTCAGCCAACCGTGGCCGCCGCGGATATTTTGCTGGTGCAGCTGGAAAATAACCTCAGCGCCATCCAGCGCATGATAAGAAATGCGCGCCAGGCGGGGACCTATGTGATCGTCAATCCTGCGCCCTGGCAGAAAGTGAGCGCGGCTTTTTTAAAAAACGTCGATCTGTTAACGCCAAACAGCACCGAAGCCTCGCAGCTTACCGGCATTGAGGTGAAGGATTTCGCCAGCGCCCAACGTGCGGCGGAAGCGCTGCATGCAACGGGCGTCCGTCAGTTGATCATTACCCTGGGGATGCAGGGCGCGCTGTTATCGACCGAAAAATACCTTGCCCGCATCCCTGTTTATCCGGCGCAGCCGGTAGACAGTACCGGCGCAGGCGACTCTTTCAATGGCGCGCTGGCGGCACGGCTTGCCGCCGGGGAGCCTTTGGAACAAGCAGCGCTCTTTGCTTCCGCCTACGCCTCGGTCTGCGTTGAACGGGCAGGCGCGGCTAACGCGATGCCGCTCTATTCCGATGCTATCGCACGTATGCAGCAATATCCGGCGCTGGCGGTCACCCTCATTGAACAGGCTAACGCCGATGTGACGTAACACCCGTCGCGGTGCGCATATCTGCTCTCGCCCTACCCTACATAAACAAAAGACGGAGATAAAAATGAAAAAAATTGCTGCTGTCCTGATTTCCCTGACGCTGTGCGGCCATGCGCTGGCGGCCGAACCGCTTAAAATGGGGGTGGTTGTCAAAGTGGGCGGCAACGCCTGGTTTAATTCAATGGAAGAAGGGATCAAAAAAGAGGCGGCAAAAGAGGGAATCAATGCCTGGCAGGTCGGGCCGACTGCGCAGGATCCGGCGCAACAGGTCAAAGCCATTGAAGATCTTATTGCTCAGAAGGTCGATATCATCGGTGTCGTGCCCGTCGATCCGGCGGCGCTGGAGCCTGTGCTGAAGAAAGCCCAGCAGGCAGGCATCAAAGTAATTACCCATGAATCCCCCTCACAAAAATATGCCGACTGGGATTTTGAACTGGTGGACGCCAAAACCTTTGGCGAACGGCACATGCAGCTTATGGCGCAGTGCATGCATGAGCAGGGGCAATATTCCATCATTGTCGGCAGCCTGACCATTCCGCTGCATCGGGTATGGGCGCAGTCGGCGATTGATTATCAAAAACAGCACTACCCCAACATGCAACAGGTGGGCGATCTCTTTGGTACCGGCGAGTCGGTGGATGAATCCATGCGCGTGACCAATGAGATGATGAACAAATATCCCGATTTTAAAGGCATGATGGCGTTTGGATCGCCAGGCCCGGTCGGGGCGGGACGAGCTGTAGCCAACCGCCGAGCCAAAGACAAAGTCTGTGTGGTCGGGGCTTATAGCCCAAGCCAGGCCGCGTCGCTGGTGCGCAACGACAATATTAAAGGCGGCTATGTCTGGAATCCGATGACAGCCGGCGAGTTGTTTGTACGTATCGGCAAAATGGTGGCGGAGAACCAACCCATCCAGCAAGGCGCTCAAATTGAGGGAATGGGTACGTTGCGCGTCGATAGCGCTAACCATACGTTATATGGCGACAGCCTTGAGAGCCTGGACAAAAATAACATGCAAAAATTAATCAAAATGGGTCTGTAAGGAGGCGGTGTGAGCGCACGTAAAATCATTATCGATACCGATCCGGCGATCGGCATTCCCGGCACCGACGCCGATGACCCTATCGCCATTATGCTGGCCCTTCAGGATCCGCGTCTGGAGCTGATGGCGATCACCACCGTGTTCGGCAATTGTCCGCCGCTGTTGGGCGCACGCTGCGCCACGCGTATTTTACAGGTGGCGCAACGCACTGATATACCGGTTGCCGTAGGTCAGGCGCTTCCCCTGAGCGGCGCCTTGCCTGAGCTGTTGCAAAACGCTTATCAAGGGCCGCGCGGACGAGAGGGAAGCATTGTGCTGCCCGAGCCGGAGGCCTCGCATTGCGGTCAACACGCCAGCGAGTTGATTATTGAGATGGTGCGTAAGTATCCGGGAGAGATCACGCTGGTCTGCATCGGCGCGCACAGCAATCTGGCGCTGGCACTACTCAAAGCGCCGGAGATCGCGCCGCTGATTAAAGAGGTGGTGATGATGGCCGGAGCGCTGGGCATGGATGCGAAATGGGGGCGTGGCAACATCACTCCCGTGGCGGAATGCAACATCTGGTTTGATCCGCAGGCGGCAGATATTGTTTTCCGCTCCGGCATTCCACTCTCTATGGTAAGCCTTGACGTGACCAATGCCGCGACCGGTTTGGTACTGACGCGTGAACATCTTGCCAATCTTGCAGAGGATAAGCCGCTCGATACCCTGTTTAAACAGGTTTGCGCCAGCTATTTCGATGCCCCAATGTTTGACTGGTCAGAAGGATGCGTCCTGTACGATCCCCTGGCAGTCGCTGTTGCGGCGAATGCCTCAATTGGCGTGTTCGAAGAGATGGCGATAGGCATTGAAACAACAGGCCGCTTAACCGTCGGTCAGACCGTTCCATTACGTGATAAGCCGACCAATGTGCGAGTTTGTACGCACATTGATGGGCACACCATCGTTAATGACATTGTGCGCGCCATTGTGCGTTAATCCGATGCAACGACTGATTACAGTGAACATGAAATGGCTGTTTGAAGAGTAATTAAAGGCCGCTACACACTCAGTAGCGGCAAAGGCTGCCGCGCTGCGTAATATGAAGTGCGCAGCCGCGATCAAGCAAACAATGACTTCCTGAGCAAAGCCGACCAAAAACAGGCTATTTTAATCTGTTCAGCCTGGCCCCTCGCCCGGCTCCTTCTCCGTCACGACATCCCTGACGTCAGAGAAAAAATGCGCTCAGCTCTTTTGCCACCACCTGAGGTTGCTCCTCCGGTATAAAATGTCCGCAGTTGGGCACTCGCACGCCCGACACATTTTCGGCAAAGGCACGCAAAGGCGCAGCCATATCAGCGATAGAACCCTGCTCGGCGCTGATCGCCAGTATCGGCATCCTGATCTTGCCCTCAGCCAACAGCGCTCTGTTTTGCGAAGCGGAAAGCGCCACCAAGCGGTAATAAGCGAGACCCGCGCGCAATCCGCCGCTGACGTTCATCACCCGCAGGTACTCATCAATATCCGCATCCGTAAAAACTGCCGGACAGGCGGTTTTTCTTCTTAAAAACCACTCCAGATAAAGACGTTCACGCCCGGCAATCAGCGCTTCAGGAAGGTCAGGAATGATATGAAAAGCAAAATGCCAGGTTTTCCAGGCTTTATCCGGCGTGACGGGTAAAGCATCAGGCAGAGTAACGCCCGGAATGCCGGCGTCAAGTAACGCCAGCCGCTTTATCTCGTCGCCATAGAGCGCAGCGTAAGGCCAGGCGACCCAGGCGCCTACGTCATGTGCGGCGAGAAAATAGCGATCAACGTTGAGTTGCTCCAGCAGGCCATGCACCTTTTCCGCCAGCGAACGGGTGTCATAACCGGATTCCGGGCGATCTGAATCCCCCTGCCCCGGCAGATCCGGCGCAATAATGCGGTAGTTTTTACCCATCAACGCCATGACCTGACGCCATGCATACCAGCTTTGCGGGAAGCCAGCCAGCAGAACCAGCGTCTCTCCCGCCGGGTTTCCTCCCGTGACGTAATGCATTCTCACGCCGTCAACCGTGGCGTAGCGGTGCTCGAATCCGGTTAAAGCGCCGTCTTGCCAGCTTACAGGCGGCGCATCAGCCTGGCGCGTGGCTGACGTTTCACTCGTTTTTTCTGCTCGGTTTTCCATTGTTAATCCTTGGGATAGTGGTTCCTGCCGTTACATTTAGGAAATAGTTGTTTCCTAAATGAGTAAATTTTTAATCCAGCAGCTTCATTGCCAGACATAGCGTCTCTTCTTCGTCCGCCACGTCTTCAACTTTTCCCACCACGCGCATACCAAAAGCGATACAGAGCATCAGTCCGGCCGCCGTTTCGGCGTCAAGCGCTGCGGATACCGAACCGTCCGCCTCCCCCTGCTGCAGTAAAGCGATGAGAAAATTTTTATTACGCATCACGGCATGACGAACCAGTTCCGACAGTTCGGCATCAAATACCTGCAGCTCGTTTACGCTGCCAACCACCAGGCAGCCCCGCCTTCCTTCTATCGCGCGCGCAGACTCCAGATAAAAACGCAGCAGTTCCGCCAAACGTTCCCGGCCGGTCGGCAAGGCTTCAAGACGACGACATAACTCAGCATTGCGCAGAGAGGTATAGCGCTCGAAAACCTGAAGAAAAAGCGTCCGCTTATCCGCAAAAGCTTTGTAAATACTTCCAGCGGTAAGGTTCATCGCTTCCCCTAAATCAGCCATCGAAGCAGCGTGAAACCCTTTTTGCCGGAAAACAATCATGGCGTTATCCAGGGCAAGCTCAGTATTAAACTCGCGCGGTCTGCCGCGCGTTCTGTGTTCGTTCGGGGGCGTTGTAGATTTGCTCATAATTTAATAATAAGGAAATGAATACTCCCAAAATAGCGCTGTTCTCCACTATCGGCAAGTCCAAAACATGCGGGTCGTCCGAATGCGGCGCGTCAGGCTGGATGAAATCCCCGCCGGTAAGCCGCCGGGGAAAATGAAACATAGTCAGCGCGCGGCGCTCAAATAAAGCAGCTGATGAGGATAACCGTTCCCAGGCCCACCACGGAGTTAAGCCCCCAGGTCTTAAACGTGTCTTTCATCGATATGCCAAAGGTTTCTTTAAACAGCAAAAAACCGCCGTCGTACATCAGCGTAATGGTATTGCTGCCGCAGGCTACGGCAAGGGCCATTAAGGCAGGATTCAGATCAAAGGCGCCGCTCATCGGCGCAACGATGCCTGCCGATGTGATGGCGGCGACCGCGCCCTGCCCGGTAAGAATGCGAATAACAGCCGTAATTAACCACGCGATGATAAAGGGCGAGAACGGAACATGGCTCATAACATGAACGATGCTGTCTCCCACATCTGAATCAATAATCACCTGTTTGAGAATGCCGCCCGCACTGATGACAAACAGCACGTTGGCAATCTGAGCGATGGACACGCTCACTTTTTTGGTGATCTCTTCTGAGGTCAGCCCTCGCTTAACGCCGAGTAGCCATATCGCCGCGCAGGTGGCTAACAGCATGCTGATTTCCGCGCTGCCCAGCAATTCACAAAGGCGCGTGAGGCCGGAGGCGCTGCTTGCCAGCGGTTTGATCACCGACGCCAGAATCATCAGCACCGCCGGTATCAGGGGGATCATGATGCTGATTCTGAAAGAGGGCAATTTATGCGCATCCAGCTCTTCTATCGGTTTAATCATTGAGTTCAGCGGGATGCTGTTGATGCCCGGCAAAAAGCGCGGCAACAAGATCCCTGCGCAAAACAGCGCGGGTATGATCGTTAAAGCGCCATATAAGTAAATCTGGACGATATCGGCATCGAAGGCGCTGGTAAGGGCAACCGGCCCGGGCTGAAGGCGGAAATAAGCTGTGCCCCATCGTGGCGCCAACCACGGTGGGTATCACCAGTTTCATATAGGGAATGTCGGCTTTCTTTGCGATATTCATCACCAGCGGCATTGCGATAAGAAAGGCGACTTCATAAAACATCGCGATGCCGAAGATTACTCCGATAAAAATCAGTCCCACGGAAAGAAAACGCGTACCGCAGCGGCGAATAACCGTATCGGCTATTTGCTGGCTGGCGCCCGATTCCGTCATGAATTTGCCGATGATCGCGCCGAATATAATAATCAGCGCCAGATGTCCCATAATACTGCCGATGCCTTGCTGTATAGTGGCGACGACTTTATTTAACGGAATGCCTACCGCTACCGCGACAAACACCCCGGCAATAAGCAGCGAGAAGATATTATGGAATTTATATTTAATATTGAGCAGCACCAGCAGCGCAATACCTGCCAGCACCCAAAAGAGTGATAAGAAAGGCGACATTATTGTCCTCAGGAGACGTGTAGGCGTTATTTTTTTGAGGTAAAAAAAGAGAGCGGAGTCAGACTCCGCCATAGAAGTTTATTTCTGACTGACGGCTTCCCATAAGCCAAGAATATAAGTCACGCCCAGCGCGCGATCATAGAGTCCGTAACCGGGTCTGCCTGTTTCATCCCAGATAAAACGGCCGTGGTCAGGTCTGATATATCCGTCAAAACCGTTGTCATGCAGCGATTTAATTACCCGCAGCATATCTAACGAGCCGTACTGCGTCGGATGAGCGGACTCGTAAAAGTCTTTGTCTTTGATGATTTTGATGTTTCTGACATGAGCAAAATGAATGCGTTTCCGGCGCGAGAATTCCTGAAGAATGCCATACACATCATTTTCCGGATCTTCCGCGATTGAGCCGGTGCAGAGCGTCAGGCCATTGGCTTCGGAATCCACAACGTTGCAAATCCAGTCCAGATCGTCACGATTTTTGACCACGCGCGGTAAACCAAAAATAGAATAAGGCGGATCGTCCGGGTGGATGGCCATCTTGATGCCGACCTCTTCGCAGACGGGAATAATGGCTTTCAGGAAATAAGCCAGATTTTCGCGCAATAGCGTATCGTCCACATCTTTATATTTCGCAAACAGCTCCTGCACTTTCGCCAGGCGCTCAGGCTCCCAGCCCGGTAAGGCAAATCCGTTTGAATTTTCCAAAACTTCTTTAACGACGTCATCCAGACTTTTATCAATGCCAGCCTTTTCAAACGCCATAGTTAGCGATCCGTCAGGCAGAACATAGTTCATGTCTGTTTTCATCCAGTCGAAGACGGGCATGAAGTTATAGCAAATTACTTTCACGCCGAACTCGGCCAGGTTACGAATAGTCTGTTGGTAATTGGCGATGTAACGATCGCGGGAAGGCAAACCGATCTTGATATCATCGTGAATATTAACGCTCTCAATGACTTCCATCGTCAGCCCGGCCGCGTGAGCCTGTTCGATCAGCGCTTTGATCTTCTCCTTTGGCCAGACTTCCCCGACGGCGACATCGTAAAGCGCGCCAACCACGCCTGACACGCCGGGCACCTGTCGTATATGTTCCAGTGGAATCTTATCTTCTTCGGGTCCAAACCAACGCATCGTCATCTGCATACGAATTACTCACTGTGTCAAAAATTTTGTCATCAAATCTACCATTCTAGTATGTGTTATAAACAGGTTACATAAGGTGATCGTTCTCACATTCTGGGTAAACTGAAACAGAGTTTCATCTGTGTTTTCCTTCCGCGTAAGGTGCTGACAAAGGCTTTTTATGGCTGTTTTAACAATGCCTCGCTTTCTTCAAACAGCGTAATCAAATGATCCGCCACTACCCTGACCCGCCGCGAACTTGCAAGGTCGGTGTGCATGACCAGCCATAAAGTTTGATCCGCGCCGATTTCTTCCTGCACGCAGCGAAGCCCGTTCTTACGTGCCATAAAGTGCGGCAACACACCTAATCCCAACCCGGCAGATACCGCCGCAACTTGCGCTGAGAGCGTATTTGCCTCCAGACGACAGGGCCTGCCTCGTAAAATGCGGCTGATCCATTGCGCAGCAGGCAAATGTTGAAACGCTTCGCCCCAGCCGACAAACGCGTCTTCATTGAAAGATGGGGCCCCGTCTGACAGACTGCGCGACTGCAGATAATCCGCAGAGCCATAAACGCCGAAGCCCACCTTACCGAGACGCTTCAGAGTCAGATTCCCGACATCCGGCTTAACCATGCGCACAGCCAGATCGGCGTCACGCCGGTGCAAATTAACCGACTGCACGCCGCTGAGCACCTCAATCCGCAACTCCGGGTGTGTATCCAGCAACCCTTTCAGCGCAGGCAAAATAAAATGCGTAGCCAGATTTTCTGAGGTGGCGAGCCTGACAAGGCCGCCCGTCAGCCCCTGCAACTGCGCCGCCTCGCCGAACGCCAGCCCCGCACACTCCAGCGCTTCGGCGCGTTCCAGCATGATTTCGCCGTCGTCCGTCAGACGATAGCCGCTCTGATGGCGGCTGAACAACGGCATTCCCAGCATTTTTTCCAGTCTGTCCAGACGACGCGAAACCGTCGCCACGCCCATGTTCATGGCGTCGGCTGCGCCGCTCAGCGTTCCTGCGCGGGCGATAGCTAAAAAGATCCGCGCGTCATCCCAGTTAAAGTCAGGTTTCATAATTTTCCATATTTGGAAAACGGCTCTCCGTTTTCAGCTCTGTTTTGACGCATTCAGGAAGATGATACTGCAAGCCTCACAAGGAGATAAACATGCAAACACGAAACCTGACTTCCACACTCAACGTATCGGCAATCGGCCTCGGCTGTATGGGTATGAGCGAGTTCTATGGCCCGCGTAATGATGAGGCATCGCTAAAAGTACTCGATAAAGCGCTCGATCTCGGGATCCGCTTTTTTGACACCGCCGACATGTATGGCCCTTGGCACAATGAAGAACTGCTCGGCAAATTCATCGCGTCCCGCAAGGCGGATGTTCGGCTCGCGACTAAATTCGGCATCGTGCGTCGGCCCGGCGAGTATCGTCGGAGCATCAATAACGCGCCGGACTATGCGCGGCAGAGTTGTGAAGCCTCCCTGAAGCGCCTGGGCGTCGATCATATCGATCTCTATTACGTGCACCGTGTGGATACCGGCGTACCCATTGAAGAGACCATGCAGGGCCTGGCTGCGCTGGTTAAAGAAGGAAAAATTGGCCACATCGGCCTGTGCGAAGTCAGCGCCGCTACGCTGCGGCGCGCACATGCCGTTCATCCTGTTTCGGCTGTCCAGACGGAATATTCCCTCTGGAGCCGTGAAGCGGAAAGCAGCGTGCTTCCGCTGTGTCGCGAACTGGGCATCGGATTTGTCGCCTATTCGCCGCTGGGTCGCGGTTTTCTCACCGGCAGGTTTCAACATGGATCCATGCCTGCCGATAGCGATTTTCGCCGCACCCTGCCCCGCTTTCAGCCTGAAAATCTTGCGCAAAAACGTTCGCTGGTCGACGTCATCGCGGCGCTTGCCGCGCAGCAACAGTGTCAGCCTTCCCAGATTGCGCTGGCCTGGCTGCTGGCTCAGGGTGATAACATCGTGCCGATCCCCGGCACCTGCAACCCTTTGCATCTCGAAGAGAACGTCGACGCGTTGCGGGTAAGGCTGGCGGTCCCGGAACTTGAGGCGCTGCGTCAGGCTGTTTCCGCCATCCCGGTTGCCGGCGAACGCTATACGCCTGAAGGTATGAAAGGGGTTAATGCCTGACGCGTCCTGGCAGGCAGTACGAAGCTGCCTGCCTTAATCTACAGCGTCGTCAGGCCGGATATGTAACAGGATGAAGGCAGGCGCAAAATAGAGGATCGGACATAATAGTGAAGGCCAGGCGAGAAACCTGGCCATGTTGGTTATTTCAGGTGAGTTTTCAATTCTTCCGACGCCTGACGCAGCGCGGTGCGCACCGCCGGCACGTTGCTCAGCCCGTTCAACAGCCCGTAATCATGGATCAGGCCGTTATAGCGCGTTACCGTTACGTTGACGCCTGCGGCGTCGAGCTTACGACCAAAGGCTTCGCCCTCATCGCGCAGCACGTCCAGTTCTGCCGTCTGGATAAGCGTCGGCGGCAGCCCTTTCAGTTGTTCGCTGGTGGCGCGCAGCGGCGAAGCCAGAATCGTGTTACGATCGCTTTCGCTGGTGGTATAAGCATCCCAGAACCATTTCATCATGTTGCGCGTCAGGAAATAGCCGTTTTCAAACTGATTGTATGAATCAGTGTCGAAGCGGGCATCGGTTACCGGCCACAGCATAACGTCGTAGCGGATTGCTGGCGTATGATGCTGCTTCGCCTGCAGCGCCACCGCAGCCACCATGTTGCCGCCCACGCTGTTGCCCACCAGCGCCAGACGTTTGCCGTCAACGCCAATTTCCTGACCATGTTCGGCAACCCAGCGCGTGGCGGCGTAAGCCTGATTGATCGCTACCGGATAATGCGCTTCCGGTGAAGGCGTATATTTCACGAACACCGCCGCGGCGCCGGATTCCACTACTAGGTCGCGTACCAGACGTTCATGCGTCGGGAAATCGCCCAGCACCCAGCCGCCGCCATGAAAAAACATAAAGACCGGCAGCGTGCCCTGAGCACCTTTCGGCTTCACGATGTTCAGTTTCAGCGGCTGACCGTTAACCTCAATTGTTTTTTCAGTCACGTCGGCGGCAGGCAACGTCGCTCCTTTTTGCGCGCCAATTAATACCTGGCGCGCATCCTGTGGGGAAAGCTGCTCAATCGGCTTGCCGCCGCTGCTGTTCAACGCATTCAGAAATGCCTGAACATGACGCTCCGGCTGCGGCGCATCGGCAAAGCTGTTGGCGGAAGCTGCGGCCATGGCGAGAGCTAAAACAGTCTGTTTGATTTTCATGATATTACTCCGTTAATTTAATCACTATTAAATCGTACGCTATTTAAATGAATGCACGTTTTCGTTGTGCATTCGGTATGGCGTGAATTTACATAGTGCGCTATTTAATAACAAGCTATTTTAAATAGCGTGCAAATCGTTTTTCATTAACTAACTGATTTATAATGACATGAAGTTAAATACTCAGCACATAAAGCTAAAGCATCGCACTGTCAAAGCGCATAACAGGATCTGATATGCGCCGGAAAGCCCTGCTTTACCGGCGCGCCATTTGTTGCGTAAATCTTCCCGCCCGGCTTCAATCCGCCCTGGCTATATCTGCCAGAGTTACCTCGCCGCCCTTCCCGTCCGCCGCGACGCCATCGATAAACAGCTGACGCTGTTCTCCGGCAGGCAACGTTACTTTCAACGTCTGCCATGCGGGTTGATAGCGGCCTTTGCGTCGGAAGCTGATGCGGATAGCCGAGGCGTCGCACGCCATCTCCCAGTGCAGCCACAGCGCGTCGCCCTGCTGATAGCCCCATGACTCGCCGTCATCCTCAAACAGCATGCCGTGCGTAACGCCTTTGCCTTGCAGCGGAAAAAGCAGCAGTTCGCGCCGATTGTCGGCGACGGCGTCTACATGACGCAGGCGCTGGCTCAGCGGCAGCGCGGCGCCGGCGCGCGCCAGCATCGGCTGTTGCTCCAGCGGGGCGTCCAGCGTGATCCACTGGCCGCCGCTATACCAGCGATAGGTCGCGAAGTCATACCATCCGGCGTGGTTATTCGGCAGCCACAGGCTTCGTTCACGCTGTCCCGGCTCCACTACGCTGGCGACCAGCAGATCGCGACCAAGCATAAACTCATCGCACTCCGCGCTGGTCTGGGCGTCATGCTCATGATCGAGGAAGGTAGGACGCAGCATCGGCTCATCATCCGCGTGCGCCTGCCACAGCAGGGTATAAAGATAGGGCAGCAGCCGGTAACGCAGTTCGATCGCGGCGCGGATCGCGGGCGTCGCCGCCGGATACATCCAGGGTTCATTCACCGTATGGTCGTCGTTCCAGGAGTGAATGGTAAAGCGCGGGTGCATCACGCCGTTCTGTACCCAGCGGACAAACAGCTCGGCGTCGGGCTTGTCGCCGGAAAAGCCGCCGACGTCATGGCCGACGTTATACAAGCCGGACAGGCTCATTCCCAGCCCCATGCGAATGTTGTAGCGTAGAGAGGTCCAGTTGGTGCGGTTATCGCCGCTCCAGGTCTGCACATAGCGCTGCATGCCGGCGCAGCCGGAGCGGGAGGTCAGGTAAGGTCGTTTTTCCGGCGCAAAGCGCTGCTGCGCTTCCATTGAGGCGCGCATCATCAGCAGCGGCATCACCGGCCGGATATGCTTGATAGCGATCGGCTTGCCGAAGCCGTGGCAGCGCGCTTCGCCATCCCAGACTTCATATTCATTATTGTCGTTCCAGGTCGAATCGATGCCCTTCTTCAGCAGCTGGCGGGTCACATTCTCCTGCCACCAGGCGACCGCCTGCGGATGGGTGAAATCGAGATGCGAACCTTCGTCATCCCAGAAAACCGAGCGTTCAGGCGTATCCGCCTCGGAGTTGCGGATAAACAGCCCTTTGGCCGCCACCTCTTCGTAGCGCGGATGATCCTGCAACAGGCAGGGTTTGATGTTGGCGGCGAGGCGCAGACCGGCGTCATGAAACGCCTGGCTCATCGCCTCCGGCTGCGGCACTTTGTCGTAGTTCCAGTTGAAAACGTAGCGCTTATTGTTGATCGAGGTGTAGCCCGATGAGAGCTGGAAGGAGTCGCACGGGATCTCATGCTGCTGGCAGAGACGAATAAAATTCATCAGCTGGTTTTGCGCATCCGGCGCGTCGGTGTAATGCATGGTGGAGCCGCTGTAGCCCAGGCTCCATTTCGGGCCAAACAACGTTTTCCCGGTCAGGCGCACAAACGCTTTGGTGACGTCCAGCACCCTGTCGCCGACAAACAGGTAGTAATCGATATCGCCGCTTTCAGCCTGCCAGCGGCGATAAGGCTGATGATAGTTATCAAGCTCATTGCCGAGATCGAACCAGCTGCTGCTCAGGTTATCGTAATAAAGCCCGAAGCTAACCCCGTCGCGGCGGGTGAGGGTGAAAGGCACATGCTTGTACAAGGGATCGGTGGAGGCGGCGTTATAGCCCATGGCGTCGAGGTTGCGCATTTCGTAGCGCTTGCCGTTACGCTGCAAATCGCCCGCTTTCTCGCCCAGACCATAATAACGATCGTCATTCATTCGGCGCTGATAATGCGCCACGCCGTCGCCATGGGCATTCAGCAGATAGGCGCCGGTAGGACGATCGCTGGCCAGCAACCGCCACTCGCCGGAGGCCGTGCGGTATTGCCACTCCAGCGACAGCGGTTGACGGATAATCACGCGCAGCGCATCGGTGGCGACGATCAGCCTGTCGTCGTGCGTTTCCAGGCTGAAGCCGGGCAGCGAAAAGCCCGCCAGGCTGTCGCGCGGGCGCCCTTCCCACGGCACATCGCTGTCCGGCGCGATGCTCCAGGTTCTGTCGAGGGAGAACGCGCCCTCGCGTTTAACCACGACGCGAAACAATTTCTGCTCAAGCACATACAGGCAGAACCGGTGTTTGCCCTCAACCATTAACGCCACGTGGTGATTATCCGAACCCGCTAAAGACCAGTTTTTTAAAGTTTTCATTGTTACCTACTCGTTCAGGCGCGCTGAGCGCGACGTTCAGCAATAAAAGCGATCAGGAATACCGCGCCAATCAGGTCGAAAAAGCCCATGGCGATAAACAGCGGATTGAAGCCGATTTTGTCGGCGGTCACGCCGATGATCAGAGAGAACAAAAAGCTGGAGATCCAGGCGAACGAGCCGCGCATCCCGTTCACGGTCGCCATCTGCCCTTTATCGAATTTTTCCACCACCAGCGCGCTTAACATGCAGGAGATGATCTGGTGGCCGAAGCCGCCAATGGAGATCAGCGCAATGGCGACATAGGGGCTTTTAGTCATGGCGACCAGCGCCAGCGATAACATCAGAAATGCGCCGGTTACCGAACTTGCCACCACGGAGTTAACCAGCCTGAAACCGAACAGTCGGGTATAGAGGCGCGTCAGGTAGCCGCTGGCCGCGCTGCCTAGGTCGGCCGCGAGAAACGGCAGCCAGGCGAACATGGCGATCTGTTTTAAATCCATGCCTAAATCTTTCGCCAGGTAGAGCGGCACCCAAAAGCTCAGCACGCCCCAGGCCGGCTCCGCCATAAAGGCCGGAATGGCGATGCCGTAAAAACGTCTGTTTTTCGAGACGGATTTCAGCGCCTTGAAAAAGCTCTGTTTGACAGCAGGCGGTTCATTATCCTGACGAATAAATTCCAGCTCCTTCGCGCCCAGATTGGGATGCCGTTCAGGATCGCGATAAAACAGCCACCACAGTACCACCCACGCCAGCGCCAGCAAGCCGGTGAACAGGAAAGCGCCCTGCCAGCCGAACGAAGCATGGGCGAAGTAGATGATCGGCGGCGCCAGCATCGCACCGATAGAGAAACCGACGCCTGCCCAGCCTGCGGCCACCGGACGCTCTTTTTTCGGAAACCATTCGCCGATCACCTTGGCGTTCGCCGGGGTCGCCGCGGCCTCCGCGCCGCCCATAACAAAGCGCAGGATCGCCAGATGCGCCCAGCTGGCGGCGCCGGCATGAAACAGACAGGCCAGCGCCCAAATCGAGGCGCAGAACAGAAAGCCAAGTTTCAGGCCGATAACGTCGATCAGCCAACCGCACACCGGCTGAAAAAAAGTGTAGGCCAGCTGGAAGGCGCCGACGATCCAGGAATATTGCTCGGTGGTAATGCCCAGGCTGGTTTTCAGCTCCGGCGCCAGAATGCCTAACGAGTTGCGGGTAATGTAGTTAACCGTTACGCCCGCTAAAAACAGCACCAATACCCACCAGCAGCGCAAATTGCGCCAGGTTCGTTTATTGCCAGCGGCAGCTATCGCCGGATTTAAACTGCGGTTCATTGGGTTCTCCACTTTTTTGCGTCATGGAATAGCAATTCCCGCTGTAAACAGAGGCGGACCGCCGGCGTTCCTGCGCGAAACAACCCGCGTGCAGCACAGCTTTCTCATCGCCTGATAAGGGAATTTTTTTCAGCGGGTCGTCTCTGACCATCCGTTCGGAGTGAAGCACAGTTGCCTGAACGGGTCGCCAACCGGATAGCGCATTTGTGACGTGGTTAACCAAATTGATAACAAAGGTTGACAACAACCGTCATAAAGCTGAGTTTTAGCGCGATAAAGCTGAAAATCGATAAGGTGCGGCCTGTTACCGCTATTATTGGTCAACCAATTTACCCGTTTCGCCGGTTCGCCTGCGCTATCCGGTCAAACATCCCGGTGAGGTAACAACATGAAGCAGACCTGGCGCTGGTATGGCCCAAACGATCCTGTCTCCCTCGCTGATGCGCGCCAGGCCGGCGCGACCGGCATTGTGACGGCGTTGCACCACATTCCGAACGGCGACGTGTGGCCGGTGGAAGAGATCATGAAGCGTAAGGCGACCATCGAAGCCGCAGGCTTAGTCTGGTCGGTGGTAGAAAGCGTGCCGGTTCATGAAGAGATAAAAACCGGCAGCGGTCGCTGTCAGCAGTGGATCGCCCATTACCAGCAGTCGCTGCGCAACCTGGCGCAATGCGGCATCACCACCGTCTGCTATAACTTTATGCCGATCCTCGATTGGACGCGCACCGACCTGGAATACCGGCTACCGGACGGCGCCAAAGCTCTGCGCTTCGACCAGATAGAATTCGCCGTTTTCGAACTGCATATTCTGCAACGCCATGACGCGGAAAAAGATTACACCGCGACCGAGATCGCCCAGGCCGCTGAACGCTTCGCCGGCATGAGCGAGGAGAGCAAAATGCGTCTGACCCGCAACATAATCGCCGGCCTGCCGGGCGCGGAAGAGGGCTACACCCTCGATCAGTTTCGCGCGCAGCTGGCGCGCTACGAAGGCATCGGCAAAGCGCAGCTGTGCGAGAACTTCGCTACCTTCCTGCGCGGCGTTATTCCGGTGGCGGAAGAGCTCGGCGTCAGGATGGCCGTGCACCCGGACGATCCGCCGCGCCCGATCCTCGGCCTGCCGCGCATCGTCTCAACCGCTGACGATCTGCAATGGATGATCGATACCCTCGACAGCCCGGCGAACGGCTTCACGATGTGTACCGGCTCCTACGGCGTTCTGCCGGAAAACGATCTGGTGGGCATGGTGGCGCGCTTCGGCCCGCGCATCTGGTTTGCCCATCTGCGCTCGACCCAACGCGAAGAGAACCCGAGAAGCTTCCATGAGGCCGCGCATCTGGCGGGCGACGTGGATATGTTCGCGGTGATCAAAGCCATCGCCGAAGAGGAGCACCGGCGCAAAGCGGCCGGTCAGGACGACCCGATCCCGATGCGCCCCGACCACGGCCATCAGATGCTGGATGATTTGCAGAAGAAAACCAATCCCGGCTATTCGGCGATCGGGCGCCTGAAAGGCCTGGCTGAAATCCGTGGCGTCGAGCTGGCTATCCAGCGCGCTTTTTTCTGAGTACCGACGCCCGCGCACACGCGGGGCGTCGTCGTTCAATCGCCTGGTCCAGGTGCCTTTTGATGACCCGATTTATCGCATGATGCAGAATATCTGCTGCCTTAATGCGCAGCGCTAGTTTGCCGTTGCCGCCTCATAACAGGCGCCGGGCGGCGGCCGGGGCTGCTGGCCCGCACATCGGCTATGATATAGTGCAGCAGCGGCCGCGCCAGAAACGTTACTTCCTTAATCAGCAGAAATGAGCCTTATGAAAACACAAGCTTCGCCCCAGCGCCCTTATCAGGAAGTCGGAGAAACGCTGCGCAATATGATTGCGCAACAACGATATGCTGTCGGCGAACGGCTGCCGCCCGAGCGCGAAATCGCCGCGATGCTGAACGTTACCCGTACGCTGGTGCGCGAAGCCCTGATCATGCTGGAGCTGGAAGGATTGATCGAAGTGCGCCGCGGCGCCGGCATCTATGTGATCAATCACAGCCCGTCGCAGGCCTTGCCTGCGCGCAGCGCCTGCAATGATGCCGGCCCGTTCGAACTGTTGCAGGCCCGGCAGCTGCTGGAGAGCAATATCGCGGAATTCGCGGCGTTGCAGGCGACGCGCGAAGACATCGTTAAAATGCGCCAGGCGCTGGAGCTGGAGGAGAAGGAGCTGACTTCCGGCGCGGTCGAAGGAACAGAAAACGGCGATCGCGATTTTCATCTGGCGATCGCCGAAGCGACCCACAACAGCATGCTGGTGGAACTGTTTAAGCAGTCCTGGCAGTGGCGGGAAGATAACGTGATGTGGAGCCAGCTGCACCGTCATCTGGTCAACAACGACTATCGCAAACAGTGGCTGGGCGATCATAAAAAGATCCTTGCCAGCCTGATTAAAAAGGATGCGCGCGCCGCCAAGCTGGCGATGTGGCAGCATCTGGAAAACGTCAAACAGCGCCTGCTGGAGTTTTCCGACGTCGATGACCTCTGGTTTGACGGCTACCTGTTCGACTCCTGGCCGCTGGATAATCAGGCCTGACCGCCCGCGATTTTCGTCAACGCAACCACTTCCGAATGCTCGATATAGGACGGCAGCTCAGCGAACAGCTTAACAATGTGCGGCGCATTCAGGTGTTTTTGCAGCAGTTCCTGGGATTGCCACTCTTCGGTCCAGACGAAGCGACGGGGATTTTCGCTGTCGCGGTTAAGTTGATAAGTGATGCAGCCCTCTTCCGCCAGCGTAGTTTCAATCACAGCGCGAAATAACGCTTCGACTTTACTTTCATTGCCTGGCTTAACGGTAAACAGCGCGACAACAGGAACAGTCATATCCTTCTCCTCAATGGTTATCAATAAAATCGAAAACGGCTCAAAACTCGGACGCTTCGCCCGGCAGCGGCACGGAGAGCGCTTCGCCCTCGGCTCCGGCATAAAAAATCACCAGTTCGGCCGGCTCATCGGTGGTGTAGCCGCGGTGGGCGCTGTCGATAGTCTCATTTAACGCCTGCCCTGCCGTTATTTTATGCGTCTCACCGGTTTCCTTATCTTCGATAGTCAGACTGCCGGCAAGCAGGTAAGCAGCGTTAGGCACCGGGTGCGTATGCCACGGCAGCGTATGATGCGCGGGCAGCGACATGCGTATTACGGTGATTTGCGGTTTGCCGTCCGGGTAGCGTGGGTAAGGCTGGCCGTTCCAGGCTTCTCCGCTCTGCAAAACCTGCTCACTCTGCGGCGAAGCAACGGATGCTTTTGATTCGTCTGGATGATGATCCTTCATGAGTCCTCCTGTTGGATTATCAGGTAAG
This sequence comes from Enterobacteriaceae bacterium UBA2655, assembly GCA_002359495.1. GTDB lineage: Bacteria > Pseudomonadota > Gammaproteobacteria > Enterobacterales > Enterobacteriaceae > Pantoea > Pantoea superficialis. The sequence goes on from DENB01000057.1 coordinate 113,924, forward strand.
TGTAGACGCTCCGGTTTCCCGCTTCGATTGCGCGCTTGCGGCGGGCTACGCTGCCTTACCGCCCGTATAGCTGACAATACTGGGGCAAAATAATATCCGCTTTGGTGCAACGATTCATTCGGGTGCAATTTACGCACTGTGAATGAACAAAGCAGGTAGTTACGCTTTGCTTTTTTAACAAACCTTCGTTGTTTAAATTGAGATTCCTGATTAAGGAAAAGTAGTTAATAATCCTGCAAAAGAGATAAACATAACACTTTCCGATATTTCTGCCGAAGGGCAGACGCGGATTTTTATTTGACGAGGAATCATGAAAAAAGTTTTAGCCATTGCGATTATGGCGTTACTTTCTGATAACGCCGCCGCCGCGATGATTTACAATGCCAATGGGAATAAACTCGACTTTTACGGCAGCGTGCGTGGAAGACATTATTTCAGTGAAAAGTCGAGTCAAGATGGCGACTTCACTTATATTCGTTTCGGCTTCAAAGGCCAGACGAAAATTAATGAATCGATGACCGGCTATGGACAGTGGGAATATCAGGTTCAGGCGAATAACGCCGAGTCCAGCGGCAACGGTTCTGATAAAACCCGACTCGGTTTTGCCGGCCTGAAGTTCGGGCGCTGGGGTTCGATCGATTACGGGCGCAGCTATGGCGTTTATTACGATCTGGCCAGCATTACCGATCTGGCGCCGATCTACGACATCATGACCGACAGCTATATGGATGGTTTCATGACGGGTCGCGCCAATAACCTGCTGACTTACCGTAACAAACAGCTGTTCGGCTTCAGTAATCTGTTGTTCACCTTGCAATATCAGGGCGCCAATGGGCCTGGAGAAAATAACGATTCTCGCTCGGTTTATACGGCCAATGGCGACGGCTCGGGCGTCAGCCTGGAGTGGGACGTTACCGACGACCTCGCGCTTCTTGGGGCTTATGCCTCTTCGCGTCGGACCGCTACGCAAAACGCGCTGTTGCTCGGCGAAGGGGAGCGGGCGGAAATCTGGGGCGTCGGGGTAAAATATAATCCTGGCTCGGCGTGGCTGGCGTTGAAATATTCAGAAGGCCATAATATTACGCCCATCTCCGGCTTTGGTTACGCTAATAAAACGCAAAACGTCGAAGCCTATACGCAATATACTTTCCTTAACGGCATCGTTCCTTCCCTGGGGTATTTTCAGTCCGAGGGAAAAGCGCTGGAAGGCTATGGGAATGTTAAATTGCTGAAGTACGTCGATGCTTCCTTGCGCTATTATCTCAACAAGAACATGTCTGTCTACGGCGATTATCGTATTAATCTTCTCGATAAAAACACGCCTTTTAATATTTTAACGGATGATACTTTCGGGCTGGGCATTACCTGGCAGTTTTAATTCAGCCAACCGGCTGTTTGCCTGAACGGCCGGTCTTTATTTATCACGAATTCCCGTCTTCTTCCTCTTAATCAGCGCTTTTTAACCTCAGCCCTGCTGCGGATCGGGCAACGCAAAGGTTATACACCTGGTACTGTTATTGCATCTTTGCCTGTTACGGGCTCGTTAAGCATGCCCGGCGGGAGGTGACCGGTGAATTTAAATACTTATAAATATTTCAATGAAGTCGCGGCGACAGGCTCTATTCGCCGGGCGGCGGACAGGCTGCATGTCGCGCCTTCTGCGATCAGTCGCCAGATTGCGCTGCTGGAACACAGCCTTGGCATTATGTTGCTTGAAAGAAGCAACACCGGCATTCAGCTCACCCCTGCGGGCATGATGCTGGAACGCTATACGCGCAAGATGTGTCGGGACCTCGACCGCATTCACGAATCGATAAAAAATCTTAAGGGGCTTCGCCAGGGCGAAGTGAAAATGTGGGTTATTGAAGCTGTGGTGCAGGAAGTTTTGCCGCGCATTATGACGGAATTCAATAAAAATTATCCTGCCATTCAATTTTCCATTAATACCGAATCCTCCGACCGCACGATTGAAGCCATCGTCAGCGATGAGATCGATATCGGCATCGTTTACAACCTGGGAAATCGCGCCGGTATTGAGATCGTCAAACAATGCCCGGCGCCTGTTCAGTGTCTGGTGTCGCCGACGCATCCGCTGGCGCAACGGCACTCTCTCACTCTGGAAGATATTTGCGCTTATCCTGTCGCGCTTCCGGTCTCCAGCTTCGGCTTACGGCAGACCTTTGACAAAGTGACCCGCTCGCTGCACCTGATCCCGCAATCCATCGTGAATACCAATAATCTGGAATTGACCAAGGCGATGGCGATCGCCGGACGGACGCTCACCATAGGCCCGAAGCTCATCGCAGTTAAGGAGATCGAGCAGGGATTGCTGTGCGCCGTTCCTGTCGATAATAACGCCATGGCATCGGCGAGCATTGAAATTTGCGTGCATCGCGACCGTTCGCTCTCTTCCGCCGCGCATCAGTTTCTCAAACAGGTCTGTAAAGAATTCGATCGGATAACGTTCTCCTCTTCCACGCCATAACTTTTTATTCCGCCGTCTGAAAAGGCTGCGCTATCAGGTAAGTCATCGCTTCTCCTTATGGCCCAGCGACATATTGTCTGTTTTCAACGGGATTCATTAGCGCCCGCCGCCAGTTGGCCGGCGTGTACTAAAACAGGCAACGCGGCGTGCTGCACTCAGTATTACTTATCACCAAAATCGCCGTGTTATTTATCAGGCATCGCTTAATTCATAAACCTGACAGGTATGAAAAAAATCCAATAAGGGTAGAGAGATGCCGAACGTTATCACCAACGGGATAAACACGCACTATGAGATCAGGGGAACGGGCGAGGCGCTGATTTTTGTCTCGGGCCTCGGCGGAACCGCAGCCTACTGGCAGCCGCAGCTGGAAGCGTTCAGTAAAAATTTCACCGTCGTGACTTACGATCAGCGCGGCGCAGGCCTGTCCGATCATCCTGAAGGCCCTTACAGCATCGAAACGCTGGCAGACGATCTGCAAGCATTAATCGACGCGCTAAAGCTGGAACGGCCGATTCTGGTTGGTCACTCTACAGGCGGCGCGATCGGGCAACACCTTGCCGCCCGGGATCCGCAGCGGCTGGCCGCGATGGTGCTGTACGCCAGCTGGGCGAAATCAGACCGCCATTTCAACTGGTGCTTTCGTATGCGCCGGGCCTTACTGGTTGGCAGCACCCTGGAAGAGTATGTTCACGGCAGCGCGCTGTTTCTCTATCCGCCGGAGCATCTGAAAAACCATGCCGAAGTTCTGTCGCCGGCGTTGCTGGCCTCGGCGTCCCGCTTTCCGCAGCGCGAAGTCATACTGAGCCGCATTGACGCCATTATGGCGCATGATGCCACCGCCTCGTTGTCGTCCATCCAGACGCCTACGCTGGTGGTCTGCGCGCAGGATGACATTCTTACCCCGCCTTATCAGTCCCGCCTGCTTGCCGACGCGATTCCAGGGGCGGAACTTAACATCGTGCCACAAGGCGGGCACAGCTTTTCTGAAACCGAAACCACGTTATTCAACCAAATTACGCTCGATTTTCTGGCGGATGTCCGCCAGTCAGCGCACTGATTTAAGGGGATCTGCATGTCTGGTCACGACAACCGAAATGTTGAATTTGGCGTTTTTTTGCCGGTGGGCAATGGCGGCTGGATCACCTCCACCACCAGCCCCCAGCTGCCTGCGACTTATGAATACAACAAGCAGGTCGCGATCTTAGCTGAACAGCTGGGTTTCGACTTCGCGCTGTCGATGGCGAAATGGCGCGGCTACGGCGGCCCTTCGCGGCACTGGGATATTACCCTCGAAAGCCTGACCACTATGGCCGGCCTCGCCGAGGCGACGAGCCGTATCGGCGTATGGGGCACGGTGCATACGATGGTGTTCCATCCGGCGGTGGTCGCCAAAATGACCGCCGTGCTCGATCAAATCTCTCGCGGCCGGTTCGCGCTGAACATCGTTTCCGGTTCTAACCCCTCCGATCAGGGTCAGATGGGCCTCTGGATGGACCTCGATCATGCGGAACGCTATGAGCTCGCCGCTGAATGGCTCACCGTCCTGAAACGTCTCTGGACCGAGGAACGGGTCGATCATGAAGGCAAGCATTATCAGCTGACCGACTGCATGTCCAATCCGAAGCCAGCCACGCCGCCGCCCATTATCTGCGCCGGCGCGTCAGACCGCGGCTTCCTGTTCACCATGAAACACTGTACCGCCAGCTTCATGCTCGGCTCCGATCACGACGACTTTATCCGAACCGGCCTGCGCGCCAAAGAACTGGCGATGCAGCAGGGCAAGCCGGACTTTAAAACCTACGGGCTTTTTACCATCGTGCCCGGCGTCACCGATGCCGAAGCGCGCGAACGCGTCGAGCGCTATGACGCCGGCGTCGACACCGTCGCACTGGATAACCAGACCCGCGAATATTCCGGCGACAAAAGCTTTAAACAGAACACCATGGCGCAGCGTTTCGTCTCTCAGGGCGAACAGCGTAATTCCATGACGCGCGCGGCGCTGGTCGGCTCGCCCGAGACCATCGGCACCAAACTGGCCGCCATTATCAAGGGAGCGAAACTTGATGGCGTAACGGTGATCGTGCCGGACTTTATCGATGATTTACGCACGGTCGGCACCGAGGTGCTGGAAGTCCTCGAACTGCACGGCGTGAATACCCATGCGCGCGCCTGGCAAAAAAGCCAGCAGCCTTAATCAACGGCAACGCCTTCGCTGAGCACGCGTTTATTCCCTTAATCAATTTTTCTCCGCTATGCGGAATGCCAGGAGCAGAGCTATGAAAATGAAAACGATGTTAACCGCCGCGGTTGCTGTAGCCCTCTTTTGCGGCTCCGTCGCGCATGCCGAAGAGAACAAACCGCGCGTGGCCGCGCTGTTCACCCAGACCGTGACGCAGGGCACATGGGATATGTCAGGTTACGCGGCGTTCAAAGCGATGGCGACGCAGGATAACTTCACGCCCAGCTACCTTGAACATACCAGCTACGAGTCCGCGCCTTCAGTGCTGCGTCAGCTGGCTTCCGATGGCGTGAAGCTGATTATTGCGCACTCTTCCGGCTATTCAGCCGCCATCAAAGAGGTCGCGCCTTCCTTTCCCAATACGCAGTTCGTGCTCTACTCCTATGAAGGTTCGACGGCGAATCTGCCCAATTATTCGGCCTGGTCAGTTGACTGGGACGAATATGGATTCGTACTGGGCGTACTAGGCGCGATGGCGAGTGAGAACGGTCATATCGCGGTGATCAGCGGCGAACCTATTCCCTCCGCCGAGCGCACGGTAGAGTTCATCAAAAAAGGAGCAGCCTACGTTAACCCCGGCGTACAGGTGGATTCCGCTTATGTCGGCTCGTTCACGGACGTGGCTCGCGCCAAGGAGATCGCTACCGGCGCTATCGCCCGGGGAGCGGACTTTATTATTCCTTCAGCCGACACCGCCGACGCAGGCATTCAGCAGGCCGCCGATGAGGAAGGGGTGCTGACTATCGGTTCTTACGCCGATCAATCGAAGACGTTCCCCAATTCCGTTATGACGTCAACGGTGATGAACTTCAATAAATCCTACGCCGATATCGGCAAGCACTACGCCGATCGCCAACTCGGCAACCGTATCGTCACGGAAGATCTGGCCACCAACGGCTGGACGCTCTCAACCCCCTTCGCCCATGTCGGAAAAGATGTGCAGGAGAAGGTGTTTAAAGTCATCGACAAGCTCAAAACCGGCAAACTCAAGCCAGGAGCCTGAGGATGAACTCCACTCCTGTCATCGAACTCGATCATGTATCGAAGCGCTACCCCAACGGTTTTGTCGCGCTTGAGAAAGTGTGTTTGTCATTTTATCCGGGGGAGATCCACGCGCTACTGGGCGAGAACGGCGCGGGTAAGTCGACGTTGATGAATATTCTGTATGGCGTGCATGAACCCAGCGAGGGAGGCGTGCTGATGAACGGCCGACAGGTGATCCACCGTCGGCCTGCCGATGCTATCGCGAACGGCATCGGCATGGTGCATCAGCATTTCAAACTTGTCGCGCCGTTTACGGTAGCGGAAAACCTCGCGCTGGTGGCGCGGGGAGAACGGAAGAAGAGGTTCCGCCGCCTGGCCGAGGTCAGGGCCTTTATGCAGGCTTATGGCGCCGATCTCGACCCCCGGGCCGTGGTCGGACAACTTCCTCTGGCCTTGCAGCAGCGGGTGGAGATCCTCAAGGCGCTGGTGAACGACACCCGCGTGCTGTTGCTGGATGAGCCTTCCACCATCCTTACCCCCACGGAGATCGACGCGCTGTACGACACCTTAGGTCGTATTTGCGCGCAGGGTACGGCGGTGGCGGTCGTCACCCACAATGTGGACGAGGTGCTGTCGCACGCCGACCGCTACACCGTGCTAAGACGAGGAAAAACCAACGGCACGGGACTAACCCGCGGCTGCGCTCCTGACGTGCTGGTCGAAAAAATCGTAGGCCGGGCGGTAGCGACCGGAACCCGTCTGGGTTCGCCGCGTTCGGCCGGCCGGGAAAGGCTGCGTTTAGACGCGATGACGCTGCGTCCGGCGAGCGGTTCGCCGGGGCTGCACGCGCTTACCCTGGCGCTGCGCGAACGGGAAGTAACAGGCATAGCGGGCGTCGAAGGCAACGGACAAACCGAACTCTTTGAACTGCTGGCAGGCCAGCGTCAGCCCGAGGGTGGGGAGATGAAGCGTTGCGGGCCGGACGTTACCGTCGCGCTGGTGCCGCAGGACCGCCATCACGAAGGATTGTCGCTGGATCTGCCCGTTTCCCACAACCTGCTCTATCCGAAGATTATGCAGGGTCAATTCCGGCGCGTCGGGCTGCTGGATCATGCGGCGATAGCGGAGCGCGCCAGGGAGATGATCGCCCGCGCGGATATTCGCACCCACTCTCACGCCAGCCCTGCCCGCTCGCTCTCCGGCGGCAACCAGCAGAAGATCGTGGTGGCGCGGGCGCTGGCGGAGACGGCGTCAATCATCGTGGTGTATCAACCGACAAGAGGACTGGATATGGCCGCAGCGGAGGCGGTGCTGTCGCGCCTTGCCCAGGCGGCGGACAGCGGCGCCAGCGTCATGATTATCTCCTCAAACGTCGAGGAGCTTATTCGCGTGTCGGACCGCATTCTGGTGATGAATGGCGGCAGGATAACCGGCGAAGTCGCCGGCAGTAACATGTCCGTTGAAAAAATCGGCGCCCTGATGACGCAGGGCGCGGGCGCACAGTCAAAAGCCGCAGAGGGTGAATATGTCTGAATCTGTAAAACCGTTGGCGGAAACAGGCGCATCGTTCCGTCGTTTCCTGATGAGGATGAGCGCCTCGCCGTCGCTGTGGGTCACGCTCAGCGCCTTTGTCGGCTCGCTGCTGCTCGGACTCGCGTTAATCGCCAGTATGGGCGTTTCGCTTCCCGCCGCGGCGAGCGTCGCCTTTGAAGGGGCATTCGGCAACATCCGCGCACTGGCAGATACCCTGGTCTTTATGACGCCCCGACTGCTGGTCGCGCTTGGCACGCTGATCGCTATCCGCGGCGGGATGTTCAACCTCGGCGGCGAAGGACAACTGCAGATGGGAGCGATTGGCGCCATGCTGCCCTTTCTGGCATTCGGCGATATCGGCCCCGCGTTGTTGCCGCTCGCCATCCTCAGCGGCGCGCTGTGCGGCGCCTTGTGGGGCGTGATCCCCGCCGTGCTTAAACTCTGGCGCGGCATTGATGAAATCATCGTCACGCTAATGATGAATTTTATCGCCATCTACTTTCTGAAATATCTGGTGCAAGGCCCGATGCGCCCTGTCGGCTCCAACTTCAATATGTCCGCGCAGCTGCCGTCGGATGGCGTATTTCATGCGGTGATAGCGGGAACGCGCCTGCACTCCGGGGTATTTCTGGCCCTGCTGATTGCCCTGCTCGTCTGGGTTCTGCTGCAGCATACCGCTTTCGGGTTGAAGCTGCGGGCCAGCGGCCAGAGTCCGCGCTTCGTGCGTTTACAGGGAGAGTCCGCCGCGCAGACGGTGCTTGCAAGCATGGCGCTGTCCGGCGCGGCAGGCGGTCTGGCCGGGACTTTTGAGGTGCTCGGCGTGCAGTATCGCCTGATCGACGGCTTTTCGTCGGGGCTCGGTTTTGAAGGACTCGCCGTCGCGTTCCTGGCCGGGCTGGAGCCGTTCGGCGCGATCATCGTCTCGCTTTATTTCGGCGCGATTAACAGCGCGGCGCTGGCGCTGCAAAGCACGTTTTCGATTCCGGCGGCGCTGGCTGATGTGCTGAGCGGCCTGCCCATCCTGCTGCTGGCGGTGATGAGCGGCGTGATGCTGGTGAAAGGGAGGCCGGTATGGACTTCAACGCTGTAACGCTGGCCCTGTTTCTGGCGGGAGGATTGCGGCTTTGCGTGCCCGTACTGCTTGCCGCGCTGGGCGAAACCGTTTCCGAGCGCGCCGGGGTATTCACTATCGGGCTTGAAGGGTTGATGCTGTTCGGCGCCTCGGCTTCGGCGCTGGGGCTGGCCGTCAGCGGCTCTCCCGTGACGGCGCTGGCCGCCGGCATGCTGGGCGGTCTGCTGGCGGCGGCCGACCTGGCGCTGGGAACGGTTTTCGCCCGGTCGAACCAGATCGTCATGGGCATCGGCTTCAATCTGTTCGCCGTCGGCGCAACCTCGCTGATCCGGCAGATCTGGCTGGCTGACGCGCCTGCTGCGGGATCGATGCGCGCCGTCTCCATGCTGAAACTGCCTTGNNGTCGGCCGCGCGCTGTTTTCGCAAAGTCCTGTGTTTTATCTGGCGGTGCTGGTCGCCGTCGCGCTCTGGGCGATGTTTCGTTTTATGCGCGCAGGTTTGCTGCTGCGCGCCGTCGGCGAGAATGCGCTGGCGGCCGATGCGGCGGGCCACTCCGTGCTGCGGCTGCGCTTCAGCGCGGCGCTGTTTACCGGCCTGATGGCGGGCCTGGGAGGCGCCTATCTGTGCATCGTCGCGTCAGGCGGCACTTTCATCGACAACATGACCGCAGGACGGGGCTATCTCGCTATCGCCGTCACGCTCTTTGCGCGCTGGAAACCCTTCAGGGTTCTGCTTGTCGCCCTGGTGCTCGGCCTGCTCGAAGCGCTGCAGTTTCAGGGACAGTATTTGGGCATCGAGATCGCACCTTCGCTGCTGATGGCGATGCCTTTCGCCGTCGCCCTTATCGCCTGGATCATGATGGGCCGCGCAGGCGCCGCGCCGGGCGATTTAGGTCGTCCTTTCCTGCGCGGATCGGGACGTTAGTTATTTAAAACCCTGGGCGGAAGCCCTGAAACTGGAGAATGTTATGAATCAGGCAATCAATCCTGAAGGCTGGATCATCGGTAAAACGGCGACCGGGCTTAATCACCTGAACTGGGGCGTGAAAGCGGGCAACCATGTCTATGTCGCCGGTATGCTTTCAACCGATCCGATCGATGGCGGTCTGGTAGGCGAAGGCGACATTGAGGTACAGACGCGCCGGGTTCTCGACAGCATTAAAGTGGTTCTGGAGTCCGCCGGCAGCAGCATGGATCACGTCGTCATGAACCAGATTTTTCTGCGCAATCTGGAGGATTACCACAAATTCAACGAGATCTACATCACCTATTTTCCCACCCTCCTTCCCGCCCGTTTCTGCGTCAAACTGGAAATGGTGAAGCCGGAATTCCTTGTCGAGATCGCGACGACGGCCGTGATCCCAGCCTGATCGGCCAGCCGCTGAAAGGAGCAGGCGCTGACCTGCTCTGCGGCTTTAATCAAAGAGGACGTTGTAAATGCAATACCGTTATCTGGGGCGCAGCGGGCTAAAAGTGTCGGAGATTTGTCTGGGCGCCATGATGTTCGGCGGCGCGACCGACGAAGCGACTTCCCGCCGTATTATCGCCGCCGCGCGCGACGGCGGCGTTAATTTTATCGATACCGCCGACATGTATAACAAAGGCGAATCCGAACGCGTGGTCGGCCGCGCCATCGCTGAAGAACGCGATCGCTGGGTGCTGGCGACGAAAGCGGGCAATCCGATGGGGGAAGAACCGAATCAGAGCGGCATGTCGCGTAAATGGATCAGGGAGGCGGTTCATGGCTCGCTGAGACGGCTGGAGACCGACTATATCGACATCCTGTATATGCATAAGGCGGATTTTAACGCGCCGCTTGAAGAGATGGTTCTCGCCTTTGCTGATTTGATCCGCGAGGGCAAAATCGGTTATTTCGCCGTCTCCAATTTCAAAGCCTGGCGGCTTGCGGAGACGGCGCGACTCGCGCGCGAAGCGGGGATCGTTGGACCGGTCGCGACGCAGCCGCTTTATAATCTGGTTAATCGCGAGGCCGAAGTCGAAATCCTGCCCTCGGCGGCTTATTTCGGCGCTGGCACCGTCTGTTACAGCCCGCTGGCGCGGGGGATCCTCACCGGTAAATATCGCCAGGGCGTGGCGCCTGACAGCGCCAGCCGCGCGGGCCGCGCCGATCCGCGCATGATGGAGGCGGAATGGCGGCCGGAGTCCCTGAACGCGGCCAGCGAGCTGGCTGCCTATGCCGAACGCACAGGGCGTCAACCGGCGCATCTGGCGCAGGCTTGGGTGATGCGCAACCGACTGGTGACCAGCACATTAGTGGGTCCGCGCACGTTCGAACAGTGGCAGGACGCTATCGCGGCGCTGGACTGCCCCTGGTCCGCCGAGGACGAAGCGTTTTGCGATCGCCTTGTTTCGCCCGGTAAAAGTTCAAGCCTGGGCCCGGTCGATCCTCATCACCCGATTGAAGGCCGTTTGCCCCGCTGTTGACGTTCTGAATTTTTATGTGGCCGGGAACGGCCATCACTCATACAGGTCCGAAGATGAAACAATCCGGAAAAATAAACGAAACGCAGCGCCTCGCGGCGTCTGACGCCACCGTCGCCGATGCTTATCTGGCAGAGATGCGAATGTTTGCGGCGGGCGTCTGTTTGATCACGGCCCGCCGCAACGGCGAACCAGGCGGCATGATCGCTACTGCCGTAACGTCCGTCAGTGCGGAACCGCCTACATTGCTTGTCTGCGTTAACCGTAATGCCTCTATGTTCGGGATCATCCAGGAGACAGGCCACTTCTGCGTTAACGTACTGACGAAAGAGGCCGTCGCGCTGGTGGGAACCTTCAGCAGCGCCGCCCGCCGCGAAGAGCGTTTCCAGAGCGGCGAGTGGATGACGGCGGCCAACGGCTCCCCGGTCTGCGCCGAGGCGCTGGTTTCTTTTGAATGCCGCCTGGAAAAAATGGTTGACTGGCATACGCACGCTATCTTTTTGGGAGAAGTGACCAGCGTTTCGCATCCTCGCGCGAATGCCGCGCCGCTGCTCTATATGGATCGTCGTTTTCATCACCTTAACGAACTGACGACAACGGGCTGATCCGTCCTGTACTCTGTCGAGAAGGAGTTAACATGCTCTCTGATGAGGCTATCAATGCCCTTTTTCTGCACGCGCGTTCGCACAACGGCTGGCTCGATAAACCGGTCACTGACGAACAGCTCGCCTCGCTCTATGCGCTGACGCGCATGGGGCCTACTTCAGCCAACTGCAGCCCTGCCCGGTTTATATTCGTTCGTACGGCAGCGGGCAAAGAGAAGCTTAAACCCGCCCTTTCGTCGGGCAACCTGCAAAAAACCATGACCGCGCCGGTGACGGTGATTGTGGCTTACGACAGGGCTTTCTATGAGCAGTTGCCGACACTGTTTCCGCATGCGGATGCCAGGAGCTGGTTTACCTCCAGTCCCGCTTTCGCTGAGGAAACCGCCCTGCGCAACAGCGCCATGCAGGCGGCTTATCTTATTATGGCTGCACGCAGCATGGGGCTGGACACCGGTCCTATGTCCGGTTTTGACCGGCCCAGGCTGGACGACGCCTTTTTCGCCGATACCACGCTGACTGCAAATTTGCTGATTAATATCGGCTATGGCGACCGATCGAAACTTTTCGACCGTTTGCCCAGATTGTCGCTTGAAGAGGCATGCGATTTTATTTAGCTGACAGAATGGAAAATAATACGCAGGAAATAAAAATGCCGCTTCAGTGCGGCATCATGATAATCACTTCAATTTCCAGCAGAAGTTCAGGCTCAGCCAGAGCGGAAACCTGAAACAACGTACTGGCTGGTAGCTCAAGTCCGGCAAAAAACCGTTCGCGCACCGGGTGAACCTCTGCAACCAGGGTGAGATCGACGACCCAGGTGGTGGTTTTGACAATCGCATCCCGACCGACGCCCAATCCGGCAAGCAGCCTGTCGATATTGGCATAGACCTGCTCCACCTGCTTTTTCATGTCGCCGATACCCACCACCTCTCCATTCTCATCCCATGCCACCTGGCCGGTGGGAAACACCGGGACGCCCGGTCTGATCTTGATGTGGTTGTAATAGCTTCGGGCTTTCAGACCTTCAGGATTGATCACGCTCATGGCTCTTCTCGGCAGGTTCAGGGACAGTTTGCAGCCTATCACCCCCAACGGGCATTGAATACGCGCATTTCGGCTACGCCACGTTGCCTGTTCGGCAACGCCAGCCAGCGGGAGGAAGAATACGGGCGCAGACCGTTAGCCCGCGCCCAGCGTTTATTCGTTCGGTTCAGGGAAAAGCGAAGGCGCCCATAAGCGAGGATCCAGTTCTTTAAAATGCGCGCGTTTGAATTCATCCTTCAGATGAAAAGGCGCCGTGCAGTCAAAAATGGTCTTTGTCGTGGTCCCTTTTGCGCTAACGCGCGGGTCATAGGCGGGCGTTTGCGAAGGATCAAGCACATGTCCGGCGATCCCCGGCACGAAAATCGTATCAAGATCGCCTGAATAGCGTGTTTGCATGGCCCATAAGACATCGTTGGTATCAAACAGATCGACATCTTCATCCACCAGAATGACATTTTTCAGTTCACGGTAAACGGCCAGCGCGATAATCGCCGCCTGGCGCGTCATGCCGTCATCGGCAGCGTTTCTTTTCTTCACCTGTAGTACGGCCAGAAATTTGCCGCCGCCCGAACTGTGGGCATAGACGTTTTGCACTAACCCCGGCAGCGCGCTTTCGCACTCAAGATGGATGCTGGCTTCCGTCGGGATGCCCGCCAGGCTGACATGCTCTTCGCCCGGCCCCACCAGCGTTTGCAGAATAGGATTTTTGCGGGTGGTGATCGCTTTCACTTTGATTACCGGCAGAGAGGGATTCGCGCCGCCGGTATAGCCGGGAAATTCCGGCATCGCTTTTCCGGTATGACTGTTTTGATCTTCTGCTACCCGTACGTCGGGTAGGATCTCGCCTTCAATTACGATCTCTGCGCGGGCGATGGCGCGCTGCTTTACGGCCAGGCAATCCACCAGTTCAACCGGCTTGCCGCGTAATCCACCTGCGACGCATAGTTCATTAAAACCAAAGGGCGTGGTGGGCGCTTCAAATTCGGCGCCGATGTAGATCGCCGGATCCAGACCCATGTTAATCGAGACGGGTAAAGGTTTGCCTGCGGCTTCGGCTTTTTGACGAAAGGCGTCGATATGGCGGCCAGGCGCGAAGAAAATCGACAGCTCATCTTTGCCCTGAACGCACAGGCGATGGATGGTGACGTCAACGTTATTGTGATCGTCGGGATCGCTGCCCAGCACTAAGCCAAGACAGAAATAGGGCCCGGCATCTTCTGTGGTATTGGTCGGCGCAGGCAATATTTTGCGCAGATCAAACCCTTCATCCTCTGCGCGATAGACCACTTCCTGACAAGGCGCCTTTGTTTGATCGATCATTACGGGTGGGGTGACGTTTTTACGCGCCTCGGCCATCTGAACGCCGAGTTCCCGCACCGGCGCGCCCAGCAGCGCGCTGACGCGTTCACGGCTGGCCATTAATCCTACCAGCACACGCGCATCAGGAAACCCTTTGATGTTATTGAAGGTCATTGCCGGACCGGTCTGCGTTGGACGCATGACGGTGCCGCCAGCGCCGATGTAACGGTAAACGCCAGCCAGTTCCGAGATGGGATCCGTCTCGCGATCGGTTTCGATGTACTGGCCGGGCAGGGTTTTCAGCAGCTCGATGGCGGAACGCAAATCGTTTACTGGCGGCACTTTCCAGCCTTGTGGATGCGGCTCATCAGGTTTAACGACACGATAAGTATCAGGGCGTTTTTGCGGCATGTCACAAACTCCTTAATATTGTTCAGCAAAGGTTTTCAGGTTGTTGAGTACAGTGCCCCACCAGGTATTGCAGAACGCGAGGTGCGGATCCTGTTCTGACCAGTCGCCGTGGCTTAGCTCTACCAACATCACCGGCTCTCCTTAAGTGCTGATCATCGATTCAGTAGAGGGATCGGGTAGGCTTGTTTTGATTTGCAGAAACTGAATAAGGTTAGATGGCGGTCTGTCGGGAGGAGTGTTAAAGATTGCAAGGTCTTGTTTCAGTTATCCACTTATCCACGGGGTAGATCCAATTGGTTAGATCCCAATATGATCCTATTAAGATCCTAAAGAGATCCCCGATCGTCGCAGCCCGCGTCAGCTCTGGCCTGAAAGGGTGTTCGCATAAGCTGTGGTAAGTAAAAAATAAGCTGTAGTGAGTCACAGATAAGCTATAAGGAGTAACATCTAAGCTGTAATTAGCGAACTACATAAGCTATAGTGAGCAAAGGCCCATTTTTGCCTGGTGCGCCTGTGGATAAGTTTTATCTTGTATTTCAGGCCGCTGGCGACTTGTTTGCTTGCTGCGCGCGGGTTCCCCCTGTTTGATCCACAGGCCGCATATATCTGGACATAACGGCGCAAAATGCCTTGCCGATTGCGCGTTATAAGGCGTTTTCTGTACTTAACACAAAGGGTTATATAGCTCATAAGTAAGATCCGGAGCCTGTTTTGGATAACGAAAGCATAGATTTTGATAACTTATTTCAGGAAGTGGATAAATCAACCGGTGAGCTAGTCGCGCTGACGCCGAACGCGAATAACACTGTTCAGCCGGTCGCGTTAATGCGTCTCGGCGTATTTGTACCCACGCTTAAGTCACTGAAAAACAGTAAAAAAAATACGATGTCTGTGACGGACGCGACTGAAGAACTCTCCCGTCTCTCTCTGGCGAAGGCTGAAGGCTTTGATAAGGTCGAGATCGTTGGCCCCCGACTGGACATGGATAATGATTTCAAAACCTGGGTAGGCATTATTCACTCTTTCGCCAAGCATAAGGTTATCGGCGATAAAGTGCAGCTTCCGTTTGTTGAGTTTGCCAAGCTGTGCGGCATTCCCTCTAATCGTTCTTCAAAAAAGCTCAGGGAGCGTATCAGCCCTTCTCTCAAGCGCATCGCAGGTACGGTTATCTCTTTCACCGCTCATACGAAAGAGCATTCGAAAGAGTACGTCACGCATCTTGTTCAGTCAGCTTATTATGATACGGCGAAAGACATCGTTATTTTGCAGGCCGATCCCAGACTGTTTGAACTTTATCAGTTTGATCGTAAAGTGCTTTTACAACTCAAGGCAATCAATGTCTTGAAGCGTCGCGAGTCAGCGCAAGCTATTTATACCTTTATCGAAAGCCTACCCAAGAACCCGGCGCCTGTTTCGCTCGCCAGACTACGCGCCAGACTGAACCTCAAATCGCCTGTCTTTTCCCAAAATCAGACCGTGCGCCGCGCTATGGAGCAGCTGAAAGAGATCGGCTACCTCGACTACACCGAAGTACAAAGAGGCCGGGCTGTGTTCTTCAACGTGCATTACCGCAGGCCCAAACTGAAAGCGCCTAAAAACGAGAGCGAAGAGGCGATCCCGCCCGCCGCGCCTGCAGCGGGCGAGGCTGATCCTGAATTAACCAAGAAATTACAGGTGCTTGAGAAGCTGGGCATTACCATGGACGACCTGGAAAAGCTGTTCAAAACCAAGTAAGCCCCTAAGCTTGTGTAAGCCAAAGCGCTTTTTGTCGCCCCTGTTTTTGTCAGTTTACTCACTACAGCTTATATAGCCTCTGGTGAGTAAACTGCTTGCCTGCTGCATCTATAACTCTCTTCTTGCCTAAAGAATTTACTCTCCAGCGTTTATGTCTGTGCCTCCCTTCCCTGCTTATCAGTCATATAGCGGACAGGGTTTCCCTGCTCTGCCTGTATACAGGAAGTGAAACATAAGCTGTAGTGAGTAACTTACTCACTACAGCTTATATAGAGCGTGATAACTGAGACCTGATGCGATACACACCAGATTGTTATGAACGAACGACAAGCAATTGAAAAATAATCATTTATTCGAACAACAAGAAGTCAGCAAGCGCCTGAAGGTAGGATGCCAGGCTTAGCGAACAGCAAAAGCTGCCCGTTGAGTGGTTTGTTTAACTGTTCATATCGACGCTATTCCGCTACTCACTACAGCTTATGCTCAATATGCTGAAGCCCGGTTGCTCACTACAGTTTATGACATAAGCTATAGTGAGCAACATAAGCTGTAGTGAGCAATTTTACTCACTACAGCTTATGTTGCAGTGAGCTTGTCGAATGCGTTTTGAGGGAGTGAAAACATTAAAGGTATCGGGCGAGTAATTTGCCGGTGCTGACCTGCCCTGTTATTGAAAAAAGGGACTCAGTCGTTTTCCTTTAGCCAGTCGTCGACCAGCTCTTTAATCACATCTGAGATAGACGTGCCTTTTCTGGCGCAGGCGACTTTGAAACGCTGGTGTTTCTCTTCGTCAAAATTCACGTTTACTCGCTTCGTCTTACCTGACGCTACCGGCTGAGCAGGGATAACCCGATCGATATCCCGGTTTTCGCCAAACTGCATTTTCTTAACGCCAGCGTGCTGCTTTTCAAGTGCCATCGCTTATCTCTCCGTAAAATCTTTGACAATCAGTTTATGAGTAAATGAGTTCTTACTCAAATGAACTTATGATCTCTTTCGCCAGCACTTCGATTTCGCCTTTCGCTGAACTGTCCGAGGTTTCGAACACGCTGTTGCCATCCAGAATCGATTTCACGTAAACCTGACGTTGCGTAATGGCGGTCCTGAGGAGCTTCACGCCGGTATCTTTAATGCTCTCTTTCAGCACGTTAAGCATGAGCGCCTGATCGATTTTGCGGGTGATGAGAAAACGAGACTCTACCTTACGGTTATACGCCTGAGCTTCCAGAACGGTTACTACGCTGCCTGCGGCAGAAAAATCAAGCGGGCTGGGCGTGACCGGAATAATGACCAGGTCGCTTACCATTACCGCTGCGGACGTAATCACAGAGAGCGAGCCGGCGCCGTCGACTATGACGAAGTCGTAATCGCTCAGGCCCTTACGGATTTCATAAACATCTTTTTCAGATGCGGCGGTGAAAACATCAAATGCCGCTTTCCCTGCTTTGCTCCAGTTTGTCAGGCTCATTTGCGGGTCAGTATCAACTACTGCGATGCTCTTCCCGCTTCTTGCCAGGCTGGTGCTGATGTTGATGACCGCAGTCGTTTTACCTGAGCCGCCTTTTGGGTTCAGAAAAGAAATCACTTTCATGCTCATACCCTCAAATGTGTTTAAACTCACCGCTTTTCTTGTTTGTATGTGCATGATAAAGCAAGCTGTGCGATGAGTAAAAACATATATTAATATCTACTCATTTGAGTAAATGAATTTTTGGGAATTACAATTATCCGTGCGGCGGACATCGTCATTATGAATACAAACACACCGCGCCTGTTTCGGTGCTGCTTAGGGCGATCGCTCAAACGGCTGATAAAAAGCCTGTGCAGATAAGCGTACGACGTTGTAGCGCGACTGGCGGCTGTTTGTGGTCCGATCCTAAGCTGGCGCTAATGTTCAACAGGTCGGTTGTGCGTTAAATAAATGCTTTAACCTGACGACGAGCTGCAGGTTGTGGTTTGCTGCCATAACGTTGCAGATAAATAACGTTGTGAAGTATGCCTGACAGACAGTTTCAGTTAGCAGGAACAGCTTTATCTTTCAGGTAGTGAAGCACACAAGGTTTTGAGGAAAGATCTTTCTCGTGCAACGTTTCTATCGCTGATTGTCGCTGGCAAATCCAGAGCCTATGCATACGCAAAACATCCACATCCACATCCACATCCACATCTACATCTACATATGCATGACCTTTCACTGCCAAAAATATTACTGACGGTAACGAACGGCGCTGTGTTGGAAACCCAACAGGAAGGAATAAATCATGCGAACTGTATCTGTATTCAAAACGGCAATAATCATGCAATCCGTCTGCCCTGCGACCTGGACTTTGACGGTATAAACGAGCTGGAAATTATTTTTGACGGAGACACCATTTTGCTGCGTTCAGTGAAGCCCAGCTGGGCGTCATTTCGGCAGGAAGTAAAAGCCGATGCTGATTTTATGACAGAGCGAACGGACATGGTCAGCGACGAAGGACGTTTTGAGTTATGAATAAAACGTACATGCCGGATACCTATATTTGCGCTTTTGTTATGTGCAAGCAGCCAGAAGCGGTTCTGGATCGTCTGGAGCAGGCAGTGCTGCGCCGACACCGGATGTGGTGTCGGCTATTACCTATGCCGGGATGCGATTCGGCGCTATCGGTAAAAAGGCGCCTCCCAGTTATAGAAAACTGGTTGACGCATTCTGTACGCGTCTCGATGCCGTACTGGCGTGGGATCGGGCGACTGTCGATGCTACTGCAAAATGAAAATTGCGCTTACCGCCGTCGGTACGCCAATTGTCCTGAATAACACGGCCATTGCCGGGCATGCTATAGCCGCAGGGGCAGTCCTGTTTCCGATCAGTATTGATAAAACCGTTAAGCTGTTCGATCCGGCCGGCACAGAATGTACGCGTTTATATTTATTGTTTTATGGCAGTATTTTCTTTCCATGGTAGCTGGGTTTTATCAGGTCCCGTTTTAATCAGATTACGGGTCTGAGGATGCATACAAATGAGCAATAACGGCTGAGGTTTCATTATTTTTATAAGCTCCAGCAGCGGCTTCACATATTTTTTACCCTGACGATGTTTTATCAGACGGGCGCTATGGCTAAGCAAACATTTTATAAAACGCGTTTTCAGTGTTTCTCTGCCCTTTTCACAAAGCCGGCTCGCCAGAGGCATAAGCAAAAAAACGCGGACATCTTCCGGGCTGCAATACGTACAGAGCTTCCAAAGATGGTGCGCGCGCGTTTCATCCGTTCCGAACCGCAGATGAAAGAGAAACTCTTCCCGGCGAGTTTCCCAGCCGCTGGCCCGATATCGCCATGATTCATTCAGAAGTATGCGTATTTCTTCGAGGGTATCACCGGATGATGTCAGAGCGCGAATAACCCGGATTTGCGCAACCTGGGACTCACTGTAACCTTCTGCGCCGGGCGGTATAATCAGCGAAGCAGTTTGCCAGTTTTCAAGGGCGGCGGGTAGAACGTCGACCATACGGCAGACAGTTGAAACTGAAGTAAACATATTAAGCAACCTTTATAGGCTAAAAAGTAAACGCAGTGTGTTCCTGAGTCCGGCCGGATTAATTGATTAAGATCAACCGACGGTTTCATTAAGATGTCATCACCTTTCATTAAGAATATTCCCATGCAGCCGCCGTTCCGCTCTGCATCAGGGACATTATAAAAACGTCTGGTGAACGTAATCATTGGCAACAGATTTGTAATGCAACAGTGGCGTCGACCCTCTTCACTATTATTTTTTCTCAAGCGTGAAAGCGAGGATACGCAACGTCCTGCCCGCTCGGGCATAACAAGCTACAGGTCGTTGCGCAGGAAATGCTGGCCTGCCTTCAATAAACAATGACAAACTACCCTGGCTAACTTTAATCGCGTCAGTCAATTTTTCACCGCCAGCCTCAAACCTGCTGCTCGTAACGTCAGCCTTATCTGTGTG
Source organism: Enterobacteriaceae bacterium UBA2655 (assembly GCA_002359495.1). GTDB lineage: Bacteria > Pseudomonadota > Gammaproteobacteria > Enterobacterales > Enterobacteriaceae > Pantoea > Pantoea superficialis. Next base: position 133,720 of record DENB01000057.1, read on the forward strand.
CTCCCACTTCAACCTTTACTGACCGCTTTACTTCGCCATGAAGATGTGTGAATGAGTAAAAGTGTTTTTACTTATTTGAGTTAGTGGGCGGAAGGGAAAAATAAACTGATACAAAGGTATGTCCTCTCATTTGTTTGTTATGAGTAAAATCGCTTTTACTCATTTGAGTTTTCCCGGACGCTTTATTTTAATGATTCAGGTTACAAATGCCGGCAGGAGTATAAGTTCGCTAAAGACGTCATCTTCATATTGACGTTCGGGCTGACCAATCTCCTCATAAGCACAAATACTCATATGAGCTTATGAGGGGATTGGTCTTCGCTAATTCGCTTTGAGTTTTTGTGCAGATGAGTAAGTGAGGCATTATTGCCTCTGTTTGAAAGTCAACGCCAGAAACCATAAGTAAGGCCACTGCTACGCACTCTGCATGAGTAAAACATCACTTACTTATTTGAGTTTTTGAGATATGACTGTCAGGGCTGGGTTGCAGAAGAGCGGTAAATACGAACTTACTCAGGTGAGTTTTTGAGTAGAAGTGTGATTGAGCGTCAGCCCGGCGCTCTGCCTCGCAGCATCTCGGATAATATTTTGACCAGACATTTGTTGAAGCGGGTTTGTAGCCGGGAAACACACAGGCTCAACTGAGTAAATGGGTAAGTCAATAAAAGGGTCATGAGGCTCCGGGTTTAAGCGGGTCTCTCAAAGCAGATTTGCAAAAGCTTTACAGGTCGGCTCTGAAATGTGACTCATTGCAGACGGAACACTATTTTTTCATTTGCTCAAAAGTGTGAATGAGTAGATGAGTATTTGCAGCTGCCGCGTCGATACCCGTCAAACGAACAGCGGCATTTGCTTTTACTTGTTTTCGCACGCGTAAGAACACTAGTTTGGTTTAGCAAGTACATTAATATGCTGATGAGCTGATGAGCTGATGTGTCGATGAGTAAGAGGGTAAATGAGTAAGGGGTGGGTGAATTAATGAGTAAAGGCGTTGCACTAGATTTTATTAAATCCTAATAACGCCTGTTTACCCCGGTTTGAGCTGGCTCAGACTTAGATAACCTGAAGGCAATAGCATTCTCACTCAAACACACTTATGAGTAAATGAGTCTATGAGTGTTTGTGCGTGGATTGTTTGTAAAGCTTGCAAAAAGTAGCTTTGCGATCGACAAAACCAATGCCGGTTCTTTTGGCAAAACCTTCATGCTCTTGCTTCCAGCAGCGAAGACTAAATTCCCTCTCAGCCTCCTTTTTTACATGCTTTTCCGTTCGTACAGAAGAGCGTATCTTCCCATTTACAGCAACCAGGATATCGTCGTCAGCTCTTTTGCACCCAATCTGGTAGCCGGAAGCGGTAGATAAACCAGGGCGCATGCGTCATTTCGTGCCCCTGGTTGTGCGCGCTGAGATACTCGATCTGCGGAGCGGGCACATACATCCAGCCGTTACCGTCGATGACCAGCGCATCTGGTGTAATCAGTCGTTCGTCCTGTATCAGCGTCTCAACAGACCCGTCAGGCTTCAGATAATCGATTGAACGCTTTTCGACATTAGATAAATAAAGGTTGCCGGCGTGATCGATAGCCGATCCGCCGATAGAAGGGATGTCAGCAATTTTTCTCAGATATTTCTCTAAAGCGGCATCATCGAGTGAATCATCCAGCAGAGAGGCGGTTTTGATCCGATAAAGCGGGCCGGTCGGCGTCGATACATAAAGCCAGACGCCGTCTGCGCTCACCTCCAGCATATCGCTGTGTACTGCCGGGCGTTTGCCGTCTGCATCCTGCAAAATTTTTCCTTTGAAACCCTTTTGCGCCAGATTGTCAGGCTTGCGTAATAATGGCGATGCGGACAGTCTTCTCAGAGTGCGGCCGCTGGCTAAATCATGAATGATGATACCGCCGAGGCCGGAATCGGTAACATAGATCTTGTCGCCATGAATTCGCAGATCGTTAGGCGCGCCGCCTGACGGTAAAGCCTGTTCGTCAAACCGGATCAGCTTTTTCACCTCGCCCGATTTCATATCAAAAGCGAGTAGTTTCGCTGCGCCAGTTTTCGGCGTCTCTCCCTGTGCTGCGCCCTGATCGACTACCCATACCAGCTCATTATCAAAGATGTGAACAGCGTTAACGTTAACCAGGGTATGTAATCCATCGTCGCCATCGCGCCAGGCGTTCCACTGATTACCGGGAAAAGGCACCAGCCCGTCTGCCGTGGCGCGCGCCAGAGCGGGCGATTCATAATGCCCTTTGAAACGAGGGGAATTGAGAAAGCACTCGCCGCCCGGCGCAACCGCAACGCCGTTGGTTAACCATGGCGAAGTCGCCGCAATTTGCAATGTCGGTTTGATCGCTGACTGCGCGAAAACCAAAGCTGGATGCGTCAGGCATAAAGCCGTCAGGCTGCCGGTAATAAATTCTCTTCGGTGCATCATGCTCTCCTTGTCCGCGCCGTTTTAACTCTGATCGCAAAAACGGCGGTATCGTTCAAAAGGAATAAAGTTGAAAGCGAGCAGGGCGCCTGAGCTGACAGGGTCATCAGGCGCGCCAGCGCGGCAGGCTAAAGTCACAGGCGCCCGGACGGACTAAACGGCGGGATTCCATCGTTTGAACGCATGACTTTTATTGTAGGAAAGAGGGGAGGGGAAACGAATGAACTCAACGAGCATTCCCCAAGGCGTTTTTCCAAACCGGAAGCTATTGCCTTCGCCTTCTTCACAACCTGAAAGCGGATTCGGGCCTTGTAACAGCGTCCCGCCGGCACGAACAAATCGTTCGGTCGCCCGCTCAATATTTTCACAATAGAGGCCCAGGTGGGTTAAGCCAGTATCATTTAGCGTGAAGGCTTCTTTCCGGCCATACCCGGTCAGGCTGAACAGCTCGACATTCGCGCCGTTGCCCAGGCGAAGCATGCGAACCTCTTGCATAGCGGTGGCGGGATCCAGTCCGTTCATTTGGTGAATCTGTTCTCCGCCTGAAGGCGCCTGCGCTTTATCAATCAGCGCATAAAGTGTAGTGGCATTAAACGCCTCATGAAAAAACCGCTCCGCCGAGTCCATATCCGGGACGGTGATGCCGACATGTTCGATGCCCAGCGGCGCATCTTCTGACAAAAATTTTTCCGTCAACAAAGGGAAGCGTTCTGCGGCGATATCAGCCAGCTGTTGTTCTCCCTTTTCTGTATCGCCGCTGACGGAAACCGCCCCGATAAAAGCCTGGTTAATAAATAACGGCGCGGTTCCGCCAAGCGGGATCATACCCGGCAGGTTGCCAAGCCAGGGCTCTTTTTTCGCCATTTCGCTGAATTGACCGGTCGAGTTTTGAAACCCTGCGCATGAGCGCGCTTTGCCTGTAGCAGCCTCTGCGCTGGCGAATTAGGCGCCGTCCATGCGTTTAAACGCGACCAGATGACCGCCGTAATCGGCAACCGCCACCGAAACCGGAGTATTTCTTTCATCAGCTTCAATGACAACCGTCTGTATTACCAGCTGCGCCAGTTTCTCCGTAATGCTGTAATTTTTATTTAGCTTTAAGTTGTTTTCCTTCATAGATTCCCCTGTTTTTCCTGAAAAAAATAAGCATATAAAAGCGTAGCAAGAGAGGAATATTATTCTTTCTTTTTCATGATGGATTTACATCATTGTTTCGACCTTAACAGCAAACTGGCGAGGGCGCTGACAGAGGGCATATTTGAACATGTTATTTTGATGGCAAGCTTATATGACATTGAACTTTTAATAACCGCTGGCGATAAATATGCGGAGGCTTATTATCTGTTCATGCAGGATAGTAAAATCGTCGCTAAGAAAAGGACAGGTGAAATAATTTTAACTCCGAATGAGTGATAAAGTTTTTAATTTTAGCCATGGCGATTAATTTGATCTTCTGTTCTGCCTAATCCGAAGAGAAGCGTTACAGGGCATAGCTGACGCAAGGCGACATCCGGTTGTTACCGACAAAACAGAATCAGATTGGCCCTTTCCTGGCATAAAGCTGTCTGCGTTCGTGAAGCGCCTCACAAATCCTGTCAAATTTCCATCCGTCATCAATGTGGAAAATAGCTGATTTTTTTCAATTGGTTATATTAATTTTTCCGCATTGTCTGTTTTTTATTCCGTGATCTTACTCCACAAAAGACAATAAAAACGTTTTTATTAAAAACGTTTTTATGTGAGTCTGGCCATAAGTTAATCACTGGTTAATGAACTGTTGTATCCGGCCGGAACAGCAGGCGAAAAAGCCGCCTTTAAACCTTTAGGGGAGTCATCATGAGCGCTGAACAAAGCGAACAGCAAGGTAAAACCGGAGCGCATATCGTCGCCGCCGCGCTAAAACGTCACGGTGTAGAGGTTATTTTCGGGCAAAGCATTCCGGCCGCCCTTTTTCTGGTCACCCCGCAATATGGTATCCGTCAGGTAGGCTATCGCGCCGAAAATGCGGGCAGTTATATGGCTGATGCCTATGCCCGTCTCTCACATAAACCTGGCGTGGTTACCGCGCAAAATGGCCCGGCGGCAACGCTACTGGTCGCCGGGCTGGCTGAAAGTTTTAAAGCCTCAGTGCCGGTGGTAGCGATCGTTCAGGATGTGCATCGCAAAATGGCCGATAAAAATGCCTTTCAGGAACTCGATCACCTGGAACTTTTCAAAGGCGTGTCCAAATGGACGAAACGCGTGAGCGAAATCGATCGCCTGGAAGACTATGTCGATATGGCCTTTACCGCCGCGACCTCAGGTCGGGCAGGCCCGGCGGTATTGATTATTCCTATCGACCTGTTTAATGAACCGGCCGCTGAAACGTCGCGTAAACATGCGGCTTCGCTGGGTTATTTTCCGCTGGATCGCAGCGTTGCTGCGCCGGACGCCATTGATGAAGCGGCGAAGCTATTGGCCGACGCCCGCGCACCGCTGGTTATCGCAGGCGGCGGCGTTCATCTCTCCGACGCTTCTGCCGCGCTGGCGGATTTGCAGGAACGCGCCAGTCTTGCCGTCGCGACGACGGCGATGGGTAAAGGCGGCGTTGATGAGACTCATCCGCTTTCAGTTGGTGTGGTTGGCTATTTCATGGGAGAACGCGGCCGCACCCGCTACCTGCGCGATCTGGTCACCGGGGCGGACGTCATTTTGTTGATCGGTAATCGCACTAACCAGAACGGCACTGACGGATGGACGCTCTACCCGGAAAAGGCGCGCTATATCCATCTGGATATCGACGGCCAGGAAATCGGGCGTAACTACGACGCGTTGCGGCTGGTCGGCGATGCCCGTTTAACGCTGGAGGCGCTCACTCAGGCTCTGCAAAAACAGGATCACGGCAAGCGGAACCAGCAGCGCGCCGAATTGAGTAAACGCATCGCGGCCGGACATGAGCGCTGGCAGGCTGAAGTAAATAACACATTAAATCTGGATGCTTCGCCTTTACGCCCGGAACGTCTGATGCGCGATCTCGATAGCGTCCTGACGCCGGAAACCGTCGTGGTAGCGGATGCCAGCTACTCCTCCATTTGGGTCGCCAACTTTCTGACTGCGCGCGCAGTCGGCAGCCGTTTTGTTACGCCGCGCGGGCTGGCCGGGCTTGGCTGGGGATTCCCCTACGCGCTGGGCGCGAAAATCGCCTGTCCGGAAGCGCCGGTCTTCGCTTTAGTGGGCGACGGCGGGTTCGCTCATGTCTGGTCTGAACTGGAAACGGCACGCCGTATGGGGATCAACGTCGTGCTGGTGGTGCTTAACAACCAAATCCTCGGTTATGAGAAGCATGCGGAAAAGGCGCTGTTTGGCGGCTATTCCGATGCCTGTGACTTCGCTGCGGTTGATCACGCCGCCGTGGCGCGCGCATGCGGATGCGAAGGGGTACGCATTGACAAGGCCGCAGCGTTCCTGCCGGCGTTGAAAGCGGCTTTCGCGGCCAACGCCACGACGGTGATCGATGTGATCACCGACGAACGGGCCTATCCGCCGGTTACGCTGTTCGATAACAAAGATGGTCTGAATTACTAAGCCACCGGGAGAAAATATGAAAAAGATCCTCAACGACCCGGGAAATTATGCCGACGAAGCTCTGAGCGGCATGTGCCTGGCGTTTCCTCATCTCTATACGCAATCCGGCGAAGCGGGCCGGGTTATCACACGCGCCGAGTCAGCTTCCGGCAAACCGGGAGTGGTTTCCGGCGGCGGCAGCGGACACTTGCCTACCTTTGCCGGCTACGTCGGACCAGGTTTGCTGGATGCCTGCGCCGTCGGCAATGTATTTGCCGGACCGGCGGTGATGGATTGCATGGACGCGATACGCGCTGCCAATACCGGCAAAGGCGTTCTGCTGCTGTTCGGCAATTACGGTGGCGACAAAATGAATTTCGCGATGGCGAGCGAAATGCTGGAAGCGGAAGGGATTGAAACCCGCACGGTACTGGCCTGCGACGACATCGGTTCCGCCAGCCGCGATGAACGTCAAAAGCGGCGCGGTGTGGCGGGACTGATTTATGCCTACAAAATAGCGGGCGCGAAAGCGGAACAGCCGGACGTCACGCTGGATGAGGTAGCGGACGTTGCGCAGCGCGCGCTGGACAATACGCTCACTATCGGGGTGGCCTTATCGCCCTGTACCGTGCCGGAAGCGGGCAAGCCCACTTTTATGCTGGCGGATAACGAGATGGAAATCGGCATGGGGATCCACGGCGAGCCGGGGATACGGCGCGGCCCGTTGCTGGCGGCGGATACGCTCGCCGACGAGATGCTCAACGCTCTGCTGGAGGATGACGGCATTCAGGCTGGCGATCGCGTCGCGGTAATGCTGAATTCCCTCGGCGCCACGCCGCTGGAAGAACTGTTTATCCTCTGGCGTCAGGTTCAGGCTGGTTTGCTTCAGCGTGAAATCAGTTTTTGTCCGCCGCAGATCGGCCGTTACGCCACCTCAATGGAAATGGCTGGCGCCTCGCTGACGCTGCTCAAGCTGGATGATGAACTGGAATCGTTACTGAAAGTGCCTGTCGCTTCTCCCTGGTGGAGTAATGTGCAATGAGCCTGAATGCAGAACAACTGTGCGCCATCCTGCTGCGTTGTTGCAGCCAGGCGAAAAACGCAGCGGAGGAGCTGAACGCGCTGGACGGTCAGTTAGGCGACGGCGATCTTGGCGCGACGCTGGAGAAGTGCGCACGCCTGACGGAAACCGCGCTGGCCAGCCCGCCGCAGGATATTCCTGCCGTGTTTCAGGCAGCGTCGATGGCCTGCGTACGCGCCTCCGGCTCCAGCTTCGGCACGCTGCTTGGCGTAGCCTTGCTGACGGCGGCAAAGCAGAGCGCAGGAAAACAATCTCTTGAGCCTCAGGCGATTCCGCCGATGCTGGAGGCGGTTCTGGCGGCGTTAATGGCGCGGGGCGGCGCCAGCCTGGGCGATAAAACCGTGCTCGATGCGATCGACGCTTTACTTCAGGCGCTGAAAACCGAGCCGCCGGAAAGCTGGTCCAGCGCCGCGCCGCAGGCGGTGAGCGCGGCGCTGGAAACCTGGCGTCAAAAACCCAATAAAACAGGCCGCGCGCGGATGTTCGCCGAACGCTCCGTCGGCCTGAACGATCCCGGCATGGTGGCGTTCGCGCATTTGGTCGATGCCGCTACCGGCCGGACTACGCATTCAAGGGAGGTATCCTGATGACCGGATCGCTGGAAGGATTGAAAGTCCTCGACCTGTCGCGTTTTATAGCCGGGCCGATGTGCGCCATGCAGCTGGCCGATATGGGCGCTGACGTGGTGAAAGTGGAGCGCAAAGGCAAGGGCGAAGATACCCGTCAGAATAAACCGCAGCTGAACGATCAAAGCCTCTACTTTCTCTCTTTTAATCGCAACAAACGCAGCCTGGAACTCGATTTTCGTTGCGAAGAAGGGCAGGCGCAACTGCGCCAGCTTATCAGCAAGGCTGACGTGCTGATAGAAAACTTCCGCCCCGGCACGATGGAAAAAATGGGCTGCGGTTGGGAAACGCTGCGCCAGCTTAATCCCCGCTTGATCATGGTGCGGATTTCAGGCTTTGGTCAGAACGGCCCCCTGTCCCAGCGCCCCTGCTTTGACGCTATCGCTCAGGCGATGAGCGGCATCATGAGCATCTCCGGTCAGCCGGACGGGCCGCCGACAATGGCGGGAACCTTTATGGTCGATTACGCCTCGGCGCTCTATGCTACCATCGGCACGCTGGCGGCATTAAACGTGCGTCATGCCACCGGACGCGGCCAGCTGGTGGAAGCCTCGCTGTTGGAGAGCGCCGTCAGCATGTTGATTTCCGCGATCCCGGAGCAGGCCCAGCTGGGGCGCACCATGAACCGCGTCGGCAACCTTGACCGTTTTTCAGCGCCGGTTAACAGCTACCAGGCGGCCGATGGACGCTGGATCTACCTGTCGGCGGGCACCGACGCGTTGTTTCCGCGCCTGATCGACGCGATGGGGCGTCAGGATTTGATCGAGGACGACCGCTTCAATAATTACCACGCCCGGCTGGCGAACAACGGCGCCATCGACGCGGTGGTGGCTGACTGGGTGGGTTCTCTGCCAGCCGATGAGGTGGTGGCGCTGATGGATCAAGCGGGCGTTCCTTGCTCGGCGGTCGCCACCATCGACGAAGTACTGCAGAACCCGCAGCTGAAAGCGCGTAACCAGCTGGTGGATATCGAGCATCCCACCGCCGGAACTTACACCACGCACGGCGTTACGGTTTCTCTCTCCGATACGCCGGGATCGATCCGCCGCGCGCCGCCGGTATTAGGCGCGCATACCCATGAGGTACTGGCCGAGTGGGGCATTCAGAAAGGAGAACAGCATGGCTCGCATTAATCCTGAACTGCGCGAACCCACCTATGAAAATGTAGTGGTCGATGAATTGATCGGCCCGCTGTTGGTCGAGGCGGATGAAGCTTACCGCCGCCGCGCCTGTTTTGCGCTTGATGATTACAGCCCGGAATATATGGGTGCGGAGGCGCCTTGGGTGCCTGCGCCAATGCTGGGGCGCGATCTGGTGGCGCTGTTTTGCAGCGTTTACGATCCCAGCCGCACCGTCGGGCTGCATCAGAAGGAGGAGATTTGGTTTCTCAATCCGGTGCCGATCAACGCCCGGCTAAGCTACAGCGGCAGATATACCGACAAGTATATGAAGCGCGGCAAGGGCTATACGGTTTTCGATACCGAAGCGCGCGACGCTGACAGCGGCATCCCCTATGTACGTCAGATCAGCACCGAAATCATGCGTATTCCCGAAGGTATTCAGCTCGGTACCGGCAACGCGGCGAAAGCGCCGCAGGCGGGCCATATCGATCCCGTATGGCCGGACGATATCACGCCGTTAACGCACGTTCGGCCGGATATGTCCCCCGGGACGCCTGTGCAGCCGTTGCGGAAGCGGCCTGAGCAGGGACAGATGTCGCTGTTTTCCGGCGGCAATACCCAGTGGTACAACATTCATACCGATATTGAAGTGGCGCTGAAAGCGGGATTCCGCGATACCCTGGCGCAGGGCATGATGGAAACCTGCTGGATTGCTGAAATGCTGGCGCGCTTCATCGGTCCCGGCTGGCACACCTCCGGTTGGATCAAAATGGCTTACGTCAAACCGGTTTACCGCGGCGACACCATCACCTGTAAAGCGGTGGTCGATGAGATGCAGGACGACGTGGTGAAGTTTCATGTCTGGGCGGAAAATCAGCATGGCGAACGTACCGCCATCGGCTGGGCCAGCGGCAAAACAGGAAGTTAATACGCGCCGCTTTATCACCTGAACCTGCTTCCGGCTGTAGCAGGTCTTTTACCTCACTGAAAACAACGCACCCAGGGGCGTGCGGGCTTTCGCTCACCCCAAAGGTACCCTACAAGCCAACTGCCAGGGGAAATACTATGAACCGTTCTGTCAATCAGCCGTCCAGCGACAACGTCGATAAGAAACAGCTGAGCCGGGTCGCTTTCGCCAGCCTGATAGGAACCTTTATCGAGTTTTATGACTACTTTATCTATGGCGCCGCGGCGGCATTGGTCTTCCCGCATCTGTTCTTTACCGAACTGTCGCCGACGGTGGCGACCATTGTCTCTTTCGCCACGCTTGGCGTCGCTTTTGTGACGCGCCCCATCGGCGCGGTGATTTTCGGCCACTACGGCGATACGGTCGGGCGCAAAGCGATGCTTATCGCCTCCGTGACCATTATGGGCATCGCCACCGTGGTGATCGGGCTGCTGCCGACCTATGAAACTATCGGCCTTGCGGCGCCGGTGCTGCTGGTGATTATTCGTCTGATCCAGGGGCTGGCGGTCGGCGGGGAGTGGGGCGGCGCCACCACTATGATGATTGAATACGCGCCGAAGAAAAAACGCGGTTTTTACGGCACCTTTGTTCAGTTAGGCAACGTGCTGGGCGTGCTCTGCGCCACCGGATCTTTTGCGCTGGCCTCTATGCTGCCGAAAGAGGTCTTCCTTGACTGGGGCTGGCGCGTGCCTTTCCTCGCGAGCATTATTCTGATGCTGATCGGTATCTTTATTCGTATGAAGATTGAAGAGCCGCCGATGTTCAAGAAAATGCTGAAGGACCGTGAAAAAAACAGCCTGCCGATCGTTCAGGTATTCAAAAAGTTTTCTCGTCAGATCTTCCTTGCCGCCGGCCTGCGCATCAGCGAAAGCGTGGTGGGTTATCTGATCATCAGCTACGTGCTGCAATACACGACGTCGAAATTCAATATGCCAAGCAGCACCGTGCTGACCGGCGTGATGCTGGCGGCGGCGACCGGGATTATCGCTTTTCCGCTGTGGGGCATATTGTCCGATAAGATCGGACGACGCGCGGTCTTTCTGATTGGCGCTTTCGGCTCCTGTCTGCTGGCCTATCCGTTTTACTGGCTGGTCGATAGCGGCACCGTCTGGGGCGTTTATCTGGCGCTGTTCCTTGGCTACAGCTTTGTTATCGGCTCAATGTACAGCATCGAACCCTGCTACCTTTCAGAGATGTTCTCAACCGAGGTACGCTACACCGGTGTTTCGGTCGGTTCGCAGCTGGCCGGGGTGTTCGGCGGCTTTACGCCGATGGTCGCTACCGCGTTGGTGGCCTGGGCGGGCGGCGGTTTTTGGCCTATCGCCTGGATGATCATTATTTCCGGCGTAATTACCGGTTTTTGCGCGCTGGGCACCGGGGAAACTATGCATCGGGATTTGCACGACGAGAAGGTCTTCGCAGCAACGGATAAAACCCGCAGCGAAAGTCTGCTGGTCAAAACCCGATAACTCAGCGCCAGAGAGGCTGCCGCCTCTCTGGCCTGACGCGTCTCATGCCTGCGGTAAAAACGTTTTTTTCACAATTGCTGCTTATGCAATAATCGTCGCATTGTCTTCTCTCTTTACAAAAGCCAGGATGTCGCCGAATGACTAAAAAGCCGCCACACAGTAAAACCCCTTCTGCCAGTGGCAAAGTCTCGATCTTTGACGTGGCGCGCGAAGCGGGCGTGGCGGTATCAACGGTCTCCAACGCTCTGAGCGGCAAGACCATCGTTAAAGAGTCAACTCGTGAGCGGGTGCAGGCGGCGGCGGATAAGCTCGGCTACCGGGTTTCCGTGGTGGCCCGCTCTCTGCGTATGCAGCGCACTTTTACGCTGGGGGTGCTGCTGGCGGATATCGCTAACCCCTCATCGCCCGACTTTCTGCGTGGTATAGAAGATATCGCCGATCGGGAGCAGTGCAGCCTGCTGGTGTGTAATACCGATGGTCAGCTGGATAAGCAGCTGGCGCAAATGCGGGTGCTGCTCGATCGCCGCGTTGACGGCCTGGTGCTGCTTTCTCAACACTGTGAACAGCCGGAAGTGCGGGCGCTGCTGGAGAGTGGCGATACGCCTTATGTGATGATCCAGCGTCGTTCGCTGCGCCATAACGATAACTATGTCGGCGCCAATAATGAAGAAGGCATCGGCGCGGCGATGAAACATCTGGTCGGGCTGGGACATCAGCGTATCGCCTTAATTCGCGGACCGCGCGATTCTTCCACCGCCGATGAACGCTACGACGCCTATCTGAACGCGCTGCGTGCCTGCCAGCTGCCGCTAAAGGAGGAGTATGTGGCGCAGGGGGATTATCATGTCAGCGGCGGATACGCCGCCGCGAAGCAATTTTTCGCGCTTGAAACGCGCCCGACGGCGATTCTGGCCGCCAACGATATGAGCGCCATCGGGGTGATGAACGCTGCGCACGAGGCCGGCTTACGCATCCCGCAGGATCTCTCGCTGATCGGCCTGGATGATATCGAGATGGCCTCTTTTACACCGATTAATCTTACGACTATCGCCTTGCCGCGTCGCGAAATGGGCGCGGCGGCCACTTCGCTGGTAATGAGAATTATCCGCCAGAAAAGCCAGCCTAAGCCGAAGCAAAAAATTTTCCCGATGAAGCTGATTGTGCGCGGCTCTACCGGGCGCGTCTGAAGCCGCTGACGCGCCTTTGCCATTCAGGACGCTTTTAACTGATAAAGCGTGCCGAAGGGATCGATCGTCTCGCGGATTAATGCGATCTCCTGCGCGTCGGGTTCGGCGGTCTGCGGCGGAACGCCTTCGATAACCGGCTCGAAACTCATGGCATTAAGCACGCTGTCGAGCGTTTCTCCCGGATGAATGGAGCGCAGGCGCATACGTTTTGATTCAGGGTGGAAATCAAAAATCGCTTTGTCCGTTACGCATAGCGCCGGTCCCGGACCCGGCAATCCCAGCTGCTCGCGGCTGTCGCCGCCGTCGAGATAACCCACGCTGGTGATAAAGTCGACCTTCGGCACAAAAGCGCGCGGCGTCAAATCGGTAACGATAATGGGACGTTTGATAAATGCCAGATGCTCGGTCTGCGCCAGGCAGCCTACCAGACGGGTTTTCGGCGGCTGACCGCCGCCGATTTCGGTAATATTCAGATTGCCGTACTGATCGACCTGCGGCGCGGATTCAAACGAGACATCAAAACGGCCGCGCGTCACCATATCGATTTTATAGCCGACATCCTGCGGCGACGCCGCGGCAGGCCAGCGCGTATAGGCATCCTGCAATAGCGCCTCGGGGATGCTCTCCAGCGCCGGCGTCAGCAGGTTGCCCCAGTAAATGGAAAAGCCGGGCGCATGGCACAGTTGGGCCAGACGGGCCGCCGCGATGGGAATGCCCACGGCAAGGGTAAAGGCGCGGGCGGCCGTGCCGAGGCCGACGAAACCCAGCTCGTCATCCTGTAGCTCATGAGCGATGGCACAGATCATCAGCTCTTCGATCGTGTAATTTTTCTGCGTCATATTAAAACTCCCGTTCAACGTCAAAGGCGTTCAGGGCGCTCTGCGACCCGACTTTTTCCACATACTGGCTGCGTTCTGGGCAGCTAAAAACATACTCCTCCAGCCAGTTTCGCGCCCCTTCCGGCGTGGCGGAGGCGGTCAGCCAGCTTTTTAAAAACGCTTCATCTTCATCATAAAAACCGTCGGTGGCTGTAGGATGCGCGCCGTAAGGCACCTCAATCAGCGCTTCAACCAGCGTATGCGGAATGTAAGTCAGCGCCGGACGCTGGCGCACCTGGTGGTGGGGAATGATCTTCTCAACGGTAACGATCAGCCGTTTCGACGCCGACGCCATCATTTGGTCGATATCGTCGCTGTCGCGCACCACGGGCCACTGTATATTGCCGTATTCATCGGCGGCATAGCCGTGCAGCAGAGTAAAGTCGGCGTCGGCCGCTTTTAGCGCCAGCAAAGGCTGACCTGTGAACGGACAGGTCAGCGGTTTTATCTCTTCCGGGCTTTTACCCGCCATGCCGGTGCCGAGCAGCGCTTTAGAGGGCAGAAAAGGCAGCCCCATCGCCGCAGCGCGAAAACGGGCAACGAACGCGGATTCTGAATAATCATGCGTTTCGATCTGCCCGCTTTGCACCGCGCGGCGGAAGTTCGGTGCCAGGCCGTGTCGAAAGAAGCCAGCGTAAATGCCTTCCCAGCGGCGGATCGCCTCATTGGCCGCCAGCATATCGGTAGCCAGGGTGGTGGCCCAGGTCAGCAGAGTGAGTTCGCGTTTGCGCTGGCGCACCAGTTCGTGAACCAGCGCCATCGGCTGGCGGCGCAGCAGCGAACCGCCAAGCGCAATAGTGGCGCCGTCAGGAATACGCGCCACGGCCTCATGGAGAGGGGTGAGTTTACTTTTCATCGTTATGCCTCATCGGGATGGGGGATCAGAGCGCCGTGCGGGTTGACTACCCGGCGTAGCAGAGAGAGTTCTTCAGCGGTGGGCCAGGGCGTGGTTGGCGCATCGACGCTCTTCAGGCGAAAGCCGGTGCTTGCAAGCACCTCTTCAGGCGATACGCCGGGGTGGATACTGTAAAGACGCGCTCTGCCGCGCTGGCGATCAAAATCGAAAATCGCCCTGGGCGTAACAATCCACTGCGGACCGCCGTGGGTTAACCCGAGCGCCTCGCGTCCACTCTGGCCGCCGGGCCAGCCGACGCCAGAAACGTAATCGACCTTTTCGACAAAGGCGCGAGCCTCATGGCTGGGCATCATCAGATATTCCCGGCCAAAACAGGTCATATGTTCAGGCAACAAAATCGACCCCACCAGGCGTACCTTCGGCTGCAAATAGTTACCGATGCAGGTGCTGTTGATATTGCCTTCCGCGTCTACCTGCACGCCGGAACCGAAGCCAAAATCGACGTCGCCGCGTCGTACCGCATAGTGGCCGGGGTAGGTCTGCATTTGCGCTTCGCAGGGCAAGTTTTGCAAGGCGTTATCGAATTCTGCCGAGGGCAGCGCTCTTAGCTGGCTGAGGTCGGGGTTGATACACCATCCCGCCAGCAGGATAGTGAGATCCGGCGCATGGGTCTGCTGCGCAAACGACATCGCCGCTAATGGAATGCCGGTAATGTAAAGCGCGGCGGCGCTGCCGGTGGCGAGTCCGGTAAAACCTACCTCGCCGTTACGCATCTGTTTCGCCAGCAGAATGGCGATCAGCTCCTCGCGGGTACAGGCGGGACGGCTCATTGCGGGATCTCCACATTGCGCAGCGCCAGCAAACGGCGGCTTCCAGCTTGGTCGAGCCAGGCCTGATGATCGACCACGTCGGTAACATGCTGACGCAGCCATTGCGCAAAGCTCTGCGGCGTAGCGCTGGCGGCGACGTAGGCGCGAAACGCGGCATCGTCGCAGTCGTAAAGTCCCGGCACGGATGTCGGGTGCGCGCCGAAAGGCGCTTCTACGATATGGGTGGTACGGAAAGCAGGGATTTCCACCAGATGAGGCTGGCGGCGAAGTTCCTGCGAGCTGACGATCTTTTCCACGCTGACGATCACCCTGTCGCAGCTGCGCGTCAGCGTAATATCGGCGCTCTGCGGCAACATTTTGCGGTGGTGAAAGGCGACGTTGCCATACTCGTCCCCCAGAGGCGCATGAACCAATACCACATCAGGGCGGGCGGGCGGTACGGCCCACATCTGCCTGGCGGTAACCGGACAAGTAAAGGGAACGATCTGCGGGTTGTTTGCCGCCACGCCGCTGCCGCCGAGAAAAGTGCAGGGCCAGAAGGGCAATCCTTCCTGCGAAGCGCGAAAGCGATCCCAGGCGATCAGCTCAGGATAATCCACCGCTTTCAGGGCGCCGCTCTCAACGGCGCGGCGGAAATTACGCGCCAGTCCAAAACGTTCAAGGCCGACGTAAGAAGTTTCAATTGCGCATAAAACGCCGCCGCCAATCAGCAGATCCGCCTCGATACCATTAACGATACCGACCAGCGTTAACCGGCGTTTCTTCTGCCGCACCAGCTCAGCGGCTAAAGCCATGGGCCGCTGATAGATAGCAAAGCCGCCCATCGCTATGCGTTCGCCGTCGCTGATATGGCTAACAGCCTCTTTCAGGCTGGCTAGTTTTATGGTTCGTTTCATGTTACCTGCTGATTTTAAAATTTATAAATCTGGGAACGATCCCATATTGGGCGCAAAATAAACGCCGGTCTCGCCAGCGCGCTCAGAGATCGTTAAAACATTGTCTTCTTTTTAAACTAACGGAGTTTTATCATGCTGACTGTGAGATCGATCCCAGTTCAATTTTTCAGCGCATTCGGGTATAACAAAGCATTCGATAAAGAGAAACCCCTATGAAAAACAGAACGGCAGAGCCTGTCGATAGCCGCGCAACCCTGGCGGATATCGTCCGCGAATCGGGAATGTCCCGTTCGACCGTTAGCCGTGCGCTGACCGGGAAAGGCTACGTCAGCCCTGATAAAAAAGAGCTGATCCTTGAAACCGCTGAAAAGCTGGGGTATCGCGCTTCCGCTCTCGCCCGCGCGCTGCGGACTCAGCAATCCATGACGCTCGGCGTGCTGGTCGCTGATATCGCTAATCCACTGTTTCCGGCTATCGTCAAAGGGATTGACGAAGTGGTCAGCGCTGCGGGTTATACCCTGTTTCTCTGCAATACCGATGAAAATAGCCAGCGTCAGCAGGCGCTGATTCGGTCGCTGCTGGATCGGCATATAGACGGGTTGGTTTTAGTCTCGCAGACCCTGAACGACGCTTCGCGCAAGCTGCTGAAAAACGGGCCGCCCTGTGTGTTTGTTAACCGGATGCCGGCAACAGTAAAGAGCGATTACATCGGCCCCGATAATGTGCAGGCGATCAACCTGTTGCTGGAACATTTGCATAGTCTGGGCCATCGCCATATCGCCTGTATCACCGGCCCGATGCAATCCTCCACCGCCCGGGAGCGTAAGGAAGCCTATCTGGCCGGAATGCGGCGCCTGAATTGTTCTGTCCAGCCCGGTTATTTGATCGAAGGAAACTATCATGGCAGCAGCGGAAAAAAGGCGATTGCGCAGCTCCTGCGGTGTCAGCCTCAACCGACGGCGGTACTGGCCGCAAATGATTTTGTCGCGCTGGAACTGATAAACGGTCTGACGGAGCAGGGCATTGCGGTGCCGGACCATATATCAGTCTGTGGCTTCGATGATGCCTTCAGTATGCATTACAACGCGCTTTCACGATTGCAGGAAAAAGGGCTGACCACTATCGACCAGCCGAAGCGCGAGCTTGGCCAGGCGGCGGCGCGCGCGCTGTTGGCCCGTATCGATAATCCGCATCGGGCGATGAGCCGGACCATTCTGCCGGTAACGCTACAGGTCAGGAATACCAGCGGGAAAGCCTGAGTTAGCAAGATATGCGATAAAAACGCTCTGCCTGTTACGGCTGGTGGCGCCCCGTCACATCCGCCCTGTTTTAAGCACGTTAATCCAGTCCGGTCGGCTATGTCGTTCGACGCTCAGCGCTGCGGCGTCCCAGTCATATATGACCTGTTGAAACGCCGCAGACCACTCTCCTTGCCGCCGTTCCAGCAGCGCATAACGCGCATGAGGAGAACTTCTCTCCATTGATGAGATCCCGTTTTCTAAGCTGAACCGCGCAGGGTTGCATATAATTTCGAATGGTCGGCGCGTCATTCGGGCGCAGCCGGACTTTCACCAATGTAAGGATACTGATGAACAGTTATATATTATTAAGCGCGGCTATCGTGGCGGAAGTCGCGGGCACGACGTTGCTAAAATATTCCGCAGGATTTACAAAGCTGTGGTATTCGCTGGGTTCGCTCGCATGTTATGCCGTGGCGTTCTGGCTGCTGTCGCAGATCCTTGAACATATTCCTACCGGCATCGCTTACGCCATCTGGTCAGGCGCGGGAATCGTGTTGGTGAGCGTCATCAGCTGGCTGGTAAGCGGTCAGAGACTGGACGCGCCCGCGATTGTCGGCATCGCGTTGATTTGCGCAGGTGTTTTAACCATCAATCTGTTGTCCAAAAGCGCCGCGCATTAAGGGCGAGTTGCCCGCCACATTGCCGAACGCCTTGAGTGTAGCGCATTCGATCTGGCGGGCATTGAATCAGACATTTGGCGGGACAGGGGATTTGCCAGGCTTAATCAGAAATCGGCCATCCTTTTTTTCACTTTTGCTCCGCGATCTCCCCAGTAAGAAACAAGATTAAAAAATTCATCGCTGGTTAGCTCAAAATTGATGACGACAACCTTGTGTTCGCCGCTGTGAAGCAGGTCATTCAGTTGCGCCAGATCCTGAGCTCTTGCGTGTTCCATTCTGAACCTCAACAGAGTTATTTGTTTAACGGCACGGTTGGAATGACGATGCTGCTGAGCGACAACGCGCGAGCGTAAACAGAGCCGTAACGTCGGGTACTGCTGCTGTATATAAAAGCCGCTGTCATCGTGACTGTCCAGGCGTTGCTGAAAAAATAGTCACGTGTGTTTCATGGGCAACTCTCTGTTAAAGGTTGCATTCTGATGTGTATTTGAGTTTCTGTGTTTTTGAGCCAGTTCTTTTTGCAACATGTTTCGGCTTAACCGATGTTGTTTGAGACGCTGCCCCAGTTCGGCTGTCAGCGCAGATTCGGAGTAAAGCTTAAAAGCCATATAAGAAGCTTCTGATAAGCTATATTTGATTTAAAAGCTTTTATTGCAACCATTATAATAAATATGTCCTGTACAAGCAGCTTTAATTAAGAGCTGTTTAATAAGCTCTAAAGCCAGTTTTGTCTTTTTATAGCTGTTAAAAAAGCTGTAACGCACAGCGTCAAACAAACAGTCGCATCCAGCCACAGAGCGCGCCGCAACGCGTTTAGCGACAGCCAAAGCCTGGTCTTCATCTTTAGCATCTTCTGATTGTCATCTTCAGTCGCTAATGTCAGCGCAGTATTCAACGCGCCCGGCGCGCAACTTGTCCAGATATCAGACCAGAAGAGGCTTTCATGTCACTGCACGCTATCTCTCCCGCTAAGTTGCAACAGACCTTTATTGATGACAGCGTTCGCATGCGCGAAACCAGGATCGGGCAACAGTGCGAAGTGCTTGCGCACAGCTATCTCGAATACAGCACGCTGGGGGACTTTTCTTATGTCGGCGAACACTGCAACATTGCCGATACGCAAATCGGCCGCTTCACGGCTATTGCGAACCAGGTACGCATCGGCGCGCCTAATCATCCGATGGATCGCGCTTCGCAGCACCGTTTCACCTACTGCCCGGAATATTACGACGCCACGGCGACGCGCGATTGCGGCTTTTTTGCCGATCGCCGCGCGGCGCGCGTCGTCATCGGCAATGATGTCTGGATCGGTCATGGCGTGATAGTGCTGCCAGGCGTCAGGGTAGGCGACGGTGCAGTGCTGGCGGCAGGGGCGGTAGTGACGAAAGACGTTGCGCCTTACACCCTGGTGGGCGGCGTGCCGGCGAAACCGATCCGCGCGCGTTTCACGCCGGCTATCGCCACCTCTCTGCAACGGATCGCCTGGTGGAAATGGCCGCTGGAGAAACTGATGGAGAACCTGGCTGACTTCCAGTCCGCTGATATCGAACGGTTCTGCGCGCGTCACGGCTGAGGCCGCGCCCGGGCAGACATCGATCTGCGGACGCGGCCTGCATGGCTAAAGCGCGATTACCCGGTTTTCCTGCGCGCTGCGCAGGGCGGCATCCAGCACTTCAAGCGTGCGGATCGCCTGCTCAGCCGTAACCGGCGGTTCCGTGCCGTTACTTACCGCGTCGGCAAACGCCTCATAGTAGCGGTGATAACAGCCCTGCGCGGACGGTACCTGCTCAGCGCCTGTTTCACTGTAGAGCGTACCCCAGCGTTCAGGTTGCTCGTATCCCCAACTTGCAACGTCGTCCACGGGACGTTTGCCGGCGAAGATCGCCTGGGCCTGGACGTCGGAGCCTGAGGAAACATAGCTTCCTTTCTCCGCATAAAGGCGCAGCTCGCGCGCCGAAAGGTGGTTAAGTTTGCTGGAAGAGATATGCGAATGAACGCCGCTGGCATGAACCAGCGTGATAACGAAGCTGGCGTTGGTTTCCCCTTCGGGACGTTGTACCGCGTCGGTGCGGGCATAGACCGACCGGACCGGGCCGAACAGCCAGAGCGCCTGATCGACCAGATGACTGCCCATATCGCGTAGCAGACCGCCCAGCGGGCCGCTTTCAAGCGTTCCCGGATCGTCCAAATCCATACGGTTGTGAAACCGCCATGGCTTTCCGATCCTTCCCTCATCAAGCACGCGCTTTAGCGTCAGAATATCCGCATCGAAGCGGCGATTATGGTAGACGCCCAGCACCACGCCTTTCGCTTTCGCCGCCGCCTCCAGTTCGCGTCCGGTCGCCGCGTCGGGCGCGAAAGGTTTGTCAGCGATGACGGCCACGCCGGCGGCGATGGCTTCAAGCACCAGCTCCCGACGGGTATGCGGCGGGGTGGTTATCGTCACGATATCCACGCCCGCCGCCAGCAACGCAGTTAGCGATCCATAGACTGGCACGTCAGGAAAATCCGCTTTAACCCGTGCTATCGTCTCCGGCGCGCGAGCCACAATCCCGGCCAGCTCCAGCCCTTTGGCCGCACAGATAAAAGGCGCGTGGAAATGTCTGCCGCCCGTACCGTATCCCACAATGCCTATTCTCATCATCTCTCCTGTTCCGCTGTTATCATCGCTTGTCCGGTTGTTAAAGCTTATGCCAGACGCGCTTTTTTCCCCGCCGCCGGGCAAGGTAAATCGAACGCTTCACATTGACCCTGATGAATGAATTTAAAAAACATTTTGAACATTACCAGGCTTTTCGCGGAAAGCCCCTTCCTTTGAGCTAGGGGATGCAGAGCGAAGCG
>DENB01000061.1 GCA_002359495.1 Enterobacteriaceae bacterium UBA2655
GGCGGCCACGCCCACTGGCTGCTTCAGCACCAGGATACGTCTGTCGTCGCTGGGCGCCGGAATGGTGTCGCCATAGATGCGGCGCGCCTCCTCGGCAAACCACTTCACAAAGCTGGCGCCGTAGATCACTTCGCCCTTCGCCTCCGCCAGCGGTTTGCCCTGCTCCGCCGTCATGATGGCGGCGAGATCGTCGGCGTTGTCGAGGATCAGCTGATACCATTTCTCCAGCAGCGCGGCGCGTTGCGCGTTCGGCGTTTTTCCCCAGGCGACGCGCACCGATTCGGCGTAAGCGATCGCCTGCTCTGTCTCTTCCGCGCCCAGCGCCGGGACCGTGGCCAGGGTAGCGCCGGTCGCGGGATCGATTACCGGCAGCGTCGCGCCCTGGCGGGCGTCCTGCCAGCGACCGGCGAACAGCGCCTGCTGGCGTAATAAATCATTATCTTTGAGTGTTAAACGTGACATAGCCTCTCCTTTTTTTGTCTGCTTCCACTCTATCGCGTTGATACAGCGGATAATGGTTTTCTCCGCCGGCGGAAAGGCGCCAGCCTCTGTTTTACGGGCGGAAAAAAAATTTTATGCCGTCTCTTGCGCCGCAAGGTTAACGCTGCCCGCCGCTGCTAAGCTCATCTTTTTGCCGGGAGAAACAGCATGAATGAAAAAGAGTGGCAGGCGGTGGATGACTATTTCGCCGGGACGCTGGTCAGGCAGGATGCACAGCTACAGCAGACGCTGGATCGCAATCAGCAGGCGGGATTGCCGGCGATCGACGTCGCGCCCAATCAGGGCAAGATGCTGCACCTGCTGGCGCGCATGATGCAGGCGAAAACGATTCTGGAAATCGGCACGCTGGGCGGCTACAGCACGATATGGCTGGCGCGCGCCCTGCCGGAAACGGGACGGCTGATCACTCTGGAATTCGACGAGAAGCACGCCGCTGTCGCCCGGGAGAATATCGCCCGCGCCGGCGTGGCGGACAAAGTGGAGATCCGCGTCGGCCCGGCGCTGGAGAGCCTGCCCGCGTTGCAGTCGCTCGCCCCGTTCGATCTCTTTTTTATCGATGCGGACAAGCGTAACAACCCGCACTATTTACGCTGGGCGCTGAAACTGGCGCGGCCCGGCAGCGTAATCATCGCCGACAACGTGGTGCGCAGCGGCCGCATTACCAATGCCGGGAGCGGCGACGCCAATATTCAGGGGCTGCGTCAGTTTCTCCGCCTGGCGGGCGAGGATCCCTGCCTGAGCGCCACGGCGGTACAGACGCTGGGCGGCAAAGGCTGGGACGGTTTTTTTCTGGCGATCGTGGAGAGCGTGCCGACTCAGATCTGAAAATCGATTGCCGCTTCCTCTTCCGCCGCCTGGTAGGAGAGCGCCTGCCGCTTAATCTCTTCCAGCGACAGATTGGCGTTGCAAAGCTCCAGGAACTGCCAGACGTAGTTACGCTGTAGCTGACCGCGCTTCAGGCCGAGCCAGACGGTGCTGGCGTCAAACAGGTGATGCGCGTCGACGCGCGTCAGATCGTCATCGTCCTCTGTCTGGCAGGCCTGATCGGCAAGGATGCCTACCCCCAGCCCCAGCTCCACATAGGTTTTCACCACGTCGGAATCCTGCGCGCTGAGCACAATATCGGGTTTAAGCCCGGCGGCCTGAAAGGCGCGATCGACCCGCGAGCGGCCGGTGATGCCCTGCCGGTAGGTAATCAGCGGATAACGGCTGAGCATATTGAGCGAGACCGACTCGGCCTGCGCCAGTTCATGCTGTTTCGGCACCAGCAGCGCATGGTGCCAGCTGAACCAGGGAAACGCCGCCAGGCTGGGGTTATTGACTAACTGTTCGCTGGCGATGCCGACATCCGCCTCGCCCGCCAGCAGCATGGTGACGATCTCCTGCGGCGACCCCTGGTTGAGTTCGAGGCGGACGTTAGGATAGAGCTGGCGGAAAGCTTTGATGACGCGCGGCAGGCTGTAGCGCGCCTGGGTATGGGTGGTGGCGATGGTCAGCACGCCGCTGGTTTCATTGGTGAACACATCCGCCAGGCGACGGACTTTGCCCGCCTCATCGAGGATGCGCTCTGCAATATTTAACAGGGCTTTGCCCGGCTCCGTCATGCCTAGCAGCCGTTTACCGCGGCGGATAAAGATCTCGACGCCCAGCTCCTCTTCTAGATCGCGTATATGGCGGCTGACCCCAGACTGCGAGGTATAGAGCGTATTGGCGACTTCCGTCAGGTTAAACTCACAGCGCGCTGCCTCGCGGATAATTTTAAGTTGCTGGAAATTCATACCTCTTTCTCCTGTAGCCTGCCTCTGTTTCTTGTATGTTAAGAAGGGTTATCCATAGCAACAAATAATAAAAAAAGGCGCGTTATGCAGAAAAGTAATATACGAGGATGAGGTCTGCTGACCGGAAACGCGCCGGCATTTCATGGCGGGGGATCGGCTGGCGCAGGGCTGTTCTTCTGTCGCAGCGAGGGCCGCTGGCGCGGGGCGGTATGCTGGTGCTGAGCGGGTTTCGATCGCCAAAACGTGGCGCAGCTTCAGCCCGCCCGTGTGGGCGACCGACAAGAGGCGCCCCAACACCCCCCGCCGCCAGCCATGATTTCTTTAAGCGATGTCATTGCTGAAAGTTCGTTTACGCGCCTTCAGATTACGCAGTGTTAAAACAGAAATGATGAACGTGCAGGCGGGCTTCCGACGCGCTGAGGAGGGAGCGGAGACCGGGACGAGCCGCATGGATGCGGCGAATATTGCGAATCCCGACCGGTCGCGGAGGCCGGAGCGAGTGACGAGGGGACAGCGCGCAGCGCTGCGCGGAGGCTGCCGGTCGTGGGGATTGTTAAAGGGCCTTTGATCCGGCCCCTTAACACGGCCGCATGTGCTGCGGCCCCTGAAACAGCCTGCCGCCCTTAACTCACCAGCATCAGCTCGCGGTCTTCCACCAGCGGTTTATTCAGCAACGCCAGCAGAACGTTCTTCACCGCCTGGGCGGACGGCGAAAGCGGCAGACGGGCTGAGACGTTCAACGACAGCGGCAGGTTCAGCGACGGGCTGTTGATGCGCGCCATCCAGGCGTTGGTTGAACTTACCAGCGCGCGCGCCGCAGACTCCGGCAGCACGGTGACGCCCATGCCGCTGGAAACCGCAGCGGTCAGGGTGGCGAGCGATTCGATCTCGCCGATGATACGCGCGCTCAAACGGCGCAGCGAGAAGGCTTCATCGACGCGTTTGCGCACGGCGCTGTAATCGCGTGGCAGAAACAGGCTCATCTGCGCTACATCGGCCAGATCCACTGTCTGTCCCGGGCAGTCGGTCGCGCCCACCAGATACAGCTCCTCTTTCATCAGCGGAATGCTGCTGATGCCCGCTGTCGGCGCACGGTCGTACAGCACCGCCATATCGAGCTGGCCGTTCATCACTTTTTCATTCAGCGACGCGCCGCTGTTCTCATGCAGATACACCAGCACATCGGGATATTGATCGCGCACCGTCTGCAACAGCGGCATGGTCAGCGACGAGGCCGCCGTGCCGGGCGCCAGGCCGATGGAGACTTGGCCGTTCAGCGCCTGGCCGGCGTTGATTACCGCCGTCTGCGCCTGCTCGCACTGACGCAGAATCGTCCGCGCATGCGCATAAAGGATCTTGCCCGCCTCGGTGGGCGTAACGCCGCGTTTGGTACGGATTAACAACTGCTGGTCCAGCTCGTTTTCCAGCGTGGCGACCTGTTGACTGAGCGCAGGCTGCGCGATATGCAGCACTTCTGCCGCCTGTGTCAGGCTGCCGATATCGACGATTTTTACAAAATATTTCAGTCGTCTTAAGTTCATGTTGCCTCCGTCAAAGATCCCCGAATACCAAAGTCATGGTTTTGTTTTAAGCCTGTCGGCTTGATGGTGAGGAAGATTGCAATATGCAGGCCAGGTTTAATCCGGCGCGTCAGACCATGCGCCAGAATTTTCCTAAGGGACGAAAAAATAAGCGTTTCTGATTACCCCTTTCGGGGTAACAGGCAAAGAACAGACAAGAGAAATCGGAGCAGAACAACAAATTGCACCGGAACGGTGCGAAATATGCGAGTCAGGTGTGCAAAAAAGTGATGACCCGAGGATGAATTTTAGCGCAGCCTGCCATCGCGACAGCGGACAGATGAGTGCGAAAGGCGCGTGGCGACGGGCGTCACGCGCCTTTTACCTTGCCAGGCGGTCAGCAGGTTAGCTTATGTCCCGCCATCAGCGTTTCTTACGGTTGCGGTGCATATCGATGGAGACAGCGGCCACAATAATGATGCCTTTGATGATGTCCTGCACATAGGCGTCGACACCGACGAAAGTGAAGCCGCTCTTAATCAGCCCGAGGATCACCGCGCCGATCAGCGTTCCCGTTATCCGTCCCACGCCGCCCATCAGGCTGCTGCCGCCGATCACCGCCGCCGCGATGGCGTCCAGCTCATAGGTCATCCCCATGCTCGACTGGCCGCTGCTGACGCGCGCCGCCAGCACCACCCCCGCCAGGCCGGAGAGCGCGCCGGCGATGGTGTAGACGATGATCAAATACTTATTCACCTTGATGCCGGAAACCTTCGCCGAGGTCATGTTGCCGCCGATGGCGTAAACATATTTCCCGTAACGCGTATGTTTCAGGGCGATATGGAATATCACCGCCACCACCAGAAAGATAATCACCGGCATAGCGCCCTGGCCGATAGCGGTAAAGCCGTCGGAAAGGAAGCTGATCGGGTTGCCCTGCGTGTAATATTGCGCCAGACCGCGCGCCGACACCATCATCCCCAGCGTCGCGATAAACGGCGGGATGCCGGTGCGGGTGATCAGTACGCCGTTGACCAGTCCGCACAGCAGCCCCACCCCGATGCCCGCCGCGATGGGGATCGCCGCAGGCAGGTTAACCAGCGACGGAAACATCGGCGAGAGGCTGTCCGAGGTTTGCGCCAGGCTGGCGGCCACCACCGCCGTCAGGGCGATGACCGATCCCGACGAGAGGTCGATGCCGGTGGTGATAATGACCTGGGTCACGCCCACGGCGATAATCCCGATAATCGCCACCTGCAGCACGATCAGCACCAGCCGGTTGGGGTTCAGCAGAAAGGATTGATCGCGCACGTACCAGCCGGCGATTTCGAAAATCAGCGCAATGCCGACCATAACAATAAAGATGCCGGTATCTTTCGGCAATCGGTGGCGCAGGCTGCCGAAAAAGGATGTCGGTTCAGTTGCCCGTGGGGCAGTTACTTTAATATTGCTCATAGAATGTCTCGCGCCTCACTCGGATGCCAGCGACAAAATGGTTTCCTGATCGGCCTCTTCTTTATTCAGAATGCCGGTAATGCGGCCTTCATGCATCACCATTACCCGGTCGCTCATGCCGAGGATTTCCGGCAATTCTGAAGAGACCATGATGATAGCCACGCCGCGGTTGGCCAGTTCACTGATCAGACGATAGATTTCCGCTTTGGCCCCTACGTCGATACCGCGCGTAGGCTCATCGAGGATCAGAATTTTCGGCTGAGCCAGCAGCCAGCGCGCGATCAGCACCTTCTGCTGATTGCCGCCGCTCAGGTTATTGATGATTTGATCCATGGTCGGCGTCTTGATGTTGAGACGGCGAATCTGCTCCATACAGTCCTGCGCCATTTTTACGTGGCTGACGAAACCGCTTTTGCCGATGTACTCCGGCATATTGACGATGCTCATGTTCTCCAGCACCGAAAGCACCAGAAACAGGCCCGACTTTTTGCGATCCTCAGTGAGAAACGCCATGCCTTTTTCGATGGCGGTCGAGGGGGAATCGATGGTGGCGGGCACGCCGTCGATCAGCACTTCGCCGCTGTCGTAATGGGCCATGCCGAACAGGCATTCCATCACTTCGCTGCGTCCGGCGCCTACCAGCCCGGCGACGCCCAAAATCTCGCCGCGACGCAGGGAAAAGCTGACGTCATGGAACAGATCTTTGCTGGTCAGATTGCGTACCGTCAGCACCTCTTCGCCGATGGCGTTGTTGAATTTCGGAAAAAGCTGCGTCAGTTCTCGCCCGACCATCTGGGTGATCAGCGACTGGCGGGTGAAGCTGGCGGTGTGGTCGCTGCCGACCCAGGCGCCGTCGCGGAAGATACTGACCTCATCGGTAATGGCGAAGATCTCATCCATTTTGTGACTGATGTAAATGATCGCTTTCCCCTGCTCGCGCAGGTCGCGGATAATGGTGAACAGGTGCGCCACTTCGCCTTCGGTCAGCGCCGAGGTCGGTTCGTCCATGATCACCACGTCCGCGTTCCAGGAGACCGCTTTGGCGATCTCCACCATCTGCTGCGCGGCGATGCTGAGATCCCCCACCAGCCGATCGGCCCGCAGCCGGATGTTGAGCTTGTTCAGCAACTCCTGCGTCTGCTTATTAAGCTTGCCGTGATCGACGAAGCCATATTTCATCGGCTCGCGGCCCAGCCAGATATTTTCCGCTACCGTCATATAGGGCACCAGATTCAGCTCCTGGTGAATCATCGAAATGCCGGAATGCAGCGCGTCCATGGTGTCCTCAAATTCCACCGGCTCCCCTTTAATGCGAATGGTTCCCTTATCGGGACGATAGATCCCGATAAGGCATTTCATTAAGGTGGATTTGCCTGCGCCGTTTTCGCCCATCAGGGCATGTACCGAGCCGGGGCGCACGCGCAGCGAGACGTTGTCCAGCGCCTTCACCCCGGGGAAGAACTTGCTGATGCCTTCAGCTTCAAGCGCAAAAGCGGTCATACATCACCTCCGTACGGCTGGAACCCAATGAGTTATTTAAGGTTGCGGCTGGCGAACTGTTGGTAGTTCTCTTTGGTGATCAGCTGGTAAGGAATATCCACCACTTTCTGCACCTCTTGCCCGTTCGCCAGTTTCACAGCGGTTTGTACCGCGCCTTCGCCCTGCCCCTGGGCATCCTGAAATACGGTGGCGACCATTTTGCCATTCTTGATCATCTGCAGCGCATCGGGCGTGCCGTCGACGCCGGCAATCAACACCTTATTGCTGTTTTTGCCTAACGCCTGCAACGCGCCGATCGCCATTTCGTCATTGTTCGAGGCGATGGCGTTGATATCGTCGCCGGCGGTCATCCAGTTGCTCACCACGTCGACCGCGTCATTACGCATGAACTTCGCAGTTTGCTTCTGAATGATTTTGATATCGGGATATTTCGCCACTACCGCTTCCACGCCTTTGGTGCGTTCGCGCGTCGATTCGTTAGCCAGGTCGCCCAGTAAAATGGCGACGTTGCCCTTGCCGTTCATCGCCTTCGCCAGCGCCTCCATTTGCAGACGGCCCGCCAGTTCCGAATCGGAACCGACATAGGCCATCTTGCCGGTTAACTCCGCCGCAGGACGACGATTGACGAAAATCAGCGGGACGTTGGCGCGGCTCGCCTGATCCATGATCGGCTTCACGGCGTTGGTATCCACCGGATTGACGATAATCGCGTCTACCCCCTGGCCGATAAAGTTTTGCACCTGCTGCAGCTGCTGTGAGACGTCGCCTTTGGCATCTTCGACCTGCCCTTTCACGCCCTCTTTCTGCATCTCTTTCTGAATGGCGGTGCGCACGATGGTGAGGAAGTTGTCGTCAAACAGCGCCATGGAGACGCCGACCTGAATATCTTTTGCCATGGCGGCGGCAGGCAACATGCAGGCTAACAGGGACGTTACGATCGCTTTTTTAAAGTTCATGGGTAACCCTTCTTTATTGTTAACTTGCGCAGGGTGGCGGTCAGGATGAATGAAAAATATCTTTTACATCTTCCTGAGGTCACCGGCGGTTTTTATCTGCTCGTAGAGGTAAGATTGACGGACGTCACATTTTTTTCAGGCTACGGCTCCTTTATCTCAATCGGCTGTTTTGTATCAGGTTAATTTCAAAATAACATTTTACTTCCTGCACGCTGTGGTGGCAGTCGCGGAAAGCAGATTATTTATTCCATATTCAATTCATTTGAAATTTTTATCATAAAAGCACTGAAACGCCTGTTTTAAAATCAGCAGATAACAAAAATTTGACTTGCCTCTAACATCTGCAGAGAAAAGCGTTTAAAGTGAGATCCTGTCGGCAGTTTGAAATCTCGCCAGATAAGATGAAAAAGCGGCAATCCGCTGCTTTTGCGAGCGTTTGAACGCATCAGGGCAAAGAGAGCTTTGACAACGCGCACCGGCGTCGTTAGTATTCGCCCCGTTCCAACGATTCCTCTGTAGTTCAGTCGGTAGAACGGCGGACTGTTAATCCGTATGTCACTGGTTCGAGTCCAGTCAGAGGAGCCAAATTCAGAAAAGCCCGCTCAGGAAAACCTGAGCGGGCTTTTTGTTTTTCCGCCTGCCTGGCCCGGCGCTTATCTCCGCCGGGATTTGTCAGTGACGCGCGCTGATAATCGCCTCGGCGACGATGCGCGGCGCTTCGGCATAGTGATGAAACTCCATGCTGTAAGTGGCGCGCCCCTGCGACATCGAGCGCAGCGCGGTGGAGTAGCCAAACATCTCCGCCAGCGGCACCTCAGCGCGGATCACCCGTCCGCCATACAGCTCATCCATGCCCTGAACCGCGCCGCGCCGCGACGAGAGATCGCCCATCACGCTGCCCGCATACTCTTCCGGCGTCTCCACCTCTACTTTCATAATGGGTTCGAGGATCGCCGGATCGCTCTGCTTCACCGCCGCTTTAAAACCAAAAATCGCCGCCATGCGAAACGCCATTTCCGAGGAGTCGACTTCATGATAGGAGCCGAAGGTCAGCGTGGCTTTCAGATCCACGACCGGATAGCCCGCGAGGATGCCGTTATTCATCGCCTCGCGGATCCCTTTCTCCACCGAGGGGATAAATTCGCGCGGCACTACGCCGCCTTTGGTGGCGTCTTCAAACAGAAAGCCGCTGCCCGGCGCCAGCGGCTCCAGCGTCAGCACCACGTGGCCGTACTGGCCTTTACCCCCTGACTGGCGCACAAATTTTCCTTCCACGTCGCGCGCCGCCTGACGGATGGTTTCGCGGTAGGTGACCTGCGGTCGGCCGATATTCGCCTCGACGCCGAACTCGCGCTTCATGCGATCGACGATGATCTCCAGATGCAGCTCGCCCATGCCGGAGATGATGCTCTGCCCCGACTCCTGATCGGTATGCAGATGAAACGAGGGATCCTCCGCCGCCAGCCGCTGCAGCGCAATGCCCATCTTCTCCTGATCGCCTTTGGTTTTCGGTTCGATGGAGAGCGAAATCACCGGATCCGGGAACTCCATGCGTTCCAGGGTAATTTCCGCCTGCGGATCGCACAGGGTTTCGCCGGTGGTCGCCTCTTTCAGCCCGACGCAGGCGGCGATATCGCCGGCGCGGATCTCCTCCACCTCGTGCCGGGCGTTGGCGTGCATCTGCACGATGCGGCCAATGCGCTCTTTTTTGCCTTTTACCGCGTTATAGACGCTGTCGCCTTTGTGCAGCACGCCGGAATAGACGCGCACGAAGGTCAGCTGTCCGACATAAGGATCGCTCATCAGCTTGAACGCCAGCGCGGAAAAGGGTTCGTTGTCATCGGCGTGACGTTCAGCGGGCTGGCCTCTGGCGTCCACGCCCTGTACGGCGGGCACGTCGACCGGCGACGGCATCAGCTCGATCACCGCATCAAGCATGCGCTGTACCCCTTTGTTTTTGAACGCGCTGCCGCAGAGCGTCGGCTGAATCTGATTGGTCAGGGTAAGCTGACGCAGCCCGGCGATCACCTCCTGTTCATCCAGATCGCCCTGCTCCAGATATTTGTCCATCAGGGTTTCCGAGGCTTCCGCTGCGGTGGAGACCATTTTTTCCCGCCATTCGCGCGCCGTCGGCAACAAGTCGTCAGGGATCGGTGCATAGTCGTAGCGCATGCCCTGGGTTTCGTCGTCCCAGTAGATGGCGCGCATTTTGTTGAGATCGACCACGCCGCGAAAATGCTCCTCGCTGCCGATGGGGATCACGATTGGCACCGGCCGGGCCTTCAACCGCTCGGTCATCATCTGCACCACATGAAAGAAGTCGGCGCCCGGACGATCCATCTTGTTGACAAACGCCAGCCGCGGTACGTGGTATTTGTTTGCCTGGCGCCAGACGGTCTCCGACTGCGGCTGCACGCCGCCCACCGAGTCGTACACCATCACCGCGCCGTCCAGCACGCGCATGGAGCGTTCCACTTCGATAGTGAAATCAACGTGTCCCGGCGTGTCAATGATGTTGATGCGGTGCGGCTCGAAGCTGCGATCCATGCCGGACCAGAAGCAGCTTACCGCCGCTGAGGTAATGGTGATCCCGCGCTCCTGCTCCTGCGCCATCCAGTCGGTTGTTGCTGCGCCATCGTGCACTTCCCCCAGCTTGTGGCTTATTCCGGTATAAAACAGAATGCGCTCGGTGGTGGTGGTTTTCCCGGCATCGATGTGCGCGGAGATGCCAATGTTGCGATAACGTTCGATAGGAAAGGATCGGGGCATGATGCGTCCTTAGTCAGTTGACGATATGCGGACCAGCGTGATTGCCGGCCGTCAGTCAGGAATTTCTGACAGCATAGTACAATTGTACGCGTATATACGAACATTTTGCGCTAAAATTGTACAGCAGGCGATAACCTCTCGCCGCCGCCACTTTGCTATAGTAGCTCTGCGCCGGACGCCGGCGCCGTTGTAACTTCGTAAGGGAAGACCATGATTGCCAACCACCCGGAAACGGAACAGATTCGCCTGGAAAACGTGCTTTTCGCCCTGGGCAACCCGCTGCGACTGGCGATTGTGCGCACGCTCGCCACTGAAGGCGAACAGGCCTGCGGCGCCTTGCGCCGCGACGTCGCCCGATCGACCATGACTCATCACTGGCGCGTGTTGCGCGACAGCGGCGTGATCTGGCAGCGGCCGCAGGGACGGGAAAACCTGATTTCGCTGCGCCGTGACGATTTAAATGCACGCTTTCCCGGCCTGCTGGAGACCCTGATGGAGGTGATGGAGACGCGGCCTGAACCCTGACGGCGCGCCATATTGCGTCACAATCCCGTTATCCCGCTGTGTTACCCTGGGGTTTCCTGTTCCTTGTTATTGACATCATGACTGAAACGACAAAACGAAAAAACGATCCCGAAGGATTAAAAAAGCGCATCATCTCCGGCGCCCTGAAAACCTTTGCCGAATTCGGCATGCAGGGCGCGCGCCTGGAGCAGATCGCCGAACATGCGCAGACCACCAAACGTATGGTGGTTTACCATTTCAGCAATAAAGAGAACCTGTATATTGAGGTGCTGGAGCAGGTTTAT
This sequence comes from Enterobacteriaceae bacterium UBA2655, assembly GCA_002359495.1. Classification (GTDB taxonomy): domain Bacteria; phylum Pseudomonadota; class Gammaproteobacteria; order Enterobacterales; family Enterobacteriaceae; genus Pantoea; species Pantoea superficialis. Next base: position 11,289 of record DENB01000061.1, read on the forward strand.
CAGGCGATTCGTCAGCATGAAACCGGCCTGAACCTCGCCAGCATGACGCCGATCGACGCCATGACGAAGCTGGTGGAGGAGAGCTTCGACTACCACGTTTCCCACCCCGATTTTATGCGTCTGGTCTGCACGGAAAATCTGCTGCGCGGCCGCTATATCAATCAGTCGGCGCGCATCAAGGCGTTGAACAAAAGCGCGCTGGACCTGCTGGACGATATTCTTTCTCGCGGCCAACAACAGGGCATCTTCATTCAGGAGGTGCAGACCATCGACGTTCATCGTCTGATCAGCAGCATCTGCGTTCACCATGTTTCCAACCGCTATACGTTTAACGCGCTGTTCAGCCCCGATAACAGCGAAGCGGAAAGCATTCGCCGCAACCGCCAGTTAGCCGTGACGGCGACGCTGCGTTATGTTCGTAAAATGCCTTCTGAGTGATCTGCGTCGCATTCTGACGCTGCGATGGTCTACGCTTGGTAAAGATAAACGGAGCCGCCACAGCCAATTAATAAGGAACACAGCAGTGAACTCAGATCCCCTTCTCTATCCACTCCGCCACACTGACGTCGCCCGCCAAAGCGACAGCTTGTGGAACTGGGCGCAAAACGCGCGGGTGGGCAAACAACACCAGCTGCACCGCCCGGAAAACGAGGCGGCGCTTCAGCAACTGCTGGCGCGGCACAGCGGCAAGGCGCGCGTGCTGGGCAGCCGTCTGGCGCCGGGACGGATGCTGAGCGTGGCGGAAGACGATCTGCTGCTCGATCTCAGCGCGCTGAGCGGCCTGCTGCACAGCGATGAGGAGACGGCGACCTTTGGGGGCGGAACGCCGCTGAAAACGGTTTACAACATCCTTACCGACATGAACCGCATGCTCGCCTCTTCTCCTGGCGTCATCGCCATTCAGACATTGGCGGGCGCGATGGCGACCGGCACGCACGGTCAGGGATTGCAGCAGAGTTCGCTGGCCGACGAGGCGCTGCGCATCCGCATGGTGCTGGCGGACGGCAGCGTGCGCGAGTTCAATCGCGGCGAGGCCGAATTTTCCGCCGCGCTGGTTTCACTGGGCGCGCTTGGCATCATCACGGCGGTGACGCTGCGCACCCAGCCGTTTCGCCTGTTTACCTGCCATAAAAACGCCGTTTCCGACGCCAACCTTGAGCAGGATCTGCTGCGCTGGAACCGCGACTATGCGCTGAGCAAAGCCTGGTGGTTTATCGATGACAATCTGATGCACGTCTGGAACGCGCATGAAGCCACACCGGAAGAGCAGGCGCGCTGGCATAAGAACGGCAAGGCCGTGGTGGAACACGACCATAAAGGCGACAGCCGCCTGAACAATACGCTGGATCAGACGCTGGCGCATATGCACCGCGATACCCAGATCCACGGCAAAGGCGGCAAGCAGTTTCGCACCGTGACGCGCTTTCGCGACTTTACCGACGTCACCGGCGATATCTATCAGCTTTTTTGTCGCGGCATCGCCGTGCCGCAGATCAACGTCGAGATCGGCGTGGCGCTGGATCGCACGCCCGCCGTGATCGGCAAGATCAAACGCTGGTATGCGGAAAACCGGCCGCATATGCACTATCCGATCATTCTGCGCTGCACCGGGCCTTCTGCGGCCTGGCTCAGCCCCGCCGCGCAGCAGGCCACCTGCTTTTTCGGCTTTGTGGTCTATTACGCCGACGACGGCTCGCTGTCGCAGGAGGGGCTGCACTTTCTGACCGAGGTGGAGAAGCTGCTGGCCGCTGAGGGCGGCCGACCGCACTGGGGGAAATATTACGATCCTCAGCGCTATGTCTGGCGCGAGATCTATTCGCAGTGGGATGCGTTTCGTGCGGTGCGCGACGCGCTCGATCCACAACGAAAATTCAGCAATGACTATATCACCGCACTTTTTGATTGACCTGAACAGGGGGAAAGATGTTTGCCTGGGTAACGTTATTAACGCAGCCTGAATATTTGCCGGGCGTAAAGATGCTGCACCGCTCGCTGCAACAGAGCGATACGCGCTGGCCGCTGGTGGTGATGGTCACCGATGCGATCGCCGTCAGCGATCGGGAAGCCTTACAGGCGGAAGGCTGCGTGATCCATCCGGTCGATCCGCTCGCGCCGCCCGCTCATCTGCCGCACTATTACGCCTCGGCGCAGTTCGCTGAGGTCTGGACCAAGCTGCGCGTCTGGCAGCTGACGGAGTGTGAACGGGTGGTGTTTCTCGATGCCGATATGCTGGTGTTGCAGAACATGGACGAACTCTTCACGCTGGATTTAGGCGATAACCTGCTTGCCGCCTGCCACGCCTGCCGCTGTAATCCCAATAAGGTCGCGACTTATCCCGCCGACTGGCAGCCGGAAAACTGCCACTATACCTGGCAGGCGCGCAACGAAGCGGCCCCCGCCTCGCTCGATATCTATCTGAACGGCGGCTTTTTGCTGCTGAAGCCTGACGCGGCGGTGTTCAGCGAGATGGCGGAACGCGTCAAAGCCATCGACGATCTCGCCGCCTATCCTTTCTCCGAACAGGATTTTCTCAATGACTATTTCGCCGGCCGCTGGCTGCCGCTGCCCTGGTATTACAACGCGCTGAAGACGTTGCCTTATCAACATGCGGCTATCTGGCGTCAGGAGGCGGTAAAAAACCTGCATTATATTCAGGCGAAGCCCTGGAACCGCGACCTGAACCAGCCGGAGAGCGAGCGCGACCGCTATTACGCGCTCGATAAACTGTGGTGGGAGAAAGCGGGCCTGTAACTTTTTATCTCACCTTCCTGCCGTTCTGTGCGCTATCTGGCACCTTGCCGGATAGCGCATAATTCTTGCTAATTTTCGCTTCAAAAATTATTCCTATTGTCTTTTTTTTAACATCATCAACGCCATCAAATTGGGATAATGATCGCATTTCCTTATTTAACCTTTAATTAAATTACGTAGCGGGGATTTTAATTAATCGCTCTTACGCCGTCATAGTTACCTTACCTTTTTAGTAGTGTTCAAGGACATACTTTGATAACCAACAGAGAGGAATTAACAATAGAAAAATTTTCACCTGATATATTTTACATTAGTTTCAATCAGTAGAATCAGCGTCACGCCACTTTTATTTAAATACAATCAAAAAAAGGATATTTTATGTCAATACGCATTGATCTTTTTGCCGGAAAAACATTGAATGACTGTAGTATTTCACCATCAGGTTATGTTATCGACGTCATTCCTGATAATGAAATCCCTAACTGGTTCAAACAACATTATAGCCTGAGGCAAGCAATCGGCTATTATTTTGGAAAAACACCTGAGAATGCTTACCTGAAAAGCCCGACGCCTTGGGGGGATCTCTATACTACCTATCGCTGGGAACAAGTTAAGCGGATACTTATGCCGGTAAAAGCTGAAATACTTGAGCTTCGTGATGTACCAGTCTCTCTTAAAACCCAAACATTCACTAACAATTCTTCTGTTGAGGCCACGTTCAATGTTGCTATTAGCGACACGGTAAGTAACGCTACAGCTTTTAAATGGAGCACTGGCGGCACGTTCACTATCGGCCAAAAATTTACTTATGGCGTAGATTTTCTGGCCAAGGCAACAGGCGAAACATCGGTTGAATATAGCCAAAACTGGGGGATTGATGAAACAAAAACTGAGACAGTCACATTCGGTTCCAGTTCAGGGCTTGTGGTTCGCTTACTGCCGAAACAATCGGTGAAGGCGCCGTTAAAAGCCAGCCATGGTATTATTAAATCTCGGGTATGGTACGACGGCTATCTCACCGGATCAGTCGCAGCCAATTATAACCCACCGTATAAAAATCACCACTTTTGGAGTTTTCCAGTGCAAAGCATTCTGAATGCCGGGCGTATAAATAATCGGATTCAGTCAACGCAGGATATTGAACTAAGATATTACAGCAACGCAGAAATTGTCATAACCGACAATAAAGATAAAATACTCAAAACCGTACAATTGAGCGATATCCCTGGAGATTTGAACAAGAAAGGGTACATATTGGACATTAATAAATAAATCAAAAGAGCGAACTATTGATAAATAAGTTCTAAATTTTTATTAGAAGTATTATTAACTTTTTATGAAGCTGCTACTTTAATCTGTTTGGGCTTCCGCCCCTGTTCTGTTAAACCGGAAACAGGGGCAAAAGACGTTTCTTCGGCGAAGTCAAACCACATCGGGTCGCCAGCCGCAATGCCGTTGATCAGACCGCATATTTCCACCGTTTCTTTGACAGTTACAGTTAAAGTTGTTGCCATGGTCGACGGAGACGCAGAACTGGCGCAGTCAGAATGTGCCGGACCAGTGAGAATCGCTCTGAATCCCGGTCGATCTACCGGCTAGTAGATCCTGTTCACAATGTCGCCCCATGCGCTCAATCCGGCCAGCATTTCTGGCAGGGCATACGCTGCGGCGTTGCCGGATTCGCCAGATAATCCCCGCCTTCTCTTAACAGACATGCTTACCGTGACGAAACGTTGTCAGCGCTATCTCTATGATTCATAAAATTCAACGCGCAGGTGCGCGCCGCTGGTAGTTAACCACCGGACCGGATAGCACGCTAATCTGACACAATTTTTAAACCATCGAATTCCAATATATAGCGTTTAACGCTTTGGCAGCTGTGCAGGTTCAAGGCAAAGCGAAAAGACGGTGGCGCACACAGAGCAACATATCGCCCGACATTGTCGTTTTATTCAGCAGTCGACAAAAATAATGAAAAAGGGCTTTGACAAGCCCCGCCCTCCCCGATAATATGCGCCCCGTTCCAACGATTCCTCTGTAGTTCAGTCGGTAGAACGGCGGACTGTTAATCCGTATGTCACTGGTTCGAGTCCAGTCAGAGGAGCCAAATTCAACGCCCCGGCCTTTGCAAAAAGACCGGGGCGTTTTCATTGCGGCAAAAAAAGCTGCGGCCGGGCCGCAGCAGCGCTTAATGCCAGCCCAGCGCCGGGGCGACGTGCTTCAGAATCGACTCGATCACATGGACGTTGTACTCTACGCCCAGCTGATTCGGCACGGTCAGCAGCAGCGTATCCGCCTCCGCAATCGCCTCGTCCTGCGCCAGCTGTTTCACCAGCGCGTCAGGTTCGCCCGCGTAGCTGCGGCCGAAAATAGCCCGGGTTTTCTCATCGAGGAAGCCGATGGAGTCCCCTTCCTGGCCGCCGCGGCCGAAGTACGCCCTGTCCATATCGTTCATCAGCGCAAAGATGCTGCGGCTGACGGAGACGCGCGGCGTACGCGTGTGGCCCGCCGCTTTCCAGGCTTCGCGATAGGCGCGGATCTGTTTCGCCTGCTGAACATGGAAAGGCTCGCCGGTTTCATCATCCTTGAGCGTGGAACTCTGCAAATTCATGCCCATTTTCGCCGCCCATTCCGCCGTGGCGTTTGAACCTGAACCCCACCAGATGCGCTCGCGCAGCCCGTCGGAGAAAGGTTCGAGGCGCAGCAGTCCCGGCGGATTGGGGAACATCGGCTGCGGGTTGGGTTTGGCGAAGCCTTCGCCGCGCAGCACGTCAAGCAGCACCTCGGTATGACGGCGCCCCATATCCGCATCGGTTTCCCCTTCCTGCGGCGCGTAGCCGAAGTAGCGCCAGCCTTCGATCACCTGCTCCGGCGAACCGCGGCTGATGCCGAGCTGCAGGCGGCCGCCGGAAATCAGGTCGGCTGCGCCGGCGTCTTCCGCCATGTAGAGCGGATTTTCATAGCGCATGTCGATCACGCCGGTGCCGATCTCAATGCGGCGGGTTTTCGCGCCGACCGCCGCCAGCAGCGGAAACGGCGAGCTGAGCTGACGGGCGAAGTGATGCACGCGGAAATAGGCGCCGTCGGCGCCCAGCTCTTCCGCTGCCACGGCGAGATCGATAGATTGCAGCAGAACATCCTGCGCCGAGCGGGTGGCCGACTGCGATGAAGGCGTCCAGTGACCGAAAGATAAAAAGCCGATCTTTTTCATAGTGAAATGTTCCTCGCGAGCCGTTCCGGCCCTGACGTGATAAGGCGTGATTCGATATGCAAAGGTTACGTCAGAGGCGAGATGACTGATAGCCAATAGTTTTCGCGCGCATCATCAACTTTTTTGCATAAGTCGGAAAACGCGCCTGATGCGCAAAATGAAACGTTTGAACACTGGAAACCCGTACGGGTGCGTTTTAAGGTAGGGGTTTAACTCTCAACAGGAAAAAGAATTATGCGCATTCTGGTTGTTGGCGCCGGCGCTACCGGCGGGTATTTCGGCGCGCGTCTGGCGCAGGCGGGACGCGACGTCACCTTTCTGGTGCGCGAACGGCGCAAGCAGCAATTGGATCAACAGGGTTTGCAGGTGCGCAGCCCGCTGGGCGACTTCGCCATTACGCCCAAAACGCGGCTCGCCAGCGAACTGGAGACGGCGGATTTGATTATCCTGACGGTGAAAAGTTTCGCGCTGGAGCAGGCGCTGGAGGATATCGCTCCGGCGGTCGGCGAGCAGACGCTGATCATGCCGATCCTCAACGGCATGCGCCATATCAACCTGCTGCGTCAGCGCTTCGGCGCGGAAAAAGTGATTGGCGGTCTGTGTAAAATCCACGCCACCCTCGGCCCGCAAGGCGAAATCGTCCAGATGTCGCCGCTGCATCAGATTTATTATGGCGAGCTGGACGGCGAAAACAGCGCGCGTCTACAGGCGCTGGATGCGCTGTTCAGCGGCTGCGGCGTCGACAATATCCTGACCGAAAACCTGTTCAGCGACCTGTGGGAAAAGTGGCTGCTGCTGAGCACGCTGGGCGCGGTCACCTCTCTGTCGCGCGGCAATACCCAACAGGTGTTGCAGTCGCCCGGCGGCGAAATCCTGTTGCAGGGGCTGTTCAGCGAAATCCTTGAGGTGATGCGCGCCGACGGTTATCAGGAACGTCCGGCGGTAACGGCGAAGATTTATGAAACGCTGAATAACCCCGCCACGCCGATGACCTCCTCCATGTACCGCGATCTGACCCAGGGCAACGCCGTCGAGGCCGACCATATTATCGGCGATCTGCTGGCGCGCGCCGCGCGCAACAGCGTGCCGACGCCGTTGCTGAATGCGGTTTACGTTAACCTTTGCGTTTACCAGCGCGCTCGCTGAGTCAGCGGCTGATGCGCGCCTGGATCGCCGGGACGCTCATCAGCCGTCGCCACGCCTCGTCCACCGCCTCCGGCAAATCGACATGCGCGAAGTAACCGGCGCCGCGCGGGCCGTAGCCCTGTTCATCATCGCGCAGACGCTTTACCTCCCCCATCAGCAATGAGATAAAACGCTCCAGCGACCAGAGCCCCTGCGCCGGCGCGCCGGTGATGCGCGTCATGCCGTTATCGATCGTCAGCCGCGGCTGAAAAACCGGCCAGCTGATAAACTGCGGCGCGTCGGGGCGGTCGCGCCAATGCCAGCGAAAGGTCTCGGCGGCGCGCCGTTGCAACATCGGATCCTGCACCAGCACCACGCGCTGCGGCTGAAGATTTTTCTCATCCAGCAGCCTCTGGCTGAAGGCGGCGTTCTCGCCGCCGTTGCCGGAAGCGGTCTCCAGCAGCAGCTGATCCTCCGGCAAATCGGCGAAGGTTCGGGCGATCGCCGCCAGCATCTCCGCCTCGCTTTTGCCTGCGGTGGGCAGATCCTGATAGAGCGGATGCGCCGCCATCATCTGCGCCAGCAGCGGCGTGGCGTGGCCGATGCCGCCGCTGATCAGCAGCGGCAGCTGATATTTTTTCGCCAGCGCGACCGCCCCTTCGATATTCGGCAATACCGCATGGCCGGCGAGGATGATCAGATCGGCGCTGTCGTCGCCTGCGGGCGCCAGCTCATCCAGCGCCAGCCAGGCGGCGATAGTATTCACGTCGCGTATTTCATTCTGCTTAAGCTGCATCGTTTTTCTCCGGTTGGCTCTTTTGCGCAGTCTAGCGCCTGCGGGCGAGGAGGTACGAAAAAAATTTGTTACACTCGCGGCTTTATCTTCAGGAGAGATCAATGAGTCCGCGCGCCAAAACCCTTGATGACGTCGCCCGTCTGGCCGGCGTCTCCTATCAGACCGTATCTCGCGTGATTAACCGCTCGGCCCAGGTATCCGCCGCCACGCGGCAGCGCGTCGAGGCGGCGATGCGGCAGCTTAACTATGTGCCTAACCGCGTGGCGCAACAGCTGGCGGGCAAGGCCACGCGCACGCTAGGGCTGGCGACCAGCGATCTGGCGCTGCTGGCGCCCGCGCAGATCGCTTCCGCCATTCAATATCGCGCGGCGGCGCAGGGCTACCATCTGGTGATCGCCATGGCGGC
>DENB01000067.1 GCA_002359495.1 Enterobacteriaceae bacterium UBA2655
GCCGCCTCGCAGGCGGCCGCCGTCTGCGCGGCGGAGGCGGCCTGTCCCTGCCACAGCGTCTCGCCGCTGACCGGATCGGTTTTGCTGAACGTTTCCGCGCCGCCGGTCAGCCACTGGCCATTAATCAGATGCGTCATGCTGCTTTCTCCTCGGGACAGAGTGATACCACGCGCAGACTGTCGCCCGGCTGGCACTTCAGGGCGTCCGCCTGGGCGGTGCTGATGACGATGCGATCGCTGCGCGTATCGGCCGGCAGCAGCGCGGCACGAAACTGGCGATAGTCGCCGTTCGCCACCAGACAGAGCGGCAGCGAAACGTCGGGATCGCCCGGCATCGCCTGTTGCAGCCTGCTCTCGCGAATGGCGCGGATCTGGTCGATGTCGCACTCCAGCGTCGGGCCGCCGTCGAAAATATCGACATAGTTGCAGTAGCGGAACCCTTCCGCCTCCAGCACCGCGCGCGCCGGCGCGGTTTTCGGATGCACTTCGCCGATCACCGCCTGCGCCTCCGGCGACAGATAGTGGATATAGAGCGGATGTTTCGGCATCAGCTCGGCAATAAAGGTTTTTTGCCCGGTGCCGCTGAGAAAATCGGCTTCGCTGAAAGTCAGGGAGAAGAAGCGGCTGCCGACGCTCTCCCAGAACGGCGAATGGCCCTGCTCGTCGCTGACGCCGCGCATCTCCGCGACCACCCGCTCCATAAAGCAGTGGCGAAAATTAGCCATAAACAGAAAGCGCGATTTCGACAGCAGATAGCCGTTTCTCCCGTCGCGATAATCGGGATCGAGAAACAGCGTGCAGAGCTCGCTGCTGCCGGTGTGGTCGTTGCTCAACGATAGCGTGGCCAGATTGGTATAGACATTCAGGGTTTTCGAGGCGTGCACTTGGGTGCCGACGCGAAAGTTATACCAGGGGTCCTGCAGACCCACCGCCACTTCGATGGCGCAGATGCCGACGACACGATCATCCGCGCTGTCGGCCAGCACGAAGACGTAGCCCTGCTCCGCGCGCGGCAACGTGCCCTGCCAGGTCTGGATGGAGCGTTCAATGCGCGCCTGTAGCGTGGTGCTGTCGGCCGGCAACGAGGTCAGGCCGCCGCCGGTTTTGTTTGCCAGCCGCAGCAGATGCGGCAAATCGTCGCGTTCGACGGGACGAATGATCATCATGATGTCGCTCCTCTCGCCACCGCTTCGCAGGCGCGTTCAAAGCGCGCCAGCCCCAGCTTCACCTCCTGCTCGCTGATAATCAGCGACGGCGCGAAACGCACCACGTTAGCGCCGGCGATCAGCACCATGACCCCCTGCTCCGCCGCCGCCAGGTTGAACTTTTTCGCCTTGCCCGCGAAGTCGTCATTCAGCACGCAGCCGATCAGCAGGCCGAGGCCGCGGATCTCTTTAAACAGATGCAGCCGCTGATTGATGGCATTCAGCCCCTCGACGAACCAGCGATGACGCAGCGCCACGCCGTCCATCACCTCAGGACGGTTAATCAGCGACATCACCTTGCCCGCCACCGCGCCGGCCAGCGGGTTGCCGCCGTAGGTGGTGCCGTGGGTGCCGACCCCCATGGTCTGCGCCAGATCCTCGCGCGTCAGCATGGCGCCGATCGGGAAACCGCCGCCGAGCGCCTTGGCGCTGGTCAGCACGTCGGGCGTCACGCCGTAGTGCATGTAGGCGTAGAGCGAACCGGTGCGGCCTACGCCGCTCTGCACCTCATCAAAAATCAGCAGCGCCTGATGCTGGTCGCACAGCTCGCGCAGTCCGCGCAGGAAGGCGGGTTCGGCCGGCAGCACGCCGCCTTCGCCCTGAATCGGTTCCACGATCACCGCGCAGGTTTCATCGTTAATCAGGCGGGCCGCCGCTGCCAGATCGTTAAAGGGCGCATGGGCGATCTCAGGCGGCAGCGGCGCGAAATCTTTTGAATAGGCGGGCTGACCGCCGGCGGTGACGGTAAACAGCGTGCGGCCATGAAACGCGTTGTTGAAGGCGACGATGCCGCTTTTCTGCACGCCGAACCGGTCGTGCGCCACCTTGCGCGCCAGCTTCAGCGCCGCCTCGTTGGCTTCCGCGCCGGAGTTGCAGAAAAAGACGCGATCGGCAAAGGTGGCGTCGATCAGCTGCTTCGCCAGGCGCAGGATCGGCTCGTTGGTATAGCCGTTGCCGGTATGCCACAGCCGTGCCGCCTGCTCCTGCAACGCCTGTTGCAGTTCCGGGTGGGCATGGCCCAACGCATTGACCGCAATGCCGCCGGCAAAATCGATATAATCTTTGCCTGCCTGATCCCAGACGGTGGAGGCTTCGGCGCGCACCGGTATAAACGCGGCCGGGGCGTAAACGGGCATCATCCAGTGATCAAAGTCGTGACGTGAAATGGGCTGTGACATAGCAACCTCGCTTTGCTCCCCCGCAGGTGAAGCATCTGTTTTAAAATTGTTAATAAATTAATAATTCAGGCTCTACTCTAAATTGCAGTAAGCGTGCCAGCCAGCGGAGAAAATGCATAAACGCGAGTCCACAACGAAATATCAATAACTTAAAACCCAACCATATTCATACTTAGTGCATAAAAAGTGAATAACCCTCTGATGGCCGCGCCTTCGCCACAGATAAAACAGCGGAATTATGCATTTACAAAATGAAATGTCGCATTTGTGATCGGTGATAGGATTTATTGCCATAAAGGCGCAGCGTCAGCACCAGAATGGCGCAGCGGGCGCGATTCTGGTGCAAGGCGAAGGTGGCAGGAGCGGCGTAAAAGCGTGCCCGAGACCCGTTTTTATAGGGCGGCGGCGGGCGCGGGCGCCATCAGGTCGAAACTGTCGCTATCCGGCGCAGCGAGTTCGACAGGCGGCTGCAGTTTCAGGGTGATCCAGTTAGAGGTGACGCGCTGCTGTTTGCTGTCCTCCAGCGTGACCGACAGATGGTATTTATTGCTGGCGCCCGGCGTGTCGTCCCACTGCGGCATAATGATGCTCCAGCCCTGGGGATCGTTATTGTCCGCCGACGGCGTCAGGCTCAGCGCCTGGGTATCGCCCTGCCAACTTACCTGACCGATCGGGTTGGCGGCGTGGATTTGCAGCTTCAGCGGCAGGCTTTCGCCCGGATTCAACTGCCACGGCGGCGTGGCGAGAAACACCGACAGGGTTTTGCGCTGGCGAAACGCCAGCACCGGCGTCGTGCTGCGCGTGACGCTATCGTAACGGCTGCCGCGCAGCGAACGGGCGGCGGCGACGTTGTCGGCGGAAAGCTGCTGGCTCAGCGCAACGCCGAAGCGGTAGTTAAGCTTCAGGCCGAGCTGCTCCTGCGTCTCGCCGCCGCTGCCGGTTTTATGGGTCGCGGAGAAGGTCACCAGCGGCACCGGCGTATAGGAGACCCCCAGCGACAGCGCCGACGGATTGTGATAGCCGCTGCCGCTGTCGAACAGATCGATATTATCGCCGAGATACTGCTCCCAGCTTACCGAGACGCCCAGCTGCCGGTAAAACGGCAGATAGCCCTGGGTCGTCAGGTCGTAACCGCGCGCCATGCGCTGCTGCATCTGATCGCCCACGCGCTTCCAGCCCGAGAGCGGCGTGTAGTAGTTGGCGGAAAAGCGCAGAAAATCGCCCCAGGCCTCGGCACCGAACGAGGCGCGCTGCGCGCCGTCGTCCAGCATGCGATCCACGAAGGCGTTGTAGCCGAGCAGCCAGCGGCCCGCCACCCAGCGCTGGCCGAGGCCCGCCGACCCCAGCAGCCCCTCGTCCGACTGATGCAGCCCCACCTCGCTGAAGGTGAGATAGCGATAATTGTCCGACCAGGGCGTCAGCAGCTCGCCGCCGCTGCCGTTGAAGTTGCCGTTGATATCGACGTTGAGGTCCAGCTGCGCCGTGCCGTAAGGCGAAAGCAGCGCCTGCCCTTCGTCCTCCACGCGCTGCGTCACTTCGTCGCGAAAATGGTTAAACGCCCAAAGCCCCGCCTGCTGGCCGAAAGAGCTGTCGCTGCTGCTTTGGCTCGCTTCGCCGATGCTTTTGGCGATGGTTGCCAGCTGTTTGCTCAGGGAGCTGCTCTGATCCTGATAGCCCAGCGCAGGCAGATTATCGGTCATCTGCCGAAAACGGGCGGGATCCTCAAAGGGGGCGTCGGGCACCGCGCCTTCGGGCGCAAAGGCGCGGGCGGAAGGCAGCCACAGCATCAGCGCGGCGGCCAGCGGCAGAAGTCGCAAAACGGGGCGTGTCGGAAGTAATGGCATAGGCAATATAGGTTAACGCTTTTATGACCAAAAAGGACGTCTCACAAAATAGTCAGGAATAACCATAACATACTTATGCCGTCGGGCAGGAGCCGCCTTTGACCGACAAGGGCGCGCTGGCGCGCCGCCGTTTGGCTAACAGGCTGAAACGAAAAAGATAAACAGCGCAAAGCGATAAAAAAGACGCCCGCAGGCGCCTTTAAAACCAGGAAGAGTCGCAGCGTCGGCGTCTCAGGAGAAGATCAGGCCGCCGTCCACGTTGATGGTCTGCCCGGTAATGTAGCGGGCGTCATCCGAGGCGAGAAACGCCACCAGGCCGGCGACGTCGGCGGGCTGGCCCGCGCGCTTCAGCGGAATATTTTCCACCCACTCCGCCATCAATTCCCCTTTGCCGTACTTTTTGGTGTCGCTGCTGAGGATCTCGCCCCAGACGCGATCGTTATAGTCCCACATCTCGCTCTCGATAATGCCGGGACAGAAAGCGTTGACGGTGATGTGCCAGGGCGCCAGCTCCAGCGCCAGACTCTGTGTGATGCCGATCACCCCCATTTTGCTGGCGGCGTAGTGCGGCGTATAGATAAAGCCCTGTCGCCCCTGGCCGGACGAGGTGTTGATCAGGCTGCCCGCGTTCTGCTTCACCATATATTTCGCCGCCTCGCGACAGCAGAGCCAGACGCCGGTGGTATTTACCGCGAGGATTTTCTCGAAATCCTGCTTCGGCATGCTGTCGAAGCGGTCAATGGTGATCACCCCGGCGTTCTGAATCGAAACGTCGATGCGGCCGAAGCGTTCCGCTGCCTGGCGGTAGAGCTGCTGCACCTGCGCCTCGTCGGTGACGTCCGCCTGCAACGCCAGAATGTCGCTGCCGTACTGCCGCTGCAGCTGCTCCGCCGTCTGAAACACCCGATCGGCGTTGGAGACCATCACCAGGCTGGCGCCGTCGCGGGCGAAACGCTCCGCGATGCCTGCGCCGATCCCCCGGCAGGCGCCGGTAATCACCACCGTTTTGCCATTAAAATCGCGCGTCATCTCTCCTCCCGTTAGCCATGTCTGATTTCAGAAAGCGGCGCCGACTGCTGCTTCTTCTCATGACGACGCAGCAGCACTACCTTGCTTTGTAAACGTTGCTGGAACTGGTCGATCACCACGGCGGTCACGATCACCAGCCCTTTAATCACCATCTGCCAGAAGTCGCTGACGCCCATCATCACCATACCGTCGGCGAGGAACACGATCACGAACGCGCCGATAATCGAGCCGGAGACGCGCCCGCGCCCGCCCGCCAGCGCGGTGCCGCCGAGCACGGTGGCGCCGATGGCGTCCATCTCGAACATATTGCCGGTCATGGGGTGAGCGGTTTGCAGCTGCGAGGCGACCACCAGCCCCACCAGCCCGGCGCACAGCCCGGAGAAGGCGTAGACGAAAATTTTCACCTTGATGATCGGCACCCCCGCCAGGCGCGCGGCGGATTCGTTGCCGCCGGTGGCGTAGATATAACGCCCCAGCGGGGTTTTGCGCGTCAGGTAGAGGCCGAGCAGCAGAAAGCCGAGCATCAGCCAGATCGGCAGATAGACGCCGAGCAGCGTGCCGGACCCTAACAGGGCGAAGCCGGTATTGCCCAGCGCCGGCATGCCCACCAGGTTGGCGTAGGTGCTGCCGTCGTTAAACAGCAGCGCCGCACCGCGCGCCACGTACATCATGCCCAGGGTACAGATAAAGGGCGCCACGCCGAGCCGGGTGATCACCACGCCGTTGACCAGACCGATGATGACGCCGAACAGCGCCACCAGCAGGATCACCTCCACCACGTTGAAAAACACAATGTCGCCACCCCAAATCGGCAGTCCGTTGGTCAGCAGCGCGCCCGCCACCATGCCGCAGATCCCCGCTACCGCGCCCACCGACAGGTCGATGCCGCCGGTGAGGATCACCAGCGTCATGCCGATCGCCAGCAGGCCGGTAATCGCCACATGCTGGGTCATGATCAGCAGGTTGGAAGTGGTGAGAAAGTTCGGCACCATCACGCTGAAGAACCCCACCACGATCAGCAGGGCGATGAAGGTGCGCGCCTTCAGCAGATACATATACAGCATATATTTCTGGTTCATTTTTACTCTCCGGCCATCCTCAGTCGTGAGGCGTCGAGGCGACAATCAGTTTTTCCCGCGTGGCGTCGCGGCGCGACAGGTCTGCGGTGATGCGTCCGTCCGCCATCACCAGGATGCGATCGGCCAGCGCCATCACTTCGTCCAGCTCGGAGGAGGAGAACATCACCGCCAGCCCCTGACGCGCCAGGCTGCCGATCAGATGGTAAACGTCGGTTTTGGCGCCGACATCGATGCCGCGCGTCGGTTCATCCAGCAGCACCACTTGGGGTCCGGTCATCAAGGCTTTGCCCAGCACCACCTTCTGCTGGTTGCCGCCGCTCAGCGAGGTGATCGGCAGATCGCTGTCGCTGACCTTAATGGCTAAATGGTCGATCATTTCGCTGACGCGCTGCTGCTCCTTTTTCGGACGCAGCAGGCGCAGCGCGCGGCGGAAACCGCGCAGGCTGAGATCGGTCAGGGTCATGTTGGCGGTGATCGACATCAGCTGCACCACCCCTTCCGCCTGGCGATCTTCCGGCACCAGCGAAATGCCCCGCTTCAGCCGCTGCTGGAAGTTGCGCTTGTCGAGGCGCTCGCCGTTCAGCGTCACGCTACCCTGCTGACAGGCCATCAGACCGATCAGCCCCTTGAACAGCTCGGTGCGCCCGGCGCCCAGCAAACCATAGATGCCGATCACCTCGCCTTTGCGCAGCGCGAAGCTGACGTCGTTCAGCCGGTAGCCGCCGTTCTGATGCAGCGCCGTCAGCCCGTCGACCTCCAGCACCACCTCCCCCTGCGCGGCCGGGCTGTAGTCGAAATGTTTTTTCTTATCCCCGACCATCTGTTCGATGATCCAGGGAATGCTGGCGTCGCGCACCTCGCGTTCGCTGATAAAACGGCCGTCGCGAAAAATGGTGATGTGATCGCCGATCTCCATTAGCTCTTCCAGCCGGTGCGAGATATAGATAATGGTCACGCCGCGCCGCTTCAGCTGGGCGATGACGTTGAACAGCACCTTCACCTCCGACTGGCTGAGGGCGCTGGTCGGCTCATCCATGATCAGCACGCGGGTATCTTTCGACAGCGCGCGGGCGATCTCCACCAGCTGCTGATGGCCGATGCCCAGCTCGCCGAGCGGCGCCAGCGGGTCCACGTGCAGCTCCAGCCGTTCCAGCAGAGATTTCGCCAGCGCGTACTGGTACTTCTCGTTGATCACCCCGCGCTGGAAAAACTCGTTGCCGATAAAAATGTTGTCCATCACGTTCATGTTGGGAAACAGGTTCAGCTCCTGAAAAATAATGCTGATGCCTTGCTTCTCCGCCTGATGGGTCGAGCCGAGCGTCACCGGCTCGCCGTCCAGCAGGATGTCGCCCGACGAGGGAGTTTCCACGCCGGCCAGCATTTTCATCATGGTGGATTTGCCGGCGCCGTTTTCGCCTATCAGCACGTTGACCTTGTTGCGGTAAACCCGGTAATTGACCTGGTCGAGGGCGGTCACCCCCGGATAGACGCGCGACAGGTTGCGCGTTTCGATAATCACTTCCGGGAGCGCCTCCGGCGCGGCCGCCTGCAATGTTTCAGCCATGATTCGATCCTCAGGGTTGGCGGGTAATTTGCGCCGGCGTGATATCGGGCGCGCGCTGCGGAATGTCCCAGCTGCTGAAGACCCCGGCGATCTCCACTTTATCGCCGACCTTCGGCGCGAAGTTTTTCATCATGTCGGACGCCTGCTGGTTGATGGCACGGCCATAGTCGCCGAACATCACCTGATCGTTGAAGTCTTGATAGCTGGCACCTTTATAAGCGTCGCGCAGCGCGGTGCCGCGAATAATAGGGCCGGTCTGCACCGTCACCGCCTCTCCGCTCGCCTCTTTTACCGTCATCTTGCCGCTGCGCGATTTGCTGTTGACCGCCGTGATTTCGCCGGCGACGCGCACCGGGAAAACGCAGGGGTTTTCGCTCTGGCTGCGGTAGCCGTAACGTTTGCAGGCCTCATCGAAATCTTTCGCCGACTGCAAATCTTTCATGATCTCCGCCAGCGGCTTCGCCTCCTGCGCCACCTGCGGCACCAGCTTCTGCTGCCAAGTCTGCGCAATATTCGACATATTGGGATTAGGGGGATTTTTCAGCGCCGCCAGCTCCTGCTGCGACACTATGCGACAGCCGCTGAGGATCAATACCGCCAGCGCCAGCCCGAGTCGTCTCGACATCACGTTCTCCTCTGCGCCCGCCGGGCGGGCGCGACTGCGGTTTACGACTTGTAGTTAAAGTCCTGCACGTTCTGCGCGTTCTCCGGCGTGATCAGGATGCCGCGGAACATGGTGCGCTGTTTTTCCGGCTTGATGTTTTTCTGAATGTAATTATCGAGATCGGTGACGCCTTGGGCGGCGATCGCCTGCGCCTGCAGCATCACGGTCGCCTTCAGCGAACCGCTTTTCACTGCGTCGCGCTCATCGTTGCTGCCGTCGATACCTACCACGATCACGTCGTCGCGACCGGCAGCCTTCAGGGCGGCGATCGCCCCCAGCGCCACCGGGCCGTTGCCGCAGATCACCCCTTTTACGTCCGGGTGCGCCTGCAGAATGCTGTCCATGATGCGTTTGCCGTCGATCAGCGTGCCTTTCGCATCCTGACGCGCCACGCTTTGCATGTCGGGATACTGGTCCAGCACCTGATGGAAGGATTTGGAGCGGGTGACGCAGTTATTGTCGGCCAGGTTGCAGGTCAGCTCGGCGTATTTGCCCTCTTCGCCCATCTTTTCGATGAAGACGTTCGCCACGTCGGAGCCCGCCTGGAAGTTGTTATGGGTGATCTGCTCCAGCGCAACGTCGTCCACCGGGATTTCACGGTTGATCAGCACCACCGGAATGCCGGCGTCCTTCGCCTTTTTGATCGCCGCGACGCTGGCGGTGGAGTCGGCGTTATCCAGCACGATGCCCTGCACCTTTTTACCGATGGCGGCATCGATCAATTCGCTCTGCTTTTTCACATCTTCGCCGTGCGACAGCACGCTGGTTTTGTAGCCCAGCGCCTTCGCCTTCTGATCCGCGCCTTTGGCTTCCGAGGCGTAATAGGGATTATCCAGCGAATTGACGAGGATCATAATGGTGCCTTTCTCCGCCGCGAGGCTGGCCTGCGAAAAGAGCGTGGCGGCGATACTTAACATCAGGAAGCGGGTTTTCATGGCGATGTTCTCTCTATTATCGTTATGGCAGGGTGACAGGGCCGGGATTACCAGATGGTGAAACCCCCGTCGATCATCAAATCCGCGCCGGTGATCATGTCGCTGCCGTTGCTGGCGAAAAACAGCACCGCCGCGGCGATCTCATCGGTGTAGGCAAAGCGCCCCAGCGGGATCAGGGTTTTCATCTGCTCCCCTTTTTCGCCGCGCCAGGCCTTTTCGCCCATCGGCGTCAGCACCACGGTGGGCGACAGGGTATTCACGTTGATGCGGTGCGGCGCGAACTCTTTCGCCATCACTTTGGTCATGCCCAGCAGCCCCGCTTTGGCGGAGGTGTAGGCGACATGGTTGTCGATGGCGATGGAGGCGGCCTGCGAGGCGATATTGATGATCTTGCCGCCGTTGCCCGCCTGCACCATGCGTTTCGCCGCCGCCTGGGCGCAAAGAAAAGGACCGGTGAGGTTGACGGCGATCTGCTTCTGCCACTCGTCGAACGCCGTTTCCAGTACCGGCTGCAGCATCACGTAGCCGGCGCAGTTCACCAGAATATCGATATGACTGTAATGCTGCGCGACGATGGCGAACGCCTGCTCCACCGAGTCGGGGTCCGTCACGTCGCAGCAGACGAACTGCACGCGGGCGGCGTCGAAGCGATCGCGCTGGCTCTCGACTTTTTCCGCTTCGAAAGGCGGATAGAGCAGCGCCAGGCTGGCGCCTTTCTCCAGCAGCATCTCGTTGCTGGCCATCGCGATGCCGCCCAGTCCGCCGGTCACGACGGCGACTTTGCCGCTCAGGTCAAGACTGGTGTTCACACCGTAGCGCAGGTTTACGTCATAGTCGTTACTCATCCACCTTCTCTCCTTATCCAGCCCGTTAGCGAAACCCAGGCGCAGCGGCGCGCGTCACGCCGCACTCGTTTTCGAACAAAAATATAAGCTATCGAATCGCAAGTGAATGTGGGTGAGATCAAATTTCGTACAAAAAAGAAATATTTTATCTATGCTACTGAAATCACGTGATTGATGCAGCGAAACGGCGATACGAGAGGAAGAAAGCGCAACGGCGATGCTAATGCTTTCAATCAGCTATCGCGCTAACATTTTCGTTCGAAAATAAATATTTGTGGCGTTCGTCTCGCAATCCCCGGATCGGCGGGGTAAACTCAGCGAAAGACCCTCATTCGCCAGTAATGAACCACGATTGAAAAAAGGGAGCGTTTCGATTGAAAAGCAAAACCGAACAGCTGGCTGATATGCAGCTACGCCGGGAAAAGATTCTGGAGATGATCCGCGAAGACGGCACGGTAACGGTAAAGGCGTTGACCGAAGCGTTCGGCCTGACGGAAGCCACTATCCGTACCGATCTGCGTATCCTGCAAAAACAGGGATTTGTCCAGCGCTATCACGGCGGCGCAACGCTGATGACCGGCAAACAGAACACCGGCGCGCTGCTGCTGGAGCGTCAGACGCACCTTGACGAGAAGGACGCCATCGGCCGACTGGCGGCGCAATATATCGAGAACGGCGATACGGTGATTTTCGATTCCGGCACCACCACCACGGCGATCACCGATTCGCTGGATCATATCCGGCGGCTGTCGGTGATCACCACGGCGGTGAATATCGCTCTGAAGCTGGGCGGCGAGCCGGGCATCAACATTCTGCTGACCGGCGGCACCTTCAAGTTTCCCACCCTGTCGACCTCAGGCGAGAAAGCCGCCAGCTTTTTCGAAAACGTACTGGCGGAGAAGCTGTTTCTCGCCACCGCCTGTATTTCGCCGCGCCTCGGCCTGAGCTACCCCAGCGAAACCGATATCAAGGTGAAAATGGCGATGATTCGCTCGGCGAATACGGTTTACGTGGTGGCTGATTCCAGCAAAATCGATAAGGTTTCCATGTTCGCACTGCCCTGCGACTGGAGCCATATCCACTACCTGATCACCGACAGCGGCATCAGCCATGCGCAGGTCGCCGCCTTCGAAGCGCTCGGCGTGCAGGTGCTGATCGCGCCGCTGGCCGTGGCGCAGAAAAAGGCGATGTAGAATTTCACGCGGCGAGGAGCGGCTTTCGCGCTGACTGCCGCCGGCGCCGCTCATCCCGCGGCGCCGTTTTTTACCCACAGACAGCCATAATTCGATTATAAAATAATTAAACATAATAATACTTAACTTTTATAAGTCGAAATATCACCCCTAATCTTCACCTCCGCGCGCAATAATAACGAAAATATATTTATCCGGGGTTTCTTTATTTGTTTAATATTCGCAATCTCGCTTTTTTAAAAAACGCCAAAAGAGATTAACAATTCACTGGGATTTACTTATACTACCGGCTCGGTACTCTTTCACTTATTTGGATGCGCAGACTTGTTCTCCCTTATTCGCCTTTCCCGCAATAAACTGCCTGCGGTTATCGCTATTATGGCGATGTTGCTGCTGTTTATTGCGCCGGAAATGTCGAAGACGCTTGAGTACGCGCGCATGGCGAATCGCGACGGGCACGCTGCGATTACATCAGGTGCCCGACAGCCGCTGAGTCATGATATAGACGCCCCGGACGGCCAGACGGACATGGCTGATGAGATCAAGGCTTCCGCTAAGCGCATGCACGCTGCGCTAAGCCCCGCGGCGCGCCAGCAGCCCGCCTCCCTGTCGACGTTGCCGGCCGCCGCGCATGGCGGCATCATGAACGATGCCGCCTGTGGCTACTGCGTTATGCTCATTCATCTGCCGTTAATGCTTTTGATCTCTGCCGCCCTTGTCCGGCTGACGATGAGAAAGATCCGCACGCCGCCGCCTCGCCATATTTTACAGAAAATCATCGTTTATTTTTCTGGCATCGCCCAGCCCCGCGCACCGCCTGTTTGATGCTTTACTCTGCGTGAGCCATTAATAATATGGCTGCTGACCACTTTCCTTTATCATTAAATAATGCGCGCTGCGCAGGGATAATTATCGCTTTGACGCTATGCTGGGCGTAGTGAATGATGACGCCTTAATGAAAATAGCGAAGCCGCGCTATCGCCCCGCGACTCCATGCGGATTAATAGCGCATCCATTCCTGCCTGTCGGCTTATTTGTTTGCTGCTTTATACAGCGGACAGATTTACTGCGCATTTAAATCAGGACAGAAGATGTTTAAAAATCACTTTGCCTTACAGGCGTTGCGTTTTGCCGTTGCCGTAGGTTGCATCATGCCGGGAATGACCTTTGCCGATGAGCCGCATCCCCATCACAACGCCACCTTTATCAAGGCGCCGCAATCCGATCCCGTCATCACGGTGACGGCGCCCGACGCGTCGCCGCTGACGGCGGTCACTAACCTGAAAACGCCTCGCCAGCCGGTTCCGGCCAGCGACGGCTCTGACAGTCTGAAAACTATCCCCGGCTTTGCGCAAATTCGTAATGGCGGCACCAATGGCGATCCGGTTTTTCGCGGCATGTTTGGCTCTCGTCTGCGCATTCTGACCAATAACAGCGAGATGCTGGGCGCCTGTCCTGCGCGTATGGATGCGCCCAGCTCCTATATCTCGCCGGAAAGTTTTGATCTGCTGACGCTGATAAAAGGACCGGAAACCGTGCTGTGGGGACCTGGGAATTCAGCGGGAACGCTGCGCTTCGATCGTGAACCGCCGCACTTCGATCGGCCCGGCATCAAAGGCAGCGCCAGCGCGCTGGCGGCATCCAACAGCCGCTTCGATGAGAATGCGGACCTCAGTCTGGGCAGCGAAAACGGCTATATTCGCCTGACGGGCAACAGTTCGCGCGCCGGCGATTACAAAGATGGCGACAGCGCTCGCGTGCCGTCGAAATGGACGAAATGGAACGCCGATGTTGCGGTAGGCTGGACGCCTGATAAAGACACCCTGCTTGAACTGAACGCGGGCAAAAGCGACGGCGAAGCGCGCTATGCCGGGCGCAGCATGGACGGTTCGCAATTCAAACGTGAAAGCCTGGGTATGCGTTTTGAAAAGTTCAATCTCAGCGAGACCTTCGAGAAGTTCGAAGCCAGCGCCTACTACAACTATGCCAACCACATCATGGATAACCATGCGTTGCGATCCTTTGATCTTGCGCCAACTGGCGCGCCGCGTAACGGAATGAACAGCATATCCTCAATGGATAAGGCGCCGCTCCCGGCAATGGATATGCCGATGCCGATGACCATGCAGCTGGATCGCCGCATTTTGGGCGGCCGTATGATGGGCACCTGGCTGTGGGACGATTTTCAGCTGCAAAGCGGCGCGGATATGCAAACCAATACGCATCGCAGCAAAAAGGCCAGCGGCTGGGTGAAGGATGCGCGCTTTCAGGATTATGGCGTCTTCAGCGAGCTGGCCTGGCATGCCGATTCACAGAGCAAAGTCGTTGGCGGCGCGCGTCTGGATCGCGCCCTTGTCAATAACGATAGCGCTAAAAGCAGCCGCAGCGATACGCTGCCTGCCGGGTTCATTCGCTTTGAACATACTCTGAACGTTATGCCGCTGATGCTCTACGCCGGGGTTGGCTATACCGAACGTTTTCCGGATTACTGGGAGCTGTTCTCTCCGACCTACGGTCCCGGCGGCAGAGCCGGCGCGTTCGATAACCTGAAAACCGAGAAGACCACTCAACTGGATATCGGCGCACAGTATAGCGGTGCGCGCTTAACGGGCTGGATGTCGGCTTACCTTGGGCGCGTAAACGACTATATTCTGTTCCGTTATCATCCCGACAACGCCCGCATCAGTGAGGCCGACAACGTCAACGCCAGCGTGATGGGTGGCGAAACCGGCTTCAGTTACCAGCTAAGCGATAGCTGGAAAACCGACGCCAGCCTGGCTTACTCCTGGGCCAGAAACAGCTCAGACCATAAGGCGCTGCCGCAAATCCCGCCGCTGGAGGCGCGGCTGGGGCTGAGCTGGGAATCGGGCGACTGGAGCGGCGGCGGCCTGTTACGTCTGGTGAGTAGCCAGAAACGCATCGCGAAAAATCAGGGGAACGTTGTCGGCAAAGATTTTGGTAGCAGCGCAGGCTTCGCCATTTTCTCCGCCAATGTGGCTTATAAGGTTACGCCTGACGTCACGCTCAGCAGCGGCGTCGATAACCTGTTCAATGTCGCCTACAGCGAGCACCTCAATCTGGCCGGTAACAGCGCGTTTGGCTACGCCGCCAACACACCGGTCAACGAGCCGGGCCGCACCTGGTGGGCCAAAGCCAACGTCACCTTTTAACCTGTCCTGACCGCTTTGACAGCGCGCAGGCTTGTTCTGCGCTGCGCGCTGCCTTCAGCAGGATGCACAAACATCGTTCGGGCAACCGCCTTGTCGGTTGCCGCCTCAAGCCCGATGTATCCTTCAGTTCACTACGCTGAATTTTTCACAAAGATATTCATCAGGAAGCCGATTTTTATTTATCAATAAAGATAAGAATGTCTTATGCATTGCGCCACGGAACCCGCCGCCGGACTTTTTAACCGTCCCTGTAATAAGAAAAGCTCGCATTAAGACAAATTAATACGCTTTAACTATCGCGCCGGTAAGCGATTTCAGGTCAGCCGGTCGGCAGCAGGCATTGCGCGGATAGCACGGCTTTTAGGCTGTTGCAATAGTTTGAAATCTCAAAAGTCTTAGGTAGACTGAGCGCTGAACTATCTTTCTGTAATCTGACTACTTTTCAGACAGGATGGTAACCGCGGCCTGGCGTGGCAAAAGGAGATTTTTGCGTGCAACGCCGCCGGTTTTATCGCTAATAATGCAGTTACGCTGATGAAATCATGAGGAATAAGGTGAAAAAGAGTCTCGCTTTAACGCTGCTTGTCGTGTTGACCCTGGCGGGATGCAAAGCCCCACCGCCGCCGATGACTGACGACACGTTAGTAACAAGTGAAGTGAATGGCGTTAAGCTGGTTCACCGTCACGCCGTGATGGCGCCAACCGAATTTACCCCGGTGAATGAAACCTGGCGCGCGCTCTATAACGCCTCCGTGATGACTCAGCCGGATTTCGGCGGCAACCTGGTGCGCTATCTGGAAAACGGCAAACCCTTCGTCGTGCTGGGCAGCGTGGAAAATCACTGGCTGGCTATAGCGGACGACGCCGACGGCCCGTTGATCGGCTACGTGCCGTTGAAGGCGGGCGTGGAGAGCAGCCGTTACGACGCCACGCTGCGCAGCGACCGTCCGCGTCCGCGCCGGACCAAACAGGTCTGCGTCGATGTGGGCGGCGCCAGCAAAGCGTGCAGAACCGATAAGACCGCGACCTGGATCTTAGATTAAAAATGAAATCAGGCGCATATTGCCCGCAGGCCGGCACATCGGCGCGGGCGACAAAACCCGCTGCTGTCAGGAAAAGCGACATTGAATGAGTGAACTTCTTGCACCTGAGACAACGACGACGGGCACCGATAATCTTCTGCTTAACGCCGCCGCTCCCCTGCTGAACGCCATCGTGCAGATTCGCCAGGCGGCGACGCATGACGATCCGGCCGGGCTGCGCCAGTTGCTGATCGACGAGATCCGACGGTTTGAAAATCATTGCAAACAGGCGGGTTTGCCCTTCGAAATGATCATCGGCGCGCGCTACTGTCTCTGTAGCGTGCTGGATGAGGCTGCGGCGCAAACGCCCTGGGGCACGCGCGGCGTCTGGTCAGGCAACGGCATGCTGGTTACTTTTCATAACGAAAGCTGGGGCGGCGAAAAATTTTTCCAGCTGCTGGCGCGCATCTCGCAAAGCCCGCAGCAGCATCTCTGGCTACTGGAAGTCATTCACTACTGTTTGCTGTTGGGATACGAAGGGCGCTATCGCGGCAGCGAGGGCGGTTCGAACCAGTGCGAAAACATCCGCAAGCGGCTGGCGCATCTGATCAATGAAGTCCGCACCCAGCGCGACGCCCCTTTGACCCAACTGATCGAGGTGCATCCGCACGTCAGTTCGCCGTCGCGCCCGATGGTGCCGCTCTGGGCCTGCGCCACCGTCGCCACGCTGATCGCCTGCCTGATCTACAGCGGCCTGAACTGGCGTCTCGGCAACGACGCAGAGCCGCTGCTGCGCGACATCTATCAAACGCCGCTGCCGCAAATCGCGGTGGGCCGCCGTCCCTCTTCCCCCCAGGCGCTGCTGGATTTACATCAGCGTCTGAACGACGTGATCGCCGCCGGGCAGCTGGAGGTCAGCGACGGCGCCTTCGGCAGCAAAGTCATTATCCCGGCGGACAAGCTGTTCGCCGCCAACGGCACGGTGATCAATCCGGTGGGCCGCGCCCTGCTGGCGCGCGTCGCCAGCGCGATGAAATCGGTCAAAGGCACGGTGCTGGTGTCGGTTTATACCGACAACCGTCCGGTGGACGGCGGCCGTTTCGCCTCCAGCTACGAATTCTCTTTCGCCCGCGCCCGCGCCATTACCCAGCTGCTTAACGGCCAGCTGGCGAACAGCCACGCGATCCGCGCGGAAGGTCGGGGCGACAGCAACCCGCTGCTGCCCAACGACAGCAATGAAAACCGCGCGCGCAACCGCCGGGTGGAGATCACCCTTTTCGCCGCGCCGGAAAACCTCGGCAATCATCAGGGAGCTCAGTAATGCGCGCTTCGCTACTGAATTTGCTTAGCCATCGTCTGCTCTGGAGCTTTATCGGCATTACCGCGCTCAGCTGCGTGCTGTGGATGCTCGGCCCGCTCTGGAGCTGGGGCGATACCCGCCCGCTTGAGCCGGTATTTCCTCGTCAGATGACGGTGGGCCTGCTCTACTTTTTCTGGATCCTGTTTCAGCTTATTCCCTCGCTGTATCGCGCCTGGTTCAACAGCAAGCTGATCACCCGCCTGCAGCAGAGCAGCCTGGATGAGGCCTCCGATCTCCAGGCCACTCAGGAACTGCTGACCCAACGCTTCAACGACGCGGCGGTATTGCTGAAACGCACCCAGTTCGGCCGACGTCGCCAGGGCGGCTGGCTGGCGCGCTTTAACGCGCATTACCTTTATCAGCTTCCCTGGTATCTGATGGTGGGCGCCCCCGGCGCGGGCAAAACCACCGCGCTGCTGAACGCTGGGCTCGATTTTCCGCTGACCGACAGCCTGGGGAAAACCGCCGTTCGCGGCATCGGCGGCACCCGCCACTGCGACTGGTGGTTTACCGACAGCGCGGTGCTGATCGACACCGCAGGCCGTTACGCCCTGCAGGAGAGCCAGCGCGCCCGCGACGCCGGCGAATGGCAGACCTTTATCAACCTGCTGAAGCGCTACCGCGCCCGTCAGCCGATCAACGGCGTCATCCTGACCATCAGCGTGGCCGATCTGCTGAGCGATTCCGCCGAAGCGCGGGTGGCGCAGGCGACCGCGCTGCGACAGCGCATGGTCGAGCTGCATCAGCAAACCGGCATTCACTTTCCGGTCTATGTCATGGTGACCAAAACCGACCTGCTGAAAGGATTTATGAGCTATTTCGGCGCGCTGGAGAAGCGTCAGCGCGACGCCATCTGGGGCTTTACCTTTCCCTGGGAGCCGGGCAAGCCGCAGAAAGAGAGCTGGCAGGACAGCTTCAGCCCGCAGTTCCGCCAGCTTGAGCAGCAGCTTCAGCTGCAGCTGCCGCGCCATATGGCGCAGGATCGCGATCTCGCGCGCCGCGCCGACTGTTTTCTGTTTCCGCAGGAGTTCGCCTCGCTGCGCCCGCTGCTGTACTCCTGTCTCGACATCATCTTCTCCGGCGATCAGGATGAGGTGGCCTGGTCGGCGCGTGGGCTGTTCTTCACCAGCGGCACCCAGGAAGGCCTGCCCTTTGACCGCATCATGGGCGAGCTGAACCGTAAGCTCCAGCTGCCGCAGGCAGGCCAGCATACTATCGCCGCCTGGGACAGCGTCAATCGCGCCAGTCCCGTTCCCAGCAATAAAGAGCAGAGCTTTTTCATTCGCGATCTGCTGAGCGATCTGATTTTCAAAGAGCGCGGCCTCGCCGGCAGCAACCGCCACTGGGAATACCGCAATCAGCTTTTCCACTGGATCGGCTACGGCGTGCTGGCTGGCGCCCTGCTGATTTTGTCCGGCCTGCTGCTGACCAGCTACTATCAAAATCAGCGTTATCTGGATCAGGTCGCCGCGCGTATCCCCGCTCTGGTGCAGCAAAGTCAGCAGGTGATCCATCAGCCTGCTGATAATATTTTCGATCTGCTACCCTTTTTGAATAACCTGGTAAAATTGCCGCTCTCGGATCGTTTTTCGCTCGATAATCCGCCGCTTACCATGCGCGTTGGGCTTTATCGCGGCAATCAGGTTAGCGATGCGGCCTGGGTGCTTTATCAAAATGCGCTTAAGTCTTTGTTACTGCCGCGCGTGGCGCAGCAAATCACTAATCTGCTGCGCAACGATAAAGGCGGCGACAATGAATACAGCCGCAATGCGCTGCGCGCCTACCAGATGCTCTATCAGCCGCGTAATTACGACGGCGAGTTTCTGCGCGGCTGGCTGATGAAAAACCTGCAGCGCGATTTGCCGGCTAACGTCAGCGCGCGCGATCTGCAACAGCTTGACTGGCATCTCAGCCAGCTGCTCGATCAGCAGATCCAGTCATCGCCCTATGCGCGCGATAACGCGCTGATGATGCGTAAGCTGGCGGATAACCTGAAAAAGGCGGGCAGTACCGACAATACGCTGGCTGCCGCGCCTTTTTCGCCGGCCAAACAGCCGGTCCGCCGGGATGAGTGATAACGAGGTGATTATGGCAGACCGCAACGTCCCCGGCTGGTACGGAAAGCTGCCGTCGACCGGCGATTTTTTACGTCATCGCCTGACGGAAAAAAAAGTTGCACTCTGGAACCACTGGTTTCAACAAGGTCTGGCGCACTGGCAGCATCAGGATGCGGCCTCCACCACCCGTTTTCTGCGCGCGCCGGTGTGGAACTTCGTGCTGCCGGTCACGCCGGGCCTGCAACAGATCCAGATGGGATGCCTGCTGCCGAGCTGCGATCGCGTAGGCCGCGCCTGGCCTCTGCTGGCGGTCAAGACCTTTTCGCTCAGCCAGTGGCATCCGGCGCAGCTGGCTATCTCCGGCGACTGGTTTCAGGATCTCGGCGCCACGCTGTTTCGGGCCGTGCGCGACCAGCAGAGCGCCGACTGGCTGGAGCAGGGCCTGCGCGCGCTGCCGCCGCTGATGGTGCCGGAAAAGCAGCAGTCGGCGATTATGGATGTCATCGGCTACCGGGATCTGCCCTGCACCCTGAGCTGGCGCGAGGTGGCGGAACGTTTCGATCCGCAGCAGCATATCAGTTACTGGTGGAGTAACCGCAGCGACGGTTTCGCCCATGCGACCCACAAGCATAGCGGCAACCTCACGGCGCAGCTTTTTTCATTATTATTTAATCCGGCGGCAGGCGCGCAGCCGGGCCGTAACGGACTTTACCCGCCGATGTTCGAGTAGGGTTTGATTTGCCCTTTCAATACGGGATGACTCATGCAATTTACCATTGTGCAGTGCAATACGGATGTGCCGGTGAAAACCTTTGTGTTTCAGCCGCCCGGCGGCACCATCGGCCGCAGCCAGGATAACGATCTGGTGTTGCCGGATGAAACGCGCGCCATTTCCCGCCTGCAGGCGCTGGTTCATCTGTCGCCGGACGGCGAATGCCGCCTGACCAATCACGGCAGCGTGACCTCGGTGGTGCTCAACGGCCAGCCGCTGGCGCGCGGACATCAGGTGTTGCTGCAGCATGGCGATGCGCTGAATATCGGCGAGTATCAGCTGGAAGTGCAGCAGCCGGGCCATGAGGACGCCGCTCAGGACGATCCCCTCTCCCTGTTCGACGCCGCCGCAGAGCCGGACGATCCGCTGGGGATTCTGACGCCGGAAACGCCGACGGCGGCGCATCCCGAAAGCGAACCTGTCGCGGCGCGTCAGGAGCGGCGGACCAGCGCGCGCCTCGGCATCGATCCGCTGCCGGCCGATACCCCGCGTCCCGCCAGCGCCCCCTGCGAAGATGAAAAATTGATCGCCGCGCTGCTGGAGGGCATGGGGCTGAACAACGGCCACGCGACGCCGATCGACGAGGAGCAGATGCGCATTACCGGACGCATGCTCAGCCTGTTTTCCCAGGGTACAGTGGCGCTGCTGTCGTCGCGTTCGATTCTCAAGCGCGGCGTGAAGGCGGAGATGACCATGATCCTCAACGAAGCCAACAACCCGTTTAAGATTTTGCCTTCCGGCAAGACGGTGCTGATGCAGATCTATCAAAGCCAGATGCCCGGCTTTATGCCGCCGGAGCAGGCGGTGCGCGATGCGCTGGTGGATTTGCAGGCGCATCAGTTGGGGATGATCGGCGGGATCCGCGCCATTATCGCCGCCATGCTGCAATCCTTTAATCCGCAACAGCTGGAAGAGCAGGCCAAAGCAGACGGCGCGCTGCCGAAGCTTCCCTTCTCCGTCGCGCGCAAGGCCGCGCTCTGGGATTATTTTATTCGCAACTACCAGCGCACCGCCGGCGAAATCGAAGATGACTTCCATACGCTGTTTGGCGAAGCCTTTTTGCACGCCTACGATATGGAAGTCAACCAGTACAAAGATTCGCAGACCCGGGCGGATGAAGCATGAAAATTGTCTATTCAGGCCACAGCCAACAAGGCCTGCGTGAAGAAAATCAGGACCGCGCCGGCGCAGAAGTCAACGACACTCGCGCCTGTTTTCTGGTGTGCGATGGCGTGGCCGGCCTGCCCGGCGGCGATCGGGCGGCGCAGCTCGTGCGGGATACCCTGCTGAATCAGTTAAGCCGCAGCGACGACTTCTCGCCGCAGTCGACCCGGGAAGCGGTAAATTATTGCCAGCAGACGCTGCGCAAGGCGCAAGAGATAAATCCGAATTTTTCCCGCATGAGCACCACCCTTGCCGCCCTGTTTATCGATCGCGAAAAGCAGCTTGCCTGGTGGGCGCACGCCGGTGACAGCCGGGTTTACCACTTCCGCCACGGGGCGCTGCGCCAGGTCACGCGCGACCATAGCCTGGCGCAGCAGCTGAAAGAAGCTGGCTATGAAAATACCGGTATTAACAGTAATTTACTCTATAATGCGCTCGGGGCGGAGCCGCAGCGTCCGGCCAGCTTCAGCGAGATCGTGCCGCTGGCGGATGGCGATGCGTTTTTGGTCTGCACCGACGGTTTCTGGC
>DENB01000084.1 GCA_002359495.1 Enterobacteriaceae bacterium UBA2655
TGCGGGCGCTTCGCTCTGCATTCCCTACCTCAAAGGAAGGGGCTTTCCGCGAAAAGCCTGGTAAAAGCGTCATCCGGGCTTAACCCTGAGCGGTTAAAATTCGTATAATCTCCTGCCGGGTGGATTGGATTCATGGCGAGGAACTGAGTACGGATGACGCAATCAAGGCAAAAAATCCTGTTGCTCGATAACGGCAGGGAATGGGGCGGCGGCACCAACAGCATGCTGGAGCTGTTGAAACGCATCGATCGCCATAAATTCGATATCACCTGCTGCTTTTACCATAATTATTCGCGCGGCAATGACGAAACGATCGAGGCGACGCTGAAGGCGCTGGATATTCCGGTGTTTTTCATTCCTCAACTGAAACAGCCCGGCTGGGCTAAAGTGTCAAAAGAGCTGCTTCGCACCGCGCTTTTCTTTACTCGCGCGGGTAAAAAACGCGCCATCGATCTGATCGACAAGCGCTGGCGGATAATGCCTAACGCCTTCAAAATCAATTCATTATTGCAGCTGGGCAACTACGACACGCTCTATATGAATAACCAGCCGAGCACCAATGTCGAAGGTTATCTGGCCGCCCGCGGCCTCGATATCGTCGTCGTGCAGCATTGCCGTATCGATCCTCTGCTGGATGCGCGCCTGGTGAAAATGGTCAATCAGGACTGCCATGCGCTGATTGCGGTCTCCCATGGCGTAAGCGATACCTTGCGCAAAAGCGGCGTCAATCCCGCGCTCTGTTTTACCGTATCTAACGCGATCGACATTCACCAGCCTTTGCCGGACCGCACTGAGGTGCGCCGCCGATTGCGGCTGGCGCCATCCACCTTTGTGTTCGGCTCTATCGGCTCTCTAATCCTGCGCAAATCCAATCACCATATTTTGCAGGCGCTGGGCAAATTTAACGCTCTCCATCCCGACGCGGAGTGGAAAATGATCATTGTCGGCGCGGGACCGGAGCATAAGCGTCTGGTACAGTTGGCGGCCGATGAAAACATTCTCAACCATGTGATTTTTACCGGTTTCCAGAACAACGCGCTGGATTATCTCGCCGCCTTCGACGCTTTTATTCTCTCCTCCAAAAGCGAAGGCCTGCCGCGCGTCGTGCTGGAGGCGATGCTGGTCAACACCCCGGTTATCGGCTCGAACGTCACAGGCACCGCCGAGCTGATCGGCCATGACGAAACGGGCTTGCTGTTTGAGTATGGCGACGTGCAGACGCTCTGCCATCACATGGTTAACGTCTGGCAGGACAACGCGCTGCGTCAGCGGCTGGTCGACGCCGCCGGCAAGCGCGTCCGTGAGCGCTATGCGATCGAGCATTACGTTAACGGCGTGGAAAATATTCTTCAAAGCGTGCTCAGGGAAAAACAACATGCTTAATTTTCTTAATCCGCGCTACCGACACATTCGCGCCAGACATAACCTGTCCTATAGCCTGGAAAAAGCTCAGGGCGACGTGCCGGTAGCTTCCGTCGTCATTCCCTGTACCGGCGCCGACTATATCGAAGAAGCGACGCTAAGCGCCTCTTTCGCCGCGCGCTTCGCGTCGGATATCCGGGAAATCGTGATCGTCAGCGACCAACCCGCAACAACCTTCGGCGCCCTGCCGCCGAAAACGCGCGTGGTGACGCTGGATGTGCCGCCGCGTCAGGATAATTATCGTTATAAACAGATCTACCGCAGCCGGCTGATCAAAATTCAGGCTCCGCTCTTTGCAGCTTATGACGGCATATTGATGATCGATTCCGATTTGAATCTGTTGCAGATGCCGGAATTTTCCGCCAGAGAGAATTATCTTTACGCCAGTTTCCGTACGGGAAAAATGATCGCAAAACTGAACGGCGCGACTGACGAGATTGCGCCGGCCTGGTATCGTCAGACGCTTCGTCCGCGCTTCAACGATCATGTCAACAGCGCCTTTCTCTTCGCCACGGCGAAAACCTGGAAACGTTTATGCCCCTTATGGCAGGCGCTGTTTAACGATACCTGGGAACGACTGGAGGATTCTCAACCGCCGACCGATCAACTGCCGCTCGCCGCGCTGCTGGATTTACTGGATCTTCATACGGTGAATCTCGGCGACTGGGTAAACTGGCCGGTATCGAAAAAAATCGGCGGCGAGTCGGCGCCGATTCCAAAACAGGTGATTGGCGCACACGGCGGTTTTCCGCTGTCGGAATGGCAGAAATATCTCGCCGATCCAGACCAGCCGCTCCAGTTCAAAGGTCAGGAGTACACGCGCAAAGTCCGTTACCTTACCGACGGCGAAAAGCTGGGATCGTCATAAGTTTTAGTCCCAGCTCAGTATCACTTTTCCTGCGCGGCCGGAACGCATCTCGTCAAAGCCGCGCTGGAAATCATCAATGGGATAATGGTGCGTAATCACCGGCGTCAGATCGAGACCCGACTGAATCAGCGCCGCCATTTTGTACCAGGTTTCAAACATCTCGCGGCCATAGATGCCTTTGATAAAAAGCCCTTTGAAGATCACCTGGTTCCAGTCGATAGCCATCTCGTCCGGCGGAATGCCGAGCAGCGCTACGCGGCCGCCGTGGTTCATCACCTCCAGCAGGGTGCGAAAAGCGGGCGGCGCGCCGGACATCTCCAGGCCGACGTCGAACCCTTCCGTCATCCCCAGCTCCGCCATTACCGCGCGCAAATCCTGCTGCGCCACGTTAACCGCCCGCGTCACGCCCATGCGGCGCGCCAGCCCGAGCCGGTAATCGTTGATATCGGTGATGACCACATGACGCGCGCCGACATGTTTGCATACCGCCGCCGCCATAATGCCGATCGGCCCGGCGCCGGAAACCAGCACATCTTCGCCGACCAAATCAAAAGAGAGGGCAGTATGCACCGCATTGCCGAAAGGATCGAAAATCGCCGCCAGATCGTCTGAAATGTTGTCAGGGATTTTAAAGGCGTTGAAGGCCGGAATAACTAAATATTCGGCGAAGCTGCCCTGACGATTGACCCCCACGCCAAGACTGTTGCGGCACAGATGCATACGTCCGGCCCGGCAGTTGCGGCAATGTCCACAGGTGATATGCCCTTCGCCCGAGACGCGATCGCCGCAGCGAAAACCTTTTACCTCCTGCCCCATCGCCACTACTTCGCCGGCATACTCATGGCCGACAATCATCGGCACCGGAATGGTTTTTTGCGACCAGCTGTCCCAGTTGTAGATATGCACATCGGTGCCGCAGATGGCGCTTTTGCGAATTTTAATCAGCAAATCGTTATGGCCCGGCTCGGGAACCGGCGCATCCGTTACCATCCAGATCCCTTCCTGCGCTTTCAGTTTAGCCAACGCTTTCATCGCGCCTCCTTCAGGCAAGCACGCCCAGCTGTTTACCGATGCGGGTGAATGCCCCGACGGCATGTTCAAGCTGCGCCTGGGTGTGCGCCGCCGAGATTTGCGTGCGAATGCGCGCCGCGCCTTTCGGCACCACCGGATAGAAAAAGCCGGTGACGTAGATCCCCTCCTGCTGCAGCAGCCGGGCAAATTCCTGCGCCGCCTTCGCCTCTCCCAACATGACCGGGATGATGGCGTGATCGGCGCCGGCCAGGGTAAAGCCCGCCTGGCTCATCGCCGTGCGGAAATAGCGTACGTTGTCCCACAGACGTTGGCGCAGGCCGTCGCCCTCTTTAAGCATCTCCAGCGCGCGCAGCGAGGCGGCGACGATCGACGGCGCCAGAGCGTTGGAAAAAAGGTAAGGGCGCGATCGCTGCCGCAGCCACTCCACCACCTCTTTTTTCGCGGCGGTATAACCGCCGGACGCGCCGCCCAGCGCTTTACCCAGGGTACCGGTCAAAATATCGATGCGTCCCATCACGCCGCAATATTCAGGCGTGCCGCGCCCGCCGGCGCCGACAAACCCCACGGCATGTGAATCGTCCACCATCACCAGCGCGCCGAATTTATCCGCCAGATCGCAAATGCCGTTGAGATTGGCGATCACCCCATCCATAGAGAACACGCCGTCAGTGGCAATAAGAATATGGCGCGCCCCCTTCTCGCGCGCCTCGATCAATCTGGCCCGCAGTTCCGCCATATCGTTGTTGGCATAGCGATAGCGCTGCGCCTTGCATAGCCGCACGCCGTCGATAATCGAAGCGTGGTTAAGCGCGTCGGAGATGATGGCGTCCTGCGCATCGAACAAGGTTTCAAACAGGCCGCCGTTGGCATCGAAGCAGGAGGAGTAGAGAATCGCATCCTCCATCGCAAGAAATTCCGCCAGCCGCTGTTCCAGCTGCTTATGTAAATCCTGGGTGCCGCAGATAAAACGCACGGACGCCATGCCGTAACCGCGATCGCGCATTCCCTCTTTCGCCGCCTCGATTAACGCAGGATGGTTAGCCAGGCCGAGATAATTGTTGGCGCAGAAATTAATCAGATGATTTTTATCGCCTAACGCAATATCAGCCTGCTGCGCGGAGGTGATAATCCGCTCCTCTTTAAACAACCCTTCGCGATGCGCGGCGTCGAGCTGTTGCTGAATCTGACGGTAAAATAACCCAGACATTTTCCTACTCCTCTGACGGCGGAAATCCGGCACAATTTACTGAGTACAGGTCATGTACGCGATAAACAGGCAACAGAATCTCATTTTTGCAGCAGAGTTCACGTCAGGAAGCGCAAAGGTATAGGGTTACGGAGTCATCTGGCTGTCTGGCCGGTAATGAAATGTTATGATGGTAGTTATTAGCGTGTGAAACCTCCTGTTTCACCCCATAACTTGAAGGTTAAGCTCATGATTATCGTAACTGGCGGCGCAGGAATGATTGGCAGCAATATCGTCAAAGCGCTGAACGAACGCGGTCACACCGATATTCTGGTGGTGGATAATCTGAAAGATGGTACCAAATTCGTCAATCTGGCCGATCTGGACATCTGCGATTACATGGATAAAGAAGAGTTTCTGGTCAGCATCATGGCAGGCGACGATCTCGGTCCGATAGAAGCCGTTTTCCATGAAGGCGCCTGCTCGGCCACCACCGAGTGGGACGGCAAGTACATGATGGACAACAACTATCAGTACTCAAAAGAGCTGCTGCATTTTTGCCTTGAGCACGAAATTCCGTTTCTCTACGCCTCTTCCGCCGCCACCTACGGCGGACGCAACGACAACTTTATCGAAGAGCGCCCTTACGAGCAGCCGCTGAACGTTTACGGCTACTCAAAAATGTTGTTCGATCACTATGTGCGTCAAATTCTGCCGGAAGCGAATTCGCCGGTTTGCGGCTTCCGCTATTTCAACGTATACGGACCGCGCGAAGGACACAAAGGCAGCATGGCCAGCGTGGCGTTTCACCTCAATAACCAGATCGGCAACGGCGAAAATCCAAAACTGTTTGAAGGCAGCGACGGTTTTAAGCGCGACTTCATCCACGTCGACGATGTGGCGGCGGTCAATCTCTGGTGCTGGGAGAACAACATTTCCGGCATCTATAACTGTGGAACCGGCCGCGCCGAGTCTTTCCAGGAAGTGGCCGACGCCGTGCTAAAATTCCATCAGAAAGGCCAGGTTGAATATATTCCCTTCCCGGACAAACTGAAGGGACGCTATCAGGCCTTTACCCAAGCCGATCTCACTAAACTGCGCGCGACCGGCTATGACAAGCCGTTCAAGACGGTGGCGGAAGGCGTCGCCGACTATATGGCCTGGCTGAACCGCAACGCATAAGGATGACAGCGCCAGCGATGAAAATTCTGGTTATCGGCCCATCATGGGTCGGCGATATGATGATGTCGCAAAGTCTCTATCGCACCCT
Source organism: Enterobacteriaceae bacterium UBA2655 (assembly GCA_002359495.1). GTDB lineage: Bacteria > Pseudomonadota > Gammaproteobacteria > Enterobacterales > Enterobacteriaceae > Pantoea > Pantoea superficialis. The sequence continues at coordinate 5,779 of DENB01000084.1, forward strand.
CAAGGCTGAACACCCGGAAGCCGTCATTGACGTGATGGCGCCGGCGTGGTGTCGTCCGCTGCTGTCGCGTATGCCGGAAGTGAACCAGGCGCTGGCGATGCCGCTCGGACACGGCGCGCTGGCGATCGCCGAACGCCGCCGCATCGGCAAATCGCTGCATGCCAGCCATTATGACCGCGCCTACGTGCTGCCCAATTCGTTTAAATCGGCGCTGGTGCCTTTCTTTGCCGGCATTAAACGACGCATCGGCTGGCGCGGCGAGATGCGCTACGGCCTGCTGAACGACGTGCGCGTGCTGGATAAGGCCGCTTTCCCGCTGATGGTGGAGCGCTATGTGGCGCTGGGCTACGAGAAAAATCGCATCGTGTCGGCGCGCGATCTGCCTCAGCCGCTGTTATGGCCGCAGCTGCAGGTCGGCGATCAGGAGATGCTGGAGACCGCCGGACTGTTCGCGCTCTCCGCCGAACGGCCGATAATCGGTTTTTGCCCCGGCGCGGAGTTCGGCCCGGCGAAGCGCTGGCCGCATTACCACTACGCCGCGCTGGCGCAACAGCTGATTGTCGATGGCTATCAGATCATGCTGTTCGGCTCGGCGAAAGATCGCGACACCGGCGAAGAGATTATCGCCAGTCTTGATGCGGATGTGCGCGCGCACTGCCGCAACCTGGCGGGCGAAACGCAGCTGGAGCAGGCGGTGATCCTGCTGGCGACCTGCGCCGCCGTGGTGACCAACGACTCGGGCCTGATGCATATCGCCGCCGCGCTGAACCGTCCTCTGGTCGCGCTTTACGGGCCAAGCAGCCCCGACTTCACGCCGCCGCTATCGAAACAGGCGCATATTATCCGCCTGATCACCGGCTACCATAAAGTCCGTAAGGGCGACGATGCGCAGGGCTATCATCAGAGCCTGATCGACATCCAGCCTTCGCGCGTTCTGGAAGAACTGCACGCGCTGTTACGGAAACCGCAGGAGAAGGCATGCACGTCCTGATTGTCAAAACGTCCTCGATGGGCGACGTGCTCCATACGCTGCCAGCGTTAACCGATGCAATGCAAGCCATTCCGGGCATTCGCTTTGACTGGGTGGTGGAAGAGAATTTCGTTCAGATCCCCGGCTGGCATCCCGCCGTCGATAAGGTTCTGCCGGTGGCGATCCGCCGCTGGCGCAAACACTGGTTCGGCAGCCAGCAGCGCGAAGAGCGCGTACTGTTCAAACGCGAACTGCAGTCGCGCGTCTACGATCGGGTGATCGATGCGCAAGGTCTGGTGAAAAGCGCCGCGCTGGTGACGCGTCTGGCGAAAGGAATAAAGCATGGACAGGACAGCCGCAGCGCGCGCGAGCCTTTCGCCAGCTGGTGGTACGATAAACGTCATGAGATCGCCAAACAGCAGCACGCCGTAGAGCGAACGCGCGAGCTATTCGCCAAAAGTCTCGGCTACGCAAAGCCTGAGACGCCGGGCAATTACGCCATCGCCGACCATTTTCTGACCGCCCTGCCGAACGACGCCCACCGCTACCTGGTTTTCCTGCATGCCACCACGCGCGATAACAAGCACTGGCCGGAATCGCACTGGCGCGACCTTATCGCGCTGATGCAGCCCGCCGGATTACGCATCAAACTGCCCTGGGGCGCTGAACATGAGTATCAGCGCGCGCTGCGGCTGGCGGAAGGTTTCGACCATGTCGAGGTGCTGCCGAAGCTCTCGCTGGAAGAGGTGGCTCGCCAGCTGGTGGGCGCCCGCGCAGTGGTCTCGGTCGATACCGGCCTCAGTCATTTAACCGCCGCGCTTGATCGCCCTAACATCACGCTTTACGGCCCTACCGATCCGGGCTTGATTGGCGGCTACGGCAAAAACCAGATCGCTATGAAGTCGGAGAGCGGCGACCTTGCGCAGCTGTCGCCCGATGCGGTAGCTGAGCGCTTGCGGATGATGATTGCGGAAGAGGCATCATGAACTATGTGCTGATCTATCTGCTGCTGACGCCGTTCAGGCTCCTGATGCGACTCTGTTATCGTCCGACCGGCCGCAGCCTGGTGATCCAGACGGCAAAAATCGGCGATTTCATTAATATCACGCCGATGTTGCGCGCGCTGGGCCAGGCGGACGTGCTGATCAGCCAGGCGGTAGAACCGCTGGCGCGCCATGACGACACCATTTCGCGTTACTTTCTGATCGAACCGTACAAGCGCAGCTTTTTCAACAAGTTGAAGCTGGTTTTCACGCTGATGAACCGTTACGACAAGGTTTATCTGGTGCAGCCGAACAGCGTTAACCTCTTTTTCGCCGCGCTCTGCAACGCGCCTGAAAGGATGTTTTTACGCACCTATGTGCGTAAAAGCTACCATGCCGTTTTTTACCGCCGCGCCACGGGCATAGTAGATCACGGCAGGCAGGATCTGACGCTCGACAGCTATCTGAAGCTGATCGACCGCCGCTACCGTTATACCGATTTTCCTAAACACGCCACGTCGCCGCTTTGGGTGCCGCCCAATCCTCCGGCCGCGCTTGCCGCGTCGCCGGGGATTAAAATCGGCATCAGTATCTCCGCGGGCAATAAGGCCAAAACCATTCCGCCCGAGGTCTGGCTGCAGATCATGGACAGGCTAAGCGATCTGCCCTGCACCTTTTACGCATTCGGCCCGCCTGCCGAACAGCCCTGGCTGGATGCGCTGCTGAAACTCGCCGGCCCGCGCGACAATATCGTCAGCCTTATCGGCCAGCTCAGGCTGGAAGAGGTTCCCTGGGCTATCGCCCGGATGAATTGTTATATCTCTTCCGATTCAGGCAACGCCTACATAGCGGATGCCGAATCGGTTCCTATAATTATGCTGTACGGACCTTGCGAAGTGAGGGAGCAGCGCCCGGTGAATAATGTGCTTTTTATCGGACCTGAGGGTATTCCGGCTTCGACCTATGTTTTTGCCACGCGTTTTCATTTTGACCAGCCAGCGCAGGTTCTCTTTGGTCTTAATGAGGAAAAATTAGATAAGATTCATCAATTTATTACTGCAAACTTGGGGTAGCAAAGCGCAATGGCGACTCATCAGCTTGCTGGCTGCATTCAACAAAGCCAACTTCTCGTCGACAGGCTTTCAGGTGCCGATAACGATGCGGTGCATATCGCATTCGGCATAAATGCATGCTATGCGCGCGGTATGGGCATTTCTCTTTTCTCGCTGCTAAAGAATCATCCCGACACCCCTTTTTACGTGCATATTTTTTCCGACGCGCTAGCGGAAGAGGATATTCACAAGCTGCGCCTGCTGGCGCAGGATTACCGCGTTGCCATCAGGCTGCATCTTTTCAGCGATGAATGGCTACAAAACCTGCCGGAAGTGGGGCGCTATCCCAAAAGCATTCACTACCGCTTTTTAATCCCAGATACGGTGGCGCAATATAGCGACAAGGTGTTTTATATCGACGCCGATACGCTGGTCGTCGGCGATTACTCGCCGCTGTTTACTCTCGATATCGGCGACTACACCCTTTGCGCCTGCAACGATACGCCGCGCGCGCGCCAGAATCAGTGTCCGAAGCTGGGGCTGACCTCAGGTAACTATTTCAATTCCGGCTTTATGCTCATCAATATTCCTCGCTGGCTGGCGCAGCACGCGACTAAACGTATCACCGATGTGTTGATTGAGCGCGGCGACGAATTCGGCTTCCCCGATCAGGATGCGCTTAATATCGTGCTGGAATGGGATGTGATGATCCTGCCGGAAAAATACAACCATATTTACGACATCATCGCCAACAAGGTCTGGCACCGCTTTCGCGTGCCGGACGATACGGTGATGATCCACTTTACCGGTCAATGCAAGCCCTGGCACGCCTGGGGCGGCAGCGACTTATCGCTGCTCTATTTCGACTATTATCAGCGCTCGCCCTGGGCCTCGCAGTCGCTGGATTTGCCGCGTCATTACAAAGAGATGAAGCGTTTCGCACGCATCAAATGGCATCAGAAGCACTACGCGGAAAGCGTGGCCTGGATGTTCAGCTACATGAGACATAAATTTTTTCACTAAGGAAAAAAATGCGCATCGCTCAGTTAGCAAAAACCCTGGGAACGGAAACGACTCGCGCCACGCTGTTTTACTGTTTAACTGTGATTTCAATGGCTTTTTTCCTTCTGTCCGGCGAAGTCTCTCGCAACGCTTACTACCTGCTGACCTACCTCGCGATCGCCACCTTCATCTGGCTGGCGTGGCGCCGGGATCGGAAAATTATTTTTTACTGGATCCCTACGCTATTGCTGCTGCTCGGCCTGAGTAAATGGCTTTGGGCGACGCTGACCACCAATCACCAGCTGCCGCTGATTGCGGAGCACTATCGCATCAGCGGCAAACGCATGATGCTAGGCGCCTTCGTGCTCTATGTGATCCACCGGCTTAGCCCGCAATGGCGTCTCTCTCCGCGTCTGGCTCAGGCGGCCGCGCTGCTGTTTAGCGTACTGATTTGCGTCATCACGTTTATCGCCGTAGAGACCTTTCTGCAGACCGGCGAGCGGCCGAAAATCAACTCCGACGCCGCCACCTCGGGCGCTTATATGTTTACGCTGCTGGCGATGATCACGCTCTGGTCGATCCGACAGGCCTTTCCCCGCCACTACCCGCTGCCCTTTTTCCTGGTGCTGATCGTCTCTTATGTGCTGCTCGCCGTGACGGAAACCCGCTCGGCTATTTTGCTGTTTACCCTGTTTTGCCTGGCGGCCATGCTGCATCACATCGTGATTTCGCCGTGGCGCGCGCGTCTGATCTGGCTTGCCGTTTTCGCACTGCTGCTGGCGGGCGCGCTCTTTAGCGCAGCGAAATATTCCGATCGTTTAATCGACCGTGTTGAAACGGTGCAGGCTGAAATCGAGCAATATCATGCCGGCAATCCCAGCACCTCGATCGGCGGGCGCTTCGGCATGTGGCAGGCGGGACTCTGGGCGTTTGCGCAGCATCCCTGGGGACAATCCGCCGACAGCCGCAACCAGCAGGCCAGACTCTGGCTGGATGCGCACCAGCCCCATAACGAAATCGCTTACCTGAATATTCAGTACCACACTCATAACGACATAGTGGAAAGCTTGTCGCTGCAAGGCGTGGCGGGCGGCGTCATTATGGCGGCATTTTTTCTGGCGCTGTTAATCGCGCCGATTGGCGGCCGCAAGCGGCACTATGAAGGATTTTTGCTGTCTATACCGGTTATCTACTTCAGTATGGGGGATGCGCAGTTTTATAACCGCGAATCGCCCTACTTTATTCTGCTGACCTGGGGCTACCTGATGATGATGCGGCGGCTCGCTCCGGGCGATGAGCTTGTTGAAAAAAGGTCCCGGTAATGCCAGAAGTTTCTCAGGCCCCGCTGCTCAGCGTCATTACGCCGATGTTTAACGCGGGCGTCATGTTCGACGCCTTTATGCAGTCGCTGCTGGCGCAAACGCTCTCCTCGCTGGAAATCATTATTGTGGATGACGGCTCCGATGATGGCTCGGGCGAGCGGGCCGATGCGTATGCGCGACAGCACAATCATGTTCGGGTCATCCATCAGGCCAACGGCGGCGTATCGCGGGCGCGCAACGCCGGGCTGGCGATAGCGAAAGGCAAATATGTCACCTTTCCCGACGCCGACGATACCCTGGATCCTCAGATGTACCAGACGCTGGTGACGATGGCGGAAACGGACAATCTCGACGCCGCGCAGTGCAACGCCGATTGGTACTTTCAGCGCAGCCAGCGCGTGAAGCCGTTGATCCCGACGGACCGCTTGCGCAGCACGCAGGTGCTCAGCGGGCCTCAGTGGCTGAGCACCGCGCTGGCGACCCGTCGCTATCTGCATGTGGTCTGGCTAGGCATCTATCGCCGCGAGCTGATTGAAAAACATCGCTTGCTGTTCGAGCCGGGGCTGCATCACCAGGACATTCCCTGGACGACCGAGTTTATGCTCAACGCCCGGCGCGTACGCTATACCGAGCAGATTTTCTATCGCTATTACATGCATGACGCCTCTATCAGCAACCGCAAACGTACCGGTCAGCGCAACGTAGAGTATCAGCGCCACTATCTGAAAATCGCCCGTATGCTGGAGGAGATCAATAACCGCTATCGCGATAAGGTTAAAATTTCCCGCGCGCTACATTATCAGGTGACGCACGAAGCGCTCAGCGTTTGCCATAGCGTGCGCCGCGAACCCGAGCCTGAGGCGAGGCGCCTGATGATCGCGGATATCTTCGCCACGCAAACGCATCGCCGCATGCTGCGCAACGCGCGCGGCCCAAAGCAATGGTATCAGCTACTGCTGTGGCTGGGTCGCCTTTACCGCTGGCGCAACAAATAAGCCGATGGCGGCTTTAACCCCCGTTGGGTTTTACCCTACAATCGGCCCACTGAATCCTGAGAGCGTTTGAGTATGGCAAGCCTGATTCCTGCGACCTTTTCACCGCACAATATTCTGCTTATCAAGCTGCGCCACCACGGCGATATGTTGCTCACTACGCCTGCTATCAATGCGCTTCATCAGCGCTATCCGCAGGCCAATATCGATGTGCTGCTCTATCAGGAAACCCGGCCGATGCTGGAGGCGCACCCGGTGGTGCGGCATCTTCACGTGATTGATCGCAAATGGAAAAATGCCGGACGCTGGCGAAAGCTGCGTCATGAACGCGATCTGCTCGCCGCCGTGCGCGCCAGCCGTTACGACCTGGTGATTAATCTGGCTGACCAGTGGCGCAGCGCCCTGATTACCCGCCTTAGCGGCGCGCCGGTTCGCATCGGCTTCGCCTTTAAAAAGCGCGACAACGCCTTCTGGCGCGCATGTCACACCCATCTGGTTTCGACCGATAATCACAGCCAGCTGCATACCGTAGAACAGAACATGGCGGCGCTGGCGCCGCTGGGCATCGCAGCCGCCGGGGCGAAAGTCTCTATGCATTACTCGCAGGCGGACTGGCGTCAGGTGCAAACGCAGCTGCAGAGACACAACATCGCCGCGCCCTGGATTGTGGTGCAGCCGACGTCGCGCTGGGTATTTAAATGTTGGGACGACGAGAAATTCGCCGCGGTTATCGACAGCCTGGCGCAGCAGGGCCATCAGGTGTTGCTCACCGCCGCGCCCGATAAAAAAGAGCTGGCGATGATCGACCACATCCGTTCGCTCTGCCGCTCGCAGCATGTCGTCTCGGTGGCCGGTCAATTTACCCTGCCGCAGCTGGCGGCATTGATCGACCACGCTCAGCTTTTTATCGGCGTGGATTCCGCACCGATGCACATGGCCGCCGCGCTGAATACGCCCTGCATCGCGCTTTTCGGCCCGACGAAATTACAGCACTGGCGTCCATGGGGTGAAAACAACCGCATCATCTGGGCGGGCGATTATGGTCCGCTGCCGGCGCCGGACTCGATTGATACCACCACCGGGCAACGCTTTCTCTCGGCGATTCCGGTTGATGATGTAATCGCTGCGGCGAGGAGCTTCCTGCATGACTAAGTTACGTCTGGCTATCGTCCGGCAAAAATATCGTCCCGACGGCGGAGCGGAACGTTTTATCTCACGCGCGCTAGAAGCGCTGGATAGCGAGCAGCTGGATTTGAATATTATCACCCGCAGCTGGCAGGGCACGCCGAATCCGGGCTGGCATCTGCATATTTGCAATCCGGCGAAATTCGGCCGCGTATCGCGCGAACGCGGTTTCGCCCGCGCCGCCCGCGCCTGTTGGGAACGGGAAAAATTCGACATCGTGCAAAGCCATGAACGTATCGCAGGTTGCGATATCTTCCGCGCCGGCGACGGCGTTCATCGCGTCTGGCTGGAGCAGCGGGCGCGCATCGTTTCGTCGTGGCAGCGTTTGAGCGCCGCGTTAAGTCCTTATCACCGCTACGTTTTGCAGGCCGAGGCTGAGATGTTTTATTCGCCTGCGCTGAAAGCGGTGATCTGTAATTCCGAAATGGTGAAACAGGATATCATCCGCTGCTTTGGGCTTGATGCCGATAAGATCCGCGTCATTTACAACGCCATCGACGCCAACCGTTTCCAGCCCGCCAGCGAAGCCAGCCGCCACGCGGCGCGCCGCCAGCTCAACCTGCCGCAGGACGCCGCGGCGATGATCTATGTCGGCTCCGGTTTTGAACGCAAGGGGTTAAAGGCCGCCATCGAGGCGATCGCCCGCAGCGATCGTTATCTGATTGTGGTGGGTCAGGACAAGCAGCTGAAACGCTATCAGCAGCTAGCGAACCAGCTGAATTGTCTGGACCGCCTGCGCTTCGTCGGCGTGCAGCAGGATGTGCAGCCTTTCTACCATGTGGCGGATGCGCTGCTGCTGCCGACGCTCTACGATCCCTTTCCGAACGTGGTGCTGGAAGCGATGGCCTGCGGCCTGCCGGTGATCACCAGCACGGGCTGCGGCGGCGCGGAATTTATTGAGCCGGGATTGCAGGGATTTGTCTGCGATGCGCTGGATATCAACGCGTTAAGCGAGGCCATCGCCGCCACGCCTGCGCTTTTGCGCGACTCAACGATGGGCGAGGCCGCGCGACGCAAAATTATGCCTTATACGCCGCAGCATCTGGCGCAATCGCTGAATTCGCTCTATCAACAGGTATTGAATTCCGCCTGACAAAGTGGGATGAGCGAGTACAGGGTTTCTGCTAACATGCCGCAATCTCGATTTTTGACGATATTTGACGCGAACATGCCGTAACGGTAATTATGACGACAATTTACACAGCCCTGCTCTATTTGATCCAGCCGCTGATTTGGCTGCGCCTGTGGCTACGCGGACGAAAAGCGCCGGCTTACCGCAAACGCTGGGCTGAGCGCTACGGCTACTGCGTCGGCAAGGTGGAGCCTGAAGGCATCGTGCTGCATTCGGTTTCCGTAGGCGAAACACTGGCCGCCGTTCCGCTGGTGCGCGCCCTGCGCCATCGCTACCCTACGCTGCCGATCACCGTCACCACCATGACGCCTACCGGCTCAGAGCGCGCGCAGTCCGCCTTTGGCAAAGACGTTCATCACGTTTACCTGCCTTACGACCTGCCCGGCTCCATCAATCGTTTCCTTGATACGGTGAACCCCAGGCTGGTCATCATCATGGAAACCGAACTGTGGCCCAATATCATCCGCATCCTGCATAAGCGCAACATTCCGCTGGTGATCGCTAATGCTCGCCTTTCCGCCCGCTCGGCGAAAGGCTACAAAAAGCTGGGCGGTTTTATGCGCCAGCTGCTGCAATCCATTACGCTGATTGCCGCGCAAAACGCTGAAGACGGCGAGCGCTTCCTCGATCTGGGACTAAAACGCGCGCAGCTGGCGGTGACCGGCAGCCTGAAATTCGATATTTCCGTTACGCCGGAGCTGGCCGCCAAAGCGGTGACGCTGCGACGCCAGTGGGCACCGCGCCGCCCGGTCTGGATCGCGACCAGCACCCATGAAGGCGAAGAGGCGATCGTGCTGGATGCGCACCGCCAGCTGCTGCGGCACTTCCCCGATCTGCTGTTGATCCTGGTGCCTCGCCACCCGGAACGCTTCAACGACGCGCGCGAACTGACGCAGAAGCGCGGATTCAGCTTCACCCTGCGCAGCAGCGGCGAAATCCCTTCCACTAATACTCAGGTGGTTATCGGCGATACCATGGGCGAACTGATGCTACTGTACGGCATCGCCGATCTGGCTTTCGTCGGCGGCAGCCTGGTGGAGCGCGGCGGTCATAACCCGCTGGAGCCGGCTGCTCACGCCATCCCGGTGCTAATGGGACCGCATACCTGGAATTTCAAAGATATCTGCGGCAAATTGCAACAGGCGGAAGGACTGATTACCGTCACGGATGTCGCCTCGCTGGAAAAAGAGGTGACGAATTTGCTGCAGGACGACGATTATCGCCGCTATTACGGCCGTCACGCTGTGGAAGTATTGCATCAGAATCAGGGCGCGTTGCAGCGTTTGCTGCAGCTGCTGGAACCTCATCTGCCGCCACGGACTCACTAATGACAACACGCCAGCAACTTTCGGTGGTGATGATCGCCAAAGATGAAGCTGAACTTTTGCCGGACTGCCTGGCGTCGGTTACCTGGGCGGATGAGATTATCGTGCTGGATTCCGGCAGCACAGACGCCACCGCCGAGATTGCCCGCAGCAGCGGCGCGAAAGTGTTTCGTTCAGCCGTCTGGCCAGGCTTCGGCAGACAGCGCCAGCTGGCGCAGAGCTACGCCAGCGGCGACATGATTTTGATGATCGATGCCGACGAGCGCGTCACGCCCGAACTGCGCGCATCGATTGAACAGGTCTTAGCGCAGCCGCCCTCCTCCGCCGTTTACCAGATCAACCGCAGCAATCTGTTTCTCGGCCGCTTTATGCGTCACAGCGGCTGGTATCCCGATCGGGTGGTACGGCTTTACCCTCGCATGCTGCGCTACAACGACAATATGGTTCACGAGTCGCTGGAAACCGCCGGCGCGCCGTTGGCGGCGTTAACGGGTGATTTGCAGCACCTTACCTGCCGCGACCTGATCGCCTTTCAACGCAAACAGCTGGCCTATGCCGAAGCTTGGGCGCAGGAGCGCCATCAGCGCGGCAAGCGCAGCGGCCTCTTTTCGGTTTACAGCCATACGCTGGCCGCCTTTCTGAAAACGCTGGTGCTGCGCGCCGGTTTTCTGGATGGCAGCCAGGGATGGATGCTGGCGGTGGTGAACGCGCAATATACTTTTAATAAATACTCAGCGCTTTGGGCGCTTAATCATTCGACCTCGAAAGGCAACCTATGAGCACCAAAGCTATCTATCCCGGCACCTTTGATCCTTTCACGCTCGGCCATCTGGATATCATAACCCGCGCCGCGCGCATGTTTGACCAGATTGTGTTAGCCATCGCCGCCAGCCCGAGTAAAAAACCGATGTTCACGCTTGAGGAGCGCGTCGACCTGGCGCGGCAGGTGACCGCGCATCTCGATAACGTCGAGGTGACGGGCTTCAGCGATCTGATGGCGAATTTCGCCCGGGAGCAGCAGGCGAATGTGCTGGTGCGCGGCCTGCGCGCGGTGTCCGACTTCGAGTATGAACTGCAGCTGGCGCAGATGAATCGCCATCTGCTGCCCGGACTGGAGAGTGTTTTTCTGATGCCGTCCGAAGGTTTCTCCTTCGTCTCTTCATCGCTGGTGAAAGAGGTGGCGCGTCACAACGGCGAAGTGGCGGCTTTTTTGCCTGAGCCGGTGCATCACGCGCTGATGGCGAAGCTGGCTCAGGCCTGAATCAGGCCGCGCGCTGCGGCCCGGTTTGCTACTGCTGGCAGTTCGGGCACCAGTAGGTGCTGCGCTGCCCGTGCTTGCCGCTGACGATCGGCGTTCCGCAAGCGTTGCAGGGTTCTCCGGCGCAGCCGTAAACCTGAAGCTGCTGGGCGAAATAGCCCGGTTTGCCGTCGCTTTGCAGGAAATCGCGCAGCGTCGTGCCGCCCTGTTCGATGGAGCGCAGCAGCACGGCTTTGATGGTGTTCGCCAGCAGGCCCGCCTGCTCTTCGGTCAGGTTCATCGCCGGACGATCGGGCAAGATCCCGGCGGTAAACAGCGACTCGCTGGCGTAAATGTTGCCGACGCCCACCACCACTTTGTTATCCATCAGCCAGGGTTTAATGGCGGTGCGCTTGTTGCGCGACTTCTCAAACAGGTAGCGGCCGTCAAATTCATCGCTGAGCGGCTCCGGCCCCAGATGCGCCAGCACGTTGCTGCCCTGCAGATCGGCGCTCCACAGCCAGGCGCCGAAGCGGCGCGGATCGGTATAGCGCAGCACCTTGCCGTTGCTCATCACCAAATCCACATGGTCGTGTTTAGCCGCAGGCTGCTCTTCTGGCAGAATGCGCAGGCTGCCCGACATGCCGAGGTGGATAATGATCCAGCCCGTCGGCAGTTCCAGCAGCAAATATTTAGCGCGGCGCTGTACGCTCAGCACCGGTTGATCGCTCAGAGAATGAATTTCGCGGGAAACCGGCCAACGCAGACGCGGATTGCGCACCACCGCGTGCAGAATGGTCTCACCCACCAGATGCGGTTCAATGCCACGACGACTGGTTTCCACCTCAGGTAATTCAGGCATGCCATCTCCTTAAAAATTTCGCTGACGCAAACAAAAAACCCGGCCGGAGCCGGGTTTTTCGCAGAGAACCAAAATTATTTAATTTTGGCTTCTTTGTAGATCACGTGCTGACGTACAACCGGATCGAACTTTTTCAGTTCCAGTTTCTCAGGTTTAGTACGCTTGTTCTTCGTGGTGGTATAGAAGTGACCTGTACCAGCAGAGGAAACCAGCTTGATCTTCTCACGAATACCTTTAGCCATGATTCAGTTCCTTAGTACTTCTCACCACGGGCGCGCATATCGGCCAGAACCGTATCGATGCCCTTCTTATCAATAACACGCATACCTTTAGCAGATACACGCAAAGTAACGAAGCGCTTCTCGCTCTCAACCCAGAAACGGTGAGAGTGCAGGTTCGGCAGGAAACGGCGTTTCGTCGCGTTCATTGCGTGGGAACGGTTGTTACCGGTCACCGGACGCTTTCCAGTTACCTGGCAGACTCGTGACATTTTTATTCTCCAAAAATCAAATCAGCTCGAGCTTTAAAAATAGGTTTTGGCCGCCTCGTCAGGCTCGTAGCCCATCCAGACGAGTTCTATGTGAACCCGCTGAGCAGGCCTAAACGCCAAACCCGAGATTCTCAAAGGTGGCGTAGTATACGCCGGTCCGCGCCAGCGCTCAAGTCCCGAACAAATAAAGATCCCGCCGGATCGCGTAAAAACGCCCCTTTCAGGCCTGTCACCGGGCGAAAATTACAGCCAGCCGCGCTCGGCAAACGAAACATATTCGCCGCGTCCAATAACCAGATGGTCTAATACACGAATGTTAAGCAACGCGCATGCCTGGCTCACTTTCCGGGTAATCTCTTGGTCAGCCAGGCTCGGTTCCGCTATGCCGGAAGGGTGATTATGGGCAAGAATCAGCGCGGCGGCATTGTGCTTCAGCGCTTCGCGCGCAATCTCGCGCGGATGCACCTCAACGCTGTTGATCGAACCGGCGAACATCTGCTGCGCCTGCAGCACCCGGTGCTGATTATCCAGAAACAGCACCATAAAAAGTTCGCGTTCCTGATGCGCCAGCACGCTCTGTAAATAGTGCCGCGTCACCTGCGGGTTCTCCATGACGTTTTCGCGCGCCAGCTGGGCGGCGAAAAAACGTCGGCCTAACTCGGCGATGGCGTGCAGCTGCGCCAGCTTGGCGTCGCCGACTCCTTTTATTGCGGTCAGCTCCTGCTTGCTGGCGGTCATGATGCGATACAGCGAACCAAATTCGTTCAGCATCTGCTTCGCCAGCGCCATCACGTTGATGCCTGACGCGCCGGTACGTAAGAAGATAGCCAGTAATTCGACGTCGCTGAGCGACGCGGCGCCTGACTGCTGTAATTTTTCCCGAGGCGGTAGATTGTCCATGCGCGTTCTCCCTGAATGCGAGATCATCCTGCCGCTTGCGCTGACGACGCGCCACTGCGCCCTTCCGTTTTTTCGGGACGGCTCGCAAAGGCAGCAGGGAGTGAAAAGGCGTACGCCGCGCGCTGTGGTAACATTCCTCTATTGCGACGCGCAACGCGCGGCTAACGACATAACAGAGGCGAACAGCATGACGGGATTAGCCGGTAAAAAAATTGTTCTTGGCATCGGCGGCGGCATCGCCGCTTACAAAGCGCCTGAGCTGGTGCGCCGTCTGCGCGATCGCGGCGCGGACGTCAGAGTGGTGATGACCGAGTCCGCCAAAGCGTTTATTACGCCGCTGAGCCTGCAGGCGGTATCGGGCTATCCGGTTTACGACGATCTGCTCGACCCGGCCGCCGAAGCCGCTATGGGCCATATCGAACTGGCGAAATGGGCCGATCTGGTGATTCTGGCGCCGGCGACCGCCGACCTTATCGCGCGCGTCGCGGCCGGTATGGCAAACGATCTGGTGACCACCACCTGTCTCGCCACCGCCGCGCCCATCGCCGTCGCGCCAGCGATGAATCAACAGATGTATCGCGCCGCGATTACCCAAGAGAACCTCCAGCGCCTCGCCGCGCGCGGCGTCATGATCTGGGGCCCGGACAGCGGCAGCCAGGCCTGCGGCGATGTTGGTCCCGGCCGCATGCTCGATCCGCTGGCGATTGTCGCCTATGCGGTGGAATGGGCGTCTCCCGTCAACGATCTGCAACATCTCAACATTATGATTACCGCCGGTCCTACACGCGAAGCGCTTGATCCGGTTCGTTATATTACTAACCACAGCTCCGGTAAGATGGGGTTCGCCATCGCCGCCGCCGCGGCGAAACGCGGTGCGAATGTGACGTTAATCGCCGGGCCGGTAGCGTTGCCGACGCCGCCCTGGGTGAAGCGTATCGACGTCGCCACCGCGCTGGAGATGGAGCAGGCGGTAATGAATGAGATAATCAAACAACATATTTTCATTGCCAGCGCAGCCGTGGCAGACTATCGGGCGGCGGAAATCGCCGCAGAAAAAATCAAAAAACAGGGCGGCGTCGAAAGCGTTACCCTGCAGCTGGTGAAGAACCCTGACATTGTCGCAGGCGTTGGTGCATTGACTGAAGGTCGGCCATTCGTGGTTGGATTTGCCGCAGAAACCCGGAATGTGGAAGAATACGCCCGACAAAAAAGGGTGCGAAAAAATCTGGACCTTATTTGCGCCAACGACGTGTCGAAAACCGGACAGGGTTTTAATAGCGACACCAACGCTCTTCACCTTTTTTGGCAGGAAGGAGAGAAAATCTTACCGCTCGCCGATAAGAGCCTCCTTGGCCAACAATTATTAGACGAGATTGTCAGCCGTTATGATGAAAAAAATCGACGTTAAGATTCTTGACGCGCGCGTCGGCAAGGAATTTCCGCTGCCGACTTACGCGACCTCGGGTTCTGCCGGGCTTGACCTGCGCGCCTGCCTGGACGAGGCGCTGGAACTGGCGCCGGGCGCAACGATTCTGGTGCCGACCGGCCTGGCGATCCACATTGCCGATCCCAGCCTGGCCGCGGTTATTCTGCCGCGCTCCGGCCTCGGTCATAAACACGGCGTCGTATTGGGTAATTTAGTGGGCCTGATCGACTCCGATTATCAGGGCCAGCTGATGGTTTCCGTCTGGAACCGCGGCCAGCAGACGTTTATCGTCCAGCCCGGCGAACGCCTCGCCCAGCTGGTTTTCGTGCCTGTGGTTCAGGCGGAATTCAATCTTGTAGAAGATTTTGACGCCAGCGTGCGCGGCGAAGGCGGCTTCGGCCATTCCGGTCGCCACTAAACGCACACTTATCCTTTACGCATCTGTTGATATTCACTCTTTCTCTCCATGAGACGCTGTCTCATGGCAGATGCGTGGTATTGCCTGCTTTGGGTGAATTTCAGGGGTTTTTAAGGTCATGGCAGAAAAAATAAGCACGAAACGGAATCGTCGCGAAGAAATTTTGCAGTCGCTCGCACAGATGCTGGAATCCAGCGACGGAAGCCAACGCATTACCACCGCGAAACTGGCCGCCAACGTCGGCGTATCGGAAGCGGCGCTCTACCGCCACTTTCCCAGCAAAACGCGTATGTTCGACAGCCTGATTGAATTTATTGAAGACAGTCTGATTACCCGCATCAATCTAATCCTGAAAGATGAAAAAGAGACCATGACGCGTCTGCGTCTGATCGTTCAGCTGATTCTGGGATTTGGTGAGCGTAATCCGGGGCTGACGCGCATCCTGACCGGACACGCGCTGATGTTTGAACAGGACCGCCTGCAGAACCGCATTAACCAACTGTTTGAACGCATTGAAGCGCAGCTTCGCCAGGTGATGCGCGAACGTCGGATGCGGGAAGGCGAAGGCTTTCAGACCGACGAGAGCCTGCTGGCGAGCCAACTGCTGGCGTTTTGCGAAGGGCTGCTGTCGCGCTTTGTGCGCTCCGAATTTCGCTACAGCCCGACGGCGGATTTCGATATTCGCTGGCCGCTGCTGGCGGCGCAGCTGGTATAAGCAGACGAGCCAGGCTCGCCTGCTGGCTCCGTTAAATACCGTACTCTTTCTGGTAGGCGCGCACCGACGCCAGGTGATCGGCCATCTCCGGCTTCTCTTCCAGATAAGCGATCAGATCGGTCAACGTGATAATGGCGGTGACGTGGCAATGGTAGTCGCGCTCGACCTCTTGAATCGCCGAGATATCGCCGCGTCCGCGCTCCTGACGATCCAGCGAAATCAAAACGCCGGCCAGCGTCGCGCCGTTGGCGCTAATGATCTCCATCGATTCGCGAATTGCCGTGCCGGCCGTAATCACGTCGTCCACTAACATCACCTTGCCCTGCAGCGGGCTGCCTACCAGCGTGCCGCCTTCGCCGTGATCTTTGGCTTCTTTACGGTTAAAGCAGTAAGGCACGTCGCGATCGTGATGGTCCGCCAGCGCGACCGCCGTAGTCGTGGCGATGGGAATGCCTTTATAGGCAGGCCCGAACAGCAGATCGAAATCGATGTCGGCATCAACCAACGCCTGCGCGTAGAAACGTCCCAGCAGCGCTAAATCGCGGCCGCTGTTGAACAGGCCCGCATTAAAGAAGTAGGGACTTTTGCGTCCGGATTTCAAAGTAAATTCACCGAATTTCAGAACCTGCTTATTCAGGGCGAATTCAATAAACTGACGCTGCCAGGCTTTCATTTCTCACTCCTCAAATAAAGAAAAGGCGACCCAGAGGTCGCCTGCTACATCACGCTTTCAGCGCCGCTTTCTGCGCCTCAATCAAACTTTCAATGCCGCCGCGCGCCAGCGCCAGCAGCTCAAGCAGTTCCTCATGGCTGAACGGCTCGCCTTCGGCGGTGCCCTGCACCTCGATCATGCGGCCATCTTCCATCATCACCACGTTCATATCGGTTTCGGCGGCGGAGTCTTCCACATACTCCAGATCGCAACGCGCTTCGCCTTCGACGATGCCGACGGAAATCGCCGCGACCATGCCTTTCATCGGGTTGGCTTTGAGCTTGCCGCCCGCCACCAGCGCGTTAAGCGCATCGGCCAGCGCGACGCAGGCACCGGTAATCGACGCGGTGCGGGTGCCGCCATCCGCCTGGATAACGTCGCAGTCGAGCGTAATGGTGTATTCGCCCAGCGCCTTAAGATCCACCGCGGCGCGCAGCGAACGGGCGATAAGGCGTTGGATCTCCAGCGTGCGGCCGCCCTGCTTGCCGCGCGCCGCTTCTCGCGCCATGCGGCTGTGCGTCGAACGCGGCAGCATGCCGTATTCGGCGGTGACCCACCCCTGGCCCTGGCCTTTCAGAAAGCGCGGCACGCCCTCTTCGACGGTGGCGGTACAAAGCACTTTGGTTTCGCCAAATTCAACCAGTACGGAACCCTCGGCATGTTTGGTGTAATGACGAGTCAGTGTGACGGGACGCACCTGCTGTGCGCTACGGCCTGCTGGACGCATGGTTTTTCTCCGGCTTGCTAATGATTAGCAGCGCATTATACGGACTTCCGCCGACGCTGTCTTGCAGCGCCCGCCGCTAAAAACCCACGCACGCAGGCGTATCGACGCGCATCACTGATTCCTGCGCGAAGCGTTCTTTATAGAGGCTGCGCAGCGCTTCAATATGGTTATTGCTGTCATCCTCGATGCCGTGAATCACTACCAGCGCCTTGCTGTTTTCTTTCGTCAGCCTGCCTTCGCGCCCCATCCACTGTCCCTGCGCCTCATAAACCGAGAAGCCCGCATTGAAGCGCGGCGTGACCTCTTTATCAACGAAGTTTTGCCAGTCGACGGCGCTGACAGCCGCGCCCTGCGAACGACTGATGCCGAACCAAAGCGTGGTTTGCATCATCATTTCCCCGCCGGCGCAGACCGGCTGCACCCGAGTAGTCGGCGGCGGCGAAGACGGCGTCTTGCAGCCCGAAAGCAGTAAAGCCAGCATCAGAGGAACACACGTTAAGTTTTTCATTAACCCCCGCTATCCTAAAAAAACGCGCCATTACAATGATAAGTGCCTGTCGCGAAAAGGCGAAAATTTTCGCCCTTCTCGCTAAAACGCGCTTACTTCTGTTATGGCGAAGCCTGCCTCGCTATAATTCAGACAAACTTTCTGAAAATGAGTACCGCTTATGATTCGCAGCATGACCGCTTACGCCCGTCGCGAAGCTAAAGGTGACTGGGGCAGCGCCGCCTGGGAACTGCGCTCCGTCAACCAACGCTATCTGGAAACCTACATTCGCCTGCCGGAGCAGTTCCGCAGCCTGGAACCGGTGATCCGCGAGCGTATCCGCAATCGCCTGACGCGCGGCAAGGTTGAATGCAACCTGCGCTTCGACGCCGATCCGGGCGCGCAGGGCGAACTGATGCTGAATGAACCGCTGGCGAAGCAGCTGGTTCAGGCGGCGAACTGGGTAAAAATGCAGAGCGACGAAGGCGCGATCAATCCACTGGATATTTTGCGCTGGCCCGGCGTGATGTCCGCGCAGGAACAAGATCTGGACGCCATCAATGCTGAACTGCTGGCGGCGCTGGATCGCGCGCTGGACGATTTTATCGCGGCGCGCGAAAGTGAAGGCGCGGCGCTGAAAACTCTGATCGAACAGCGTCTGGAAGGCGTCAGCGCGGAAGTCGGCAAAGTGCGCGCTCAGATGCCGGAAGTAATGAAGTGGCAGCGCGAACGGCTGGTGGCGCGGCTGGAAGAGGCGGAAGTGCAGCTGGAAAACAACCGTCTGGAGCAGGAGCTGGTGATGATGGCGCAGCGCACCGATGTGGCCGAAGAGCTGGATCGTCTCGATGCCCACGTAAAAGAGACCTACAACATCCTGAAGAAAAAGGAAGCCGTAGGACGCCGCCTCGATTTTATGATGCAGGAATTCAACCGGGAGTCGAATACCCTGGCGTCGAAATCTATCAATGCTGATGTCACTGCTTCAGCGATCGAGCTGAAAGTGTTGATCGAACAGATGCGCGAGCAGATTCAAAATATCGAATAATTTCCACCTCCATCCATGAATATCCATAAGCCCATGTTAAATTGGCTTTTTTATTGAAGTCACTTTCCAGCAATGAACATAATTCTCCACCAAAATCCACAATTTTATGGAGAGTGGATTGGTGAGTAATTTCCATTTACTAGCCAAAATGCATGAGTTATAAGTAACCACTCCCCACCGCAAATAGTAACTCTTTTTACACTAAGGGTTATCTCAATTCGAAGGATTCATTTATGGGTTCGCTAACCGTAAAAACTGTTCAGGCTCTTGTTAAAACCAGACAGCCCGGCAGATACAGTGACGGCGAAGGTTTGTATTTGAGGATTCCCAAAGAGGGTGAATCCTACTGGATGCTAAGATACACAATCAGCTCTAAGAGACGAGAAATCACCTTAGGAAAGGTTTCTTTAGTGTCACTCGCAGAAGCTCGTGACCTTGCGGGAGATGCTCGACGGAAGGTTGTGGCAGGAGATGATCCTATTGCAGAGAGGAAACTAAATCGCCCAAAGTTACTGACTACAGTGAATGAACTGTTTGAAGATTGGCATAAGGATCTCGTTAAAAGATTAAAATATCCGGGCATACCAGAAAGAGTTTATAGAAAAGATATTGCACCAGCGATTGGTGAAGTCTCCTTGATGAAAGTCACTCCCATAGATGTTCGTTCTATCATCCAGAAAATCACTGCGAGTGACAGACCAACTACCGCAAATGATGCCCTTCTCTACATGAAACAGCTCTTCAATCATGCTATCAAACTCGGTCTTGTTCAGAACAATCCCGCGACAGCATTCCGAGTAAACGATGCTGGAGGAATTGAAAAGAGCAGAGAAAGAGCACTGAGCCTGGATGAGATTGCTCATGTTTTTAAAGTGTTCAGAGAACACTCTGACAGCTTCCCTCGTGATAATTATCTGGCATGTGCCCTACTACTACTTCTCGCTGTTCGCAAAAGTGAGCTGACAGAAGCTCCGTGGTCGGAATTCAATTTAGAAGATAAAAAATGGTCCTTACCAAAAGAAAGAAGCAAGTCTGGTGTAGGAATCGTCATCCCACTTCCTCCTCTTGCTATTGAGATTTTAGAAGAGTTAAAGGTAAGAGCATGGGATTCGCCTTATGTCTTCCCTAATCGCCGGACAAGTAAAAATCAGCACATGGGAAAAGACACTCTCAACAGAGCCATAGCGAAGCTTTTCGGGGTTGAACCTGGCAAGAAGAAGAAACCAAAAAACGTTATGGGCGATATTGAATATTTCACTGTCCATGACCTGAGAAGAACAAGCCGGAGCCTGCTTGCTTCACTGTCCATTCCCCCACATGTTGCTGAGAGATGCCTAAACCACAAGTTGAAAGGTGTTGAGGGAATTTATGACAGGTACGACTACTTTGATGAGCGAAAAAATGCAATTGAGAACTTAGGAGAAAAATTAGAAAAAAAATTGACAATTTAATTTCGCACATATAGCTTCATTAGTTGTCAATAAAAATTAGCAACAATGAAAAAAATAGGAGGAATAATGAGTAATTTTAGAGGAGGCTTCCCTCCCCCAAATGGTTCCGAGGACAGATTTGATTCTAAACCTGAGTATGAAGTAGTGGCTTTTAAGGAAAAAGGAATTTATGTTTATTACATTTGCTTGAAAAACACTACAACAAAGATAAAACCCGAAATTGCATATGACACAAAAGAAGCAGCAGAAGTTGCTTGTGCTGCATTAAATCCTAGTGGGCCATAAAAATCCTAACTAAGGGCCATGAATTATTCTTTTCTAAATGGCTCTTATAGTAAGGAATTAGAGCTTTGAATTCTATGTGTGATGGTAATACATCGTTACCATCTAACATAGTTAAATATCCAAACTCTAATTTATTAAACCTTTCTCTCGTAATGAAATCTTTTGCCAAATCGATATGTTCTGGCCAACTATCTAAAACCTCAACTATAAAACTATTCTCATCCTTCACTTTTACTTCAACTAATGAATTATCAGGAATATCAGAAAGAACTGGTGCCAATATTGTATGTTCATAAATAACTTCATTCTCAATGACGAATAACTTTTTTTCAGATGGAGTAAGAGAACTGTCATGATAGTTTACATGATTAAATCCACCCTTCTCAATTGCTTCTACTGGCCATGCATCTATTATTTCAATTTTAATTTTCATTTTAACCTCCAATTTATTTACATTTAATATATGTTAGAAAAAACCCAACTTGTCAATCACAACATCGGACTTAATTTAAAATTTAAATATTTAATTTATAGATGTGTGAACAAATATAATAAATCTCGATATTTTATATTCCGTTGCAGAAAAATATCACAAATGTTAAAATAGCAGTAATTTCCAACAACGTATTAGTATAAAAAAGATGATTGAAGAAAACGAAATCAAAGAAGGTTATATAAAAGATTATGTATCTGGGGTATTGGTTAAGGCTACCCCTGAAGAATTAGAAGCAGTTCAGGTTTTTAGCGAAGTTCTTCATAAGGACTATGGATATCCATTGAGCCATATTCAGACGAGACCACAATGGAGAGTCAAGGTCCGTCCATCAGATAAGAAGAAAGAATATCCTGTTGATATAGCTATATTTTCTTCAGAAAACCACATCGAAGAAAACACTCATATTATTATTGAGTGCAAAAAGAAGAATAGAAAAGATGGCCGAAGCCAGTTAGAAGACTATCTTAGATTTTCAATGGCTCGAATCGGAGTATGGTATAACGGAAATGAAAGGCTTTTCCTTTTTAAAACAGAGAAAGCCGGTAAAGTTTATTTTGATGAGATTCCAAATATCCCAAGATTCGGAGAGCGAATTGAAGATATTGGTAAGTTTAAAAGAAAAGATCTTAGACCTGCTACTAATCTAAAATCGGTTTTTAAAACCATCAGGAACTACTTAGCGGCAAATGCGGTTGGCATCACCCGAGATGAAGTTTTTGCACAACAATTAATAAACTTGATATTTTGTAAGATTTATGATGAAAGGTTTACTAAACCTGATGACACTGTAAGTTTTCGTGTTGGGATAAATGAAAATCTTAAAGTTGCACAAAAGCGCATCACGGATCTTTTCGAAAAAGTTAAATCTCAATATGACGATGTTATTGAGGTTGCGGATTCCATAACTTTTGATGCCAAAACTTTGGCATATGTGGTTGGCGAATTACAATTATTTAGTATAAAAGAAAGCTCAAGAGATGCAGTTGGTGATGCTTTTGAAGTATTTATTGGTCCATCCTTAAAAGGTGGACAAGGTCAATTCTTCACCCCACGAAATGTAGTCAAGATGATTGTCGATATGATTGATCCAGGTATCGATGCAAAAATTATAGATCCAGCATGTGGTAGTGGTGGGTTTTTAGCTGAGGGACTTAGACATGTATGGTCAAAAGTCCAATCGACGGGTGATAATTACGGTTGGCCTGAGCATGAAATTGAATCAGAAAAACAAAAAGTTGCTATAAAGAATTTTAGAGGCATCGATAAAGATTACTTTTTGAGCAAGGTAGCCAAAGCTTACATGGCAATACTTGGAGATGGGCGAGGTGGAGTATATTGCGAAAATAGTCTTGATAACTTTAAAAATTGGCATAGTAAAACAAAAGAAGGCGTTCAGTTAGGCACCTTTGATATTGTAATGACTAATCCTCCTTTTGGTAAAAAACTGGCTATAGATTCTGAGGATATTTTAAAAAATTACGAGTTAGGACATAAATGGAATATAAATAGTTCAAATGCTGAGTTTGAAAAAGGGGATATACTTGATAAACAGCCACCCCAGTTGCTATTTATTGAAAGATGCTTTGACCTTTTGAAACCAGGTGGAACTCTTGGGATTGTTTTATTAGAAAGCATCTTTGGAATGCCTAAATATAAATATGTTGTAGATTACATATTTAAAAACTCGATTATAAAAGCTATGGTGACCATGCCTGAGGAGTTATTTCAACCTCATACCCATGCGAAATGCTGTGTATTAATATGCAAAAAGAAAGAAGAAGCCGATAAAGATTCTGATTATCCAATATTCATGGCTGATGTGAAATGGTGTGGTCATGACAGCAGAGGAAATCCTACATTAAGGATCTCTGCTGATGGTAAAGAACAGTTATTAGATGACATTCCGACAGTTGCAAACGAATTTTTAAAAGGTTTTCAGAAATGATCAACTTTTGGATTAACAAAAGTAGCCTGAAGGAGGCTACTTTAATTCCCAAGTTTTATGACCCAGAAATTGAAAGTTATTTTTCGTCATTGAAAGAAGAATATAATTTCTTCACAATTAGAGAACTTGTTGAAAAAGAGTATATTTCTTGCTCAACAGGTCATGAAATAGGTAAAATGGCTTATGGAACTGGTGATATTCCTTTCATCAGAACATCTGACATTTCAAACTGGGAAATAAAAACTTTACCAAAACAGGGTGTTTCAGAAGAAATTTACGATTCTTACTCTAAAAAACAAGATATCCAAAAAAATGATATCCTAATAGTGAGAGATGGTACATATCTGATTGGGACCAATTGTATGGTTTCTGACTTAGATGAAAAATCACTATATCAGTCACATTTAATAAAAGTCAGAGTAAAACACAATGAAATTTTTGATGAGTATATTTTCTTTCTATTATTAAACTCGCCAATTATACAGCGACAAATTAGAAATATGCAATTCACAGCAGATACTATAGATACAATCGGCAATAGATTTTATGATATAAGATTGCCGATCCCAAAAATCAATAAAAATAACACATCTGCATCGTTAATAGTCAAGGATCTATTAAAAAATAGGACTAGAGGAAAGTTATTAATTAAAAACTTACCTTTTTTACTAGAGCAATGCTTAAAAGAAAACAACATTAAAGCTTTCGAGGATTTTGAAAAAGAAGATATCTTGAAATTAGTTGAAAAAACACCTCAGGATACTATTACTTCAGAATTTGGAAAATTTGAAGCATTTTGGGTCACAAAAGAATCACTTGCTAATGATATAATTTTGCCTAAATATTACGATCCTGAAATTCAAGATGAATTAAAAGATTTAGAAAAAACCTGCGATTTGGTTCCTGTATCCGATCTAATTGAAAAAGGGATTTTATCACTTTCCACAGGTGATGAGATTGGTAAAATGGCATACGGAACAGGAAATATACCTTTTATTAGGACAAGTGATTTCTCTAACTGGGAAATTAAATTTGATCCTAAACAAGGTGTGTCTGATGAAATATATGAGCAATATCGAGAATCTCAGGACATTAAAGAGAACGACATTTTACTTGTTAGAGATGGAACATATTTGATTGGTAGTTCATGTATTATTACATCGCACGATGTGAAATCATTATATTGTGGAGGACTCTATAAAATAAGAGTTAATAATTTCAATGGTTTTGATCCCTTCCTGCTCTTAGGGATTTTCAATACATATATTGTAAAAAGACAAATAAGAACAAAGCAATTTACAAGGGATGTAATTGACACTATTGGCAAGCGAATCGAAGAAGTAATTCTTCCTATTCCGAAAAGTTATGAACTGAGGGATAAAATTAGCAAATCTATTAAAGAGTTGGTTACGGAAAGAATTGATGCCAGAATTGAAATTTCAAAAATTTCAAATTCAATACTTCCTGTCATATCTTAAATACAAGCAAGGGCTAACTGAGCGATGCTCAGTTGCCTTGCTTTTTCTTCCCTCCGGTTGAAAAAGGAAAATCAAGTTCAAAATCAACATCTAAGCCATTGACACACTTGAATATTATGATTATTACTTATGCATAGCATACGGACTTGCTATCAATTTAATATCAAAGGAGTTGATATGGAAAAATTTAATAATATATTCGATGACGAGTTTCCTTCGTCTTTTACCAATAATACTGAATCAAAGAAACTTCCACCCAATCGCATTCGCAAGCATACAGTAACAGTTCGTCTTAACGATTTTGAACTCAAGCAAGTGAATGACTCCCGGAACCAGCTCAGCAAAAGCTGTTGGCTGAGAAGCTCAGCTCTTCAGCAACTCCCTCCGATAGTTCCAGAACCTAACAAAGAAGCCTGGAACCAGCTTACTGGCTCACTACAGAAACTTAATGATCTTGGATCATTCCTGCTTCGTAGAGGCGAAGAAGCTAAGCCACTTTCGCAGGAAGTGAATGCACTGAAGTTGAAGCTGTCACATGTGAGAGATGCTCTACTAACACTCGACAAGTGACTGTAGTGGTTTACTGAATTT
>DENB01000096.1 GCA_002359495.1 Enterobacteriaceae bacterium UBA2655
GCGGCGACAATGCCGCCGGCGCGGTAGGCGTGGGGATGATTAACCCGGGCCAGGGCATGCTGTCGCTCGGCACCTCCGGCGTCTATTTTCTGGTGAGCGACGGCTTTCTCAGCAACCCGGAAAGCGCGGTGCACAGTTTTTGCCATGCGCTGCCTGAACGCTGGCATCTGATGTCGGTGATGCTGAGCGCCGCTTCCTGTCTGGACTGGGCGGCGAAGCTCACCGGCTGCGACGACGTGCCGCATCTGCTGGCGGAAGCCGCGCAGGCGGACAGGGAAGCGCCGCCGCTCTGGTTTTTGCCCTATCTTTCCGGCGAACGCACTCCGCACAATAATCCCGACGCGAAAGGGGTATTTTTCGGCTTCACCCACCAGCATGGTCGGCCGGAACTGGCGCAGGCGGTGCTGGAAGGCGTGGGCTACGCGCTGGCGCAGGGGATCGACGCGGTTCACGCCTGCGGCCTGACGGCGCAGAGCATCACCTTGATCGGCGGCGGCGCGCGCAGCCCATACTGGCGCCAGATGCTGGCTGATATCAGCGGGCAAACGCTCGATTACTGCACCGGCGGCGACGTGGGACCGGCTTTAGGCGCGGCGCGACTGGCGCTGCTGGCGCTACAGCCGGACGCCGCGCCGGAAACCCTGCTGACGACTCCGCCGCTGGAGCAGCGCCATCGGCCCGATCCTGAGCGTTATTTGTATTATCAGAAACAGCGGGAAATTTTTGCGCGTCTCTGGCAGCAGCTGGCAGGATTGATGACGGAAACAGCCTGTCCTGCATCGTCAGCGTGATGTCCCAAACTGGCCTTCTTTATGGACGTAAGGCACGCCATGATGGTGTTACATCTATTCCATAAGGAGTCCCAAAATGGCAAATTCAGCGTTGCTGGTTATCGATGTTCAACAATCCTTCTTTCATCGTGAGTACTGGCAGGAACAAGACTATTCGCGATTTAAACAGAACATCAGCCGGCTGATCGCGGGTTGTCAGCAGCAGGGCGTGTCGGTGGTGGATGTCTTGCATGTCGAGAAGGAAGGTCCTTTTTCTCTCGCCTCAGGTCTGGTGGCGCGCATGCCGTTTCTGAACCATCAGGCGGCGCACAGCGTGCATAAGCATGTGCATAACGCGTTGACCGAATCGGGCCTGCTCGCCTGGCTGGAGGATCGGCAGATAACGGAACTGATCGTCAGCGGCATTCGCACCGAACAGTGCTGTGAAACCACGACGCGCGTCGCGTCCGATCTGGGCTTCAACGTGACTTTCGTCAGCGAAGCGACGATGACTTTCCCGATAACCTACGGCGGCGTTACGCTAAGCAGCGCGGATCTGCGTCACCGCACCGAAACCGTACTGGCTAATCGCTTCGCGACGATTAAGAGTGTGGATGAGTGCTTACAGGCGCTGACAGCCATGGCCGTTTGACAACTTATTGAGGAGAGCGAGATGGCGCAGGAGGTTTGGTTTTTGACGCTGCCGGGTGTAATGGCGCTGGATCTGACCGGACCGGCGGAAACGCTGAAGCTGGCCGGGGATATGTTTCGCCTGCGCTATACTGGCCCGCAGGCCAGCGTAATCAGCTCGACCGACATGACCATCGGCGCCATCGAGCCGCTGCCGGAGACGTTGCCGGCAGGCAGTCTGCTGGTGGTGCCCGGCGTACATGATTCCCGCGTTTGCTATGACACGCCGCAGGCGGAAACGGCGCGGCGCTGGCTGCGGCGTTTGCAGCCGCTGATCCACGCACAGCAGATCACGCTGATTTGCGTCTGTTCCGGCGCGCTGCTCGCAGCCCGCGCCGATCTGCTCGACGGCGTGCAGTGCACCACCCATCACGAAGTGCTGGCGCGTCTGAAGGCGGCCGCGCCCGCCGCGCTGGTGAAAGAGAACCGCGTATTTGTCGAAGATCGCGGCATCTGGACCAGCGCGGGCATTACGGCGGGCATCGATTTGTCGCTGCATCTGATTAACCGGCTGTGCGGCGCGCAGAAGGCGCTTGAAGTGGCGCGGGAGATGGTGGTCTGGTTTCGCCGTTCCGGCGACGATCCGCAGCTTTCGCCCTGGCTGCGCTATCGAAACCATCTGCATCCGGCTATCCATCGCGCCCAGGATGCGATGATCGCCCAGCCGGAAAATAGCTGGTCGCTGGCGGATCTCGCCGGTCGCGTGCACGTCAGCCCGCGCCATCTGGCCCGGCTGTTCCGTCAGTACCTTGGCGTCAGCGTGCGCGAATACCATGAACAGCCGCGGCTCGGCATTGCGCGCCAGCGGCTACAACAGGGCGAAGGCGCGGAAAAAGCGGCGCTGGCGGCGGGGTTTTCCTCTGCGCGCCAGTTCCGGCGCGCCCGCCAGCGCCAGAAAGATCAGCTCACCAGATGACGTTTATCTACGCGCTGCACCAGCATCGCCAGCAATACGCTGCCGCCTAAGGTCACGCCGAATACCCAGGGAATATCGAGCAGCGGCTGCGCCATATCGTCCAGATGGCGGGTGCGTAAAAAATGGATAAACAGCGCATGAAAGCCGTAAATCGGTAATGAATAGCGGGAAAGGTTCGCCAGTACCGGCAGCGGTCGCTGATTCAGACAGTTTTTAAACAGCAACAGCAGGCTGATGGCGGCAATAAAGACCAGCGGACCGCAATAAAGATACCAGGTATCGGCAAAAGCGCCGTGTGAGAGTCGCGCCTGCTTCGTTCCCAGCGCGATGCCCGCTACGCAGGCGACGAAAGCCGCGGCCGCCAGCGGCGTTACGCCCCGCCTTTGTGTCTCCATGGTGCCGATGGCGCGTCCCAGCAGCGCATAGAGCACATAATAAAAGCTGTCGCCGCTAACGTAGAGATTGACCGGCAGCCAGTGAAACGGGCCGAAAGATTGACTGACCGTATTGGGATTCGCCAGCACCGCCAGTACCAGCACCAGGATTGCCGTATAACGCGCGCTGACCGCTTTTACCTGAATCAGCGGCGAAAGCAGATAGATGCCGATAATGGCGAAGAAAAACCACAGATGATAGAACACCGGCTTTTGCAGCAGCTTCAGCAGCGATCGCCCTTCGCTGATCGGCGTCAGCCAGGCGATATAAGCCAGCGACACGGCGCTGTAAAACAGCAGGCAGAGCACGATGCGCAGAAAATGACGTCCCTGCGCGCTACGTTCGCCAAAGAACAAATAGCCGGAAATCATGAAAAACAGCGGCACACAGACGCGCGACGCTGAGTTGAGCAGGTTGGCCAAATCCCAGTGGAGGCCGCTGACCGCTGCCGGGCCGGTGATATACCAGGTGGTGGTGTGGATCATAATCACCATCAGACAGGCGACGGCGCGTAGGTTATCGATCCAGCTTATTTTTTGCGGCATGACTTCCCCGTGGCGTTATGCGTTCAGGGAAAAAAGGGTAGTCAGTCAGCACAGCGTCAACAACCCCTTGGCTCAGAAAAAGCTCTTTCGTCGAGGCCAGGGTTTTGACTGTATTTGATTTAATCGCGCTGTGAACGCAAAAATTCAAAGCGGACTGTGATAAATTGGTTAGCTTTAAAGCTAATTTAGCATATAAGCTATGTTAGCCTTAATGCTACTACTCACATCAGGGAGAGATAACCTTGTTTAAGGTTAAATTGCACCATGAAGCGGAAACAGAACTGCTTAATCTTCCCGCTTTAGTGTCAGCAAAAATGGTAAGGATGCTGGAAAAGCTGGAGATTAATCCTCAAGCATTAAGAGAGCCGTACTGCAAACCCATCGGGAACGGCATGTTTGAAGTCAGAACGATGGGGAGCGATATAGCCAGAGGCCTGTGGGTTTACCAAACAGGCAATCAAATTTTTGTTTTAAGTATCTTTATAAAGAAGACTTCGAAGACGCCACGTCCTGAAATTGAATTGGCCTGGCGCCGGATAAAGGAGATGTTATGAAATACAAGACTCTCGCGGAAGTGAAAGCAAACCTGATGGAGTCACAGGAATTTCGTTCCGCCTATGAAGCGGAACTCCGTAAAGAACGCCTTCAGGCGCTTTTAATGGAGTGGCGACACCATGCCGGGATAACCAGCGCACAGGTCGCTGAGCGTATGGGTGTTAAGCCGCCCACGGTTTCACGCATGGAAAAAAACATCGCATCGGCTAGCTTAGAAACCCTGGCCCGCTATGCAAAAGCCTGTGGCGTAGATTCAGCCACCCTTATTTTTTGATGGCTTAGCGGCCACAGGCGCTGTTCTTTACACAGCAGATAAACAAGCGTCTGTGGCGCGGCAAAACCACTCACTCTCTGACAAGAAACTTCTCAATCACCGCCTCGTTCGGCGTGACGCCCAGGCCCGGCTCCGACGGCAGCCAGGCGTAACCCTCAGCAATGCGAACCGGATTTTGCGCCAGCGAACGGCTGATTTCGCCCGGTTCGAAGCAGTATTCCATCACCAGCGCATTTTCGATGGCGCAGAGGAAGTGCAACGAGGCGGCGGTATTGATATCGGTGGTGAAATTGTGATTGCACACTTTGCGGCCGCGGCTGTGAGCGTAGCTGGCGATCTCCATCGCCTGGGTAAAGCCGGTGCGCGTCAAATCGATCTGCACGATATCGATTCCGCCTTCATCGATCAGCCGCTGGAAGCCGACCACCGAACACTCCTGCTCGCCCGCGGCGATATGCTGCTGACAGGCGGCGGAAACCTGACCGTAGCCAGCGTAGTTATCGGGATGCAGCGGCTCTTCAATCCAGAACAGATTCAGATGCTCATAACGTTGGCTGCGGCGAATCGTGGTTTTCGCATCCCAGACGTGGCCGACATCCAGCATTAAATCGATCTTGTCGCCCATCGCGCGGCGCAGTGCTTCCAGATAGCGCAGGTCCTGCGCCTCGTCGGTGCCGAAAGGCTCCCAGCCGAACTTCACGCCGGTGTGTCCGGTGTCGATGGCATGACGCGCGCGCGCCACCGTTTCCTCTACGCTGAACTGGAACATATTGGAGGAGTAGACGCGCATTTTATCGCGCAGCGCGCCGCCTAACAGCTCGACGATCGGTTTGCCGAACGCTTTTCCTTTGATATCCCACAGCGCGATATCGATACCCGCCATCGCCTGCAGGACCGCGCCGCTGCGGCCGTAATAGATGGTGGCGCGATGCATTTTCTTCCACAGCCGGCTGGTTTCCAGCGGATTTTCGCCTATCAGCAGCGATTTCAGGCCGGTCACCATGGTGTGAGAATAAGGCGCTTCGATAATCGCTTTCGTCACGTAGGGGCTGCCGTCCACTTCTCCCCAGCCGACAATACCGGCATCGGTGCTGATTTTGATCAGCAGCGCGTCCTGAGAACTGTCGGTGCGCTGTTCTATCACGGGAAGCCGCAGGTAAAAAGCTTCTACGTTAGTGATTTTCATTAGGGTTTTCCTGGTGTTAAAGGCTTATCAACAGCGTCAGTCGGCGGAGGAGCGTTGCCGACGGCGCTGCGCAATGATGGTTTCGTAATCCACATCCAGAACCTGAATACGGATATGCTGCTCGATTTCGTCGGAAATTTTGGCGATATCGCCTTCGGCAAAAACGTTGATCAGCTTCTGATGTTCTTCAATGATGGCGCTCATCGACTTGCCCATGGTGGAAAGACCGAAAATCACCGTGAGCTGACGGGCGATCGACTCCCACAGATTGCTGAGCACCGGGTTATGGGCGAAGCCGCACAGCGTGCGATGGAAGGCGGTATCCGCCGAGGCGAAGCCGTAAACATCGTCGCGCTGCATCATGTTCTGCATGTCGGCGACCGCCTGATAGAGCGTCGTCAGCTGCGGCGCGCCGTTTCTGCCCGCTTCGATAGCGCGACGGCAGGCCAATGTTTCCAGCGGAATACGCACGTCGATAATCTGTTCCAGTCGTTGATGGGAGATCTCCATCAGGCGGATCCCTTTATAAGGTTCGCTGGTGACGATGCCCTGACTTTCCAGAATGCGCAGCGCTTCCCGGATCGGAACGCGGCTCATGCCGAGACGCGCCACCAGATCAGGTTCCGCAATGCGATCGCCGGGCAGGATCAGCCCGCGCGAGGCGGCGGCGAGAATGGCGTCCACCGCGCGATCCACCAGCGTGCGCGGCCGGACAGCGACGCCTTCCCGCATCGCGTTATCCTCCTGCGAAGGCGGCGCGCTGACGCTTCTCTTGTTGCCTGCGCGGCCCGCCAGCGTTGTCGACTTTCCTGCCATGTTGTTGTCCTGGTTATGCCTGTCTTGTCACGAATTGGCCGAAGCCGGGTTCGACCTGTATCTGGCCGTGGTTATATACCGTGACGCCACGAATGAATGTGCGCACCACTTTACCCTGACAGACCATGCCTTCAAATGCGCTCCACTTGCCGAGTCCGTGAAACTTCGCCCCCTCGACGCGCCATTCGGCGTTTGCATCGTAAAACGCCAGATCGGCGTCGAACCCCAGCGCGATGGCGCCTTTCCGGCCCCATAAGCCAAAGGCGCGCGCCGGGCCGCTGGCGGTCATGCGGGCAAACTCGCTCAGCGGCAGCCCGCGTTTGCGGTGCGCCTCGCTGAAGAACATCGGGCTTAAGGTTTCAACGCCGGTCAGACCCATGCCCGCTTCCCAGATGCTCTCCAGTCCGGCGAGCTTCTGCTCCGGGGTATAAGGGCAGTGATCGGAGGCGATCATGTCGATCCCGCCGCGCTCCAGCACCTGCCATAGCGCATCCACGACCGGACGCGGGCGAATCGGCGGGCCGCAGCGGGCGTTGGGCCCGATACGCACCAGGTCTTCTTCGTCGAGAATCAGATAGTGCGGACAGGTTTCAAAGGTGGCGCGCACTTCGGGCTTCGCCGCGATAATCGTCTCGGTGGCGCGCGCCGAGCTGACGTGAACGATATGGCAACGCGCGCCGGTTTCGCGCGCGATCGCCAGCACCCGACCGACCGCTTCAATTTCAGCGATTTCCGGCCCGGCCAGCGCATGGGCGCGCGTATCTTTGCGCCCGGCCTGGCGCAGTTCGTTGCCCGCGCCGAGCAAAATGTCATGGTTTTCCGCATGAACGCCGATCAGCCCGTCGAAGGTCGCGAGTTCGCGCATCGCGCGCAGCAGGCCGTCGTCGTCCAGGCGCGGCAAGCCTTTTTCGTCTGTGGCGCCGCCGTCTGGCGCGCCGCTGCACAGAAAAGCTTTAAAGGCGATGGCGCCCTCTTTGTCTAACGCGGCGAGCTGATCGACGTTATCGCCGTCCAGGCCCGCCCACATGGCGAAATCCACCGAACAGTTGCGCTCAAGCCAGCTGCGTTTGGCGACGAAGCGATCCAGCGTAGTGGCGGGCGGCAGCGAATGCGGCATCTCGACGATGGTGGTGACGCCGTGCGCCGCCGCGCCGCGCGTACCTTCTCGTAGTTCCTGTTCGGGGAAATCGTGCGAGCCGGTAAAGTGGGTATGTACGTCAATCGCGCCGGGCGCCACGATCAGGCCGCTGGCGTCAATGACCTCGTCCACCGTCGGCTGCAGCGCGCCGCGCGTCAGCAGGGCGGCGATTTTGCCGTTGTCGATCAGCAGGTCGACAGGCTGTTCGCCCTGCGCGGTGATGACCAGACCGTTAATAATCAGCGTTTTCATGCCGTCTCTCCGGGATGGGTGACCAGCGCCGCATAAGGCACCGGCAGAGCAGGATCAAGCCAGCCGATGTCGCTCAGCAGCTGACAAAAATGGTCGAAATCCGCACGCGGGATCAGCGTTTGCGGCGCGAAGACCTGCGCCTGCTGATAGGCGGCAATACCGACGACCAGCGCCGCCAGCGAATAGCCGGGATAGCGCGACTGGATCTGTTCGGCGACCTCCAGCGCATCATGCTGCCGCAGCCAGCGCAGCGCCCGGGCGATGGCGCGCGTAAAGGCGGCAAAGGCGGCGGGTTTCTCCTGCATCACGTCCGCCCGGGCGATATAGGCGCTCCAGGGCACGTTGCCGCAGGGCTGCGCCAGGTTGGCGACGCTGTGCAACAGGCCGTCGGCGATCGCCGGGGCCAGCGCGTGCATCGAATGCAGCGCGTAATCCGCATCGCCGGCGGCGACCCTGGCATAGTCGCGCGCTTCGTCGCCGCTGCCGGGCAGCAGCGTGACCGCATCCGCCAGTCCATGCTGACGCAGCAGCCAGCGAAAGGTGAGCGTAGCGGTGCCCACATTGCCGACGTCAATGACGCATTTGCCGCGTAAATCGGCCAGTTGAAAAGCGGGTTGCGCCTGCGCGGCAGCCAGGAACCAGGGGNNGCGCAGAAACAGCGCAGGCGCGCTCCGTTCTCCTGATAATCCTTCATCGCCACCATCGGGCCGCCCAAGGTTAAATCCGCTTCGCGGTTGATGACCGCAGGCACCTGGCCGCCCTGAATGGTGTGGCCGCCGGATTCGCTGGTGGTAAAGTTGACGACGAGATCCTGCTCAGCGAAAAAGCCCAGCCTGTCGGCGAGATAATGGGCGCAGTAATAGATGCGGGATTCGCTGCTGTCGCCCTGATTCAGCGTTAAGCGATGCGTCATACAACAGACTCCGTGAGAAAGGTCGGGTTAAGTTGCGCCATCTCGCTGACGCCGCACCAGTGGCTGACGGCGGTGATTTCGTTGACCCAGCCGGAAAGCAGGTCGAAAACCG
This sequence comes from Enterobacteriaceae bacterium UBA2655, assembly GCA_002359495.1. Lineage (GTDB taxonomy): Bacteria > Pseudomonadota > Gammaproteobacteria > Enterobacterales > Enterobacteriaceae > Pantoea > Pantoea superficialis. Next base: position 8,603 of record DENB01000096.1, read on the forward strand.
CCGCTTCGCCGCCCGCCACCAGCGCGCTGATTACCGGACGCACGCTCAGCGACAGAGAGGCGCCGAGGCAGCGGGCGACAACGGCGTCGCTGCCGCTGCGCACGCCGCCGTCCAGCAGCAGCG
>DENB01000085.1:0-12762 GCA_002359495.1 Enterobacteriaceae bacterium UBA2655
CAATTCCGCCACCTTCGCAATATCCCAGCAAAATCTGGGGTGGCTAATGGGACTCGAACCCACGACAACTGGAATCACAATCCAGGGCTCTACCAACTGAGCTATAGCCACCATAATTCTTTCTGCAAGCTCGCTTACTAACCCGGATAACGCTTGCAGGAGTTATCCTTCTAACTAACGCGGTAATGTAACCACCGCAGCTCTTGCGCTTAAACCAAATGGCGCGCCCGACAGGATTCGAACCTGAGACCTCTGCCTCCGGAGGGCAGCGCTCTATCCAGCTGAGCTACGGGCGCGTAGCGCCGTTGCGGATGGGCATACTACGGATTTGCCATGATGCTGTCCAGCGCTTTTTTCATAAAAAAACAGCTTTCATGACGCTTTGCGCGTTCCTTGCACTTTTCGCTCACTATTTCCACACGCTCGGGCGAAATTTGTTGAAAAAATCAGCGATATCAAAGATCGCCGCGCAGGTGGTAGCGCAAATATTTCACCAGCTTTAATTGCCTGCGCCAGCGGCTCGGCTGGGCAATCAGGCGGTAAAGCCATTCCAGCCCCAGCTTCTGCCAGATTTTAGGCGCCCGTTTTACCTGGCCGGTAAAGACATCGTAAGTGCCGCCGACCCCCATATAAAGCGCCTGCGGGCAAACCTGGCGGCAGTCGCGCATCAGCAGCTCCTGACGCGGCGAGCCGAGCGCGACGGTCACGATCTGCGCCCCGCTGGCTGCGACCCGGGCGAACAGCGCGTCGCGATCCGCCGGCGCGAAGTAGCCATCCTGACTGCCGACGATATTGACGTTCCACTGTCGGCGCAGCTTGTCGCAGGTTTCATTCAGCACCTGCTGACGGCCGCCGATAAGAAAAACCGGCGTTCCATCCCGTCCGGCGCGCTCCATCAGCGCTTCCCACAGGTCGGCGCCCGCAATGCGGCTCACCACCGCCTCAGGATATTTTTTGCGGATAGAGCGAACGATGCTAATGCCGTCCGGATATTTAAATTCCGCCTGCTGCAACAATATGCGCAGTTCGCCATCGGTTTCCGCCGTCAACATTTTTTCCGCATTGATCGCCACCAGCGTCCCGGTGCGAACCTTGCCGTCGGCAAAGAGAAAATCGAGAAACGACGCCATTTTGTCGAAGCCATAAAGCGCTACGCCGCGAATCTGATACTGCGGCGCATCGGGTTGCCTTGTCATAAACTGTTTTTATTTTCCTGTTAGGCCTGTGATATCAGACTGAGCTTTGCAGAACCTGATTCTCACGGCTGCGAATCAACCCGGCGCGATCCAGCAGCCAGTAAAGCAGTTTCGCCGCCACGACGCAGGCGGCGAAAATAACGCAAAAAAACACCACGCGCGAGCCGAACGCATCCAGCCCTTCGCGCGCCAGCACGATCATATTGAATACCGCGCCGAAGCAGAAGCTTTGCAGAACCGCCGCCTTATAACGATTGTTCTCACGCCGTCCGCAGGCGTACAGCCAGTCAAACCACTTGATGATCATACCTACCGCCACCGCGCCCAGCGGAATGAACCAGACGCCGCCCATCACCACCAGCGAGCCGATCAGCGTCGGAGAGATCGCCAGCCCCGAATGGTTATCCAGCACCTCCCAGGTAAAATAGTTGGCGCTGTTCAGGATCATCGCAGGCCGGTCCGGCCAGAGCCAGCCGGGAATAAAGACATAGAAGTCGCGCCAGAGCGGCGCCAGCCCCTGAAAGTTGATTTTTTCATAGTGCTGCAACAGCAGCGCCAGGTTTTCCCACGGCGAGAAGGTGTCGCGCGTCAGGTAGAGGAAGGTATAAAACGCCTCATCGCCCACCACGTCGAGGTTATAGCGCCGCAGCGCCAGCCAGAACATGCCGACAATCGCCATCGCCCCTGCCGCAGCCAGCATCCACAGCGTGATCCAGCCGCGCGTAATGCCGATAAACAGAAACAGCGCGAAGGCGATAATGATATTGGCGCGCGTCCCGCCGACCAGCGCATAGGTCAACAGCCCAAAACCAACCGTGACCAGCAAAAAGAGCATCCAGTTGCGCTGCGTAGGCCGCAGGAAATAGAGCACCAGCATGGCCGGAATAAAGAAGTAGAAGAAGCGTTTGAGCGCCACCCCGGAGACTTCGCTTGAGAAAATCTGGTTATAGGCGCTCAGGCGGAACAGCAAAAAGCCGTTATGCAGAAAGAAAATCGTCACGGTGCCCAGCGCCACCAGCGCCATCAGCAGCCAGCTCAGGTGCGCCTCTACCCGGTTCAGATTGAACCAGGCTTTGTCCGGCGGCGCCGTGGACGGCTTTAGCCGCACCTTATAGCTGACGTAATAAATAGCGTAGAACGCCGTCGCCGCCAGCAGCGTCTGCAAAAGATATTCTGCCGGCACCACCGCCATATCGAAGCGAAACACCAGGATGCTGGTCAGCGGGAAACCGAAATAGAAGGTCAGCAAAAACAGCAAAGAGAAAAACAGATGGAAATTAAAGCGCACCCGCCTGAACTCCCGCCAGGTCAGCGTCAGGATAAAGCCCAGCGAGAACAGATAAACCGCCAGCAGACCGCTAAACTGCATCAGGTTCATATCAACTCCCCTTCGCTCAGGGTTAAGGCGGCTTTCCAGCCCGCCACGTAGGCCGGCGCGAAAAAGGCGATGGCCTGTTTATCGCACAGCTGAAGCTGGCGACGCGCTTCGGCGACAACGTTTTCATCCAGTTCGTCGCTGCTGAACAGCACCGGAAGCCGTTGTTCGCTTAAATCGCGCCAGAAAGGATTTTTGCGGTTAAGCACAAAGGGAATGCCAGCCTGGATTAACAGGCAGAGCGTGCCGATCCCCTGCTGCCGCTCAAAGATAAAATAGCCCAGCTGACAGCGGGCGATAAGCTGCGAATAGGCCGCAAAGGCGAGTTTTTCACGAATAATATGTACGTTGCCCGCCGGAAACAACCGCGCGGCGGCGGCTTCAACCCGGGCGATATAGGCGTCGTTGTCGGGCGGATAGCCAAGCGGCACCTCAATGCGCACGTTGTCGCCGAACTGCGCGCGGATCGCCTCCAGCCCCTGAATATGGCGATTGCTCGCGTCGCCGGAATTGCCAAGCAGCAACCTGAACGGCCCGTTCGTTGACGTCGGGACCGCCGTAGCTTCCGGCATATTGGTCGGAAAATAGAGCAGCGAGGTCGGCACCCCGGGATGCCGCTGCTGATAATGGTGAATATCGCCGCGCGTGGCGAACAGATGCGCGACGCGTCCCTGCGCCAGCCGACGCAGCAGGTAAAACAGGCGAAACTTCAGGCCCGCCGCATCTTCATACAAATCTGCGCCCCAGACATGCCAGTAAAGCTGCGCGCGTCTGATTTTGCCGCTCAGCAGCGCCAGCCAGAGATAAGGATTGAACTGGCCATGGCAGAAAAAGCGTTCCCGACGATCCGCCGCCCGGGCGACCAGCGCCCGCGCCAGCGCCTTTTTGCTGGCGAACAGCTCGATGTCGAGCGCGCTAAAAGCGGAAAATGCCTGCGCGTCGCGCGCGACTACCATGAAGCGGCGCGGCTGGCGGGTCGGCTGCTCGATGCTCAGCACATCGTTAAAAAAGCGCAGCACGGTCTGGTTGTGATGGGGAATGTCCGATCCCAAAACGTGAATCAAAATTATTTTTTCCAGCAATAAAGGATAAAGGCGCCGCAGCAGAGCGCGAACCAGAGAATATAGGTCGCCATATACGCCTGCGCCGCGCCGGTTGCGCCGTGCAATGGTATCAGCCAGCGCGAAAAAAGCGTCAGCAGAATGAACTGGCTGATCTCCGCGATGAGATAAAAACGCAGCGACGCTTTCGCGATCACCAGGTAACCGAAAACATAGGCCCCTACTTTAAAGACGTCTCCGCACAGCTGCCAGACAAACAGGTCGCGCATCCCGCTGAAGGCGTTAGAAAAAAGCAGCCAGATCGCCAGATCGCGCAGCAGCCAGACGCAAAAGCTGGCGGCGGCGACGGCCGGAAGCACAAAGCGCAGCGCGCGCCACACTTCGCGCGCGATCGCCTGTTTGCTCTCCAGCCGGGCTAGCGTCGGCAGCAGCCAGACGCTGAAGGTGGCGGTAATAAATTGCAGGTAGGCGTCGGAGATGCTGGTGACGCCCTGGANNGGCCCCCCCCTGCCACAGACCCACCTGCTGCCAGCCTTCGTGCTCAGCCAACAGATTTCGCATCATTACCCAGGCGACCGGCAACGTCACCGCGGTAATCAGCGCCATCAGGGTAAATTTCGCCAGGCTGCGCGCCAGCGCCGGATGCCACTGCGGCCGCAGCCAGGCGAGCGGCAGCGACGCGCGCCGCTTCAGCAGGCCCAGCGCGGGAAACACCGCCAGCGCCGGCACCAGCGCCAGTCCCACCAGCGCGCCGGCATAGCCGCCGATGCGCCAGCAGACGACATAGGCGATAACGCCGATCAGGCTGCCGATGATTAACGCCAGCGCATTGCCGCGCGCGTCGCGAAATCCTTTCAGCAGCGCCAGCAGCAGATTGGCCCAGGCAATGCCGAGCTGCAGGAAAGCGACGATGCGCACCACGTTCTGATAGCGATCGTCGCCGAACAGCGCGACGCTGATGGGCGCCGCCGCCAGCAAAAACAGCAGCGCCAGCAGTATAGAGAAGGCCAACACCATGGCCGACGCCGTGCCGGTCACGGCGCGCAGCTGCGTCGGCTCATGCTGATACTGCGCCACATATTTGGTGACGCCGTTAAAAATGCCGGCACCCGCCAGCACGCCGAGCACGGTGATCAGCTGCCGGAAGTTCCCCGCCTGCCCCACGCCCTGCGGGCCAAAGCTGACCGCCAGCAGCTTGACCACCAGCAGCCCCGCAATAATTTTTACCAGCGTGGACGATGCGGTCCACACCGACGCTCTGGCCAGCGACATCAGGAAAAGAAGCTCAGCAGGGAGTTGATTACCGTGTTTTGGTTATTGTCCGACAGGTTGTAGAACAGCGGCAGACGCAACAGGCGCTCACTGTCCCGCGTGGTGAAATTATCTTCCCCGTCGAAGCGGCCGAAGCGTTGTCCGGCAGGCGAGGCGTGCAGCGGAATGTAGTGGAATACCGTCAGGATCTCCGCCTCTTTCATCCAGTCGATTAGCGCGCTGCGATCGTTGTTGTCGCGCAGCTTGATGTAAAACATGTGCGCGTTGTGTTCGCAGTCGGCCGGAATGGTGGGTAAAACGATGCGCCCGGTCGCCGCCAGCGGCCACAGCGCATCGTAATAGCGCTGCCAAAGGCGCAGGCGCTGCTGGTTGATCGCGACGGCGGCTTCCAGCTGCGCCCAGAGGTAGGCGGCCTGCAAATCGGACATCAGGTAGCTGGAGCCGATATCGCGCCAGGTATATTTATCCACCTGCCCACGGAAGAACTGGCTGCGATTGGTGCCCTTCTCCCGGATAACCTCGGCGCGCTCCATCAGCGCGGCGTCATTGATCAGCGTAGCGCCGCCTTCGCCGCCGGCGGTGTAGTTCTTGGTTTCATGAAAGCTGAAGCAGCCGATATGCCCGATGGTGCCCAGCGCACGGCCTTTATAGGTCGCCATCACGCCCTGCGCCGCGTCTTCAATCACATACAGCTGATGCTTCTGCGCCAGCGCCATAATGGCGTCCATGTCGCAGGCGACGCCGGCGTAATGCACCGGCACGATGGCGCGGGTTTTCGCCGTGATCGCCGCTTCAATGCGCGTTTCATCGATGTTCATCGTATCGGGACGAACGTCGACGAAAACGATGGTCGCGCCGCGCAGAACAAAAGCGTTAGCGGTAGAAACGAAGGTATAGCTCGGCATGATCACCTCATCGCCGGGCTGAATATCGATCAAGATCGCCGCCATTTCGAGCGATGCGGTGCAAGAGGGCGTCAACAGCACTTTTTTGCTGCCGAAGCGCTGCTCCATCCACTGCTGGCAGCGGCGAGTGAAACCGCCGTCGCCGCACAGCTTGCCGCTGCCCATCGCTGATTGCATATATTCGGTTTCGGTGCCCACAACCGGGGGCGCATTAAATGGAATCATCACCTTTCCTGTAGAACCAGTACGCGGTGCTTTCCAGTCGGGCACCGCTGCGTAAATAGAGGCGCATCGCGGCAAGGTTGCTGAGCTGAGTGGCGACCCGCAGCCGGTTTAGCTGCCTGACGCGTCCCCAGTCCGCCGCGGCCAGCATCAGGCGCTGACCGACGCCCTTGCCCTGGGCGTGGGGCAATACGGCCAGCAGACCGATGCGCGCGTCCCCTTCCGCTTCGCGCAGTGAAACAAATCCCTGCAGTTCGCCAGCGTCGTCGACGGCGATCAGACATTGGTTATCGAAAGTGCCGCGTACGGCGTTTTCTATCCACTGCGCATAAAAATCGCCGCTGGCCTGCAAAGAGAACCAGGGCGCGCGGAATCGGCTTTGGCTAAAGGCGTGCCTTGCGGCGGCGCGCAGCGGTTCGATCTGCGCCTCGCGTGCGATGCGCAAGCCGGTTTGCCGCTCGGTCCGCTTAATGTTTAACGAAAAGTCCGCCTCGCCTTCCACCAGCTGAAAACCGTGCTGACTCAGCGCATCAATCGCTTCGAAACGCTCCGCCGGCACTTTCGCCTGCAGCAGCGGCCAGCCCTGCAGCGTCCCGGCATCGAGCGGCTGCGCGCCGTCAAGCGCCAGGCGCGCCATGCGCAGACCAAAAAACTGGCTTTCCCACTCGAGCGGATGAATGTTGACCTGAATGGACATGCGATAAATCCAACAGATAACGGCCGTAGCCGGTTTGGGTTAACGCCTGCGCAGCCGGTGACTCCAGCCAGCCGTCGCGTCAGGCACGCTTTTCAGGCAGGCGACGCCGCGGCAAAGCCAGCGTCGCAAAGGCGTAATCGCCCTATCGCCAGACCCCTTTGGTATCGACGATCCACTGCTGTCGCACGCTGTCGGCGTCGATGACGCGAAATTCGCGATGGTCGACCAGCATCACCAACAGATCGGCCTCTCGCAGCGCCTGCTCAACGGAAACCAGCGTCGCCTCTTCGGCCAGCCTGGCCGGGATCTGCCGCACGTGCGGTTCGACCACCCAGGTGGTGCCGCTGTGCCAGTTGGCGATCAGATGCGCGACTTCCATCGCCGGGCTTTCGCGCAAATCGTCGATATCAGGTTTGAACGCCAGCCCGAAGCAGGCAATGGTAATCTCGCCGGCGCGTTTGCCGGTCTGCGTCAGACAGTCCGCCAGCGCGTTTTTCACCTGCGCCAGCACCCAGCCCGGCTTGCTGTCGTTGACTTCGCGCGCGGTGCGGATCAGCCGCGCCTGCTCGGGATTTTGCGCCACGATAAACCAGGGATCGACCGCAATGCAGTGGCCGCCGACCCCCGGCCCCGGCTGCAGGATATTGACGCGCGGATGGCGATTCGCCAGCGCGATCAGTTCCCATACGTTAATGTCCTGATCGGCGCAGATCACCGAAAGTTCGTTGGCGAAAGCGATGTTGACGTCGCGAAAGCTGTTTTCTGTCAGCTTGCACATCTCTGCGGTGCGCGTGTTAGTTTCCACACACTCGCCCTGCAGGAAGATGCGATAGAGCGCGCTGGCGCGCGCCGAGCAGGCGGGCGTCATGCCGCCGATCACGCGATCGTTTTTAATCAATTCGACCATCACCTGGCCCGGCAATACGCGTTCGGGACAGTAGGCGATATGCACATCCGTCTGCGACGAGTGCGGCGGAAAGCGCAGATCGGGGCGGGCAGCCGCCAGCCACTGCGCCAGCTGCTCGGTGCTGCCCGGGGGCGAGGTCGATTCGAGGATTACCAGATCGCCCCGTTTCAGCACCGGCGCGATAGATTTCGCCGCCGCCTGCACAAAGCTGAGATCGGGTTGATGGTCGCCGATAAAGGGCGTCGGCACCGCGATCAAAAAGGCGTCGGCGGGTTGCGGCATGGTGGTGGCGCGCAGATAGCCGTTTTTTACCGCTTCGTGCACTACCTTGTCCAAATCGGGTTCGATGATGTGGATTTCGCCGCGGTTAATGGTTTCGACCGCGTGGGCGTTGATATCCACGCCCACCACCTGTTTTCCTTTCGAGGCGAAAACGGCCGCCGTCGGCAGCCCAATGTAACCCAGTCCAATAACGGAAATGGTTTCAAAACTCATAAATAAACTCTGTTATTTTTTAGCGCCTGCAAAATGCGACCACAGGCCTGACCGTCGCCATAAGGATTGTGCGCATGGCTCATCGCCTGCCAGGCTGCTTCGTCATGGAGTAAACGGCTGACTTCAGCCACGATTTTGTTCACGTCGGTGCCCACCAGCTTTACGGTGCCGGCTTCTACCGCTTCCGGCCGCTCCGTGGTGTCGCGCATCACCAGCACCGGCTTGCCCAACGAGGGCGCTTCTTCCTGAATGCCGCCGGAGTCGGTCAGGATCAGCCAGGCGCGATTCATCAACCAGACGAAAGGCAGGTACTCCTGCGGTTCGATTAACACGATGTTTTCGATGCCGCTGAGGATACGCGTCACCGGCTCGCTGACGTTGGGATTGAGATGCACCGGATAGACGATCTGCGCCTGCGGATGCTGGCGGGCAAGCTGCGCCAGCGCGCTACAGATACGTTCAAACCCGCCGCCGAAGCTCTCCCGGCGGTGGCCGGTAACCAGAATCAACTTTTTACTGTCGTCGAGGAAAGGGTAGCGGGCCGCCAGTCGCGCATTCAGCCCGGCGTTGTCCAGTACCCGATCGCGTACCCAGAGCAGCGCGTCGATCACCGTATTGCCGGTGACGAAAATACGCGTGTCGGGCAAATTTTCCCGCAGCAGATTCTGCCGCGAGGTTTCGGTCGGTGTGAAGTGGAAGGTCGCCAGATGGCCGGTTAGCTTGCGGTTCGCCTCTTCCGGCCATGGCGAATAGAGGTCGCCGGTGCGCAGGCCCGCTTCGATATGCCCCACCGGCACCCGATGGTAGAACGCCGCCAGGCTGGCCGCCAGCGTGGTGGTGGTATCGCCATGCACCAACACCAGGTCAGGCTTGAACTCCATCAATACGCTTTTCAAGCCCAGCAGGATGCGGCTGGTGATCTCCGTCAGCCCCTGCTCCGGGCGCATGATGTTAAGGTCATAGTCGGGCTGCAATTCAAACAGGCGCAGTACCTGATCGAGCATTTCCCGATGCTGAGCGGTAACGCAAAGACGCGACTCAAATTCCGCATCTTCGGCCAGCGCTTTGACCAGCGGAGCCATCTTGATCGCCTCGGGGCGAGTGCCAAAAACTGTCAAAACTTTCACGCGGATTCTCTTAATGACTCTGCTGTAACATCGAACGCGGACGGCGCGCCAGTACGATCCCTGCGCCTACCAGCGCGCCGACGGCGCCCCACATAATCATCAGGAACAGACGGCGCGGACTATCCCGATTAACAGGTTCTTCCGGCGTACGTAAATAACGATATGTCTGGAATTGGCTGTTCAGCTTCGGTCCCGCTTCCAGCGTGAGCAGCATCGCCCTGTTTTGATCATAGCTTATATCATAGCTGGGCCCGGTCGCCTGCAGCGTTTCCAGCTGGGCTCGCAGCCGAGCCTGGCCCAGCAGGAAGAGTTCGGAATCGGGCAACGATTCGCTGGCCGCGCGCGCCTGATTTTCATTAATGCCCTGTTGATCGGCGATTTTCAGCGCCTGCTCAAGGCGGCGGCGTTGGCGTTCAAACACGGCGCCGGCGACGCTCTCCTGGCGTTTGACCTGCGCCTGCAGCTGCTCGCTGCGCGCTTTCCAGGCGCCCTGCAGCTCGGCGTTCAGATGCCGCGCCGCCCGCTCGCTGGCGAAAGCGATATATTGCCGCAGCAGGTTATTGGCGTCATTGGCCGTTTCCGCCACCAGCTTGACGCTATCCAGCGTGTTATGCGCGCTATCGGCCGGGGTAAACTGAATGTTGCTGACCAAATCATCCAGCGCGGCGGCATCTTTGCGAGCATTGCCGCTTTTACGGCTTTTGTAATAATCCGTCTGCAGCCAGAATTCGCGGCGCGTATCCCATGAAGCGAGCTGCATGACGAACTCCTGATAGACTTCATCCATCATCGTCGGCGACGGCACGGTCAGGTTCAGCGCGTTGGTGCGCACGTCCAGATTATTGAGAAACTGCTGCTGCGCATAATAGTTGCCCAGCATATTGATGGTAGGCCGATCGGTTATCGCCGTGGCGCTCCAGGCTTGTTTCATCAGCAGCGAGGCCATCCAGGTCAGCAGCGCAAACAGCAGCGCCAACCCCACAATCCACGCTTTGCCGCGCCATAAGGCGCAAAACAGGCCGCGAATATCCAGTTCGTTCTCCACGACGGAAGAGGTCATAACAACGTTATCCTTATAGGGCACTTATCTTGGTAATTTTCGGTTTTCACGGAAATGGTGCAGACGACGTTTCATTCGTCTTACCAGGCGCGCCACGCGCCAGGCATGCTTAAGACAATAGCCGTATACCATGAAAGCGAACAGGAACAGCAGCAGCATGACCCATTCCGGGATAAAGGCCAGGTACTCGCCCAGCACGCCGATGCCAGCCAGAATCGCCGCGGCGAGGGTGATCAGCATAAAGGCCTGACGCGACGAAAAGCCGGCGCGCATGATGAGATGATGAATGTGCTGACGATCGGCTGAGAACGGGCTCATGCCCTTGCGCAAACGGCGATACATAATGGCCACCATGTCCATCAGCGGAATGGCGATCAGCCAGAGCGCCGTCACCGGCGTGATGGGATGACTCAGGCCCTGGGTGGTTTCCAGCAATATCCAGATGATGGTAAAGCCGATCATGGTGCTGCCCGCATCGCCCATAAAAACTTTGTAGCGCTTGCCGAGAAACCCCAGATTGAGAAGGATATAGGGCAGCGTGGCGGCGATCATCGCGAAACACCACATCGCCAGACTCAGCTGGCCGTCGAAATAGAGGATGATGCCCATCGCGGCGAAGGTGACGCAGGAAAGCCCGCCGAGCAGGCCGTCGATGCCGTCCACCATGTTGAAAGCGTTGATCGCCGCCCAGACGGCGAACAGCGTAAGCACGTAGCCGAAGGGGCCGACAATCAACTCTACCGGGCCGATAATAAATCCCAGGCTCAACAGATAAAGCTTGGCGCCGACAATCATGATCAAGGCAACCAGCGCCTGCACCACCGCGCGAATTTTGACGCTGATATCGAAGCGATCGTCCAGCGCGCCGACCAGCACCAGAATCCCGGCGCAGCTCAGATAGAGCAGCGCATGCGGCAGATAGTAGTTAGTAATGGCGAAGAGGAAGCAAATACCGGCGAATACAGAGATGCCGCCAACCAGCGGAATAGCGCCGTGATGACGTTTACGCGAATTGGGCGTATCCACCAGCCCGATTTTTTTAGCTGCCTTACGAGCAAAAAAGAGGAAAGCTAAGGAAAAAAGAAAAGTTAAACCAAGCTCAGTACTCATAGTGAGTAAATTCACGTTAAAGGCTCTCAGCTACAAAACATGGATACTATAAGCAAAAAAGCGTTTTTGCCGTTCATCCAGAGTCCGAAATCTGCTTATTCGATGCGAAAAAACTGGAAATTTTCTCGTATCGCTACCGCAGTCATTATAAATACTCCCGTCAGGGTTAATCCTATAGCCCATAAATGAAAAACGCCACGTTAAGACGTGGCGTCGGGGCGATTTCCTGAAAGATTCAGACGAAAGCGAACATAAACTGTACTCGCTTAGCGACGGAATCAGGAACGTTTCATCATGTCGAAGAATTCGTCATTGGTTTTGGTCATCGCCAGCTTATTGATGAGGAATTCCATCGCGTCAATTTCACCCATCGGATGGATGATTTTGCGCAGGATCCACATCTTCTGCAGCTCTTCCTGAGAAGTGAGCAGCTCTTCTTTACGGGTACCGGAACGGTTGTAATCAATCGCCGGGAAGACGCGCTTCTCTGCGATTTTACGCGCGAGATGCAGCTCCATGTTGCCGGTGCCTTTAAACTCTTCGTAGATCACTTCGTCCATTTTAGAGCCGGTGTCGATCAGCGCGGTCGCGATGATGGTCAGGCTGCCGCCCTCTTCCACGTTACGCGCGGCGCCGAAGAAGCGCTTCGGACGATGCAGGGCGTTGGCATCCACACCGCCGGTCAGCACCTTGCCGGAAGCCGGCACTACGGTGTTGTAAGCGCGCGCCAAACGTGTGATGGAGTCCAGCAGGATGATCACATCTTTCTTGTGTTCAACCAAACGCTTCGCTTTCTCGATCACCATTTCGGCAACCTGTACGTGACGGGAAGCGGGTTCGTCGAAGGTCGACGCCACCACTTCGCCTTTCACCAGGCGCTGCATCTCGGTCACTTCTTCCGGGCGCTCGTCGATCAGCAGCACCATCAGTTCGCAGTCGGGATGGTTGTAAGCGATGCTCTGCGCGATGTTCTGCAGCAGCATGGTTTTACCGGCTTTCGGCGGCGCGACGATCAGACCGCGCTGACCGCGACCGATCGGCGAAGCCAGATCCAGTACGCGAGCGGTGAGGTCTTCCGTAGAGCCATTACCCCTTTCCATGCGCAGACGCGAGTTGGCATGCAACGGCGTGAGGTTTTCGAACAGAATCTTACTGCGCGCGTTTTCCGGCTTGTCATAGTTGACTTCGTTGACCTTCAACAGCGCAAAGTAACGCTCGCCTTCTTTCGGCGGACGGATTTTGCCGGAGATGGTGTCACCAGTGCGGAGGTTGAAGCGGCGGATTTGGCTGGGAGAAACGTAGATATCGTCGGGACCGGCGAGGTAGGAGCTGTCT
>DENB01000085.1:12775-37142 GCA_002359495.1 Enterobacteriaceae bacterium UBA2655
GTCCCATATTTTCGCCGAGAGTGATCAGCTCAGAAACCGGCGTATTCTTTAATTCGGTAAGATTCATAGTGATGGGTTCTTAAACTCGGGGTAATTCTCGAAATGTTTGTCGTGAATGGTATGGCAAAAATTCCATGCCTGCTAATGGCTCGGTTTTCAACTTTTCTCGACGATTATCGTCAGGGATGGCGATAGGAAGCGAAGAGGCGGTCGAAACGCAAGGCCGAAATTGATGCTAACCGTCAGATTGTCAAACCGCCGTACGTAACAGCGCGTCGGAGTTCAACAAAGGAAATCTTTAGATTCTAACTACAAGGTAAGAGCGTAATGCAGTGAAAGTAATCTAGCACGCCTGAACCCTGACGTCCATACCCTTCCTCTTTCAGACCGCAGCCGGAAAGCGTTTGGGTATTATCCCTTTATCTTACGGATAATAGCGATACCCGCTGTCATCCGAAAGATCTTAAATATAGCGGTGGGAAAAAATTTCGCCACCGCGATCGGTGCGATATCGGGCTTAGCCCAGGTTAGCGTTCAGGAACTCTTTCAGCTGACCTTTAGAGAGCGCGCCCACTTTGGTCGCGGCCACTTCACCGTTTTTGAACAGCAGCAGCGTCGGAATACCGCGAATGCCGTATTTCGGCGCGGTGCCCGGGTTATCGTCAATGTTCAGCTTGGCGATAGTGAGCTTACCGTCGTACTCTTCTGCGACTTCATCAAGGATCGGGGCGATCATTTTACAAGGACCGCACCATTCAGCCCAGAAATCTACCAGCGTGACACCCTCTGCTTGCAGAACGTCTGTGTCGAAACTGTCATCGGTCAGGTGAACGATTTTATCGCTGCTCATGTTTTACTCCACAAAATTATGCCTGGCGAATTGGCGTAAAATATACCAACGTAGGTTGACTTTATTTCATCGGATACGCTTTCGTAAAGCGATAATAAGCTGATATTCTACCACACTATGAGCAAAACACACTTAACAGAAAAGAAGTTTTCCGACTTCGCCCTGCACCCACAGGTGGTGGAAGCCCTTGATACAAAAGGCTTTCATCATTGCACGCCTATCCAGGCGCTGGCACTGCCCTATACGCTTTTAGGGCGTGATGTCGCGGGTCAGGCGCAAACCGGTACCGGGAAAACGATGGCGTTTTTAACGTCGACGTTTCATCATCTTCTTACTCACCCTGCCGCAGAAGGCCGCCAGGTTAATCAGCCGCGCGCGCTGATCATGGCCCCGACGCGAGAGCTGGCGGTACAGATCCACGCCGATGCCGAGCCGCTGGCGCAAGCGACCGGCTTAAAATTGGGTCTCGCTTACGGCGGCGACGGCTACGACAAACAGCTGAAAGTGCTGGAGCAAGGCGTCGATATTCTGGTGGGCACCACCGGACGTCTGATCGACTACGCGAAACAAAACCATATCAATCTGGGCGCCATTCAGGTCGTGGTGCTGGACGAAGCCGATCGCATGTTCGATCTCGGCTTTATTAAAGATATCCGCTGGCTGTTCCGCCGTATGCCTGCCGCCGCGCAGCGTCTGAGCATGCTTTTCTCCGCCACGCTTTCATACCGCGTTCGCGAGCTCGCTTTCGAACACATGAACAATGCGGAATACGTTGAAGTAGAACCGGAGCAGAAAACCGGCCACCGTATTAAAGAAGAGCTCTTCTACCCTTCGAATGAAGAGAAGATGCGTCTGCTGCAAACCCTGCTGGAAGAAGAGTGGCCCGATCGCGCCATTATTTTCGCCAACACCAAACACCGCTGTGAAGATATCTGGGGCCATCTGGCCGCCGACGGCCATCGCGTCGGCCTGCTCACCGGCGACGTCGCGCAGAAGAAACGCCTGCGCATTCTCGACGACTTCACCAAAGGCGATGTGGACATTCTGGTCGCGACCGATGTCGCCGCCCGCGGCCTGCATATTCCGGCCGTGACGCACGTCTTTAACTACGATCTGCCCGACGATCGCGAAGATTACGTGCATCGCATCGGCCGTACCGGCCGCGCCGGCGCCAGCGGACACTCCATCAGCCTCGCCTGCGAAGAGTACGCGCTCAACGTGCCGGCGATTGAAGAGTATATCGGCCACAGCATCCCGGTCAGCAAGTACAACAGCGATGCGCTGCTCAGCGATCTGCCGCCGCCGAAACGTTTGGCGCGCAGCCGCTCCGGCAATGCGCCGCGTCGCGGCAACAACGCCAACCGCCGCAGCGGCCCGCCGCGCAGCAACAACCGTAAACGTTCGGGTTAAGCTCACCATGCTAAGCGCATCGTCACTTTATGCAGCGATTGATTTAGGCTCCAATAGCTTTCATATGCTGGTGGTGCGCGAGGTTTCCGGCACGATCCAGGCCGTCGCGCGCATTAAGCGCAAGGTACGTCTGGCGGCCGGGCTGGATGAGGCGAATCATCTCTCAAAAGAGGCGATGACGCGCGGCTGGCAATGCCTGCGCTTATTTTCCGAACAGCTGCAGGATATTCCCCCGGAACAGATTCGCGTCGTGGCCACCGCCACGCTGCGTCTGGCGGAGAACGCGCAAGAATTTTTGCAGCCGGCCGAGCAGATCCTCGGCTGTCCGATTAACGTTATCAGCGGCGAAGAAGAAGCGCGCCTGATCTATCAGGGCGTGGCGCATACCACCGGCGGCCCCGACAAACGGCTGGTGGTGGATATCGGCGGCGGCAGCACCGAGCTGGTGACCGGCGAAGCGTCGCACGCGACCGCGCTTTTCAGCCTTTCCATGGGTTGCGTCACCTGGCTGGAGCGTTATTTCAGCGATCGCCACCTGGCGAAAGAAAATTTCGCCCAGGCGGAACAGGCCGCGCGCGAGATGATCCGCCCAGTCGCGCCGTTGCTGCGCGAACAGGGCTGGCAGATTTGCGTCGGCGCCTCCGGCACCGTACAGGCGCTGCAGGAGATCATGGTGGCGCAGGGCATGGACGAACGCATCAGCCTGAACAAACTGCAGCAGCTCAAGCAACGCGCAATCCAGTGCGGCAAGCTTGAAGAGCTGGAGATCGAAGGGCTGACGCTGGAGCGCGCGCTGGTTTTCCCCAGCGGTTTGTCGATCCTCATCGCCATCTTTCAGGAACTGCATATTGAAAGCATGACGCTGGCCGGCGGCGCGCTGCGCGAAGGGCTGGTGTACGGCATGCTGCATCTGCCCGTCGACCGCGACATTCGCAGCCGCACGCTGCAAAACGTTCAGCGCCGTTTCACCATTGATATGGAGCAGGCCGATCGGGTGCGTCAGCTAGCGGAAAGTTTTTTTCGTCAGGTCAGCAGCGCGTGGAAGCTGGATCAGCGATGTCGCGATTTGCTGCTCAGCGCCTGCGCTCTCCACGAAATCGGCCTGAGCGTCGATTTTCGTCAGGCACCGCAACATGCCGCCTACCTTGTTCGCTATCTCGATCTTCCCGGTTTTACTCCCGCGCAGAAAAAGCTGCTGGCCTGCCTGTTGCAGAACCAGAGCGGCAGCATCGATCTCGCCCTGCTCTCTCAGCAAAACGCCGTACCGCCGCGCATGGCCGAACGCCTGTGCCGTCTGCTGCGGCTGGCGATTATTTTCTCCAGCCGTCGCCGCGACGATACCCTGCCAGCGGTCAGACTGCAGGCGGAGGAGGATACGCTGAATTTGACGCTGCCGGCCGGCTGGCTGGAACGGCATCCGCTGCGGGCGGAGCTGTTGGAGCAGGAGGCGCATTATCAGTCCTGGCTCCACTGGCTTCTGGTGATTTCTTGATCGAACCGGCTGCGCTGGCTCTCTCCTGAACGAACCTGCTACGCTGGCTGCGGCGGTTCTCGCCTGAGGCCAGGTCTTTTATAATGAAGGCTAACTCTTTTTGGATTTTTCCAGCATCGCCCGCAGCCCCGCGACGCGGCTCTGGCCGGTTTTCATGCGCTCTTCGGCGCTGACCACCTTGCGCTCGGTTTCCCACATCAAATCGTCCTGCGGCAGCTCCAGCAGGAAGCGGCTCGGTTCCGGGCGCACCAGCTCGCCGTACTGGCGACGCTCGCGGCAGAGCGTAAAAGTCAGCTCTTTCTGCGCACGGGTAATCCCGACGTAGGCCAGGCGACGCTCCTCCTCGATATTGTTCTCGTCGATGCTGCTCTGATGCGGCAGCAGCCCCTCTTCCATGCCGACCAGAAAAACGTAAGGAAACTCCAGCCCCTTCGAGGCGTGCAGCGTCATCAACTGCACCTGATCAAGCTCCTCATCGCTTTCGCCGCGCTCCATCATGTCGCGCAGGGTAAAGCGCGTCACCACCTGAGCCAGCGTCATCGGCTCGTCGATATCGCTGCCCTCCAGCATCTCGCTCATCCACTGAAACAGCGTATTGACGTTCTTCATGCGCATCTCAGCCGCTTTCGGGCTGGTGGAGGTTTCAAACAGCCAGCTCTCGTAATCGACGCCGCGAATTAAATCCCGCACCGCATTCACCGGTTCGCGCTCGGTCAGGCGAATAATTTCATCCAGCCAGTGGGTAAAGCGTTGCAGGTTTTCCAGCCCGCGCCCGGTAAGCGTCTGGCTCAGTCCGAGATCGAAGCTGGCACTGAACAGACTCTTGTTGCGCTGATTGGCCCACTCGCCCAGCTTTTGCAGCGTCGCCGGACCGATTTCCCGTCGCGGCGTATTCACGATACGCAAAAACGCGCTGTCGTCGTCGGGATTGGTCAACACGCGCAGATAGGCCAGCAGATCTTTAATCTCCGGGCGGGAGAAAAACGAGGTGCCGCCGGAAATGCGATAGGGGATCCGGTTCTGCATCAGCAGCTTTTCAAATACGCGGGACTGATGGTTGCCGCGATAGAGAATGGCGTACTCTTTGTACTGCGTCTTATTGATAAAGTGATGGGCGATCAGCTCGCCTGTCACGCGTTCGGCCTCATGATCTTCATGATTGGCGGAAAGCACTTTCAACTCGCTGCCGACGCCCAGCTCGGAAAACAGTCGCTTTTCAAATACGTGCGGGTTGTTAGCGATAAGAATGTTCGCCGCTTTCAGAATACGCTGCGACGAGCGGTAGTTCTGCTCCAGCTTTACCACCTCCAGCGCCGGAAAGTCCTCTTTCAACAACACCAGGTTCTGCGGACGCGCGCCGCGCCAGGAGTAGATCGACTGATCGTCGTCGCCGACCACCGTAAAACGCGCCCGCGCGCCGACCAGCAGCTTGACCAGCTCGTACTGGCTGGTGTTGGTATCCTGATACTCATCCACCAGCAGGTAACGGATACGCTGCTGCCAGCGCTCGCGCACCTCTTGATTACGCTGCAACAGCAGCGTAGGCAACAGAATCAGGTCGTCGAAGTCGAGCACGTTGCACGCCTTCAGGTGGCGATCATAGAGCGCGTAGCAGTGGGCGAAAATGTTGTCGCGTTCGGAACGCGCCAGTGCGGCCGCGCGCGGCGGGTCGACCAAATCGTTCTTCCAGTTGGAAATGGTGGAGATCAGCTGCTGTAACAGCGTCTTGTCCTCCTCCAGCCACTCTTTGGTCAGATCTTTCAGCAGCGCCAGCTGATCCTGATCGTCAAACAGCGAAAAACTCGACTTCATGCCCAGCGCGGCATATTCGCGCTTGATGATCTCCAGTCCCAGCGTATGGAAGGTCGAGATCATTAGACCGCGCGCCTCTTTGCGTCCCAGCGTTTGCGCCACACGCTCTTTCATTTCGCGCGAGGCCTTATTGGTAAAGGTCACGGCGGCGATATGGCGCGCCTGATAGCCGCACTCGCGGATCAGATGGGCGATTTTATTGGTGATCACGCGGGTTTTGCCTGACCCCGCGCCCGCCAGCACCAGACAGGGACCGGTGACGAATTCGACGGCACGTTGTTGGCTGGGGTTCAAACGCATAACAGAAATCGCTCAGTAAAAATGGGCAGGAATGAAATAATGGGCGGTCAGTATACACGACCGAGAGATGAACATGGCGAAAACCGCAGCGGCTTTACATATCCTGGTGAAAGAGGAAGCGCAGGCGAAAAACCTGCTGGCGCAGCTGGAAAAAGGGGCCAGCTTTCAACAACTGGCGAAGAAACACTCTACCTGCCCCTCCGGGCGCAACGGCGGCGATCTGGGCGAATTCCGCCGGGGACAGATGGTGCCCGCTTTTGATAAGGCGGTTTTCTCCTGCCCGCTGTTGAAACCTTACGGACCGGTGAAAACCGCCTTTGGCTACCACATCATCAAAGTGCTCTGGCGCAACTGATCACTTCTGATTTTTCATCTGCTGCAGCACGGTGCTGCACTGATTATCCTCATTGTCGCTGGGCGAAATCAGCGCCAGCAGCGCCGCCGCTGGCGTGACGACCGCGCCCAGCGTCACGGCTGCGGCGCCGCGCGCCAGCAGCGGCCCCGTCTTCACGCCCGCGTCCGGGTTCTTGAAGGTGCCGCGCACATAGAGCGGCGAGCGCAGCGTAATAATACGCACCCCTTTGCTTTCCGGGTTAATGGAGAGATCCATGCGCTCGTTGGCGAAGTTGGCGTTGCCGGTGACGTTGATCACGGCATTCTCCGTATCGAAGACGAACAGGCGCGGCGTCGCGACGCCCTGCCGGACATTAAGATCGGTCGCGGCGCAGTTGATGCGCACCTGATCGTCGCCGAAGATTTTGCCGACCACATAGTTGCCGACGTTCAGGCCCGCGATCTCCATCAGGCTGCGGCTGATAACGCCGTCGTTCATCAACAGCTTCAGCTGACCGTCGCTGGTCGCCAGCAGGTCGGCCACAGAGTTCCCGCTGCCGCTCAGCGTGGCGTCGCCGTTAAGTTGCCCCATGCTGCTCTGCATCGCCTCGACGTTCGGGAAGAGCTGGCGCAGACGCAGCTTGCGCACATGCAGATCGGCGCGCCCGCGCATCGGCGTACGGTCGCCCTCCAGACGTATGGTGGAGTTCAGGTTGCCGCCCGCCATGCCGAAGCGCAGCGGATCAAGCAGCAGCTCGCCGTTTTCCAGCTGCAAATGGGTATAAAGATCGCTTAACGGCAGTGAACTGCTGTGTTCGATGCGCTTGCCGCTGAACTTCACGTCCGCATCCATTACGTCCCAGCTTTTGGTATCGAATTTATCGTGCGGCAGCACTTTGTCGGCGGGCTGGGTTGACTGCTCGCCGCGCCGCGCCTTCGCCTGCTCGGTTTTTTCGCTGCCCTTGCCGGAGTCCACGCCGATCAGCGGACCGAGATCGGCCATACGCAACTGCTGCGAAGTCAGTTCGCCGCTCAGCTTCGGTCTCGGTTTGCCCTGGGTATAGGTCAGCGAACCGTGAATATCGCTGTCGCCGATGTGGCCGTTGAAGTTTTCATAACGGTAAGAAGGCCCTTTTTTGTCGTTGAAGCGGGCGATCAAATGGCCGTCGGTCTCATAAGGAGGCGTATCGGGCAGCAGCACGCCGGTCAGTCCATAGAGATTGGCCAGGGTATCGCCGGAAAAACGCAGGCGGACATCCAGCCCGCCCATATTCAGCGGATCCTGCAAGCCGCCGGTTACCCGCACGCGCGTGGTGCCGTTTCTGACATCCGCCTGCACAGGGAAAGGGGTCGTCTGGCTGCGCAGCGAGAGCATGCCGCCGATTTTGCCGTCGCCGTCCAGCTGCTCGTCGTTGTAAGTGCCGCTGGCCTTCCAGCCGAAGATAAAGTCGCCCGCCCCTTTCTGTTTATCGTCGCCGCCAGCCACCTGGGTGTAAGGCACCGGCTTGCCCAGCGGATTGACCGTCACGGTGACGTCGGCTTTATTGATAGCGTCGCGATAGCGGATTTTTCCCTGGTCGAACAGAATGTTATCCAGGCGGAAAGACCAGGCCGAGGGCGCAGCCGCAGGCGCTTTTTCATCGCTGTTGGCGAGATTGAAGGTCCAGTTATTTTTCTTGTCCGCCGTCTGGATCAGGCGCGCGTCCGGCTGTTGCAGCTTAATCCACGGGATGAAAATTTCTTTATGCAGCAGCGCCAGCGGCGCCAGCGTCGCGTCGGCGCGTTGCAGATGCACCATCGTCACGTCGGGGATGTCGGGCGGATTGCCCAGCAGGATATCTTCCGCATGCAGATGCGGCCAGGGCACCCAGCGGCGCCAGCCCGGCTCATCGCGATTGCGCTCCCAGGCGACGCCCAGATCGCCCCGAATCGCAAAGGGCCTGTTCAGTTCAGCCGAGACTTTCTGGTTGATGGTTGGCTTCAGGCGATTCCAGTCAAAGGTGGCGATAATGACCACGACCACCACAACCAACAACAAAAAAATCCCGACAATCCAGCTAATTATTTTCCCCGTTCGCGACATTTCTTTTGCTCCTTCCCTTCGATCTTATTTGATAAAGATAGACGAGCAGCAGCAGAACGGCATCAGGGGAGCTGTAACGGCAGCGAAGAAAGTTGCGAAAAGGGAACGGGACGCGAAAAAAAATACCCCTGCGCCGCCACGGCGGGCGAATTGCGCACCTGCTGCCACTCTTCTGCCGTTTCCACCCCTTCGACAATCACGCCGTTGCAGTAACGGTTGATCAGCGCCAGCAGCATATTGAACAGGCTACGTCCCTCGTCGCTTTTACGCAGCAGCATGAAAAGTTCGCGCGATAGCTTGATGTAGTCATATTTCAGTTCGGTCAGCGCGGAAAAATTCGCCATCCCGGAGCCGAAATCATCCAGCCACAGCGGACCTAACTCCGGCATCTGCGCCACAATCTCTTCCTGCGGCAGGATATGGTGTTCCGTCAGTTCGAAGCGCATCCAGGGAAGCCGAGCGATAAGCTGGCGGATTGGCGGATGCTGCTGAATCGCCAGCAGGGTCGGACCGTCGATATTCACCGAGGCCACCAGATGGCCGTCGTCGAACAGATGCCCCCACTGCGTCAGCAGGGTAAGCTGCTCCTGCACGACATTAAGCCGCTGTGGAACGTCCAGCACGCCAAAATAGGTTTCAGGCGAAACTCGTTTTTCCGGCGCGGAGGGATGAGAAACCGCAGTAAGAAGTTCGATGGCCATTAAGCGGCCCGAAAGCTGGTATATCGGCTGGAAATTATAGGATCGTCGGCACTGATGCCAGAAGAGAGACGTTTCCTGTTGTAGATCTCTGTCAACTGAAGAAGGTAGCCGATGACTAATATTCTTCATCACCATGGTCTTTTCCTGGTTGGTGGCGAATGCCGGTTATTAGCATCTCCGCAGCCGGTATCGGCTATCTGTCGGATAATTATCTGCTGTCCAAGCCATAATAGACGCCTGATGTTATCAGCGTAGCGGGCGGGCAATCGTCTGAACAAACCGGCTTTCGCCGCTGTATCGCTATGATAAATGCAATTTTCGCTACTTAAGGTAAATCAAAACAGCGTTTCAAAAACATTTGACGCCTGCCATACAAGACGCGAGACTGGAGCGTAACTTCACTACAGGCCAAAGACCATGACGCAGAAAAAAATCGCCGTTATCGGCGAATGCATGATTGAGCTGTCCGAAAAAGGCGAAAATATTAAGCGCGGTTTCGGCGGCGATACCCTGAATACAGCGGTTTACCTTGCCCGCCAGACGAACGCCGCGCAGCTGAGCGTCGACTATGTCACGGCGCTGGGCAGCGACAGTTTCAGTGACCAGATGGTCGCCGCCTGGCGGCAGGAGCGGGTGAATACCGGACTGATTCAGCGCCTGGAGAATAAAATGCCCGGCCTGTACGTGATCGAAACCGACGCGCAGGGCGAACGCACGTTCTGGTACTGGCGCAGCGACGCCGCGGCGCGTTACTGGCTTGAGACGCCTGACGCCGACGCCATCTGTCAGCAGCTGGCGCAATTTGACTACCTCTACCTTAGCGGCATCAGCCTGGCGATCCTTCCCGCAACCAGCCGGGAAAAGCTGCTGCGACTGCTGAACAGCTGTCGGGCGAACGGCGGCCAAGTCATTTTCGACAATAACTATCGCCCGCGCCTGTGGTCCGGCAAAGAAGAGGCGCAGCAGGCTTATATGGCGATGCTAAGCTGTACCGATATCGCCTTTTTAACCCTTGATGACGAGCATCTGCTCTGGGGCGAGCAGCCGCTGGAAACGGTGATCGCCCGCACGCGCGCGGCGGGCGTGCAGGAGATCGTCATCAAGCGCGACGCGGCGTCATGCCTGATCGCCTGCGGCGGCGATGCGTTGATCGAGGTGCCGGCCAACGCGCTGCCGGCGGAGAAGGTGATTGATACCACGGCGGCGGGCGACTCCTTCAGCGCCGGCTACCTGGCGCGACGTCTGAGCGGCGGCTCGCCGCAAGAGGCGGCGCAGCGCGGTCATCTCACCGCGAGCACTGTGATCCAACACCGCGGCGCCATTATTCCCCTCAGCGCCATGCCCGCCTGATCCTCATGCCCTGCCTTCCCGGCAGGGCTGCGCTTTCGCCTGACGCCGCTTCGGTCTTTCCGTTTTGAACCTGCGCGTTACCCGCTGAAAAGAGAATTAAATTCTCTGAAGCGTAAATCTCTTCGCGCGGCGCGATTTGCGTTAGCGCAGCCGAATCCTTTCAACGTTTCGCTTTAAGAAAGTATTGATGCTAAACCCGCCAATTATTCGCCTCGCGCACATCAATAAAATTGAAGAAAAGGAATAGATTATCGCCTGATTTACAAGTCTTTTTCCTGACCAGGCTTAGTCTGATTCTTTTTCCCCAGCCCGCTTTTGGCTGGACGCTAGCCTGAAAAAAGACCATGTTTTACACCATGTCGGCAGGCGATCCGCCTGGTAAAACAGCGCCGCGAATCCTGTTACTCATCAGGCTTCGCGCCAGGAAAACTTATGCGTACTGAAATCATTAATATCTGGCCCAACGGCGATGCGCCGGGCGCCAGCGATTCGCGCGCTCAGCCGCAAATCGTTGATATGGCAAAAGAGTATGAGCCTTACGATCGCGCGGCCACCGGCGTTCGCTGCCCGGAAATCGCCATCTGGCATCCTGAAGAGTCCAACGGCATTACGCTGCTGGTCGCGCCGGGAGGCGGCTACCAGCGCGTGATGATCGATCGCGAAGGCAGCGCGCTCGCCACCTTTTTCACCGCGATGGGCTATACCCTGGCGGTAATGACCTACCGCTTGCCTTACGACGGCCATCACGAAGGCGCGGATGCGCCGCTGGCGGATGCGCAACGCGCCGTGCGCGTGCTGCGCGAACGCGCCCAGCGCGGTCTGAACGGCAAATACATCGTAATGATGGGCTTTTCCGCCGGCGGGCACGTCGCCGCCAGCCTGGGAACGCGCTTCGCGGAAAAAATCTATCCGGTGCAGGATGGCGCGGAGAACCATTCCCCCCGCCCCGATGCGATGGTGTTGATCTATCCGGTGATCAGCATGCGCGACGGCCTGGCGCACGAGGGATCGCGCACCCGTCTGCTGGGCGCCTGGCCGGATCAAAAAATCCTGGACGCCTACTCGCTGGAGACCCGCGTTCATGCGCAAACGCCACCCACGCTGCTGATTCACGCCGCGGATGACGAAACGGTGTCGGTGAATAACAGCATGGTGTTTTTCACCGCGCTGCGTGAGCATAAGATCCCGGCCGAGCTGCACTTTTATCAAAAGGGCGGCCACGGATTCGGTATGCGCGGCCTGGCCGATTTGCCGCTGGCGAGCTGGCCGATGCTGGTGACGGAATGGCTGCGGGCCAAAACCTGACCCGCCCGGCTTATGGCAATGGCGCTGCGGCATCGCTGCCGCCGTCCGGCTTAACCTCATCCGCAGCGCCTGACGCCACAGACGGCGCCATCACCTTATCCCAGCTCGCCTGCAACGCTTTGACATTGGTTTCCGCTTCGCCTTCCGGCTGGATCAGCACCATCGTCAGCTCCTGGGTCAGCTGCTGCCGCAACTCCTGATTAAGCTGTTCCAACGTGAGGTTGGACAGAAACGTCTGACGCAGCTTTTGATACTGTTCCGGCGCGATATCAACGACGGCGTTTTGCTGCGAACGCAGGCGCTGGCTCATCAAGACGTCCGTATCGGTGCGCGCGTAGGTGGTAAAGAGCTTATTTAGCTCCAGCAGCTTCTGCGCCATCAGCGCATCAAATTCTTCCTGCGGCAGGCCTTTGTCGCGCACGTTAGCCAGCTCGTGCGCCACCAGATTCATATTTTGCTCCAACGAATCGTTGCGGGCGTCCATATTGATGGCGCACTGCGCACGCTGATAAAGCACGCGGCAGTCGAAGCCGACCTGCACGCCCTGCGCTTTGCGGTTGCTGAGCGTACGCTGCACATGCCAGAACAGCGCTTCGCGCGCTAAATCGCTAAGCCAGTAGCGCTGCAAATATTGCGAATCGAAAATCGGCTGCCACGCCGTATCCCATACCAGCGACAGGCGATCCTGAACTATCGCATTATTGACCAGATTCACCGGTTGATTCGGCAGAGGCGACAGCCCCGGCATCGGCGCTGGGGTTTCGCGTTTTCCCTGCAACGAGGAGAAGGCGCGGCCAATCTGCTCCACCAGGCTGCGGCTTTCGACGTTGCCTACCACATAAAGCCGCATCGCGTCCGGGGTATACCACTGCTGATAGAAGGCGTTGAGCTGCGCGATATCCACCGGCGCGCGCGGCTGCTCGCCCGGATCGTGCGCCAGCAGCGCGGAGCCTTGCAGGCGATAGCGCCACCAGACATCCTGGGTATTCGCCGGCCAGGTGGTGATAGGATCAGAAGCGGAGAGCGCGGCGTTAACCACCTGCTCGGTGATCGACATTTTTCCGGCGGTGGCCGCCAGCCAGCTCAACGCTTCTTTCAGCAGCTCCGGCCGGTTATTCGGCAGGCTGAGGTTATATTGCGTGAAATCGTAAGAAGAGATGGCGGGCGACAGCGGATGAGCGGAATCTATCGCCTGCTGCCAGAGCGCGCGCTGCTGGTTGGTGTCCAGCGCCGTGTTATGCACCATCGCGAGGCGCGGCAAAAGATGGCTGTAGCCGGTTTGCTGCGCGCTTTCCACCAGGGAGCCGGTATTGACGATCAGGCGCAGCTCAATGCGATCGCTGGGGCGTTGCGGCGTGGTGAGCACTTGCCAGCTAAAGCCATTATCCAGTTTTCCCTGTTGCCAGGCGGGATCGGGTTGAAGCGTTTCGGCCTGCAACGCCTGACTGGCCGCAGCCAACGCTAACCCACCAACCAAAAGCCGAATTCTGGTGCCCTGCATGTGAACCCCTACTAATACAGTTCAAAATATCGTTATCACTGGCACGTTATTGCTGTTACTGAGCGCGACCGCCGTGGCGTCTGGCCGCTACGTTTTTTCAACAACAGACTCTTTGACCACGGGAAGGCCAGGATGTCGCGCAACGAAGTGAAAAACCATGAAAAAAGAAGTGGGGGTTATTATCCAAATGCCCGCTGTGAGGGCAAGTCACAGCGGGCATTTGCGGGGAAATAGATGAAATTCGGCCGTTATAACGAGTTTTCAGACATCTCTTTGACCTTTTTTGACGAAGAAAGCGTCGCCTTCATCTGCTTCTCATCGAGCTGTCCGACCCATTTCGCCACCACCAGCGTCGCGACGCCGTTGCCTACCAGGTTAGTCAGGGCGCGCGCTTCGGACATAAAGCGATCGATGCCGAGGATCAGCGCCAGGCCGGCAACCGGCAAATGCCCTACCGCGGAAAGCGTCGCCGCCAGCACGATAAAGCCGCTGCCGGTAACGCCCGCCGCGCCTTTCGAAGAGAGCAGCAGCACCACCAGCAGCGTGACCTGATGCAAAATATCCATATGGGCGTTGGTCGCCTGGGCGATAAACACCGCAGCCATGGTGAGATAGATCGAGGTGCCGTCCAGGTTGAACGAATAGCCCGTCGGGATAACCAGGCCCACTACCGATTTCTTACAGCCAAGACGCTCCATCTTATCCAGCATGCGCGGCAGCGCGGACTCTGACGAGGAGGTGCCCAGCACGATCAGCAGCTCCTCCTTGATATAGGCCACGAACTTGAAAATATTGAAGCCGACGACGCGCGCGATAAGCCCCAGCACCACCACCACGAACAGCACGCAGGTGATATAAAAGCACACGATCAGCTGCCCCAGCTGCACCAGCGAGCCGACGCCATATTTGCCGATGGTAAACGCCATGGCGCCGAAAGCGCCGATCGGCGCCAGACGCATAATCATGTTAATGATGCCGAAGATAACCTTCGAAAAGCTCTCAATCACGTTGAACATCAGGGTTCCGGCGCTGCCGAGACGATGCAGGGCGAAACCGAACAGAATCGCGAACAGCAGCACCTGCAGAATATTGCCGCTGGCAAAGGCGCCGATGACGCTGCCGGGGATCACATCCAGCAGGAAGGCGGTGACGCCCTGCTGCTCCGCCTGCTGCGCGTAAACCGCGACGGCCTTGGCGTCCAGCGTGCCGGGATCGACGTTCATTCCCGCGCCGGGCTGAATGACGTTTACCACCACCAGACCGATAATCAGCGCGATGGTGCTGACGATTTCAAAGTAGAGCAGCGCAACCGCGCCGGTGCGCCCTACCGCCTTCATGCTCTCCATGCCGGCGATGCCGGTAACGACGGTACAGAAAATTACCGGAGCGATAATCATTTTAATCAGTTTGACGAAGCCATCGCCTAACGGCTTCATCTGCGCGCCTATTTCGGGATAGAAATGGCCTAACAGTACGCCAATACCGATGGCAACCAGCACCTGGAAATAGAGGCTTTTGAACAGTGAGGTTTTCATAACAGGTGTCCACTAACGACGGGAAAAGAAGAGTGTCGGATTTATTATCATGACCTGCGCTTGCGACATGTCTGACAGACGCCGGGTAAAGAGGAAAATAACACTCTGTTAACGGGATTCATACCGGCTTACATTCATTAAGGAAATTACATCCCGAAATTTATGAACTGAAACGCTTCAGCAAAGAAACGCCGCAATAAAATAACCTTATAAATCAATAAACGAGGTGATTATTCTGCGGGTGACGAATCGTCCAGCCAGCGCGATGCGAACAGGGAGAGAGGCAAGGCTTCAGCATAAAGATAGCCCTGGCCGATATGAATGCCGCGCGCCAGCAGCCAGTCGCGCTGCTCTTCCGTTTCCACGCCTTCGGCGATAACGTCCAGATCGATGATATCGGCGATGGCCGCTACGATGCGCACCATGGTGTCGTCGTCAGGCAGCGCGGCGACGAAACTGCGATCCATCTTCAGCTTGTTCACCGGCAGCGCTTTAAGCTGGTGAAGGGCGTTCAGGTTAGAGTAGCCCATGCCAAAATCGTCCAGCGCCACGGCGACGCCGACCTGTTGCAGCGCGCGCAGCAACGATATCGCCTGTTCGGCGTCGCCGATGCGCGTGGTTTCGGTCAGCTCCAGCACAAAGCTGCCTGGCCTGATGCGATGCCGTTCCAGCAGCCCCTGCAGATGGCTGACCATCGTCGCGTCGCGCAGCTGAACCGCTGAAATATTGACGCTGAGCGGAAGGGTAATGCCGCGCTTTTGCCAGGCGGCCAGAATACGGCACGCCTCTTCGAACACCCAGCGGCCAATGGCGGTGATCACGCCGATTTCTTCTGCGCTGGCGATAAACTCTTCCGACAATCCGTAGCTGCCGTCGGGCTGGCGCATGCGCAGCAGCGCTTCCGCCCCGACCAGCGCGCCGGTTTTCATATTGATCTGCGGCTGCAGGAACAGCACGAACTTCTCGTCCTGCAGCCCCTGTAAAATGTCGTGCTCCTGGGTCAGGCGCTTCTGCGCCCGTTCGGTCAGCGCCGGATCGAAAAACAGCACCTGGTTTTTCCCCTGATGACGCGCCGACATCATGGCGGATACGGCGCGCTCCAGCAGTTCGTTCGCCGTCAGCCGCAATCCGTCGCGCAAGGCGATACCGATGCTGGCGTTAGGGCGCAGCTGCAGCTGGTGCAGATTCACCGGCTGATTCAGGCGAATCATCAGGTTGCGCGCCAGGCGCAGGGCGCGGAACGGGTTATGGGCGCGTTTCAGCAGCAGCGCGAAATCGCTTGGTCCCAGCTGCGCCATCAGCGTATGGTCATCAATGGTGCCGCGAATTTTCTCTACCAGCGTCAGGGTCAGGGTGTCGCGCTGCTCGTTGCTGAGCACTCCGTTGGCCTCCTGCAGCGTCTCGATGCGGATCACCATGACGCCGAAATTTCTGCTGCGGTGATGGTGATTGCTGTACTGCTCCAGCAGAGCGAGAAACAGCGTGCGGTTAGGCAAATCGGTTAAAGCGTAATGCGTGGTCAGCCGGCTCATCTCATCGTGTATCGACTCCAGCACCTGCTGATTGCGGTTGTAGCTTCGAATCAGCATGCCGATTTCGTCGTCGCGATGCCCCGGCGGCAACGCCAGCTTATGGGTAAGAATCGTCTGCGGCGGCAGCCCCTGCAACTCGCGCGAGATATCCCGCAACGGATGAACGATCAGCCGGTTGATGCACCAGCTGATGGCGATGGAAAGGATCAGCGCCAGCAGCAGATAGGTCATAATCATGGTAGAGAGCGTGCTGAGGATAAACTGGTAAACGCGCCATGAATCCGCCTGTAAGACCAGATAGGCGATCGGTTTCGGCAATCCCCGATGCTCAATCGAATAGAGCGGCAGCGTAATCTGCACCGGCAGTTCGAACAGCCGGGACACCAGCAGCGGCACCGGTTTTTCCGTCTCGAAATCCGCATGCAGCGCCTGAAAAGCGTTGGGCAGCACCACATCGGCGCGTGATAAAATGCCCGCCGGCTTCAGGGTTTGCAAAATAGCGTCGGCCTGCGGAATATCCGCTCTCAACACCGCTTCCGACAACGGCTGGCGCACCGTATGCGCGATGTTCTCCATCTGCTGGGCGTAGTCCATCCTGCGCTGCTGCACAAAATGGAACAACTGAATAACGATAAAGACAGAAATGGTGACCAGCGCAACCGCTGAGACAGCAGCCATCTGTTTTATCGTAAGAGAACGACTGACGCGCAAAATACTCTCCAGGCCGAAACAGCGGATATCAGACAGGAAAAAGCGCAGTAAGTATATCCCAGAGAAGCGATTTTTTTCTTCTATTTAGCGTAATGCGCGAGCGCGGCGAGCTTGCTGACGCGGAAGCAGCCCGCCGGTAAAGAAATTTCCTAAACCAGCGGCCCTGCCCTTATTGCGGATACGCCACCCAGTCGCCGCCGTTCAGCCGAATCTAGGGTTTGCCCTGATACATCATGACCACCGCATTATCGTTTTCCGACACCACCGGCGTTTGCGGCAGGTTGTCAGTCAACACCGACATGTTTACGTTCGGCGCGTTGAACACCTGTCCATCCACAACGCGCGAGACCAGATCTGAGACCGCCAGCAGGCTGGTCGGCGTATCGATGGTCAACGGCTGTCCCTGATGCGGCGCCTTCATGCCCACGAAACGGATGCCGACCGGCGCGTGGGTGATACTCGGACTGGGAATATCACGCAGACCCGACATCTGCATTTTATCTCCTTGCAGCGCGGCGCCATGCTCCGGCACCACCAGCACCATAACCCGCCGACCCGATTTCTCCAGATTGGTGAGGAAAGCGTCCAGCTGATCGAACAGCACCTGCGCGCGCGGCTGCCAGGCGGCGGTTTTACTGCTGTTCAGTTCGCGCGTGCCGTCATGCAGCGGGATCAGGTTATAAAAAGTGGCGGTGCGCGCATCGCTGCTTTTTACCCGATCATCGAGCCAGCGCTGCATCAGCTGCGCATCGTTGAAAACGGGCGAACCGTCAAAAGAAGTCAGCTCCGGCGCGATATCCGCCTGCGACATCAACGGCGCCTGGATATCGCCATCTTCGCGCAGCTCTTTCAGGTAATTGCCGAAGACGCCGGTGTGGTCCATCATCAGCTGCTCTTTAAATCCGAGCTTCGCCAAATTATCGAACAGATAGCAGCGTTGGTCAGCGGCCTTATAGAGATCGCTGTGCGACGTCTGTCCGCAGCTGGCGCGCAGTAAACGAATTCCCGCCGGGCCGCTGTAGCCGGTCGCGGTGTTGTAGTTATTCAGCACGATATCGAAATGCTTCCACAGCGGATGATCGCGCAGCTGCGCCACGTCGAGATCGGACCAGGCGAGCGAACAGATATTGATCACCAGAATATCGAACGGCTGCGAGTCGGCCGGCAGATTATCGGGAAAGTGCGTCACGCGTTTGCGCTCGGCGTCATAAAAGCGATTCAGCCAGGCGGTAAGATTGGCGCTGGTGGGCGGCGCGGACTGGTTCAGCGGATCTTCCGCAGCCGTCAGCTGCTTCTGTTCGGTATTGCTGTTCAGCACCACTTCCGGCGTGGCCGCTTTCGTCGGCAGCAGCGCCACCGAAGGACCGGCGATATTAATCACGTTCAGCCAGATCAGCATCAGCGATACCAGTACGCTGATGCGAATCCATTGCGAAACAAACAGATAAATCACCAACAGCACAAAAACGGCGCCGATCATCTGCCAGTTGATAAAGCGATTGACCAGATCGAGCAGATAGGCAGCGGAGAAACCGGCCACCTGGTTTCCCTGGCTCAAAATGCTGTTAACGCCCGGCAGCCAGGTATCGTGCCAGAACAGCGCGAAACCGATCGGTATCGCCAGCCAGCTGCGCATACGGTGCAGCCGCCGCGACGGCAGCGGAAAGAGCAGCCAGGCGAGAAACACCAGATTGCTTAATGCGTGGAAATTCAGGTAGCCGTACCAGAGCAACCCAAACTTCAGCAAAAAATAGAAGTTCCAGCCGCCTAATCCTCGCCAGTTATTCCACGGACGTGTTGATAAGGCGGAAGCGAGATTGTTTTCAGTCATTAATGTTTCTTGTCCGTTTTTGAAGAGTGACGCTGCCAGGTGCCTTCATATTTCAACGCGCGCGCCGGCAGCAGGCGGTTGAGGGCGTCGCGCCAGCGCTGCGGCAGCCAGCGGGTAAAAACGGGCCGGAAAAACAGCAGGATAAGCAGCAGCAGAATGGTGATCTGCACAAAATCCATCATGTTCATCAAAAATCTTTTCCGTCAGGGCTAAGCGTTAAAGGCTGCGGCGTTTTACGTTCCGCGACTGGCGGCGTCGCGCTGGCGCGAACCGGCGCTGGCAAAGGTTTTCGCCCGACGTCATGCCAGGCGCCCGGCGTCAGCGTCTTCATCTGCCTGATTTCCGAGACAATCTGGTTATCCTCGAACCACACCATACGGTTGGAAAAGAGATCGTCATGCGGCAAAGTGAAAATAAATTTCAGCGCTCTATCCAGATCGTTAAAACGACAGGAGGTGAGAAAGAGGTAGAGTCTGTCGCCCAATATTGTCACCAGATCGCCGAAACGTCGCGGCTTACAGAGCGTCAGCGCCTGTTCCGGCCGGAGTTCCGGCACCGGACGCAGCGCCACCAGCAGCCCTTTGCCGTTCTCCGGCAGCAAGGTATTGCCGATTAACTGGTTAACGGAATCGCAAAAAGCATCCAGCTTTAAAAATCCCTTTTGCTGCAGCGGCTGCATCGCCCTGATTAAATCGTCAAGGTTGGCGGGCACGTGGCGGTTGAACTGCTGTCCCTGCAGCCCCTCCAGCAGCGTAAGAAAACGCGACATCGGCGCGGTGAACGGCACGATCGCGTTGACGCCGCAGGCGAGCAGCAGGCGCTCATCGCTATAGCGCAGGCTGGTTTGCATCTCCCTGATGACGATTTTCAGGCCGATGCCGCGTTGCCGCCGCAGGCTATGAATCATATTGGCCAGCGCCGCGATCTGTTCGTTGTGCGAAAGGTTAAAAATCACAGTCGCCGCATACGCCTGCTGCGCGGCGGAGAAAAGCAGCTCGTTATGTTTAAAAAGCTGCCATTGACTGGAAAGCGGCGGCGCGCCTTCCAGCACTTTTTCTTCGGCCAGATAGTTATTTTCGTCATTCAGGCTCAAAGGCGTGTTTTCATCATTTTCTTTTGCGGCGATGAATTGATTATTTTGACAACTCAAACGGATAGCCCGATCGGCAAACAATCTTTCCGCCGAATACCACCAGTTTATTCGATATTTCCAGCTATCCTGTTGAAAGTCTAAATGCGCGACGCCGTCAAGCTGGCGAAAATATCCTTGTAGATAGTTACGCAGGTTAATAACCGTTGCGCCCCAAGTGATAATTAAAAGCGTAAACCCTTTATCTTTTAAAAACGCCCGCATCTGTTTAACCCAGCGGGAAAGTTCGCGGGAGGTTAATTGATTCCACAGGGAAACATTTGCGAAGAAAATTATCAGCCCGTTTCGTCTGGACAATGTCCGCGCGAAATCCTGGTGAAGGCGTAACAACGCGCGTTTATTTTCCGGCAAAGAATAGAGCGGAATACGATCGGGCCCCGCGTCAACGTCGGGCGTTAGCAGGCTGCGAGGCTTTTCATCCGAGCCGATCAGCGTCGCGGCATGTTAATTGCCGATAACCTGACGGGTAAACAGCCTTGCATCTTCATAACGATTGCAGGTAATCCAATAGCAACCCGGCGTCTGCATTGCTGTCAATTCTTGCTGAATTTGCGGCAGGCCCAACATATAGAAATTTTTCATAACTGATTCGCGATGTAAACAGCCTAAACTCGTTTATTATAAACAGATGCATTGAAACTGCTGAAATCTAAAATTGCGATTACATATGAATGAGAATGGTCTATCATCGCTCTCATTACCTCATGTTTTTTTAAAATCGCCATAACGATTTTTTGCTATCCCGATTTATCGTCCGGTGGTCGTCTTAATGAAAACCGAAAATGTCTTTTCGCCGCTGGCCTCCGCCGGTGAACAACAAGATGATATTAGCGCGTTAGGCGAAGCTTTTTCCCTGACCGCCTTTCGCTATATTGATATTGCGAGAGAAGAGCGGCTGGCGGCTATTATCGCCCGTTGGCCTTTATTACAGGAATTGCCTCGTAGACAGCAGGAGAACAACGGTTAATGCCGATCGTCGCAATTCAGGGCCTGCATGGCGGCGTCGGCGCGACGTCGTTAACGGCGGCCATCGCCTGGGCGCTAAATGCGCTGGGCGAGTCGGTGCTGGCCATCGATTTTTCCCCGGCTAATCAGCTAGGCTGCTATTTCAATACACCCGTCGACGAGCCGCGCGGCTGGATGCGCGCCTGGCGCGACGGCGTGGACTGGCGTTAAAACGCGCTGCGCTATCAACCTGGCCTGGATTTTTTGCCGTTCGGCCGACTGACGCATCAGGAACGTGAAACTTTATACCTGGTCGGCGAGCGCGATGGTCCCGATTTGCTCAAGCAGTTGCCGGACCTGAAAACGCAATATCGCTGGCTGCTGCTCGATCTCCCCTGCGAACCTGCGCCCTGGCTGTCGGCCATTCCGGCGCAGAGCGATCGGCTGTTGCAGATCCTGGCGCCTGACGCCAATTGCCATCTGCGGCTGCGCCAGCAGCGCTTCGCCTGCAATACGCTGTTTTTGATCAATCAGTTCAATGCCAACAGCAAGGTGCAGCAGGATCTGCATCAGCTATGGGTGAGTTCCCTGAAAAACCTGCTTCCTCTGCTGGTTCACCGCGACGAGGCGCTGGCCGAAGCGCTGCTGATGAAACAGCCGCTGGGAGAATACCGTCCCCATTCGCTGGCAGCGGAGGAGATCACCACGCTGGCGAACTGGTTGATTCTGCACGCGGCGGGAGCGACGTCATGAACCCGTTGCGCTGGCTGCTGCTGCCGCTTGCCTGGCAGTCGCTGCGAAGCCGTTACGTCGATGCGCGCGCCCATGGCGCTTCGGTCGCGGGCGCCACCGCGCACCTTTTCTGGTGTACCCTGGGCTGGAGCTTTCTGCGCTTTGAGTCGCCGGGCTGGCAGCATATCATTCAGCAACGCCGCCGACTTTTCCCGCATATTTCGCCTGAACGCCCGCGTCCGCTGGATATCCTGCGCTACCTGCTGCAAAGCCTCTGGCTGCTGCTGCTGTTGCCGCTGAATAATGACGGTGTCAGCGAGCGCCGCCGCTTCAACGCCTTTTTACCGCTGTTCCGCTGGCGTCAACGCGGCTATGTCTGGCTGGACAGGCTGCCGCAGCGCCTGCATCGGCGCGGCGTCACGCAGCGCGCTGAACGGCGGCTTCGTCAGCTTTCGCCCTTTGCCCGCCGCCTGCTGTTTATTTTCGTCGCCACCGGCGCGACGGCGCTGGCGCTGCTCTGTATTTCCCAGCCGTTTAACCTGATGACGCAGTTCATCTTCGTGCTGCTGCTCTGGAGCATGGCGATCGTCCTGCGTCGCGTGCCGGGACGGCTGCCGACCATGATGCTAATCGTGCTGTCGCTGACCGTCTCCTGCCGCTACCTCTGGTGGCGCTATACCTCCACGCTTAACTGGGACGACCCGCTCAGCCTGGTGTTCGGTCTGTTGTTGATTGCGGCGGAAACCTACGCCTGGACGGTGCTGGTGCTCGGCTATTTCCAGACGCTCTGGCCGTTGAATCGTCAGCCGGTCTCTATGCCGACGGATATCGCCAGCTGGCCCAGCGTCGACCTGCTGATCCCGACCTATAACGAACCGCTGAGCGTGGTGAAACCTACGCTGTACGCCGCGTTAGGCATCGACTGGCCAAAAGAGAAGCTGAACATTTACATTCTCGACGATGGCACGCGCGAAGAGTTCCGCGATTTCGCCGCCAGCATCGGCGTAAACTATGTGGTGCGCGTCACCCATGAACATGCGAAGGCGGGCAATATCAACCACGCGCTGCGCGCCCGCTGCCGCAGCGAGTTCGTCGCCATTTTCGATTGCGATCACGTGCCGACCCGTTCGTTCCTGCAGCTGACGCTCGGCTGGTTTATCCGCGATGCGAAGCTGGCGATGCTGCAAACGCCGCACCACTTCTTCTCGCCCGATCCCTTCGAGCGCAACCTGGGACGTTTTCGCCGTACGCCGAACGAAGGATCGCTTTTCTACGGTCTGGTGCAGGACGGCAACGATACCTGGGACGCCGCGTTTTTCTGCGGCTCCTGCGCGGTGCTGCGCCGCAGCGCGCTGGACGAAATCGGCGGCATCGCCGTCGAAACCGTGACGGAAGATGCCCATACGTCGCTGCGCCTGCACCGGCGCGGCTATACCTCGGCCTATATTCGTATTCCGCAGGCGGCTGGCCTGGCGACGGAAAGCCTCTCCGCGCACATCGGCCAGCGTATCCGCTGGGCGCGCGGCATGGTGCAGATCTTCCGCCTCGACAACCCGCTGTTCGGCAAGGGGTTAAAGCTGGTGCAGCGCCTCTGCTACGCCAACGCCATGCTGCACTTTCTGGCGGGCATTCCGCGTCTTATCTTTCTGCTGGCGCCGCTGGCGTTTCTGCTGTTCCACGCCTACATCATCTACGCGCCCGCGCTGGCTATTGCCATCTACGTGCTGCCGCATATGCTGCACACCAGCCTGACGAACTCGCGCATTCAGGGACGCTGGCGTCACTCTTTCTGGAGCGAGGTCTATGAAACCGTGCTTGCCTGGTATATCGCCCGCCCGACCACCGTCGCGCTGTTTAATCCGCATAAGGGCAAATTCAACGTGACGGCCAAGGGCGGCCTGGTGGAGGAGCGCCACCTCGACTGGGTGATCACCAAGCCTTATATGTTCCTGGTGCTGCTTAATCTGGCCGGCGTGATCATGGCGTTCTGGCGTCTGGCTCAGGGCCCGACGAATGAGGTGCTGACCGTCTGGGTCAGCCTGGTCTGGGTGATCTACAACATGATTATTCTCGGCGGCGCCGTGGCGGTTTCCGTCGAGGCGCGCCAGATCCGCGAAGCGCACCGCGTTGAGATCGCCATGCCGGCCGCCATCGCCCGTCAGGATGGTCATATGCTGCCCTGCACGTTGCGCGATTACTCCGATGGCGGCGTAGGGGTCGAGCTGCGTGAAGCGGACGCGCTCAAAGAGGGGGAAGAAATTTCGCTGCTGCTGCGACGCGGCCAGCAGGAGTTCAGCTTCACCTGCCATGTGCAACGCATATTCGGCCGTCGCGCCGGCATTCGTCTGCACAAACTCTCCACCCAGCAGCATATCGACTTTATCCAGTGCACCTTCGCGCGCGCCGATACCTGGGCGCTTTGGCAGGACGGCTTCCCGGAAGATAAACCGGTACAGAGTCTGGTCGACATTATGGTGCTCGGCTTTAAGGGCTATCTGCGTCTGGCGGAGTACGGCCCGCCGCAGCTGCGCAAGCTGTTTGAATGGCTTACCGGCCTGCTGGGCTGGCTGGCGTCATTACTGCCGCGAGGCATTGGCAACGTGCCGGCAGGCATGAAAATTGAAAACAATAATTGAGTTGATGGTAACGCCATGACGAGAAAACTGAGTTGGTTTACCGCCCTGCTGATGGGCGCGACGTTTCTGACCTCTGCGGAGCCGGCGCCGTCCATCGCGCCGCAAAGCGTCGATGCCGCGCCGGCGGAACCGGTCGCTCCGACGAGCTCCGCCGCGCC
>DENB01000043.1 GCA_002359495.1 Enterobacteriaceae bacterium UBA2655
CAGCAGCGTACTTTTACCGGAGCCGGAGCGGCCCAGCAGCACCACCACTTCGCCGCGCCGCACGGTGAGAGAGAGCGATTTCAATACCGGCTTGCCGACATACTCGACGCACAGCTTCTCAACTTCCAGCACCGGCGCGGCGTTCTGCGTCTCCCAACGGCGCTTCGGCAGCTGCATCGGCACGATCGCCGTGCTCTCCGGCATGGCCGCCAGCCGCGCGCGGGCGCGACGGGCGCGCTCATCCAGGTTGTAGAATTTTTCCAGCCACCACTGACCGCCCGCCAGCAGCGTAGAGAGGATCATGTAAATGCCGCCGGAGGCGACCAGCACCGGGATAAACAGAAAGTTTTGCGAAACGATCGCCTGGCCGCGCATCGTCAGCTCGTTAACCCCGACCACCGACGCCAGCGAGGTCGATTTCAGCAAGCCGACGGTCTCGTTGCCCATGGTAGGCAGAATGGCGCGCAGCGCCTGCGGAATCACGACATGGATCATCTCTTTGCTGCGCGAGTAGCCGAAGGCCTGCGCCGCCATGCGCTGGTCGCGATCGGTCGCCATAATGCCGCCGCGAATGATTTCGGCGCAGAAGGCGGTCTCGTTGATCATCAGCGCCAGCAGGGCGCTGACGAAGGGGCTGAAGCGCAGACCGAACTCAGGCAGCACGTTATAAAGCAAAATTAGCTGCAGCAGCACCGGCGTGCCGCGCAGAATATAGATATAGATCTGCACCGGCAGGCGGATAAAAAGGTGTTTCGACGTGCTGGCCAGCGCCAGAAAGAAACCGATAATAATACCGCCCGCTAGCGCGCCGACCAGCAGTTCGACTGCGATCACTGCGCCCTGCCAGAGATAAGGCAGGGTTAAATATTTTAAAAACTCATCCACAACAGGCTCTCCGGCAGGACGGTGGTTCTGCCATTCGCCAGGTTGCAGCCTGGCGGCGGCAACCTGCATGATTTAAATCGTTAACGGGATTAGCCGCGCGAGACGGCGGGACGTTCGGCGCTGCTGCCCTGGCCCCAGTAGTCGAGCAGCTTTTTCTGCGCGCCGCTTTCCTGGATCACTTTCATCCCGTCCAGCACGGCGTTGCGCAGGGTGACGTTCTCTTTAGCGATCGGGAAACCCACCATAATGGGCAGGTCGACGGTAAAGGCGCTGGCGAGTGACGGATCGGCTTTGGCGATGGCGCGCGCCGATCCCGCTTCGGTCAGGTAGATATCCGCGCGGCCGCTTTTCACCGCCTGGATGCTGTTGTCGGTATTCTGCACCATCAACATGCCGACTTCGGGCTTGCCTGCGGCGACACATTTCTGGCTCTGCTCCGGCACCAGCTTGTTGGCTTCGTAAGTGCCTGCCGCCGCGGCGACGGTTTTGCCGCAGAGATCGTCAACACTATTGATTTTCTTCGGGTTGCCTTTAGCGACGATGCTGCCGTCCTGCACCTGCACCGAGGCGACGAAAGCGATCTGCTTCAGGCGCTCGTCGGTCACGTAAAGCATCGGCCCGATATCCGCGCGACCGTTGTTGATTGAGGTGAGCAGCACGTTAAACGAGCCGTTCTGGTAGCTGTGTTTAAAGCCCAGGCAGCTGCCGAGACGATCGAACAGCGAGGGGTCGAGGCCTTCAATAATGGAGGGATCTTTTTCCGACGGCGCTTCAAAACCTTTGGTGTAACCGCCGAGGCCGACCACCACCTCTTTCCCTACCAGCGTCGGATATTTGGCCTGCAGCGCTTTGCACTGCGCCATCGCGGCGAATTCGCTGGCGGCAGGCGTGACGGGATCGGCGGCGGCCTGCGCGTTGCCGAGGCTTGCGAACAGCGTGCCGGTAATGCCGGATAACACGAAAGCGAGACGAGCATATTTCATAATACGGTTCCCCTGGTGCAGATGAATGAGAAAGCGATGACCTTACGATTTATGAACTTATTGGGGCTTACGGGCGCTCAGTAGCCGCGCGCCGGGTCTACCTGGTTGCGTAATGCCTGACCGCCGCGATAGCGCGTCAGGTTATCGATAAACAGCGCAAGACAACGGTCGAGGTAGGCGCTGTGGTCGTCGAGACTACAATGCGGCGTCATGATCACGCCGGGGGTATGCCAGAGCGGGTCGTCAGTCGGCAGTGGCTCCTGCGGATAGACATCCAGCACGGCGCCCGCCAGATCGCCTGAGGTCAACTGTTCCCGCAGCGCCTGGTAATCAAACACGTCGGCGCGGCCGACGATCACTACGCCCGCCCGTTTCGGCAGCAGCGCCAGTCGGCGGCGATCGAAAAGCCGATGGGTTTGCGGCGTCAGCGGCAGAGTGGAAACCAGCACGTCGACCTGCGGCAGCGCCTCGTCTAGCTCGTCGATGGCGATGCAGCGGGCGACGTCGGCGTCGCATTGACCGCTGCGCGTGACGCCGATGACCGAATAACCCTGCGCGCTCAGCAGCTTCGCCGCGGCGCGGCCGATACTGCCTACGCCCAACATCATCACCGTTTTGCCGCGCGCGCAGCCGCCGAAGACGGGCCGCCACAGGCGCTGCGCCTGATCCTGCAGGAAGCCGGGAATGGCGAAGTTGAACATCAGCGCCGCCATCAGAATAAATTCCGCGCCTTTATCGCCGTGAACGCCCGAGGCGTTGGTCAACGCAACGCCGCTGCGCCAGTGGGCTAACCACTGCTCTACGCCCGCCGACATCACCTGCACCCAGACGAGGCGCGGCGCGATGAACTGATCCAGCGCCAGCTTGCGTCCGGCCCAGAGAATGTCGCAGTTGGCGAGAAAGGCGGCGGTCTGAGCAGGATCGTCATTTTCCGTCAGGGTAAACTGGCCGCGCAGCATCGGCTGCGCGTCCAGCGCCTGACGCAGATGCGCGCTGCTCAGGCGCAGCGCCGGTGCCGCCGCGGGGTCATTTTCAATATGAATATGCATCCTGACTCCTTAGCGCATCGCCGTAACTTCCATCTCGACCAGCAGGTCGGGATGGTTCAACTGAATGCCGACCGTGGCGCGCGCCGGAAACGGAAAGTTGAAAAATTCGCTATAGGTGGCGTTCATCTCGCTGAAGGTGGTGAGATCGGTGAGATAGATGGTGACGCGCACGACGTTGTCGAACGTCATGTCAGCCTCGCTCAGCAGCGCGCCGACGTTTTTCAAGACCTGACGCGTCTGGCTGGCGATGTCGCCGCCGACGACGTCGCCGCTGTAAGGGTCGATGGCGACTTGGCCGGAGATGAACAGCATAGGTTCATGCAGCACGGCGGCGGAGAGCGGCGCCGGCCCCATCGGGCGGTCGCTGGCGTTCATGCCGGGATAAGCGATGGCGGTTTTCATCACGGTTTTCCGTATAAAAGGGTTCACCGCAATTTCGTATACGATCACATGAGTGTCAATGCGCTAATTTTGACCAAAGAGTCTTTAATGGGGAGAGGCTGATAACTATAAGAATATGCGATTCTTGTTAATATTCTGATAATAATGGATTTTAATGGAATTTCGTCGCGTGTTATTCAGGCCGCAGGACGGTCTTTCTTATCGTATACGATTTTCTTATCATGAAGGATCGACGCGCTGAACGCTTTTTCAACGCCATCCCGACCGTTCCGATTTCCGGCTGCACATCGCGCGGTCAAAGGGTATACTGTCGCACTCTTTTTTAATCCACCCGTATCGCGTGCGAATTCAACATGCAAAAGTTTGATACCAAGACCTTTCAGGGCCTGATCCTGACCTTGCAGGATTACTGGGCGCGTCAGGGCTGCACCATCGTTCAACCGCTGGACATGGAAGTGGGCGCTGGCACATCTCATCCTATGACCTGCCTGCGCGCATTAGGGCCGGAGCCGATCGCGGCCGCCTACGTGCAGCCATCACGCCGTCCGACCGACGGGCGCTACGGTGAAAACCCGAACCGCTTACAGCACTACTACCAGTTCCAGGTGATCATCAAGCCGTCGCCGGACAATATTCAGGAGCTGTATCTCGGATCGCTGAAAGAGCTGGGTATCGATCCTGGCGTACATGACATCCGCTTCGTGGAAGATAACTGGGAAAACCCGACGCTGGGCGCCTGGGGACTCGGCTGGGAAGTGTGGCTCAACGGCATGGAAGTGACGCAATTTACCTATTTCCAGCAGGTAGGCGGCCTGGAGTGCAAGCCGGTGACCGGCGAAATCACCTACGGCCTGGAGCGTCTGGCGATGTACATTCAGGGCGTCGACAGCGTTTACGATCTGGTGTGGAGCGACGGTCCGCTGGGCAAAACCACCTACGGCGACGTTTTCCACCAGAACGAAGTAGAGCAGTCCACCTATAACTTCGAATACGCCGACGTCGATTTCCTCTTTACCTGCTTCGAGCAGTACGAGAAAGAGGCGCAGAAGCTGCTGGCGCTGGAAAAACCGCTGCCGCTGCCGGCCTATGAGCGCATTCTCAAGGCGGCGCACAGCTTTAACCTGCTGGACGCGCGCAAAGCGATCTCCGTGACCGAACGTCAGCGCTATATCCTGCGCATTCGCACCCTGACCAAAGCCGTGGCTGAAGCCTATTACGCCTCCCGCGAGGCGCTGGGTTTCCCGATGTGCAATAACGATAAGTAAGAGGCAGCCATGACTGAAAAAACTTTTCTGGTGGAAATCGGCACCGAAGAGCTGCCGCCGAAAGCGCTGCGCAATCTGGCGGAATCTTTCGCCGCGCAGGTCACCGCCGAGCTGGACGCCGCTAACCTGGCGCACGGCGAAGTCAGCTGGTTTGCCGCGCCGCGCCGTCTGGCGCTGAAAGTGGCGAACCTGAGCGCCTCGCAGCCCGATCGCGAAGTGGAAAAACGCGGCCCCGCCATCGCTGCGGCTTTCGACACCGACGGCAAGCCGACCAAAGCGGCGGAAGGCTGGGCGCGCGGCAACGGCATCACCGTGGATCAGGCCGAGCGCCTGAGCACCGATAAGGGCGAGTGGCTGGTTTACCGCGCGCAGCTGAAAGGCGAAAGCGCGCAGGCGCTGCTGCCGCCGATGATCGCCAACGCGCTGGGCAAGCTGCCGATCCCTAAACTGATGCGCTGGGGCGACAGCGACGTGCAGTTCGTGCGTCCGGTTCACACCGTCACGCTGCTGCTGGGCGACGAGCTGATCCCGGCGACCATTTTGGGTATCGAATCAGGCCGTACCATTCGCGGACATCGCTTCATGGGCGAGCCGGAATTCACGCTGGAACAGGCGGACGACTACCCGGAAATCCTGCGCCAGCGCGGTAAGGTGATCGCCGATTACCACGAGCGTAAAGCGAAGATCAAAGCGGATGCCGAAGCGGCGGCGCGTCAGCTGGGCGGCAACGCCGATCTCAGCGACAGCCTGCTGGAAGAGGTGACGTCGCTGGTGGAGTGGCCGGTGGTGTTGACCGCCACCTTCGAAGAGAAATTCCTCGCGGTGCCGGCCGAAGCGCTGGTTTACACCATGAAGGGCGACCAGAAATATTTCCCGGTTTACGACGACAGCGGCAAACTGCTGCCGAACTTTATCTTCGTCGCCAATATCGAATCCTCCGATCCGCAGCAAATTATCTCCGGCAACGAGAAGGTGGTGCGTCCGCGTCTGGCTGACGCCGAGTTCTTCTTCAATACCGACCGCAAAAAACGTCTGGAAGATCATCTGCCGCGTCTGGAAACCGTGCTGTTCCAGAAAGAGCTGGGCACGCTGCGCGATAAAACCGATCGCATTCAGGCGCTGGCGGGCTGGATCGCGGGTCAGATCGGCGCTGACGTCAACCACGCCACGCGCGCGGGTCTGCTCTCCAAGTGCGACCTGATGACCAACATGGTGTTCGAATTTACCNNCATGCACTACGCGCGTCACGACGGCGAAGCGGAGGATGTGGCGGTCGCGCTGAACGAGCAGTACCAGCCGCGCTTCGCCGGCGACGAACTGCCGTCGAACCCGGTCGCCTGCGCGCTGGCGATCGCCGATAAAATGGACACGCTGGCGGGCATTTTCGGCATCGGCCAGCATCCGAAAGGGGATAAAGATCCCTTTGCGCTGCGTCGCGCCGCGCTGGGCGTGCTGCGTATCATCGTTGAGAAAAATCTGCCGCTCGATCTGCAAACCCTGACGGAAGAGGCGGCGCGTCTTTACGGCAGCAAGCTGAGCAACGCCAATGTCGTGGACGGCGTTATCGACTTTATGCTCGGACGTTTCCGCACCTGGTATCAGGAAGCAGGCCACAGCGTCGATACCATTCAGGCGGTGCTGGCGCGTCGTCCGACGCGTCCGGCCGATTTCGACGCGCGCATGAAGGCGGTCTCCCACTTCCGTACGCTGGACGCGGCGGCGGCGCTGGCGGCGGCGAACAAGCGCGTCTCCAATATTCTGGCGAAAGCGACCGAGCCGCTGAATGAGAGCGTGCAGGCCTCGCTGTTGAAAGAGAACGAAGAGATCAAGCTGGCTACCTTCGTGACCGCGCTGACCAGCAAGCTGCAGCCTTATTTTGCCGAAGGCCGCTATCAGGATGCGCTGATCGAGCTGGCGCAGCTGCGCGAAGCGGTAGACAGCTTCTTCGATAAGGTGATGGTGAACGCCGACGATCGGGACGTGCGGATCAACCGTCTGACGTTGCTGGCGAAGCTGCGCGAGCTGTTCCTGCAGGCGGCGGATATTTCGCTGTTGCAGTAAGCCTGATGCGTTTAACAAGGCGAGCCTGAGGCTCGCCTTTTTATTGGCAGGATGCCGGGCTGGTTTTATTCAAAGGTTATTAAGGAGAAATAAGACCGGTCGCAAAAAATATTCAGCGCTAACGTCATATTTTGCTATTTTAATTAATATTAAATTCAATTTATAAAATATATTTACCTTATTTGATTCAGGCTTGATTCACAAAAAACAGGTTGGGTTGTAAGCGGAAAAGATTCGCAGTAATATAAAAACTCCGGTTAAAATTTAATTTTTATAATTTATTTACGACGCAGCAATGCGGGCGAATCGGCAACGGGAAAAGGCTTTCCGCGCGCGTCAGATGGCAACGCCATCATACGGATTGAAAAGGAATTCATTCATGCAGGGAAAAATGACGCAACGTTCAGGTTTATTGTTTTCTTTAACGCATATTATTTTGCACATTGCCTTGGGTATCGCGGCGATTATTATTTCTTTCTTTTGCACGCTGCTGCATTATGCCAGCAACCTGACCGGCGCATGCGTGTTTATATTAATCTTTTTATATTTTTTCTGTCTGTTCTGGTAACGGCATCGCCGTCTGCCGCGCGCGGGGCGCGGCAAGCGGGAGAGCGTTTCGGCCTGAGTGAATCAGGCGTTAGGCGGCACGGTGCGGGCGAAACTTTCGCGCTGGAACAATCTTTCCGCCAGTTTTACCAGCGAAGGGCGATCGACGCACCAATTAGGCACCACGCGACGGAAGTTAAGATAGCCAATCATGCAGCCGGTCGCGATGTCGGCAAGGTTAAGGCTGTCG
The DNA here is from genome assembly GCA_002359495.1 of Enterobacteriaceae bacterium UBA2655. Classification (GTDB taxonomy): domain Bacteria; phylum Pseudomonadota; class Gammaproteobacteria; order Enterobacterales; family Enterobacteriaceae; genus Pantoea; species Pantoea superficialis. The sequence continues at coordinate 7,442 of DENB01000043.1, forward strand.
CCGTTGAGAAGCTGGCCGCTGGCCGCCTCTTTCTCCAGCGCATCCAGGCCGTGACGAATTTTCTCACGATGGCGCAGCATCACCTCTTCCGATTGTTGATCACCGGGACGCAGCTGTTCGCGCACGATGATCACCGCCGCATCGCTGATCCCGTCGGCCAGTTTCTCCAGCTGACGGATCCTCAGCGCCTGCATCGGATCGTCCGGTAAAAAAGCGGGCGTTTCCGACCGGGTTTCCAGATATTCCGCAATGATGGCGGAGTCATACCAGATATGATGATCGTCAGCCACCAGCGCAGGCACCTTGCCCAGCGGGTTATAGAGCGGCACATGACTTTCAGCATGCCAGGGCGACTCGTTTACAAACTCAAAAATGATCCCCTTTTCCAGCATCAAGACGGAAATTTTACGCACGTAGGGACTGGTGTAGCTGCCGATCAGTTTCATCATCACTCTCCGTTACAAAGCGCTGCCGATACTCTTCCCGCCGGGGTTATTCGCCCGGAAACATAAATGGATTAAGGCTGCTGCGCGCAAAGCCTTCCTGCTCCATACGGGCATCCAGCACCAGCGAGGCCAAATCGTCCGCCACCGGCTCGACCGACGGCATCTTCTCCTGGTACAACATTTTCATGTAGGTGCCGCAGTCGCCGCAGCTCTCCACCTTGATCGCCGTCTCATCGCCCTCCAGCGACCAGAGGTGCAAATCGCGCGTGTGATCGCAGTTCGAACATTTGCCCGCCGCCACGTGCCATTCGCTTTCGCACAGATTGCAGTGCAGATAGCGCAGCCCGTCGTCCTGTTGGGTATCCATATGCACCACGCCAGAAACCGGAATACTGGCGCAAACCGGACAAAACTGATGCTGTTCGCCATACTCGACGCGCGCTTTTCCCGGAATGAGCGTCGCCATCTGCGCCCAGTAAACCGACAGCGCCGCCCAGATAAAGGGCGATTTATCGCTGCTGACCTGCGCGAAATCGCCGGCGAACAGCGCGCTGGCCATCGCTTCCAGCTCGTGCGCCGAAGCTTTTTCCAGATTTTCCAGCACCGCCAGCGCCTGGCCGCTCATCTCCGGCTTCAGCTCGGCGATCAGCGAATGCAGCAGCCGTTGCCAGTGCGCGCTGCGCGGCAGAGTGTGAATATCCAGCGGCGGCTTTTCCTGCTGCGCGCTCTGCGCAAGCCGCGCGCGCAGATCCATCTGCAGCGGATGATCGTACAGCACGATCTCCTGCGCCTGAGCAATGACCGCGGCGAAACGCAGGTAGTCGCCCAGCGGATTTTTCGGCGCCAGCTGGCGCAGGCGCGCGGCGCGGCGGCTGTACAAATTTTTCAACCGTGGAAAAAGTAACGGCGGGATGGTGTCCGCCGCGGTTCCGTCGCTTTTTTCCAGCTGCTCCTGCGGGATTATGCGAATGCTCATCGGGGCGTTTCCTGTTGTGTTGGGCAAAGGCGCGGTGCAGGCTGCCTGCGCCAGAACGATCGCCGGCATGATGAAGGCAGCTTAACCTTGCTGCCCAACAGCCTTATTAAGCTGATGATAGCAGCCCGACACAGACACTTCTGCCCAAAATTCTCATTACCCGAGGGTAAAACCTTTGCGGTGTCCGCGTCACAGGTTCAGAATTGCCGTCTGGCTGCGTTAAAAATCAGCGCAATGCCACTCTTTATCGTTAGGCCCGGAGCCAGTAATAGTGAAACAGAACGAAGCGGAAACCTCTTTAAAAGAGGGTGAGATCGTCGGCTTGCACAGCGTGCAGGTTTGGCAGCGCAGCGATTTGCAACAATCGCAGGCGGACTGGCTGGCGGATGAGGTGCCGGTAGCCCTGGTCTACAACGGCATTTCCCATGTGGTGATGATGGCGACGCCGAAGGATCTGGAGGCGTTCGCCCTGGGATTTTCACTGTCAGAAGGGATTATCGATTCGCCCGCCGACATTTTCGGCATGGATATCGTGCCGGGCTGCGACGGCATTGAGGTGCAGATCGAACTCTCCAGCCGCCGTTTTATGGGGCTGAAAGAGCAGCGCCGCGCCATGGCGGGCCGTACCGGCTGTGGTGTTTGCGGCGTGGAGCAGCTGGAGCAAATCGGCAAACCGATCGCGCCGCTGCCGTTTACCCAGACGTTCGCCCTGAACAATCTGGACAGGGCGTTGCATCAGCTAAACGATTACCAGCCGATAGGGCAGAAAACCGGCTGCACCCATGTCGCGGCCTGGATAGCGCCGGAGGGCGAACTGAGTGGCGGCTGCGAGGATGTAGGGCGCCACGTCGCGCTCGACAAGCTGCTCGGCTATCGCAGCCAGCAGGCGTGGCGGCAGGGCGCAGTGCTGGTCTCCAGCCGCGCCAGCTATGAGATGGTGCAGAAATCCGCCATGTGCGGCGTGGAGATCCTGTTCGCCGTTTCCGCCGCCACGCGCCTGGCGGTAGAGGTCGCCGAGCGCAGTAACCTGACGCTGGTGGGCTTCAGCAAACCGGGCCGCGCCACGGTTTACACCCATCCGCAAAGGCTGGTTTAAGCCAGCACCACCTGCGACAGCGCCTGGCGCAGCGTCGCCAGGGCGGGAAGGTCCGCTCCGCCGCTGTCTGTCACCAGAGCGGCGATCGCCTGCGGCGCCGCATACTGGCTGCGGCTGATCACGCCCAGCTTGCTGTGATCCGCCAGCAGGATTAACTGGCTGGACTGCTGCGCCATGGCGCGGGCGATGGCGGCTTCGTGCGGATGAAAGCTGCTGGCGCCGTTTTTCGCCTCAATACCCACCGGCGACAGCAATGCCGCGTCGGCGCGGAAGCGATAAATGTCTCCCACCGTGATTTCACCGCGCGTCTGTTGCGCGCCTGCGGTCATCGCGCCGCCCAGCAGGATAATCTCGTTGTTCAGCGTTTCATGCTCTTCGGCGGCGCTGAGCGCCAGCGCCGCCTGCAGGCTGTTAGTGATGATCGTCAGGCCGGACATGGTGCGCAGCTCCTGCGCCAGCATGGTCGTGGTGCTGCCCGCATCAATAAACAGCGTTTGCCCCGGCTGCAGCAGGCGCGCCGCGGTGCGGGCGATGGCGCGCTTCTCTTTCGCCATCGCGGCGCTGCGCACGCGCAGCGGCGGCTCCGGCGCATTATTGCTTACCGCGACCAGGCCACCGTGCACGCGGCGCGCTACGCCCTGCGCTTCCAGCTCAATGATGTCTCGCCGCGCCGTTTCCCGCGATATGCCCAACTCTTTAATGATGCGTTCCGTACTGACTTGATTCAGGGTGGTCAGCAGGGCGCGAATACGGTGTAAGCGAGTTTCCTGCAGCATAATCATTATTCCCTCTCTGGCTGGCGCGGTTATCGGGGATTAGCTTACCTGAGCGGCGATCCGACGTCATGTGTATTTTGTTGTATTTGTGTATTTGGTTGCATTTTGTCGAAAACGCGTCATGATGAACTCATCAAATTTCGACCAGTAGGCCCCCCTTCACTTTTGCAACGGGAGTTATCATGGCTACACGTTCAACCATCATGGATACCAACAGTTTTCGTGCGGAGCACGCCGCCGGTCTGGATGCGGATGTACGCAAGCTGACCGATAAACGCAGCAAGGTCCTTGGCGAATCCTACCGCCTGTTTTACCGCAAGCCGGTACATCTGGTGCGCGGCGAAGGGCAGTATCTGTGGGATGCGGCGGGCGACAAATATCTCGACGTGTATAACAATGTGGCCAGCATCGGCCATTGCCATCCGGCAGTGATCGAGGCGGTAACGCAGCAGATGAAGATGCTGAATACCCATACCCGCTACCTGCACGAACGCATCCTTGATTACTCCGAAGCCTTGCTCGCCACCGCGCCGGACGTCATCGACCGCGCGATGTATATGTGCACCGGTTCGGAAGCCAACGATCTGGCGATCCGCGTGGCGCGCGCCTGGAGCGGCGGCAGCGGCATTATCGTGTCGCAGGAGGCTTATCACGGCACCAGCGATCTTACCTCCGGCGCCTCGCCCGCGCTGGGCAGCGGACAGCCGCTGGCGCCGACCACGCGGCTGGTGCCACCGCCGGACGCGTATCGCGTCGATGCGCCCGATCTGGGCGAGTGGTTCGCCAACCAGATCCAGAAACAGATTGACGATATGAAAGCGCACAGCATCAAGTTCGCCGGTTTCCTCGCTGACTCCATTTTCTCTTCCGACGGCGTGCTGCCGAACCCGCGCGGCTTTCTGCAAAAGGCGGTGGATGTGGTGCACGCCAACGGCGGTATTTTTATCGCTGATGAAGTGCAGCCCGGCTTCGCTCGCACCGGCGACGCGTTCTGGGGATTCGCCCGCCACGGCGTGGTGCCGGATATCATCACCACCGGGAAACCGATGGGGAACGGCATTCCGGTTTCGGGTCTGCTGGCGAAAAGCGAGGTGCTGGCCGCCTTCAGCGACAACATTCCCTATTTCAATACCTTTGGCGGCAATCCGGTGGCGATGGCCGCCGCTCAGGCGGTGCTGAACGTGATTCAGGAAGAGGGGTTGCAGGAGCACAGCCGCGTGGTCGGCGGCAAGCTGCTGGCGGAACTCAGCAAGCTGAAAGAGCGTTACGCCTGCGTCGGCGACGTGCGCGGCGCCGGACTGTTCATCGGCTTCGAACTGGTCAGCGACCGCGACCGCAAAACGCCGGATAAAGCGCTGGCGCTCGATCTGATTGAAAAGCTGCGCGACCACCATGTTCTGACGTCGGTAGCCGGCCCTTATGGCAACGTGCTGAAACTGCGTCCGCCGCTGGCGTTCCAGGAGAGCGACATCGACTGGCTGGTCGGCGCGCTGGATAAATCGCTCAGCGAGCTGGGGCGATAAGCCTGCAAGGAATGGCGCCGCTTTTTCCAGCTGCGTCAATTCCTTATCATTATTAAGGCATTGATTACGCTTTTATGGATCATGAATTTAACTATAATGATTCGACTGCTTACGCGGCACTCCATTGAGAAGTGCTGCCCAAACATTAAATGGAGAGGTTGAACATGAGTTATTCACTGCCATCCCTGCCTTACGCATACGACGCACTGGAACCGCACTTCGACAAGCAGACGATGGAAATCCATCACACTAAACATCACCAGACCTACGTCAACAACGCCAACGCGGCGCTGGAAGGCACCGAATTCGCCGATCTGCCGGTAGACGAACTGATCACCAAACTGGATCAGGTTCCGGCGGAGAAAAAAACCGTGCTGCGCAATAACGCAGGCGGTCACGCTAACCACAGCCTGTTCTGGAAAGGCCTGAAAACCGGCACCACCCTGCAGGGCGAGTTGAAAGCGGCTATCGAAAAAGATTTCGGCAGCGTGGAAAAATTCCAGGAAGAGTTTGAAAAAGCGGCTGCGACCCGTTTCGGCTCCGGCTGGGCGTGGCTGGTGAAAAAAGGCGACAAGCTGGCGGTCGTCTCTACCGCTAACCAGGACAACCCGCTGATGGGCGAAGCGATCTCCGGCGCATCCGGCTACCCGATTCTGGGTCTGGACGTCTGGGAGCACGCTTACTATCTGAAGTATCAGAACAAGCGTCCTGACTACATCAAAGCGTTCTGGAACGTGGTGAACTGGGACGAAGCGGCGGCGCGTTTCGCTTCCGCGAACTAAGTTTTTTCTCACCATATTGCGTGATGATGAACCGGCGAAGGGCGCTTCGCCGGTTTTTTATTGTCCGTCTGTAGACACCTTGCGGCCGCTTTGCTGCTGAATAAATAAACCGGCGTTAAACAAAAAACAGAGAGTTCAGCGCTCTGCCCGCCGCCGCTTCGATATTAACCCGCCGTTGATAATCCCCGCTTTACCCTGTCGTCAATTTGGTCAACAAGATAATAAATTTATGTCCACAATAATGACGCATCTGGGGAATACGCATTCGCCCGCTTCTCTGTTCTGGCAATTGACCAGCGGAAAATATATCCCGAACAAGTTATGGGCAAGCCGGCGTTTTCGCCTGAAATTTATGTTGCGCACGCTCGCCTTTCCGGTCACTACGCTGCGCTATCTGCAACAGCTTGCCGCGCTGCCCAACTTGCCTCAGCTGCTATCCGTGCAGGGATTGCTGCCGGCTAAACCGCATCGACCTTATCTGCAGGCCGGTTTCAATGTGGAGCAACGCGCCCGCGCGATAATTGATCATTATCTCCAGCTTTCCCGCCTCGACAGCGTGGCGTTGCGACAGCTTTTACAAAGTCCGGGCGACAACCTGCTGGCCGCGCTGAACGGTAAAAGCGGAGAGGAGTTTTGCATTCACTGCTGTCCGGGGCGCTTCGATCGGGAAGGGGAGATTACGCTGGAGCTGCGTTATCAAACGCTGTTGATCGGCTCGCTCTCGTTTTCACTGATTACTGAAAATCAGCAGCGCACGCTGCTAATCGGCGGATTGCAGGGACCACGCAAGCATATTTCCAACGACGTGATCCGCGACGCCACGAAGGCGGCGCACGGCGTGTTTCCCAAGCGCCTGCTGCTGGAAGCGGTTTTTGTGCTGGCGCAACGCTGCCAGGTAGAGACTATTCTCGCGGTCGGCGACGACACCCATGTGTTCCGCAGTCTGCGTTATCGTCACAGCAAAGACGACCACTTCTTCGCCAGCTACAGCGAGTTTTGGCTGTCGCTGGGCGGCGAGGCGCGCGCCGACGGTCTGTTTCGTCTGCCGCTGGGCATGGCGCGTAAGGCGCTGGAAGATATTGCCAGTAAAAAGCGGGCGGAGTACCGCCGCCGTTACGACCTGCTGGACAGGTTAAACCAGCAGGTCAATGCGGCGACAGGCGCGGCGCAACCCGGCCAGGCTGCCGCCTGACGGCGGCATTAGAACGGTTTTTTGGCGTAGCCGGTCATTTCCTTCAGACCTAACTCGCGGCCGAGCGCGGTCATCGGATGAACGACCACCAGGCCGCGCACGCTTTTCTTCAGCGCGCCCATATCCGCCTGCTCTTTTTTCGTAATGGCGCGGCTGTAGGGCAGCTTTTGCAGTTTCTGCATTTCGCCGCTCAGCTTCTGCTCGCGCACATTGCGTAAACGCTCGATCTCATTGACCAGCGCTTCTTTCTCTTTCAGCATCTCGCCCAGCTTTTCAGCATTGCCTGCTTCCAGCAGCTGCGGCTCTTTGCGGTTCAGGGCGTCGAGCTGATCGCTCAGACGTTTAATTTCAGCTTTTTCTTGCTCTTTCATGACGGCAACTCGTTAAGGAAAACAGGCAAAGGATACACGAAAACGGGCGGGAAGGGGGCGGGATCGCCGATCCCGCCTGCGGCGCGCGGCAATATTACACCGGGGTTTTTTTAAAAGCCTGCTTCAGACTGATGCGGGAGATCAGCTCCGTCAGCGACAGCACCATCGTCGAACGCACCATTTGCTGGTAGCGCTGCTGCTGCATGGCGCGCAGTTCGCTGTCTGCCTGAGCGAATTCCGGCTGGGGCGGCCAGGCGGCCACGCAGTGCAGTTCGCGAAACGGGCCGAGAATTTCATCATCGGTGAAACGATAATCGTTGGCGTCATGATTAAGCTCTTCGCGCAGCGCCAGCAGCAGTTCGCAATCTTCATATTCACGACGGCTGATGATGCCGAGGCCGTAGATCAGTTTAAGACGCACCGACAGTTCGCCCAGCGGCCCGTTGCCCAGCAGCAGCGGCTCCACCGCATATTTCACCGCATAGTCATCCTTGCGAAACACCTGTAAAACCAGCAGATTAACCGCTTCCGCCAATAGCTCGACGGCGGCAATCAGAAAGCTTCTCACCGAGCGGCCGGCGTTAAGGCGCTCAAGCACCCGGTTTTCAAAAGCTTGCTTCTCTTCCATTATTGCCTGCATAGTTCTGACAACGCCCGAGGGCACGGACGAGCCGCGCCCTGTCCGGGTCGCTAAAACGCGCACCTTACGCCATAACGTTATAAGCGCTCACCGCGGAGGTCACGACCTCGCTGTTGGCGTCCAGACCGGAAATCTGCGCCAGCGCGGCCTGAGGGCCTTTCTCTTCCAGCAGAGCGACCAGCTCCTGCGCCTGCGGGTCCTGCTCGCTGCGATAGCGCATGGCGGCGGCGATGCCTTTTACCAGGTTGTCGTGCGGCAGCTGATATTCCAGCGTGCCCAATGTCGGTTTGATCAGACGATCGCCTGCGCTCAGCTTACGCAGCGGCTGACGGCCGACGCGCTCTACGTCATCTTTCAGGTAGGGGTTTTCGAAGCGGCCAAGGATTTTTTCGATATAGGCGGTATGTTTCTCCGCATCAAAACCGTAGCGTTTGATCAGCACGGCGCCGCTCTCTTCCATCGCACCTTTCACCACGGCGCGGATTTTTTCGTCCAGAATGGCGTCGCGGATGGTTTGGTGCCCCGCCTGCTGGCCCAGATAGGCGGTAATGGCGTGACCGGTATTCAGGGTAAACAGCTTGCGCTCGACGAAGGCCATCAGATTGTCGGTAAGCTCCATACCGGCGATGGTCGGCAGTTCGCCTTTGAACTGGGTTTTATCGACGATCCATTCGCTGAAGGTTTCTACCGTGACTTCCAGCGGATCGTTGCTGCCCGCTTCAGAAGGCGGCACGATGCGATCCACGGCGGAATCGACAAAGCCGACATGCTCTTCAAGCCAGGCGTGATACTGTTCCGGCAACGCTTTCAAGACATGCTGTTTGAGCTGGCTGGTGCCGCGCACCATGTTCTCACAGGCGATGATGTTAAGCGGACGCGTGTTGCCGCTGTCGCTGCGTTTCACCAGGCCTTTCGCGATGCCGCCGGCGATACGCTCCAGAATTTGCGGACCTACCGCCGTGGTGACCAGATCGACCTCGGCGATGAGCGTAATAATATCGTCGCTGGTGCTGTTGACCGCGCTGACGCCTGTCACCACTTCCGTTTTCGCCTGCTCGCCGACCACATGCACCGGGTATTCGTGACGCGCGTTCAGCGCATCCAGCACCACCTGATTCACATCGGCGAACACCAGCTCAATACCCGCGTCAGCCAGCAGCTTGCCGATAAAACCGCGCCCAATGTTGCCTGCCCCAAAATGTAACGCTTTCATAGATTTCTACCCACCTCAAATGACGATGGGGCGGGCACGCCCGCCCCAGAACTGAGGGCGGGCATGCCCGCCCCAGGGAAAACGCAGATTATCAGGCCGCTGCTGCACTGCCGGAAAGCAGATCCAGGACTTCCTGAACGTTGCGGGTATTCGCCAGCTTCTCAATCACGCTTTCGTCATCCAGCGCGTTGGTCAGGCTGGTGATCACCTGAATGTGCTCGTTATTGCGCGCGGCGATGCCGATCACCAGGCGCGCAACCTCATCCTCTTCTTCGCCAAACAGCACGCCTTGCGGGTACTGGCAGAAGACCACGCCGGTTTTCAGTACGCGATCTTTCGCTTCTACAGTGCCGTGCGGCACGGCGATCGATTCACCCAGGTAGGTCGGCGTCAGTTTTTCGCGCGCCAGCATCGCGTCCACATACTCCGGCTGCACGTAGCCGCCTTTCACCAGCTGCTCGCCGGCGAAGCGAATCGCCTGCTCTTTATTGCTGGCGCTCAGGCCCAGGAAGACGTTGTCCGCGCCCAGGCGGAAGAGCTGCGTATTTTCGGTGTCGTAGCTGTCGCTCAGCGTCTGCTGCACTTTCGCCTGATTGGTTTCGCTGCGGTTCGCCGCAACCAGACGCTCGGTCAGGTTGCTGTAAAGCGCGCTGTCGAGGAAGTTATTCAGCGAGATATGCTGAGCATGCGGCGCCTGACGCATCGCGCGCTCAGTGAGATCGCGGTGGGTAATCACCAGATCCACATCGCCGGGCAGGGAATTAATGGCGAGGTTGGTCACTGAGACGTTGCTCAAACCGGCGTCCTGCAGTTTTTTACGCAGTACGCCCGCGCCCATGGCGCTGGAACCCATACCGGCGTCGCAGGCGACGATGATTTTGCGCACGTGGTTGAGGTCGACGCTCATGGCGTCGCCGGCAACCGGCGCGCCGGTCGTCGCGGCCGTTTGGCCTTTCGACTGCGCTTTCATATCTTTCATACGCTGCGTAGCCGCTTCGATATCATCTTCCTCTTTCACTTTGCTGGTTTTCAGCAGCACGGAAGAGACCACGAAGGAGACGGCGAAGGCGGCGACGATCGCGGTAATGTTGGCGAAGTAGGTGCCTCGCGGCGTCATCGCCAGCACGGCCAGAATCGAGCCGGGAGAGGCGGGAGAAACCAGACCGCCATTCAGCAGCGTCAGGGTAAAGACGCCGGTCATACCGCCGAGGATAACCGCCAGCAGCAGGCGCGGCGCCATCAGCACGTACGGGAAGTAGATCTCATGAATACCGCCGAGGAAGTGGATGATGGCCGCACCGCCCGCAGACTGTTTGGCGCTGCCGCGACCAAAGATCATGTAGGCAACCAGCACGCCCATGCCCGGACCCGGGTTCGCTTCGATCAGGAAGAAGATGGACTTGCCGGCTTCGCTGGCCTGCTGGATACCCAGCGGCGAGAAGATGCCGTGGTTGATGGCGTTGTTGAGGAACAGGATTTTCGCCGGCTCAACAAAGATAGAGGTCAGCGGCAGCAGGTTATTCTGCACCATCAGGTTTACGCCTGCGGCGAGAATGTGCGACAAACCTTCCACTAACGGGCCGATAGCCATAAAAGAGAGCAGCGCCAACAACATGCCGATGATACCGGCAGAGAAGTTGTTGACCAGCATTTCGAAGCCGCTCTTGATTTTACCGTCGACCGCGCGGTCAAAGGATTTGATCGCCCAGCCGCCCAGCGGGCCGGCAATCATTGAGCCGAGGAACATTGGCATATCGGCGCCGACGATCACGCCCATGGTGGTGATAGCACCCACGACGCCGCCGCGATCGCCGCCTACCAGACGTCCGCCGGTAAAACCGATCAGCAGCGGCAGCAGATAGGTGATCATCGGGCCAACCAGCTTCGCCAGCGTTTCGTTGGGGATCCAACCGGTTGGAATAAACAGTGCTGTGATGATACCCCAGGCGATAAACGCGCCGATGTTTGGCATCACCATATTACTCAGAAAGCGACCAAAGCTTTGTACTTTGACCTTCACTGATGAGGACATAAACCCACCCCTTATTGATACGCGCTGCAATAAGAGAGCGCGTTTGTTTTTGTTGAGACGTCACGGCGGGGAGCCGTCGGCATTACTGCATGCAGGCGGACTCTACCACGCGTTTATGACGCTGCGTAGAGCTGCTCTTAATTGTGATATTGATCACGCAATTTTGCGGGCTTCAGGGGGTATTTGAGTGATCGCGATCACAAAATTAATGGGCGGCACGAAGGGTATGGCGAATTTTTCAGCGCTTCAGATAGCGAATTGTGAGAAAAATCACCTTTTTAGCGCGCAGCTTTGTTCTATAAATGTGATTTTGATCACAAACTATTTTTGGTCAAAAATGCGCCCGATCACACTTTGACTTAAGAAGAAGGACGCAACGCGAGGGCTGCGAAAAGTCTTAAAGCAGGGCAGCGAATGCGCTGCCCTTAAGCGGTTTACTGAAAACCGCCCTGCACGGCGTTTTGCGCCTGGGGCAACGCCTGTAAGTTAGCGGAGAGATTGCTCATCAGCGTATTGTACTGGGTCGCCTGATCCTGAGTCGGGAACTGCACGCCGTTATTATCGAAAGTCACGCGTGTTCCCTGCGATTGTAGGTAATCGCCGGTCTGTAAAACGGTCTGACTCAGCGTTTGCAGCTGAGGAAGCAGCGGAATTAACGCGTTGGCGGGTTGCGTCACGACTTTGCCATAGGCGTCGTCATACACCTTTTTCAGATCGTCAGGCTGCTTCAGCGCGGCTTTGCTGGTATCCGCCTGCATCTTCGCGCTCTGAATTTGCTGAGTTAACACGCTGAGCGCGCCGCTCGCCTGGCGCAGCGCATCGCGGCGCGTCAGATAATCCTGCGGAACGCGGATGGCTGAAAGCTCATCCACCACCGGACGCATGCCCTCGTCGACGGCTTTGTTAATCTGCTGCGAGAAACCATAGATTATGGCGTAGTCGCCGGCATAGTTGCCAAAGCTCTGTTTTTGATTTTCGCTCAGGCTGGGCAAATGCTCGCCGCTGCGCATAACGGTGTTCTGCAGGAAGTCGATAAAGGCTTTTCGCTGCTCGCCCTCTTTGTCGCCGCAGCCGGTGAGCTGAAAGGCCAGCAGCGCCGTTGCGAACAGCAACCCTGTACGCATCCAAATGCGGGTAATACCTGACGCCATAGGTTCAACTCCTGTAGATGAAAATGGTCAGTTTAAAAAGCGGAAATGGTCCTAAAGGATAGAACAAAGGGCCAGCGGGGCACAATGGCGACGGCAGGGAATACGTCGGGGTTTTGAAGAGTGTTTAAGCCGTCGGGAAAGTGGACGCGGAGAATCAACAACAGAGAAAATCGCCTGGCGACAAACGGGCCGAGGCCCGCCTGGTTTTGTGAGTCCGGCGGGCTATTCGTCCGCCGTCCCGTTTTAGCCCGTGTTGCGCATGCCTGCCGCTACGCCGGCGATCGTCACCATCAGCGCCTGCTCGACGCGAGGATCCGGCTCTTCGCCGCGCGCATCCTGAGCGCGGGAGCGATGCAGCAGCTCCGCCTGCAGCACGTTCAGCGGATCGGTATAGACGTTGCGCAGCGCGATGGATTCAGCGATCCACGGCTGGTCCGCCATCAAATGCGCATCGTTGGCGATGGTCAACACTGCGCTGATATCCGCTTCCAGCTGATCGCGCAGCTGTTTGCCCAGCGGCCAGAGCGATTTATCGACCAGGCGCTGGTCGTAATATTCCGCCAGCCAGAGATCCGCTTTCGCAAACACCATCTCCAGCATGCCGAGGCGAGTAGAGAAGAACGGCCAGTCGCGGCACATCGCTTCCAGCCGATCCCGATGTCCGTCGTCCATCGCTTTCTGCAATGCGGCGCCGGCGCCCAGCCAGGCGGGCAGCATCAGACGGTTCTGCGTCCAGGCGAAAATCCACGGAATAGCGCGCAGCGATTCCACGCCGCCGGTCGGGCGGCGCTTGGCGGGACGCGAGCCGAGCGGCAGCTTGCCCAGCTCCTGCTCTGGCGTGGCGGAGCGGAAATAGGGCACGAAATCGGGATTTTCACGCACATAGCCGCGGTACATCGCGCAGGAGACGTCGGAAAGCTGATCCATAACGCTGCGCCACTCTTTTTTCGGCTCCGGCGGCGGCAGCAGGTTNNAGCGACAGGCTGCTGATGGTCACTTCCGGCAGGCCGTACTTGAAGCGGATCATCTCGCCCTGTTCCGTCACGCGCAGGCCCCCTTTCAGGCTGCCCGGCGGCTGAGAGAGCAGCGCGGCGTGAGCCGGCGCGCCGCCGCGGCCGATGGTGCCGCCGCGGCCATGAAACAGCGTCAGCGCGACGCCCGCTTTCTCGCAGGTTTTGATTAACGCATCCTGCGCCTGATACTGCGCCCAGCTGGCCGCCATTACGCCGGCGTCTTTCGCCGAATCGGAATAGCCGATCATCACCATCTGTTTGCCCTGAATAAAGCCGCGATACCAGTCGATGCTTAACAGCTGGCTCATAACGTCGTTGGCGTTATTCAAATCGTCGAGGGTTTCGAACAGCGGCGCGACCGGCATGGCGAACGGGATACCCGCCTCTTTCAGCAGCAGATGCACCGCCAGCACGTCTGACGGCGTTTTCGCCATCGAGATGACGTAGGCGGCGATGGAGCCATAAGGCGCTTCCGCCGCTACGCGACAGGTTTCCAGCACTTCGCGCGTCTCTTCGCTGGGTTCCCACTGACGCGGCAGCAGCGGACGTTTGGAGTTCAGCTCGCGCACCAGGAACGCCTGTTTATCCGCTTCCGACCAGTTTTCATAATCGCCGAGGCCGAGATAGCGGGTCACTTCCGCGATGGCCTGGGTATGACGCGTGCTCTCCTGACGAATATCGATGCGCACCAGCGGCACGCCGAAACACTTCACGCGACGCAGGGTGTCGAGCAGTTGGCCTCTGGCGATAATGCCCATGCCGCACTGCTGCAACGATTGGTAAATCGCAAACAGCGGATTCCACAGCTGGTCGTTTGAAATCAGCAGGTCAGCCGGGCGCGGCAGGCGCTCGCCCTTGAGACGGCGCTCAAGGTAAGCCTGAGTGCTCATCAACTGGCTGCGAATGCGCTTCAGAATAACGCGATAAGGCTCCAGCGCATCCGGGTCGCCGCAGAGCGCGCGCACCTCATCGTTGCACTCCGACATGGAGAGCTCGGAAATCAGCACGCCCATGTCGCGCAGGAAGAGATCGGCCGCTTTCCAGCGGCTCAGCTGCAGCGCGTGACGTGTTACGGTGGCGGTGACGTTCGGGTTGCCGTCGCGATCGCCGCCCATCCAGGAGGTAAACTGCACCGGAACGAAATCCACTGGCAGGGTCAGGCCGAAAGTCTCTTCCACCTGTTCCGTCAGCTCGCGCAGAAAGGCGGGCACCCCTTCCCACAGGCTATTTTCCACTACGGCGAAGCCCCATTTGGCCTCATCGACCGGGCTTGGACGGTATTTGCGGATTTCGTCGGTGTGCCAGGCCTGCGCCACCAGCTGACGCAGACGGCGCATAATCTGGTTGCGTTCGTAATCGGAAATGTCGCTGTGGTCCAGCTGCTTCAGGCAACTGTTCACTTCCACCAGCTTATGAATCAGGGTGCGGCGCGTGATTTCCGTGGGATGCGCTGTCAGTACCAGCTCCAGCGACAGCGATTCAATCGCCTGACGGATGGCGCTTTCGTCCAGGTCGGTTTGCTGCTTCAGGCGTTCGAAAGTTTTTTTCAACAGCTCCGGGTGGTTGGCGGCGTCGCCGTGCGGGGAGATGGTTTGATACTGTTCCGCCACGTTGGTCAGGTTAAGGAACTGGCTGAAAGCGCGCGCCACCGGCAGCAGCTCATCATTAGAGAGGTTTTGCAGCGTGGAGAGCAGTTCCTTACGATGAGCGTCATTTCCTGCACGGGATGACTTAGAGAGTTTGCGGATGGTTTCCACCCGATCGAGGATGTTCTCTCCCAGTGCATCCTTTATCGTATCCCCGAGCAGCTTGCCGAGCATACTGACATTACTTCGCATTGCGGAATATTGTTCGTTCATTTGACCCTGACACCCTCATCGTATTTTGTCGCTTTTTTACGCCCTATGGGCATAACGTCGTCTTTTATCTAGCCACGTAACGAAACGTTCGTCAATTGACTTAAAATCGGAATAAGCTGAGGCTAAGTAACGGAAATTTATGAAATTAATCTACAGGGGAGCGTGATAAGTTATTCTTATCGTCAAACACCGAACAATGACGGGGCATTTTGCCGCTTTCACAGTGAAATGCCCCATTTATTGTTAATCAATGACAAAAGTGTCGCACAACCTGCTCGATGAGCACGCGAGTCGGCTTGATAAATGCCGTATCGATAAATTCATCCGGCTGGTGCGCCTGATTGATGGAGCCGGGACCGAGCACCAGCGTCGGGCAGAGTTCCTGAATGAACGGCGCTTCGGTGCAGTAGTTCACCACTTCGGTCGGCGTGCCCAGCAGTTTTTCCACGACTTTCACCAGCTCATGATCCGCCGGGCATTCATAGCCGGGGATCGGCGGATGCAACTCGCCGACCGTCAGACGGCCCGGCCAGCGCGCGCTGACCGGCGCCAGCGCCTCGTTCAGCAAGCCGTCGAGATCGCTCAGCGTCAGGCCCGGCAGCGGACGAATATCCATATGCAGTTCGCAGCAGGCGCAGATGCGGTTAGCGGCGTCGCCGCCATGAATATGCCCGAAGTTCATCGTCGGGTAAGGAATGGCGAAGCCGTCATGGTGATAACGCTCTTTCAGCGTATTGCGCAGCTGCATCAGGTGGCCGATGGCGTCGTGCATCAACTCAATCGCATTGACGCCGCGTGAAGGGTCGCTGGAGTGGCCCGACTGTCCCTGAATGCGAATCGCATGGGAAAGATGGCCTTTATGGGCGCGTACCGGCTTAAGCGACGTCGGTTCGCCGATAATGGCGCAATCGGGACGCAGGCTGGTGTTTTCTGAAAAATATTTCGCGCCCGCCATCGTGGTTTCCTCATCTGCCGTGGCGAGGATGTAGAGCGGCTTTTTCAGCGTTGAGAGATCCACATCGCGCAGCGTATCGAGAATAAAGGCGAAAAAGCCTTTCATGTCGGCGGTGCCTAAACCGTAGAGCTTGTTGTCATGCTCGGTCAGGGTGAAGGGATCGCGCGTCCAGCGTCCGTCGTCAAAGGGAACGGTGTCCGTATGTCCGGCCAGCAGCAGGCCGCCCGCGCCGCTGCCGGTACGCGCCAGCATGTTAAATTTATTGCGCGTGCCGGGCACCGGCTGCACTTCTACTGAAAAACCGAGATCGCGGAACCAGCCGGCCAGCAAATTGATTAAAGTTACATTGCTTTGGTCAAGCGCGCTTTCGGTGGCGCTGATGGTCGGTATCGCGATCAGCTGGCGGTAGAGTTCGAGAAAAGGCGGTAATTTTGTCTTCACTGTTGACGGTCCTTGAGTTAGGATGTATCAATATTCATGCACTAATAGTGAATAAAAATACATTAACGCCGTCTGCATGTGAACCAGAAATCTTTTGCAAACGGCATCGTGGGCAACGGGGCGAGGCCGCGACCCGGAACGTGTGACTGTAATAAGGTATACAGCCTGATGTTGAATACGCTGATCGTTGGTGCCAGTGGTTACGCTGGCGTTGAGCTTGCCACCTACCTGAATCGCCATCCGCATATGAACATAACCGCTTTAGCGGTTTCAGCGCAAAGTCCGGATGCCGGAAAATTGCTTTCCGATCTGCATCCGCAGCTGAAGGGCGTAGTGGATCTGCCGCTGCAGCCGTTAAGCGACGCCGCGGAGTGGGCGGGAAAAGTCGATGTGGTGTTTCTGGCGACAGCGCATGAAGTCAGCCACGATCTGGCGCCTGAGTTTCTGAAAGCGGGCTGCGTCGTATTCGATCTCTCCGGCGCGTTCCGCGTTAACGACGCCGATTTTTATACCCAATTTTACGGCTTTACCCACCAGCACGCTGAATGGCTGGATAAAGCGGTCTACGGTCTGGCCGAATGGCAGCGCGAAAAAATTCGCGAGGCGCAGCTGGTCGCCGTGCCGGGCTGTTATCCCACCGCGGCGCAGCTGGCGCTGAAACCGCTGGTGGAGGCGGGCCTGCTGAATGACGCGCAATGGCCGGTGATCAACGCCACCAGCGGCGTGAGCGGGGCGGGACGCAAGGCCAGCATCGGCAATAGCTTCTGCGAAGTCAGCCTGCATCCTTACGGTATTTTTAACCATCGCCATCACCCGGAAATCACCACGCATCTGGGCGTGCCGGTTATTTTCACCCCGCACCTCGGCAACTTCGCGCGCGGCATTCTGGCGACCATTACCTGCCGTCTGAAAACCGGCATCGGTCATGAGGACGTGGCGCAGGCGTTCCGCAACGCTTATCACGATAAACCGCTGGTGCGCCTGTATGAAAAAGGGGTGCCGGCGTTGAAAGGCGTAGTGGGCTTGCCTTTCTGCGATATCGGCTTTGCCGTGCAGGGCGAACATTTGATTGTGGTGGCGGCGGAAGACAACCTGCTGAAAGGCGCCTCCGCGCAGGCGGTTCAGTGTTTGAACATTCGTTTCGGCTTCCCTGAAACGCAGTCTCTTATTTAACGGACAGGTGTGCGACATGACTAATCCATTAATTATCAAGCTGGGCGGCGTGTTGCTGGACAGCGAAGAAGTGCTGGCCCGTCTGTTCGATGCGTTGCTGGCTTACCGTTCGGCGCACCAGCGCCCGCTGGTGATCGTTCACGGCGGCGGCTGCCTGGTGGACGAACTGATGAAAAAGCTGGCGCTGCCGGTGAAGAAGAAAAACGGCCTGCGCGTTACGCCCGCCGATCAGATCGACATCATTACCGGCGCGCTGGCCGGTACCGCCAACAAGACGCTGCTGGCGTGGGCGAAAAAGCACGGCATCAATGCCGTAGGTCTTTGCCTTGGCGACGGCGGCATGGTGAATGTCGCGCAGTTTGATGAAGAGCTTGGCCACGTGGGCAACGCCACGCCCGGTACGCCGGCGCTGCTGAATACGCTGCTGGCGGCGGGTTATATGCCGGTGGTCAGCTCTATCGGCGTGACCGACGGCGGCGAGCTGATGAACGTGAATGCCGATCAGGCCGCGACCGCGCTCGCCGCGACGCTGGGCGCCGATCTGGTATTACTTTCCGACGTCAGCGGCATTCTTGACGGCAAAGGCCAGCGCATCGAAGAGATGACCGCAGCCAAAGCCGAGCAGCTGATCGCGCAGGGCATTATCACCGACGGCATGATTGTGAAGGTCAATGCGGCGCTCGACGCGGCGCGCACCCTCGGCCGTCCGGTCGATATCGCCAGCTGGCGCCATGCGGAGCAGCTGCCGACTCTTTTTAACGGCGTGTCCATCGGCACCCGGATTCTCGCTTAACGACACTGATTCAAGGATTACGAAATGCAAACGCAAGACATCAAAAAAATCGTTCTCGCCTACTCCGGCGGCCTGGATACCTCCGCCATCATTCCCTGGCTGAAAGAGAACTACGGCGGCTGTGAAGTGGTCGCGTTCGTGGCGGATATCGGTCAGGAGCGTAGCGATCTGGAAGGTGTTGAGAAAAAAGCGCTGCAGTCCGGCGCGTCCGAGTGTCACGTTGTCGATTTGCGCGAAGAGTTTATCCGCGATTACGTCTATCCGGTGCTGCAAACCGGCGCGCTTTATGAAGGCACCTATCTGCTGGGCACCTCGATGGCGCGTCCGATCATTGCCAAAGCGCAGGTCGAGCTGGCGCTGAAGGTCGGTGCCGATGCGCTGTGCCATGGTGCGACCGGCAAGGGCAACGACCAGGTGCGTTTTGAAACCACCTATACCGCGCTGGCGCCGCAGCTGAAGGTGGTCGCGCCGTGGCGCGAATGGGATCTGCGTTCGCGCGAAGCGCTGCTCGCCTATTTGAAAGAGCGCAACATCCCGACTACCGCGTCGCTGGAAAAAATCTACAGCCGTGACGAGAACGCCTGGCACATCTCCACCGAAGGCGGCGTGCTGGAAAGCCCGTCGAATGCGCCGAACAAAGATTGCTGGGTATGGACCGTAGACCCGCTGGAGGCGCCGGATCAGCCGGAAAACGTCACCGTTACCGTGGAAAAAGGCCGCGTCGTCGCCGTGAACGGCGAGCAGATGACGCCGTTCCAGTGTCTGGAAACCCTGAACGCGCTGGGCGCGAAACATGGCGTCGGCCGTATCGACATCGTTGAGAACCGTCTGGTGGGCATTAAATCCCGCGGCTGCTACGAAACCCCGGGCGGCACCATCATGGTTAACGCGCTGCGTGCCGTTGAGCAATTAGTTTTGGATCGCGACAGCTTCAAATGGCGCGAGCAGCTGGGCCATGAAATGTCCTACGTGGTTTACGACGGTCGCTGGTTCGCGCCGCTGCGTAAATCGATTCAGGCCGCGGCGGAATCGCTGGCGGAGGAGGTCAACGGCGAAGTAGTGTTGCAGCTCTATAAAGGCCAGGCGACGGCGATTCAGAAAACCTCTGCCAACAGCCTTTATTCGGAAGAGTTCGCGACCTTCGGCGAAGATGAAGTTTACGATCACCGTCATGCGGGCGGCTTTATCCGTCTCTTCTCGCTCTCTTCCCGCATCCGCGCGCTGAACGAGCAGAAAAAGTAATTTTCCGACGAGCGCGTCTCGTCCCAACAACTGATTCGGGGCGGCTTTCAGGCCGCCCTTGTTTTAACGATTAGAGGGAGCATTCTCATGGCACTTTGGGGTGGACGGTTTACTCAGGCTGCGGACCAGCGTTTCAAACAGTTCAACGACTCGCTGCGCTTCGATTACCGCCTGGCGGAGCAGGACATCATCGGCTCTGTCGCCTGGTCCAAAGCGCTGGTGACGGTGAATGTGCTGACGGCGGAAGAACAAAACCAGCTGGAGCGCGCGCTGCATACGTTGCTGGACGAGGTGCGCGCCAACCCGGAGCAGATCCTGCAAAGCGATGCGGAAGATATTCACAGCTGGGTTGAAGGCCAACTGATCGAAAAAGTCGGCGCGCTGGGCAAAAAGCTGCATACCGGCCGCAGCCGTAACGACCAGGTCGCTACCGATCTGAAGCTCTGGTGCAAAATGCAGGTAGCCGAGCTGCTGGGCGCGACGCGCCAGCTGCAGCAGGCGCTGGTCGCGACCGCCGAGGCGAATCAGGATGCGGTGATGCCGGGCTATACCCATCTGCAGCGCGCGCAGCCGGTGACCTTCGCTCACTGGTGTCTCGCCTATGTCGAGATGCTGGCGCGCGACGAGAGCCGTCTGCAGGATACGCTGAAGCGTCTCGACGTCAGTCCGCTTGGCTGCGGCGCGCTGGCCGGCACCGCCTATAAGATCGACCGCGAACAGCTGGCCGGCTGGCTGGGTTTCGCCTCCGCCACCCGCAACAGTCTGGACACGGTTTCCGACCGCGATCATGTGCTGGAGCTGCTCTCCGACGCCGCCATCGGCATGGTCCATCTGTCGCGCTTCGCTGAAGATCTGATTTTCTTTAATACCGGCGAAGCGGGCTTTGTCGAGCTGTCGGATAAAGTGACGTCCGGCTCGTCGCTGATGCCGCAGAAGAAAAACCCGGACGCGCTGGAGCTGATCCGCGGCAAATGCGGTCGCGTGCAGGGCGCGCTGACCGGCATGATGATGACGCTGAAAGGCTTGCCGCTCGCCTACAACAAAGATATGCAGGAAGATAAAGAAGGGCTGTTCGACGCGCTCGATACCTGGGCTGACTGCCTGCAGATGGCGACGCTGGTGCTGGACGGCATTCAGGTGAAGCGTCCGCGCTGTCGGGAAGCGGCGGAGCAGGGTTACGCCAACGCGACTGAGCTGGCGGATTATCTGGTCGCCAAAGGCGTGCCGTTCCGCGAAGCGCACCATATCGTCGGCGAAGCGGTGGTGGAAGCGATCAGGCAGGGCGTGGCGCTGGAAGCGCTGAAACTGGCGGATCTACAAAAGTTCAGCAACGTCATCGGCGAGGATGTCTATCCGATGCTGGCGCTGCAATCCTGTCTGGATCAACGTAATGCTAAAGGCGGCGTTTCGCCGCATCAGGTTGCGCTGGCGATTACCGAGGCGAAACAGCGTCTTGGCAGCTGATAAAAGATAAAAAAAGAGCGGGCAATAATTGCCCGCCAACCTCTAGCTTCAGTCTTTCATTGTTTTTATAGGCCCATCATCAGCGGGTCGGCGCTCCTGGCCGACTCGTGATTCTTTTACGCTGGCAGCAGATAGTGCTCCAGCTCTTCGCTGCCGCCGATGTGGCGGCCGCCGATAAAGATTTGCGGAACGGTGGCGCGGCCGGAGACGGCGCGCAGGCTGACGGTGGTCGCATCCTGTCCCAGCACTATCTCTTCAAACGGCATGCCATGCTCCTGCAGCAGCTGTTTCGCTTTGTCGCAGAACGGGCAACCCGGCTTGGTGAAAACAGACACCGACTCCTGCACCTTAAATTCGGGGGCCAGGTAGCGCAACATGGTGTCGGCATCTGAAACCTCAAACGGGTCGCCCGGTTTATTGGGCTCGACAAACATTTTTTCCACCACGCCATTGCAAACCAGCATGGAGTAGCGCCATGAACGTGCGCCGAGACCCGCCTCGGTTTTTTCTACCAGCATGTTCATGCCGCGGGTGAACTCGCCGTTTCCGTCGGGAATAAAAGTAATATGTTTCGCGCGCTGATCGGCCTTCCAGGCATTCATCACAAAGGTATCGTTCACTGAGACGCACAGAATGCTGTCTACGCCGTGCCGGATAAAAACGTCGTACAGCTCGTTGTAGCGCGGCAGGTGGCTGGCCGAACAGGTCGGCGTAAAGGCGCCGGGCAGTGAAAATACGATAACCGTTTTGTCTCTGAACAGCTCGTCAGTGGTCACGTCGACCCAACGGTCGCCCTGACGGATGTGAAACGTGACCTGCGGAACCGTTCTGCCTTCCTGACTGACAAACATATATTCCTCTTTAGGAACAACCGGCGCTATTCGATGCGTGCATTATTCCTGCCACCGCTTGATAGGGCTAATCGTTCATTGCTATTCTATTTATCGCCACGGACTATCGTGGATCGGAGGATAGCAATGAATATTCGTGATCTGGAGTATCTGGTTTCGTTAGCGGAGCATCGCCATTTCCGGCGCGCCGCCGATGCCTGTCATGTCAGCCAGCCAACGCTGAGTGGGCAAATTCGTAAGCTGGAAGATGAGCTGGGCGTGATGCTGCTGGAGCGAACCAGCCGCAAGGTGCTATTTACTCAGGCTGGCCTGCTGCTGGTGGACCAGGCGCGCACCGTATTGCGCGAGGTGAAGGTGCTGAAGGAGATGGCGAGCCAGCAGGGCGAAGCGATGTCAGGTCCGCTGCATATCGGTCTGATCCCCACTACCGGGCCATATCTGCTGCCGCATATTATTCCCATGCTGCATCAAACCTTTCCGAAGCTGGAGATGTATCTGCACGAAGCGCAAACGCAGCAGCTGCTGGCGCAGCTGGACAGCGGCAAGCTGGATTGCGCTATCCTGGCGCTGGTAAAAGAGAGCGAATCCTTTATCGAGGTGCCGCTGTTTGATGAGCCGATGATGCTGGCGGTGTACGAAGATCACCCCTGGCACGATCGCGATCGCGTGCCGATGTCCGATCTGGCGGGCGAAAAACTGCTGATGCTGGAAGACGGGCACTGCTTACGCGATCAGGCGATGGGTTTCTGCTTTGAAGCCGGCGCCGATGAAGATACTCATTTCCGCGCCACCAGCCTGGAAACCCTGCGCAATATGGTGGCGGCAGGCAGCGGCATTACGCTGCTCCCCTCGCTGGCCGTGCCGCAGGAGCGCGTGCGCGACGGCGTTTGCTATCTGCCCTGCTACAAGCCGGTGCCGCAGCGCACCATCGCCCTGGTCTATCGCCCGGGCTCGCCGCTGCGCAGCCGGTATGAGCAGCTGGCAGAGGCGATTCGGTCGCACATGCAGCCCCGCATGACCCAGTCGTTAAAAAAGGCGGTTTAAGCCGTTTAACGCCGCAACGCGATAGGCTTCGGCCATAGTGGGGTAGTTAAAGGTGGTATTCACAAAGTACTCGATTGTGTTACCGCCGTTTTTCTGCTCCATAATGGCCTGGCCGATATGGATGATCTCCGCGGCGCGCTCGCCGAAACAGTGAATGCCAAGGATTTCCTTGGTTTCACGGTGAAACAGAATCTTCAGACTGCCGACATTCATGCCGACGATCTGCGCCCGCGCCAGATGTTTGAACTGCGCGCGGCCCACTTCATACGGCACCTTCATCGCGGTTAACTGCTGCTCGGTTTTCCCTACGGAGCTGATTTCCGGAATGGTATAGATGCCGGTAGGGATATCTTCAATCAGGTGCGCGGTTGCTTCGCCTTTGATAATCGCCTGCGCGGCGATGCGGCCCTGATCGTAAGCCGCCGAGGCCAGGCTTGGATAGCCTATCACGTCGCCGACCGCATAAATGTGCGGCTGGGCGGTCTGATACATGCTGTTCACCTTCAGCAGGCCGCGGCCGTCCGCTTCCAGACCAACGTTTTCCAGCGACAGCGAATCCGTGTTGCCGGTACGGCCGTTGGCATACAGCAGGCAGTCGGCTTTGACCTTCTTGCCCGACTTCAGGTGGACAATCACGCCGTCATCTACCCCTTCGATCTTCTCGAATTCTTCGTTATGGCGAATCACCACGCCGTTGTTCCAGAAATGATAAGAGAGCGAATCGGACATCTCCTGATCGAGAAAAGCCAGCAGGCGGTCGCGGGTGTTGATCAGATCGACTTTGACATTCAGCCCACGGAAAATCGACGCATATTCGCAGCCGATCACCCCGGCGCCGTAAATAATGACGTGGCCCGGCTCATGGTGCAGATTCAGGATGGAGTCGGAATCGTAAATGCGCGGATGGGTAAAATCGACGTCGGCCGGCTGGTAAGGACGCGAACCGCAGGCGATAACGAATTTTTCCGCCGTCAAACGATCACGCGTGCCGTCATGCAGCTCGATCTCCACCGTATTGGCGTCGATAAAGCGGGCATCGCCCTGAAACAGTTCGCAGCGGTTGCGCTCGTAAAAATTCTGGCGCATCGCCGTTTGCTGGCTAATGACGTTTTCCGTGTGGTTCAGAATATCGGCGAAGGAGGAGCGAAGAAGACGGGTATGGTCGCTGTAGAGCGGGTTTTGGTTAAATTCGATGATGCGACTGACCGCATGGCGAAGCGCTTTGGAAGGGATGGTGCCCCAGTGCGTACAACCGCCGCCAATATTATGGTAGCGTTCGATCACTGCGATGCGCGCTCCCTGCTTCACCAGTCCCATCGCCGCGCCTTCACCGCCCGGGCCGGAGCCAATTACAATGGCATCGTAATCGTAAGACTTTTGCATACCGATACGTCCTATGTTTTTAAACATTTTAACAACGAGATTCTAACATCCCCTCGCGCATTTCTGAATTCTATCAGCGATTTTAGACCCGGTTTGACAAAGCGTGAGGTTCACAGGCGGTCACAAAGTTTGCCGGTCTGTACGCTGAAAAGTTTGTTATAGTGCCTGCTCGGGTTGTTAAAAGGCAGAGATAATGGGCGTCAGAGCGCAACAAAAAGAACGTACACGACGTTCACTGATCGAGGCGGCATTCAGCCAGCTCAGCGCAGAACGCAGTTTCGCCAGTTTAAGCCTGCGCGAAGTGGCGCGCGAAGCCGGGATCGCGCCGACCTCCTTTTATCGTCACTTCAAGGATGTGGACGAACTCGGCCTGACTATGGTGGATGAGAGTGGTCTGATGCTGCGCCAGTTGATGCGCCAGGCGCGACAGCGCATCGCGAAAGGCGGCAGCATTATCAAAACGTCCGTCGCCACCTTTATGGAGTTTATCGGGAACAATCCCAACGCATTTCGTCTCTTACTACGTGAACGATCCGGCACCTCTGCAGCCTTTCGCGCCGCGGTCGCGCGGGAAATTCAGCACTTTATCGCCGAACTGGCGGATTATCTGGAGCTGGAGAACCATATGCCGCGCAGCTTTACCGAGGCGCAGGCGGAAGCGATGGTGACCATTGTTTTCAGCGCCGGCGCGGAGGCGCTGGATATCGACGTGGAACAACGTCGGAAGCTGGAAGAGCGTCTGGTGCTGCAGCTGCGGATGATCTCCAAAGGCGCATATTACTGGTATCGTCGGGAGCAGGAACGTCTGGCGGTTACCCTGGAGAAACCTGAAGAATAAACGGATAAGGATAATGTTATGACAGAACAGAACTCTCGCGATAAGGGCACGCTGCTGCTGGCTTTTATCACCGGTTTATCAATTAACGGTTCATTTTCCGTGATGTTCAGCGATTTTGTGCCTTTTTCCATTTTTCCGCTGATCGCGCTGGGCCTCGCCGCCTGGTGTTTACATCAGCGTTACCTGAATCGTAATATGCCGGAAGGGATGCCTTCGCTGGCCGCCGCTTTCTTTCTGCTGGGCATTCTGGTCTACAGCGCTATCGTCCGCGCCGAGTATCCCGATATCGGTTCCAACTTTATTCCGACAATTTTGATGGTCTGTCTGGTTTTCTGGATCGCCACGCGCCTGCGCAAAGGCAGATTAAAATAAAGGAATTTTTCGCCAGGTATATGTGCTGTTTAGTATTAACAGCATATCTTGCGCAATTAACGGTGGGTTGCGATTCAAATTAAAGGGTGACTTTCTTATCGTCATAAACACAAATAACAGGCAACCGCTGTTATTTGTGTGCTTGCCCTTTAATTTAAAATTAATATTTCCAGGGAGTGAGGAATGTTAAGAAAAATTATAGTCAGCGTTAGCGTTGTTTTGTTAGCGGGCTGCGCAAGCTATTGGGAAAAACCTACAGGCGAAAGCCCGGCATGGGACTGGGATGATTGTAGTTATAAAGCAGAAAAAGCCTTTCCCGTCAGCAATCAAGTCGTTTATAAGACTGAGCGGAAATATGATAAGGTCAAATGCAATAAGAAAGATAAAGATTGCCATGGCGGTTATATAAATAAAGATTATACGCAGTTGTCACACGACATTGAAGATGTTAATGAAAACTCACGCAATGATCATGCTGAACATTGCATGAGGAACAGAGGCTGGCAGCAAAAATCCCGCTATATTTGGGAGAATTAAACTAAAACACATTTTTGCCAGCCCATATTCATCGGATCTTTAACGCTTCGTCAGCAGGACGCCGCACTCCATATGGTGCGTATAAGGGAACTGGTCGAACAGCGCTAGGCGCGTCACCTTGTGCGTTTGCGTCAGCTGTTGCAGGTTGTCGCACAGCGTCTGCGGATTGCAGGAGATATAAAGGATGCGCGGATAAGCCTGCACCATTTTCACCGTCTCGTCGTCCAGCCCGCTGCGCGGTGGATCGACGAAGATGGTTTCGCAGTCATAGCGGGTTAAATCGATGCCCTGTAAACGGTTAAAAGCGCGGACGCCGTTCATCGCCTGGGTAAACTCTTCAGCCGCCATACGGATGATCTGCACGTTATCGATCTGGTTCGCCGCAATGTTGTACTGCGCGGCCGCAACCGACGGCTTGGCGATTTCGGTCGCCAGCACGCGGCGGAAGTTACGCGCCAGCGCAAGAGAAAAGTTGCCGTTGCCGCAGTACAGTTCCAGCAGATCGCCGCGCGAGCCGGCGGTGACGTCCAGCGCCCACTCCAGCATCTGAATATTCATCGCCGCATTCGGCTGGGTAAAACTGTTCTCCACCTGGCGATAGATCATTTCGCGTCCCGCCACCGGCAGGCGTTCGTCAATGTAGTCGCGATCGAGACAAATCTTGGTTTTGGTGGCGCGGCCGATCAGCTGAACCGCAAAGCCTTCCTGACGCAGCGCGTCGCGCAGGGCGCTGGCTTCCTGTTGCCAGGCGTCATCCAGCTTGCGGTGATAAAGCAGCGAAATCACGATCTGGTTGCTGAGCGTCGAAAGGTAATCGATCTGGAACAGCTTATGGCGCAGCGCGCGGTTATCGCGGATCGCGGCGATCATCCTCGGCATCATGGTATTGATTAGCTCGCTGGCGGCGGGAAAACGATCGACGCGAATACGCTGGCGCGTCTCCTGATCGAAAATGATGTGGTAGAGATCGTCGCCGTCGTGCCAGAGGCGGAACTCGGCGCGCATCCGGTAATGGCTTACCGGCGAACGAAACACCTCCACGGCGGGTGCGGCGAACGGCGTCATCATCGTCTCTAAACGGCTGACTTTTTCCGCCAGTTGCGCGTCGTAATGTTCAATCGGGAGATGTTCGGGTGTCATGATCGGTCCTGTTAGTAGCGAGCTTGCCGGGCGATTGTAAGTATTCACCAGGCGATGTCCAGCCTTCTGCAGGAGAAGATGCCTGGCAGTCTGGATTTCCGGCTTTCTTATCCGTAGACTGCGCCTGCCGGCCTCAGCCTGAGTTAATAGGGAATCCAGTGCGAATCTGGAGCTGACGCGCAGCGGTAAGGAACGTCGTGGCGATCGCTTTTGCAGACACTGTCCGTATGGATGGGAAGTCTTCGCTATCTTATGGTTCCCAGCCCGAAGACCTGCCGGCGTGACGTCGCAATTCATACAATCATCGCGTGCTATCGATTGTATACCTGCGGCATCCTGCTCTGTCTTTTGGATGCTTATAAATGATTAAAACAAAAGCTTCGCTGTTTGCCTTCAGTGCAACGGCAGTTTCACTCTGGGCGCAAAACGGTTTCGCGCAGCAGACTAATGATATGCAGGTCGTTACCGCCAACCGTTTCGCCCAGCCGGTCTCCTCGGTGCTGGCGCCGACCACCGTGGTGACGCGTGAAGAGATCGATCGCTGGCAGGCAAAGAGCCTGACCGACGTAATGCGGCGTCTGCCTGGCGTCGACGTGGCGCAAAACGGCGGGCTTGGACAGCAAAGCTCGCTGTTTATCCGCGGCACGGAATCCCGACACGTTTTAACCCTGATCGACGGCATCCGGCTAAATCAGGCCGGCATTAGCGGCTCCTCCGATCTCAGCCAGATTCCGCTGGCGCTGGTGCAACGTATCGAGTACGTGCGCGGCGCGCGCTCGGCCGTCTACGGTTCCGACGCCATCGGCGGCGTGATCAATATCATTACCGGCCGCGATAAGCCGGGAACGACGCTGACGGCGGGCGTGGGATCTCACGGCTATCAATCCTATGACGGCTCCACACAGCAGATGCTGGGAGACGCCACTAAGTTGACGCTGGCTGGCAACTACACCTATACCAAAGGTTATGATGTGGTGGCGGGCCTGCCTGACGCTTATGGCGACCAGGCGCAGAGAGATCGCGACGGCTTTATGAGCAAAACGCTTTACGGCGCGCTGGAGCACCAGTTTAACGACCAGTTCAGCGGGTTCGTGCGCGGCTACGGCTTTGATAACCGCACCGACTATGACGGTTACTCCGATTACGTGACGGCGAACGGCTTCGTCGATACGCGCCAGCTTTACAGCCAGACCTGGGACGGCGGCCTGCGCTTTAATCAGGGGATCTATTCTACGCAGCTGATCGCCAGCTACAGCCATACAAAAGATTACAACTACAGCCCGGCGGCGGGTCGCTACAACCCTGCCGCCACCACGCTGGACGATGTCGAACAATATAATCTGCAATGGGGAAATACCCTGCAGCTGGGCCATGGCACGGCGAGCGCGGGCGTTGATTGGCAGAAGCAAACATCCGAGCCGGGTACGAATTATGTGACGGATGGCCAGGAGCAGCGCGACACCGGTATTTACGCCACGACTCAGCAGCAGTTCGGCGCTCTGACGTTGGAAGGAGCGGTGCGCGGCGACGATAATGACGAGTTTGGCTGGCATAACACCTGGCAAACCAGCGCGGCATGGGAGTTCATCGAGGGCTATCGCGCTTTCGCCTCTTACGGTACGGCATTCAAGGCGCCTAATCTGGGACAGCTCTACAGCGGATTTTACGGCAACCGCGATCTCGACCCGGAAAAGAGCAAGCAGTGGGAAGGCGGCTTCGAGGGATTAACCGGGCCGGTTAACTGGCGCCTGTCGGGCTACCGTAATGATATAAAAGATTTAATCGACAGCGATCCGCTGACCTATCGTTACTACAACATCGATAAGGCGCGCATCAAAGGCGTAGAGGCGACCGCTTCTTTTGATACCGGTCCTTTCAGCCATCAGCTCTCTTATGATTATGTCGATGCCCGCGACGGCGAAACTCATCAGGTGCTGCTGCGCAGGTCGAAGCAGCAGGTGAAATACCAGCTCGACTGGACGTTGTACGACGTTGACTGGTCGGTGACCTATCACTATCTCGGCAAGCGCTACGATAACGACTTTAGCGGTACGACAACCCGACGCGTGAAGCTCGGCGGCGTCAGCTTATGGGATTTCGCTCTCTCTTATCCCGTCACCTCTCAGCTCACCGTTCGTGGTAGAATTGCCAACCTGTTCGATAAAGATTATGAGACAGCGTATGGCTATCAAACTCCAGGACGGGAATATTACCTCAGCGGCAGTTACAGCTTCTAATCTGCGTCCCACCGTGCTGGTCTTTGACTCCGGCGTCGGTGGGCTCTCTGTTTATGATGAGATTCGGCAGCTTCTGCCGGATCTACATTATCTCTACGCTTTCGATAACGCCGGTTTTCCTTACGGCGAAAAAACCGAAGAATACATTGTCGAGCGCGTGGTCGCGGTGGTTGAGGCCGTTACGCAGCATTACCCGCTCGCGCTGGTGGTGATCGCCTGCAATACCGCCAGCACCGTCTCGTTACCCGCTCTGCGCGCGCGCTTCGCTTTTCCGGTGGTCGGCGTCGTGCCCGCCATTAAGCCGGCGGCGCGCCTGACGCGCAACGGCATTGTGGGTCTGCTGGCGACGCGCGCGACCGTGCGTCGTTCCTATACTCATGAATTGGTGACGCAGTTCGCCCGTGAATGTCGCATCGCGATGTTAGGCTCCGCCGAGCTGGTTGAGCTGGCGGAGAAAAAGCTGCATGGCGAAAGGGTGGAGCTGGAAGCGGTCCGTCGTATCGTGCAGCCTTGGCTGCGTATGCCGGAGTCGCCTGATACCGTCGTGCTCGGCTGTACGCACTTTCCTTTGTTGCGCGAAGAGCTGCAGCAGGTGCTGCCGGAAGGAACGCGTTTGATTGATTCCGGCGCGGCGATCGCCAGGCGAACCGTCTGGCTGCTGGAACATGAATCGCCAGATGCGAAGTCAGCAGATAAAAACGAAGCGTACTGCACGGCAATGAATGAAGAAGCTGCGCAATTAATGCCCGTTTTGCAGCGTTATGGCTTCCCGTTGCTGAAAAAACTGGCGGTTTAGCCCGGTTTTGTACAAAAAGGCAACACTCAGAAATTAATTTGAAATTAGGGCTTGTCAGGGAAAAAGAACTCCCTATAATGCGCCTCCACTGACACGGCACAGCGCGATACGCAACGTCGGGTCAGTATCAGAAAAGCAAAAATAAATGCTTGACTGATAAAGCGGAAAGCGTAATATACGCAACCCGCGCCACACGAGAATGTGGCACCGCTCTTTAACAATTTA
>DENB01000093.1 GCA_002359495.1 Enterobacteriaceae bacterium UBA2655
CGCTTTCTGGCGCTCCGCCTGTTGCTTCAGCTCGGCAACGGCGCCTTGCTTCTCCTGCCGCAGCTGCACAAGCTGCTTCTCCGTCTCGTGTAGCTGCTGCGTCAGATTGGTTATTTTTAGATCCGCTTCCTGCCCGTTATTTTTCGCGTCCGCCGCTTTTAACGCCAGCGCTTGGCGGGCAATGGTCTGCTTATTTATTCTGATTTCATCTTTAAGTTTTTCGAGCAGCCGGTCCGTTTCCTCAGATGTGCGGAAAAGCGATTCCTTCTTTTCCGCTTCCGCCTTGAGCGTTTCCAGTTGAGCAATCCTTTTCTGTAACTTTCTGTTCTCTTTCTGCCAGGTCTTTAGCTGCGCTGATAATATTTCTTCTCTGGATGGCGCAGTTCCCGCAGACGCTGCGGGCAAGCTACGGGCAGTATCATTAAAAAGCTTTAATATTTCGTCGTCATCGTTCGCCAGAGAAGCGCATGGGAAACAGGCAAGGGAAATCAGCAAAGTGAGCAATGTCACTTTGCCTGTAGGATATTTTTTCATGAACTATTACCTTAATAATCACCGCATCCTGCAGTGCAAATAATCACAATATCTTACCGTTAATTATTTAATAATTAGTAACGTCAATTATGATCCTGTTGATTTTGATAATAATTTTAAGCTGATTACTTAATCTGGCTGATCATCAACTGCGCCAGACGCGTCTTAACGCGAAAGCAAAGTTCACGAATTTGAAATTGATAATGCGGCATAACGAGATTATTAATATCCGAGCCGATTGCGTTTTTAACTGCGAGATATTTCTGGGTTTCTCTGCCTACTTTTTGAAACTCAGCCAGATAGCTATTGTAGGAAGCCGCGTTATATAAACGAATCGCGTCTAATTCTTTACGGCACTGCTGAATATATTCTGCATTGCTGTTAAACGCCCCGTCTTCCATCGCACCGCTATTTGACGCTTCGTTCTCGTCGGAAGACAGCATTGGCTGAGCAGCAGTACTGTTTTGTTGAACCTGAACAGGGGATTTAACAGCCGTCTGCGTGGGTTTTTTCTGCACGCATCCCGCCAGCGCAACAAGCGAGACAAAAATAATACCTGCGAACTTATGCATTCTATTCCTCCGGTTTGAATGTGGATGCTTTTTTTCCATATGAACCTGTTCACCGCAGCAACTTGTTCTTTACTCTCGCTTACAGCGTTCAGAGTAGATGAATTTCGCTGCCGCAAAGGTTGGCAGCGAGCATATTAACCTAAATCATCGCGTTAACGATACCCCGACGTTAACAGGGGCGCAGGCTTACCTCAGACTAAATTGAAAGGCGGAACCGGGCTAATGCGCCGACACATCAGTTTCTGTCTGCTCACTATTATTATTTCGGCCACAGGCGGTAACGCTGCGATCGAATGGATAAACAGAGCCATGCACTGCCTGAAAGGCATTTTCGCATTTTATTCGCTATAAGAAATGATAAAGTTAATAATAAGTGCCCAAATAATTCCATCATTCTTATCCGCGCAGAGAGAAAAGCGTGCACGCCACACGCCGAAGAGAAGCGCAGCATTTTAGCCTGCGCCCATGTATACTTGCCGACGTAACATCCGATATTGACTTCCGAACGCAGCGCCGCGTAAAAACCAATTTTATTATGCTCAGTTATCGCCACAGCTTTCACGCTGGCAACCATGCCGACGTACTCAAACATACCGTTCAGAGCCTGATCCTCAGCGCGCTGAAAGAAAAAGAAAAACCCTTTCTTTACCTTGATACCCATGCGGGAGCGGGACGCTATCAGCTCAGCGGCGAACATGCCGAGCGCACCGGCGAGTATCTGGAAGGCATTGCGCGCATCTGGCAACAGCCCGATGCGCCTGAACTGCTGCAGCCCTATTTCGAGGCGATCCGCGCTCTGAACCCCAACGGCGCGCTGCGCTACTATCCCGGCTCGCCTCTGATTGCGCGCCATCTGCTGCGTGGCGAAGATAAGCTGCAGCTGACTGAACTGCATTCAAGCGATTTTCCGCTGCTGCGCAACGAGTTTACTAAAGACAGCCGCGCGCGCGTGGAGCGCAGCGACGGTTATCAGCAGCTCAAAGCGAAACTGCCGCCGCCGTCGCGTCGCGGTCTGATTCTGATCGATCCGCCCTACGAACTGAAAAGCGATTATCAGGCGGTGGTTCAGGGAATTCAGGAAGGCTACAAGCGCTTCAATACCGGCATCTTCGCTCTCTGGTATCCGGTCGTGCTGCGCCAGCAGATCAAACGTATGCGGCATGAACTGGAAGCCACCGGCATCCGTCGCATTCTGCAAATCGAGCTGGCGGTGCGCCCGGACAGCGATCAGCGCGGCATGACCGCCTCCGGCATGATCGTGATTAACCCGCCGTGGAAGCTGGAGCAGCAGATGCGCGAGCTGTTGCCGTGGCTGCATAAAAAGCTGGTTCCGACTGGCACCGGCCATACGCGCGTCGAATGGATCGTGCCGGAGTAAGGCGCGCTATACCTCGAAAACCGCGAAGTCTCTCGCCAGTTCGGTGTTGGGAAAAACCGACTGGCACTCCGCCAGCAGCCTCGCCATATCCTGCCCGCCGTAGCGCGAGCTGAAATGCGTCGCGATCAGCCGCTTTGCCCCCGCCTGCAGCGCAACGCGCGCCGCCTGAAGCGTGGTCGAGTGGCCACGGCCGTTAGCCTTCTCCATCATCGCCGCCTCCAGCGTGGTTTCATGCACCATCAGATCCACGTTGGCCGCCAGCGCGAACGCCGCATCGGTGGGCGCGGTGTCGCCAAAAATGGCGATGGCTTTGCCTTTGGTCGCCGGGCCGAGATAGTCCGCGCCGTTAATCACCCGGCCATCCTCCAGCGTGACCTGCTCGCCGCGTTTTAACTGCTGATACCAGGGACCACGCGGCACGCCTTCCGCCTTCAGGCGCGGCGCATCGAGAAAGCCCGGCTTATCATGCTCCTCGACGCGGTAGCCGTAACACTCCACCACATGGTTCATCGGCCAGGCCGTCACCTTCAGCGCGCCGTCGTCATAAACCAGCCCGGCTTCAATCTCGGTAATCGTCAGCGGAAAGGTGGTAAAGGAGCCGCTCAGCGCGAGCGCGTTTTCAACGAAGGCTTTGATGCCTTTGGGTCCGTAAATCGTCAGCGGCTCGAGAATGCCCGCCATCGAACGGCTGGTCAGCAGCCCCGGCAGGCCGAAAATATGGTCGCCGTGCAGATGGGTGATAAATATTTTTTCCAGCTTGCCCGGCTTAAGACGGCAGCGCATATATTGATGCTGCGTGGCTTCGCCGCAGTCAAACAGCCAGGTTTCGCCGCGATGGGAGCGCGTCAGCGCAATGGCGGTGACGTTACGCTGCAGGCTGGGCGCGCCGGCGCCAGTACCGAGAAAAGTAAGCTGCATGTTATGCTTCCCTGAAAATGAGCAAATATCTAACCCTATTACAATCATAGGTGCAAACTTTGCGGCGCTTAGCGCGGCGGCGTTACACTCTATGCCAGTTTTTCTCTCCAACCTGATGGACACAATCGATGACCAGACATTATGACTACCTTGCTATCGGCGCCGGCAGCGGCGGCATCGCCTCAATCAACCGGGCGGCAATGTATGGCCAGAAGTGCGCGCTGATTGAAGCGAAAGAGCTGGGCGGCACCTGCGTAAACGTAGGTTGTGTACCGAAAAAAGTGATGTGGCATGCGGCGCAGATCGCCGAAGCGATGCATAACTACGGCCCGGATTACGGCTTTGACGTCACGGTAAATCATTTCGACTGGGCGACGCTGGTAAAAAATCGCAGCGCCTATATCGATCGCATTCATACCTCTTACAACAACGTGCTGGGTAAAAACCAGGTCGACGTCATCAAAGGTTTCGCCCGTTTTGTGGATACCCACACGGTGGAAGTGAACGGCGAGAAAATTACCGCCGACCATATCTTGATCGCCACCGGCGGGCGCCCCAGCCATCCGGGCGTGCCGGGCGCGGAGTACGGCATCGATTCCGATGGCTTCTTTGAGCTGGAGGCGCTGCCGAAGCGCACCGCCGTGGTTGGCGCGGGCTACATCGCCGTCGAGCTGGCGGGCGTCGTCAACGCGCTGGGATCGGAAACGCATCTGTTTGTGCGTAAACACGCGCCGCTGCGTCATTTCGATCCGCTGCTGTCGGAAACGCTGGTGGAGGTGATGGAACTTGAAGGCCCGACGCTGCATATTCACGCCGTCCCGAAAGCGGTGATTAAAAACGGCGACGGCAGCCTGACGCTGCAGCTGGAAGATGGCCGCGAGCAAACCGTCGACTGCCTGGTCTGGGCGATCGGCCGCGAGCCGGAAACCGATAACATGAACCTGAGCGTGACCGGCGTCGAGTTGACGGAAAAAGGCCATATCAAGGTCGATAAATTCCAGAACACCAACGTGCCGGGCATTTATGCCGTCGGCGACAATACCGGCGCGGTGGAGCTGACGCCGGTGGCGGTGGCGGCCGGTCGTCGTCTCTCTGAACGCCTGTTTAATAACAAGCCGAACGAGCATCTCGACTACAGCAACGTGCCGACCGTGGTATTCAGCCATCCGCCGATCGGCACCGTTGGCTTAACCGAGCCGCAGGCGCGCGAGAAGTATGGCGACAGCGAAGTTAAAGTCTATACCTCCTCCTTCACCGCAATGTATACCGCCGTAACGCGCCATCGTCAGCCCTGCCGCATGAAGCTGGTCTGCGTGGGTCAGGAAGAGAAAATCGTCGGCTTACACGGTATCGGCTCCGGCATGGATGAAATGTTGCAGGGCTTCGCGATAGCG
Organism: Enterobacteriaceae bacterium UBA2655; assembly: GCA_002359495.1. GTDB lineage: Bacteria > Pseudomonadota > Gammaproteobacteria > Enterobacterales > Enterobacteriaceae > Pantoea > Pantoea superficialis. The sequence goes on from DENB01000093.1 coordinate 4,797, forward strand.
CTGAAAATGGGCGCCACCAAGAAAGATTTCGATAATACCGTGGCGATCCACCCGACCGCAGCGGAAGAGTTCGTGACGATGCGCTAAGGCTGAAAACCTTCGCCGCTTGTGCCTGTTCGGGTCGGAACCGCGTTCCGGCCCGATTTTTTATCCGGGGCTTTTCGTCAGCGTGCAGGGTTCAACGCCGGCAATCGGCGCCGGGAAAATTGGAAGCCTGAAGGAGAGCGGGTAGTAGAAATGATTCAGTCGGCAAGCTGAAAAGGGACTATAACGTTATTCCAATAACAGGAAATACATTCGCGTAAGGCTCAGAAGTTTCTTAATCAGTTAGAGCCGTTATTTATTATCAAAGCGTCATTATACTCGAAAAAACTTTTCACAAACTTTTCACTGCAAGGAGGGAAATTTTTTCTGCCAGGCGTGACTAAAGATTAAACAACCACGAAGAATAAAAAAAGCAATATAAATTGGGAGAGTGTTTTTTCATTTCCATAATTTAATCCCGCCGGTCGTAAACCGGCGGGATTAAATTATTCTGACTTGCTGGCCCTCCATGGCCCATGCGGCGACTAGCTACGACGGCTGGTCTGCCCGCCTTTTTTCCCTGCCTCTGAGGCTTTTTCGCGGTCATTTTTGAAATTACCGCCGCTGTGCTGTCCGCCCTTTTTACCTGCTTCTGAAGCTTTCTGACGGTCGTCTGCAAAATTACCTGAACCACCACGATGCTGAGTCATATAAATTTCCTCTTCGTGAGTTTTAAAAAATACATAACCTCTTTCTCTCTGTTTTTTAGAAATCAGTTATGTGCGTCCTACGATTTAAAATATAGATCAGCTCGCTCCGAATGCAAGGTATAAATATTAATATCGAAACGGGATTCAGCTTATACATATCGCCTGGCATTTCGCAACATTTTGTCATTCCCCTCTGCTTTGTGATTATATATTTTTCCGGCTTCGTTTATTATTAAAATAATGTTTTTAAATCAGGCGTTTTCACCGAGAATAAAAAAGCGAAGCGCGAAGCAGTCGCGCGGTTTATAAAATTTTGGCCTCATTTTGCCGCCGCCACTTCGCGTTTCGTCGGGTTTATGTTTACACAAGTTTACGTTGCGCCGTTACGCGGCAAAGCACACACAGCCGCGCGAAGAGGCCGGATCTTCAGCATATTCCGCCATCTGGCGGTCTGCGGGATGCGATAAAGAAGAGCTAAAAGGGTACGAACGCCTTCATGCAGCCGAATTGCGGCAGGAAACCCGGGAGAAATCAGGCGGGCGCGGCGGCCCGCCTGTCGGCGTCAGGGCGTCGGCGCGTGGGTTCCGCTATCCGCTAACCCTTTCGCCGCGCAAATCAGCGACAGATGACTTAACCCCTGCGGCATATTGCCGCGCCAGGTCTGGGTGCGGATATCAAACATCTCATTGAAGATCTGCACGTTGCCGGTCAGACAGAGCGTATCCAGAATCTCCTGCATAGTTTTTTCGGCCGCCTCCTTGTGTCCCATCTTCGCCAGCGCCTCCACCAGCCAGAAAGAACAGGCGACAAAGGTGCTCTCTTCTTTATCGACGTCGGAATAGCGATAAAGCATCGCCTCGCCCTGCCCGAGCTGCTGGCGCAGAGCCTGCAAGGTGGAGAGCATGCGCTCGGGATTGACCTTGCTGCCGTAATAGTGCGTCAGCGCGACGGCGGCATCCAGCCGGTCGGCGCCCACGTAGAAGGTATAAGCCTGCTGCTTCTCGGACCAGCAATGATGCTCAACCCAGTCGCGGATACGGTCGCGCTCGCGCTTCCAGCGATGCTGCCAGGTCGGCTCGATATGGCCCTCTTCCGCCAGCGACACCGCCTGATCCAGCGCCAGCCAGCAGGCCATTTTCGAATGGGTGTAGTGCTGCTTCTCCGGCAGCTCCCATATGCCGCAATCCTGTTCGCGCCAGCTATCGGCGCAGGCGTTGGCGAGATGACCAAGCAGGCGTGAAGTGGCCAGATCCAGCACGTGCCCGGCGTCGATAAACAGGCGCGCCGTCGCCAGCAGATCGCCGTACATGCTGAGCTGCAGCTGACGGCTGGCGTTATTGCCCGAACGCACCGGCTGCGTGCCCCGGTATCCCTCCAGCGGCAGATAGCGTTCTTCCGGCACCTGGCCGCCTTCCAGCGTATAACAGGCGCATAGCTTGCCCTCATGCTGCATGATGGTGGTGGTCAGCCAGGAGAAGGCCGCCTTACAATCCTCCAGCGCGCCAAGATAGACGAACGATTTAATGATCAGGCAGGCGTCGCGCACCCAGGCGTAGCGGTAGTCATAGTTTTTCTCTTTGCCCAATCCTTCCGGCAAGGAGGTGGTCGCCGCCGCCGCCAGCGCGCCGGTCGGCGAATACCAGAGGAACTTCAGCGCCAGCGCCGAACGCTTCACATGGTTGGTGAAAGGGCCTTCCCAGGTCAGATTGTTGACCCAGTCGCGCCAGGCGTAATCGCTGGTCTCGATGCGCTGATCGATTTTTTCCAGCGGCGGCACCGCTAGCGGCTCCCGCTCCGTCGCCACCAGCGCGACCAGGGTGCGCGAATCGGGCCGGGTCACGAAATAGCCGCTCATGCCTTCATCGCTGCTTTCCGTCAGCGTTATCTCATCGGAGTAGCGCAGCATCAGCATCAGATCGCCGACGTGAAAAACCGGTTTATCCTGCGCTTTGGCCAGCCACGGCGACTGCGTCTCGGCGCGCGTACCCAGCTTCAGGCGCATCTGTATACGCACTTCCCCCTCCACGCCCTCTACGCGCCGCGCCATTTCGCTCCACGGCAGACGGCCAGCCAGCGTACTGTTCAGCGATTCGGTGATTTTTACGCTGCCGCTGGCGGTCTCGTAGCGGGTTTCCAGCACGTTGCTGTCCGGCCGATAGCTGCGCTGCATGCGCCAGGGTTCTTCAGGAACCAGCTGGAAATAGCCGCCGACATCCGCATCGAGAATGCGGTCGAACAGCGGCGGCGAATCGAGATTGGGCGCGCACCACCAGTCGATGGCGCCGTCAGGCGCGATCAGCGCGACGGAACGGCCTTCGCCAATCGCCGCGTAATCGCCCAGTTCCGCATACCCCTCGTCACGCGCAGGGGACGTAAAGGTTTTATTCTTCACAAGTCGCTGATTCCTTTATGGCTGATGGCCGCCAGCGGCCAGGTTGGGAAGGAACTTTAAGCGTAGTACAGCCGTGATCGTTGTCACAGGCGACCGGCACATTGTTCTGGAAAAGCCTGGCGGCGAAAAAGACCAGGCTTCAGTAACCCCTGGCGCAGGTCAACGCAAAAAAGCGCGCAGTCAGGAAACGACGAGGAGGCGAAAACTTTCGCCGCGCTGATGATCGCCTTTAGCTGGAGCCTGAAGCACCAGCTCAGAGACAGCGATGCGCAGGAAGTTTTAGCGCGGCTGGTGCCGGCGCGCTGGCGCGACGAGGCGATGCGCAGCCCGCTGCCGACTAACCGGCTGCTGCTCTGCATGGGGGTCTGGCTGGGCGAACGGCAGCGCGAAGGAACGATTTCCGACAGCGTCGCGCAGAATATCGATCGCAACCTCAATGTGCTGTCGCAGGTGCTGAGCGGCTGCGAGCGCATCGCCAATACGCCGATCCCTTTCGCCTACAGCCTGATGTTGCATCGCACGGTATATCTGTTTTGTACGCTGCTGCCGTTCGCGCTGGTGACGGACCTGCACTACATGACGCCGCTGGTTTCGGTATTTATCTCTTACACCTTTCTTTCGCTGGAGTCGCTGGCGGAGGAGCTGGAAGATCCCTTCGGCAGAACGGCGAACGATCTGCCGCTGGACGCCATCTGTACGATCATCGAACGCAATCTGAAAGAGATGAATAACGATTTTCCGCTGCCGGAACCGTTACAGCTGCGCGTTATAACCTGATTTAACGCACCGCGGCGGTGCGGATCAGGCCAGATTGTCGAGCCAGCGCACATAGGCCTGATCCCACAACGCCGCTGGCGTGCCCGCTTTGCCGAGGCCGAAACCGTGGCCGCCTTTGGTAATCTGAATCAACTCTACCGGCACGCGCATACGGCGGCAGGTATCGCGCATCAGCTCGGAATTAATGGGATTGGCGGTGCGATCGTCTTCCGCCTGGGCGAGAAACGTCGGCGGGTAGCGGCGCGTCACATAATTTTGCACCGACCAGTTCGCTTCGTCGGCTGGCGTAGCGTGGCGGCCGGCCATCATCAGGTGGGTAGTGGTGTGTTGATAAGGCGCTTCCAGGGTGATCACCGGATAGATCAGTCCGACGCTGTCCGCCCTGGGCACCACCTGATCGAGCGGGTCCTGCGGCGTGTAAGAGACAAAATCGGGGCGCGCCGCCGCCATACCGAGCAGATGTCCGCCGGCCGAAAAGCCCAGCAGATGCACTTTACGCTCAAACGAGCGCACCAGCCGAATCGCGCGCTGGGCATCCTGAAGCGGCGCCAGCGGGCCGGCGCGCCACTTCTCATGGGGCAGGCGGTAGCTCAGCACATAGGCGGTGTAGCCGTTGGCATTCAGCCAGCGCGCGACCGGCCAGGCTTCGCGCCCCATGCCGATCCAGCGGTAGCCGCCGCCAGCGGCGATCAGCACCGCTTCGCCGTTGGGATTTTCCGGCCGGAAGCGCTGGATCGCCGGGCTGACGATATTTGACCATGAGCCGTTGAGGCTGACATGCAGCTCGCCGGACGGCCCGCCGCCGCCTGGCGGATCGTCTGGCCAGAGGGGAATAATCTCGTCACGGGCGAAAAGCTTGCCGGTAGACATAGAGAGTAGCGTGGCTGCGGTGCCAAGAAATAAACGTCGACGCGTGATCATGATGCCAAAAGGTGATTCCACTAAAACGGAGAGCTGTTAACTGTTTCTGAACGATGCAAGATAGGTGCCAAATGCTGGCGATTATGCAGGCAGCGGCGGGTAAAAAGCTATAAAAAACGCGCTTTGGCGCAGCGCGTTTTTCGTCGTGGCGGCGAAAAGCCAGGCCGCCGTCGGGTTAATCTTCCTGCTGAAACTGCGTCATTACCGTCTGCTCGCACTGCTGCTCGTTGCCGCGCAGCTTATTGCGTTCATCATCGCCCAGCTCCATCCAGGCGCTAACCACTTCGCGCGCGGTATCTTCGTCAAAAGACTGCTTGTTCATCGCCGAGGGCGACTGGCTGCGCGCAATGTAATCTTTCATCTGCGCGATATATTGATCTTCCGTCATGGTCGCCGTTTCGCCACCGACGATATGGCAAAGCTGGCTGGCGTAGATGTTTTCCGGCGAGTCGTCCGCCGCCAGCGCGCTGGCTGAGAGGGTCATTCCCAACAGTAATAACAGGGAAAATTTCATTTAAGGCTCCTGTTTGTTCCGAACAAAATAAAGCGTAGTTGATCATTTGTCCCGTTGCCGGGCGGCCAACCGCGCGGCGCGGCAGCTCAACAGCGGCGTCACCGTCGCGCCATGCAGCACGATGCTGGAAACCACCAGCGTCAGCGCCATATCGACCATGGTGGACGCTTGCGGCCCTTCCATGCCGTGCACCCAGGCGAAGGCGATATAGTTGATACTGCCGATGCCGCGAATGCCCAGCCAGCCGATCAAAAGACGACGCGCGAAAGGGATGCCCGCACCGAGCGTCGCCAGCCAGACCGCCAGCGGCCGCACTATCGCGAACAGCAGCAGACCCAGCGCGATGCCGGTCAGGTTCCAGTGATCCGCCAGCGTAATGCCCAGCACCACCATTAACCCCGCCGCCATCAGACGTTCAATGGTATCGCCGAAAGAGAGCGCGTCGCCCACCACCAGCCCGACCGATTTCGCCAGATTGCCGCCGCTGTATGACATTCGTTGGTTAGGGTTGATCAGCTCTTCCGCAGGCACGAAACGATCGTCTTCCGGCAGATCTTCCGGCGGATTGCGTTTGATAACCCTGATCTCCGCGCGCCGCAGGCCGACGCCCGCCGCGAAGGTCGCCAGGAAGCCGGAGGCGTCCAGCGATTGCGCCGCCGCGTAGCTTAACGCAATCAGCGCCAGCGCGAGAAAGTCGTTAGGCGCGACGTCGCCATGCGCATTGCGCAGGTGCGTCACCAGCATGCCGATGCCCCGACCCAGCAGGAAGCCGATGCCGACGCCGCCAATTACGCCCCAGAGCACATCTTTCAGCGCCCAGTGGGTAAAGAGCGTGCTTTCAGGCGCCTCGCCGCTGAACAGCATTACCGCCAGGATCAGCAGCGGCAGCGCCGAACCGTCGTTCATGCCCGCTTCGCTGGAGAGCGCCACGCGCAGCGCATCGTCATCGCGCGCGTCATTCACCGAGATTAAACTGGCAAGCACCGGATCGGTAGGCGCGACGATGGCGGCGAACGCCAGCGACAGCGGCCAGTTGAAGCCGGTAATCCAATGAACCAGCAGCGTCATGCCGATTACGGTAAGCAGCATCGCCGGAAAAGCGAGCCGCGCGCCGACCCACCAGCCGGAATCGCTGAACGGCAGCCGCAGCTTCAGCCCGGTGATAAATAGCGAGGCGGCCATGGTGATTTCGGTGATGTGCGCCGCCAGCGTCGGGTGGCCGATAATATCGATGCGCAGCAGATCGAAGGCCCAAGGGCCGCATAAAATGCCGGCAAACAGAAAGAGACCGAATGAGGTCACCGGCCCCCGGTGAATCCACCCGGAAGCCAGCGACATTAACAATAACAGGCAACCTGTTGCGGCTGTCCAGGCGAGAAAGTCCATGATGCTCCGTGTTAAAAAATGAACTTTCTTAATAATGGCACAAGTTTTTCAGGGTAGCGGAAATCACTGCTTAAGACCGCGGCTGGCGAGACGAATCACCAGACTCGCCGCAGCGGCCAGGGTCGCCACCGTCACCACGCCGTTCCAGCCCCAGCGCGCCAGCGCCATGCTGCCCAGCGCCGCGCCGGTCGCCATGCCAATAAACACCACGGTGAACAGCAGCGCGTTGAGGCGGCTGCGCGCGTCGGGCGCCAGGCTGTAGACCAGCGTCTGATGCGCCACCAGCGTCGCCTGAACGCCGAGATCGAAGCCGATGGTGCTCAGCACGATCAGCCCCAGCTGCGCCGGCAGCGAC
>DENB01000107.1 GCA_002359495.1 Enterobacteriaceae bacterium UBA2655
TCGACCGCCAGACGAAACGCGCGCGCCATCGCCGCCGGATCCTGCGCCACCGCGATGGCGGTATTCACCAGCACCGCATCGGCGCCGAGCTCCAGCGCTTCGCTGGCGTGACTCGGCGCGCCGATGCCGGCGTCCACCACTACCGGCACCTGCGCCTGTTCAATAATAATCGCCAGCAGATCGCGGGTTTTCAGCCCCTGATTGCTGCCGATCGGCGCGCCCAGCGGCATCACGGCGGCGCATCCCGCCTCCTCCAGCCGCTTACAAAGCACCGGATCGGCGCCGCAATAGGGCAGCACCACAAAGCCTTCTTTGACCAGCTGTTCGGCGGCCTTCAGGGTCTCAATGGGATCGGGCAGCAGATAGCGCGCATCGGGATGGATCTCCAGCTTCAGCCAGCGCGTGCCCAGCGCTTCGCGCGCCAGGCGAGCGGCGAACACCGCCTCTTCGGCGGTTTTCGCGCCGGAAGTATTGGGCAGCAGCTGTACGCCCAATTGCTGTAGCGGCTGCAGAATGCCATCGCCGCCGCCGCGCAGATCGACGCGTTTCATCGCCAGGGTCACCAGCTGCGAACCCGATTCGCGGATAGCCGCCAGCATGCTCTCCGCCGAGGCGAATTTCCCCGTGCCGGTAAACAGCCGCGAGGTAAACGTTTTATCAGCAATTTGTAGCATCTCAGCCTCCGGCGATGGCCTGAAAAATAAGGATGTCGTCACCCTCTGCTAATCGGCATTGCGACCAGCTGCGGCGCGGCACAATGGTGTGGTTGACCGCCAGCGCGATACCGGGCTGGTGGCGCGCCAGCTGCGTCAGGAGATCGCTCAGCGTGGCGCCCTCTTCTGACGTCACGATCTCTTCGTTAACTCTGACCTTCATACGCCGTCTCCGCATACCGGGCAGTGCGCATCGGCCTGCAGATTCAGGGTGCGCCAGGTTTGCTCCCGGCCGTCAAACAGACGCAGCTTGCCGCAGAGCGCCGAAGCCTGGCCGCTGAGCAGCTTGATCGCCTCCAGCGCCTGCAAAGTGCCCATTACGCCGACCACCGGTCCGAGAACGCCCGCCGTACGGCAGTTGCGTTGCGGCTCGCCCTCGTCGGGCCACAGGCAGCGGTAGCAGCCCTGCCGCCAGGGCGGAGCGAGCACCAGCAACTGCCCGCTGAAGCCGACCGCGCTGGCGCTGATCAGCGGGCGGTTCCGACGCACGCAGGCGGCGTTGATCGCCTGCCGGGTCGCCATGTTATCGCTGCAGTCGAGCACCAGATCCACCTCGCGCAGCGCCTGATCCAGCGCTTCGTCATCCATGCGCTGCGTAACGACGTCGAGCAGCACGGACGGGTTCAGCGCCTGCAATCGCTGTTTGGCCAGTTCAGCCTTTAACTGTCCGGTCTCTTCGCTGCGATAGAGGATCTGCCGTTGCAGATTGCTGACGTGCAGCCTGTCATCATCCGCCAGCAGCAGCCTGCCGACGCCTGCGGCGGCGAGATAGAGCGCGGCGGGCGAGCCGAGTCCGCCAAGGCCGACAATCAGCACGCTCGCCTGACTCAGCTTTTGCTGACCCTCCACGCCGACCTCTTCCAGCAGCAGCTGGCGGCTATAGCGCAGAAAATCTTTGTCATTGAGCATCATCGCCTCCTTGCGGCTCCGCCAGCGCCAGCAGGGTTTGCGTGGCGGCGCGCCAGTCCGGCGCCTGGGTAATAGCGCTGACCACCGCGATGCTGCCGACGCCGGTAGCCAATACGTCAGGCGCGCGCGCGATGCTGATGCCGCCGATGGCCACGGTGGGAATATGCGTCAGCCGCGCCAGATGCCGCTTCAGCTCCGCCAGTCCCTGCGGCGCGGAGGGCATCGCTTTGGTCTGGGTGGGAAAGATATGGCCCAGCGCGATGTAAGAGGGACGCAGCGCCAGCGCCCGATCCAGCTCAGCGTCGTCGTGGGTCGAAAGGCCGAGCCGCAATCCGGCTTCGCGAATGGCGTCAAGATCCGCCACGTCGAGATCCTCCTGGCCGAGATGCAGGCCGTAGGCGTTATGTTTGATCGCCAGCCGCCAGTAATCGTTGATAAACAGCCGCGCGCGGTATTTTTTACCCAGCGCGACGGCCTCGGCGATCGCCGGCTCCACCGCCGGTTCGTCGCGTTCTTTGATGCGCAGCTGAATAGTGCGCACGCCCGCATCCAGCAGGCGGGCGATCCACTCTACGCTGTTGACCACCGGGTAGAGGCCGAGCCTCGGCGCGGTGGCGGGAAAGGGGGCGTTCACAGATTCTCCTCCTTCAACGCGTCGGCCGGGTGGTAAAGCTCTCCGCCCCGGCTGCGAAAGGCGTCGGACATTTTCGCCATGCCGATCTCCACCGGCTGCGCCTGCGCTTCCTGACGCGCCGCGTAGTCGCGCACTTCCTGGGTGATCTTCATTGAGCAGAATTTCGGGCCGCACATAGAGCAGAAGTGCGCCACCTTGCCCGATTCCTGCGGCAGGGTTTCGTCGTGATAGGCGCGGGCGGTGTGCGGATCGAGCGCCAGATTAAACTGATCTTCCCAGCGGAATTCAAAGCGCGCTTTCGACATCGCATTGTCGCGGATCTGCGCGCCGGGATGACCTTTCGCCAGATCGGCGGCGTGGGCGGCGATTTTGTAGGTGATCAGGCCCTGCTTCACATCTTCTTTGTTCGGCAGACCAAGATGCTCTTTCGGCGTGACGTAGCAGAGCATGGCGCAGCCGAACCAGCCGATCATTGCGGCGCCGATGCCGGAGGTGAAGTGATCGTAGCCGGGGGCGATATCGGTGGTCAGCGGACCGAGGGTGTAAAACGGCGCTTCATGGCAGTGTTCCAGCTGCTCGGTCATGTTGCGGCGGATCATCTGCATCGGCACATGACCGGGGCCTTCAATCATTACCTGCACATCATATTCCCAGGCGATTTTGGTCAGTTCGCCCAGGGTATGCAGCTCGGCGAACTGCGCTTCGTCATTGGCGTCCTGGATCGATCCGGGACGCAGGCCGTCGCCCAGCGACAGCGAGACGTCATAGGCGGCGCAAATTTCACAAATCTCGCGGAAATGCTGATAGAGAAAACTCTCTTTATGATGAGACAAGCACCATTTCGCCATGATGGAGCCGCCGCGGGAGACAATGCCGGTCAGGCGTTTGGCCGTCATCGGCACATAGCGCAGCAGCACGCCAGCGTGAATGGTGAAGTAGTCCACACCCTGTTCCGCCTGCTCCAGCAGCGTGTCGCGGAAAATTTCCCAGTTCAAATCTTCCGCCACGCCGTTTACCTTCTCCAGCGCCTGATAGATCGGCACCGTGCCGATGGGCACCGGGCTGTTGCGCAAAATCCATTCGCGCGTTTCATGGATATAGCGGCCGGTAGAGAGATCCATCATCGTATCCGCGCCCCAGCGCGTCGACCAGACCAGCTTTTCCACCTCCTCCTCAATCGAGGAGGTGACCGCCGAGTTGCCGATGTTCGCGTTGACCTTCACCAGAAAGTTGCGTCCGATAATCATCGGCTCCGACTCCGGGTGGTTGATATTAGCGGGGATGATGGCGCGGCCGGCGGCCACTTCCTGACGGACGAATTCCGGCGTGATGTTCTCCGGCAGATCGGCGCCGAAGCTGTTGCCGGGATGCTGTTGAAGCAGAACCTGACTACGGATGCGTTCGCGGCCCATATTTTCTCGCAGGGCGATGAATTCCATCTCCGGCGTAATAATGCCCCGGCGCGCATAGTGCAACTGCGTGACGCGCCGTCCCGCTTTGGCCTTGCGCGGGCGCGGCAGATGCTCGAAACGCAGATGGTCAAGGCCGGCGTCGGCGAGGCGCTGCTGGGTATAGACGGAGCTGAGCTGGGCGATGGTTTCGCTGTCGCCGCGCTCGTCGATCCAGCCGGCGCGCAGCCTGTCGAGGCCGCGATGCACATCGATGCGGGCCTGCGGATCGCCGTAGGCGCCGGCGGTGTCGTAAACCGGCACCGGCTCGTTGGCTTCATACTGCGGCGTCTCTTTGCTGCCGCCCGTTAAGGTCGGGCTGAGCGCGATTTCACGCATCGGCACGCGGATATCTTCACGGCTGCCGGTGATCCAGATGCGCGTTGAGTTGGGGAAGGCGGTGCCTTGCAGGGAGTCGATGAACTGTTGTGCCTGAGCGCGCTGCTCGCGGCGGTTGGGTTTGGCTGTAGCAGACATAGCAATTTTCCAGTTAAAAGGGGAACGTTGCTTGTCCGGAGTTCGGAAGGAGTAACAGGATCGGCGCGCGAACTGCGCGACGCCGTACTGATAATGTTTACTCTTGTTCCCTTCGCAGGTATTAACCTGATCAGGTTCCGCGGATCCCGAATGAACGGTCTCAGCCCTAAGGCACTCCGACAAGATAAATAAAAACAGGGGTTTCAGGCGGGCAATAGCGCCTGAAAGCCGAACAGACTTTAGCGGATTTTCCCGCCAAAGCCCCTTCAGCATAAAAGGGCTGTTAAAGAATCACAAGCGATTTACAAAATGATAACTTACGCCGGTCGGGCGATATCGCTTTCGTTGGCCGCTTCGGTGCGCACCAGGGCGTTATCCCACGCCAGTTGGATCAGCTTGTCTTCCAGAGTAAAGCGACTTTCCAGCACCTCGCCGACTTCCGACAGCGCCTGCTGAAACGCGACGCAGTTGTCGTCGTTGATCGCCTGTCCCAGATAACCGTCGTAAAGCTGCATCAGACGTTCGGTATTTTTCTCCAGCGCCGGGTAGATCTGCGCAGCGGCGAGCATCGGGCTGTCGCCGCTCATCTCGTTGACGATGCGCTCGTAAATATTGAAATGGCCCGCTGAAAGATAATCCACCAGGGTGTGACAAAAATTATCCAGCGCCCGCTCATCAAGCGTGGTTAACGAATCCTTGTTGGGCTTGATGCCAACCATATTGTAATAGGCCACCAACAGCTGGCGGCGAGCGTTCAGCCATGAATCCACCAGTTCGTTACTGCCACCTACGCGTTCGGTTAGGATGTCTAACTGGTTAAACATATTGGACTCCATGTGAGTTATAGTTGTTTATCTACACACTTAACATCAGGACTTCAGCGTGCTTCGACGCTAAGGATGACGATTTATATGCAACGTGAGATCTCAAGCGTAGACGCTGGTTGGTGGATTGTCAGCCATGAGCAAAAACTTTGGTTGCCAAATGGCGAATTACCGCGCGGCACAGCCGAAAAATGGGGTCTGGCGTGTAGTGAAGGTCGGATGATTGGTGAGTGGCAGGGCGAGACGGTTTGGCTGATCTGCGCCGCGCGTCCCGACGGCATGGCGTCGCTGCGCCAGCTTCTCGACCAGGATGCCGGCCTGTTCCAGCTGGCCGGACGCGGCGTTCAGCTGGCGGAGTTTTACCGTTCTCACCGCTGGTGCGGCTACTGCGGGCATGAAATGCACCCCAGCAAGCGCGAGTTCGCCTGCCTGTGCAGCCACTGCCGCGAACGCTACTATCCGCAAATCGCTCCCTGCATCATCGTCGCGATCCGCCGCGGCGACGAAATCCTGCTGGCGAATCATGCGCGCCATCGCAACAGCATCTATACCGTGCTGGCGGGGTTCGTCGAAGCGGGCGAAACCCTTGAGCAGACCGTGACGCGCGAGGTGATGGAAGAGAGCAACATCAGGGTCAAAAACGTCCGCTACGTCACTTCGCAGCCCTGGCCGTTCCCCCATTCGCTGATGATGGCGTTTATGGCTGAATACGACAGCGGCGAGTTAAAACACGATGAGAAAGAGCTACTGGATGCCGGCTGGTTCCGCTACGACGCGCTGCCGATGCTGCCGCCCGCAGGCACCGTGGCGCGCAGGCTGATAGAAGATACCGTCGCCTTATGCCGCGCCGGGGCGCAATGAGTGTTACACTACGCGCCTGTGATAGAGAGAGCCCTGAAATGAGTGAACTGAAGAACGATCGTTACCTGCGCGCCCTGTTACGTCAGCCGGTTGACACTACGCCGGTCTGGATGATGCGACAAGCCGGGCGCTATTTACCGGAATATAAAGCCACGCGCGCGCAGGCCGGTGATTTTATGTCGCTGTGCAAAAATGCCGAGTTAGCCTGTGAGGTGACGCTGCAACCTCTGCGTCGTTATCCGCTCGATGCGGCGATCCTCTTCAGCGATATCCTGACCATTCCCGATGCGATGGGATTGGGACTCTATTTTGAAACCGGCGAAGGGCCGCGCTTCACGCATCCGATTACCTGCCGCGCCGATGTGGATAAGCTGCCGGTGCCTGACCCGGAACAGGAGCTGGGCTACGTGATGAACGCGGTGCGCACCATCCGTAAAAACCTGCAGGGCGAGGTGCCGCTGATCGGCTTCTCCGGCAGTCCCTGGACGCTGGCGACCTATATGGTGGAGGGCGGCAGCAGCAAGGCCTTCACAAAAATCAAAAAAATGATGTACGCCGATCCGGCCGCGCTGCATGCGATGCTGGATAAACTGGCGGAGAGCGTTATCCTTTATCTCAACGCGCAGATTCGCGCCGGCGCGCAGTCGGTGATGGTGTTCGATACCTGGGGCGGCGTATTAACCGGCCGCGATTACCGCGAATTCTCGCTTTATTACATGCATAAAATCGTCGACAGCGTGCTGCATGAAAATGAAGGCCGTCGCGTGCCGATCACCCTGTTCACTAAAGGCGGAGGACAGTGGCTGGAAGCGATGGCGGAAACCGGATGCGACGCGCTGGGCCTTGACTGGACCACCGATATCGCCGATGCGCGCCGTCGCGTCGGCCACAAGGTGGCGCTGCAGGGCAATATGGATCCCTCTATGCTCTACGCGCCGCCGGCCCGTATTGAGCAGGAGGTGACGTCCATTCTGCAGGGCTTCGGTCAGGGCAGCGGTCACGTCTTTAATCTGGGGCACGGAATTCATCAGGATGTGCCGCCGGAACATGCCGGCGCATTCGTCGAGGCGGTACATCGCCTGTCGCGCCCGTATCATCAGGAGTAATTATGGATATTGCGGCATTACGTGCCGAACAGTTGTCACGCGCTGCGGATGTGGTGCGCGACGATGATTTCGAAGTGCTACCGCCTCGTTTTATCGCGGGCGCAGACGTGGGATTCGAGCAGGATGGCGAGGTCACGCGTGCCGCAATGGTTATCCTGGAATACCCCTCTCTGAAGTTGGTAGAACATCGCGTGGCGCGTATCGCCACCACCATGCCCTATATCCCCGGCTTCCTCTCCTTTCGCGAGTATCCAGCGCTGCTGGCTGCCTGGGAGATGCTGGAACAGAAGCCGGATCTGCTGTTCGTCGATGGACACGGCATTTCTCATCCGCGCCGCCTCGGCGTCGCCTCCCATTTCGGCCTGCTGGTGGATGTGCCGACGATCGGCGTCGCCAAAAGTCGTTTATGCGGCCGCTATGCCGAGCTGGACGAAGCGCCGGGATCGCGTCAGCCTCTGATGGATAAAGGCGAGCAGATTGGCTGGGTCTGGCGCAGCAAAAAGCGCTGCAATCCGCTATTTATCGCCACCGGCCATCGCATCAGTCTCGATAGCGCGCTGCACTGGGTAGAGAACTGCATGGGCGGCTACCGTCTGCCCGAACCGACGCGCTGGGCCGATGCCGTCGCGTCAAACCGCACTGCGTTTCAACGCTGGCAAAATACGCTTTAACGCTGCCTGCCGGCGCCTTTTGCTGTACACTGCCGGCAGCCATTTCGATAAGAGTCAGCGTCATGTTACTTAACCCCATTCATTTGCGCCTCGAGAAGCTGGAAAGCTGGCAGCACGTCACTTTTATGGCCTGCCTGTGCGAGCGTATGTATCCCAATTATTGGGCCTTTTGTCAGCAGACCGGCTTCGCTGACGCGCAGCTTTATCGCCGTATTCTCGATCTGGTCTGGGAAACCCTGACGGTAAAAGAGGCGAAGATAAACTTCGACAGCCAGCTGGAAAAACTGGAAGAGGCGATCCCCGACGGCGACGCGTTCGAGGTTTACGGCGTCTATCCGGCGATTGACGCCTGCGTGGCGTTGAGTGAGCTGCTGCATTCCCGTTTAAGCGGCGAAACGCTGGAACATGCGATTGAGGTCAGCAAGACCTCCATTACCACCGTCGCGATGCTGGAAATGACGCAGGCCGGGCGAGAAATGACCGATGATGAGCTAAAAGAGAACCAGGCGATAATTGACGAATGGGACCTCCAGTGGGAGATATTTCGTCTGCTCGCAGCCTGCGAAGAACGCGACCTTGAGTTAATAAAAGGGCTGCGTTCCGACCTGCGGGAAGCGGGAATCAGCAACATCGGTATAAATTTTCAGCAATAAGGCGAGAAAACGTGATTTCAGGCCCGAATTACCGAGCCTGGAGGCTTCACATCAACCCCCTGTCTGGTCTACATTTGGGGGGCTGAAAATTGTGGCTATCGGTGCGTGCAGGCTGAAGAGTGCCTGAATATGGCTTTTCCCTCGCACTCGTTGCTTAGCAGGCGATAAATACACTTTAAGGATAACTTATGAACAAGACTCAACTGATTGATGTGATCGCGGAAAAAGCGGACCTGTCAAAAACCCAGGCTAAAGCAGCACTGGAATCAACACTGGCTGCGATCACTGAGTCTCTGAAAGAAGGTGATGCTGTGCAACTGGTTGGCTTTGGCACGTTTAAAGTAAACCATCGCGCTGAGCGCACGGGTCGCAACCCGCAGACCGGCAAAGAAATTAAAATCGCTGCGGCTAACGTACCGGCATTCGTGTCTGGCAAGGCACTGAAAGATTCTGTTAAGTAAGTCACCGCATAGCGGCAAGGTTTAAGAAGGGGGCGGATTCGCCCCTTTTGTTTGGGTGCAGCCATGCTAAAAACGAAACTTTCTGGCGCGCTCAGCCTGTTTTTCGCCGCGCTCCTGCTTACCGGTTGCCGTTCCACGCCGGACATTCCCGCCTTTACCGCCAGCGGCTATCTTGCCGATCGCGGCGCCGTACGCATCTGGCGTAAAAACGACGCTCACCAGGCGATCCATATCCGAGCGGTCTTTACCCCTTTTAACGGCGACGCCATGGAGTTCAGCGACTACAGCTGGCGCGCGGGCAAGCTGCTTAGTATTGAACGACATGTGAAGGGCGCGCAGCCTGACGACGTTACCTTGCGTTTTGACGAACAGGGCAGCCTGAGTTTTATGCAGCGTCAGCTCGCCGGACGGCGTGAAGCCGTCGACAACGATGCGGTTGAGCTTTACGCTTTCGATGCGCAGCGTATGTTGAATATCAGCGATGCGTTGCTGGACGGCCGCGTTTTCCTTTATCAGGGGCGCTGGCTGGGCGACGGAGACGTACAGAGCTGCGCGGGACAACGTCTGACGCCCGGCTTCGACGCGGATACCCGAAACCAGCTGGCGCAGCAGCAGCGAACCAGCGCCTCGCCGCTGACCATCGCCTGGCTGGAAGCGCCGGAGGACGTGCAACTGCTGCATGCGAGCCATGAGGATGATTGCAGCTGGCAACCGCAGGAAAAGGATTTTTAACGCAGGCGAGAATAAGCGGCAGTAAAAAGGGGCGCATGGCGCCCCTTGTGGTTATTTGCGGTCGATGGCGCGATAGCCGATATCGGTACGGCAGAAGCTGCCGTTCCAGGAAATATCTTTCGTCAGCGCGTAGGCGCGCTTTTGCGCCGCCGCCACATCTTCGCCCAGCGCGGTGACGCACAGAACGCGGCCGCCATTGGTAAGCACAAGATCGTCCTGCAGTTTAGTGCCCGCATGGAACACTTTGCCGTCCGCCACCTCTTCCAGCGGCAAACCGTGGATCTGGTCGCCGGTCGCGTAATCGCCTGGATAGCCGCCCGCCGCCAGCACCACGCCGAGCGAAGGGCGCGGATCCCATTCGGAATCTTTTTGATCCAGCTTGCCTTCACAGGCGGCCAGACAGAGTTCGACCAGGTCGGAACGCAGACGCAGCATGATCGGCTGCGTTTCCGGATCGCCGAAGCGGCAGTTGAATTCAATCACCTTCGGCTGGCCCGCTTTGTCGATCATCAGACCGGCATAGAGGAAACCGGTATAAACGTTGCCCTCGGCGGCCATGCCGCGTACCGTCGGCCAAATCACCTGGTCCATGACGCGCTGGTGGGTGGCGTCGGTCACGACCGGCGCAGGCGAGTAGGCGCCCATACCGCCGGTATTGGGACCGGTATCGCCGTCGCCGACGCGCTTATGGTCCTGACTGGTGGCCATCGGCAGCACGTTTTCGCCGTCAACCATGACGATAAAGCTCGCCTCTTCCCCGTCGAGAAACTCTTCGATAACGATACGATGGCCTGCATCGCCGAACGTATTGCCTGCCAGCATATCCTGCACCGCCTCTTCCGCTTCCTGCAGCGTCATCGCGACGATCACCCCTTTACCGGCGGCAAGGCCGTCAGCTTTGATGACGATCGGCGCGCCTTTTTCACGCAGGTAAGTGAGCGCAGGCTCCACTTCGGTAAAGTTCTGATACTCTGCGGTCGGGATATGGTGACGCGCCAGGAAATCTTTGGTGAAAGCCTTGGAGCCTTCCAGCTGCGCCGCCGTCTGGGTAGGGCCAAAGATCTTCAGACCGGCGGCGCGGAACGCGTCCACCACGCCGATCACCAGCGGCGCTTCCGGGCCGACGATGGTTAAATCAATCTGCTCGCGCTGCGCGAAGCTCAGCAGGGCGGGAATATCGGTCGCGCTGATAGCCACGTTTTGCAGCGCAGGCTCCAGAGCCGTGCCGGCGTTGCCCGGCGCGACAAAGACCGTTTCCGCCAGCGGCGATTGAGCGGCTTTCCAGGCCAGAGCATGTTCACGTCCGCCGTTTCCGATGACTAAAATTTTCATAGTGATTTTTCTCCTGGCGATTAATGGCGGAAGTGGCGCATGTCAGTAAAGATCATGGCGATGCCGTGCTCATCGGCAGCGGCGATCACTTCGTCATCACGGATGGAGCCGCCCGGCTGAATCACGCAGGTCACGCCCACGGCTGCGGCGGCATCGATGCCGTCGCGGAACGGGAAGAAGGCGTCTGACGCCATTGCCGATCCTTTGACTTCCAACCCCTCGTCCGCCGCTTTAATACCGGCGATCTTCGCGGAGTAGACGCGGCTCATCTGACCGGCGCCGATGCCCACGGTCATATTGTCGCGCGCATAGACAATGGCGTTGGACTTAACGAATTTGGCCACTTTCCAGCAGAAAAGCGCGTCGCGCAGCTCCTGCTCGGTAGGCTGGCGCTGGCTGACCACGCGCAGCTGGCTCGCTTCCACCATGCCGAGATCGCAATCCTGCACCAGCAGGCCGCCGTTCACGCGTTTGAAGTCGAGACCGGCGACACGTTCCTGCCACTGGCCGCAAAGCAGCACGCGGACGTTCTGCTTGCCAGCGGTGATTTTCAACGCGGCGCTGCTGGCGGAGGGCGCGATAATCACTTCAACGAACTGACGGCTGACGATCGCTTGCGCGGTGGCTTCGTCCAGCTCGCGGTTAAACGCGATGATGCCGCCGAAGGCGGAGGTCGGGTCGGTTTTCCAGGCGCGCTCATAGGCTTCAAGAATAGTGCCGCCTACGGCCACGCCGCAGGGGTTGGCATGCTTCACGATCACGCAGGCCGGCTCGTCAAAAGCTTTAACGCACTCCAGCGCGGCGTCGGTGTCAGCGATGTTGTTATAAGAGAGCGCTTTGCCCTGAACCTGTTGCGCAGTGGCGACGGAAGCTTCCGTAACGTTCTCTTCTATATAGAAGGCGGCATCCTGATGGCTGTTTTCACCGTAGCGCATATCCTGCTTCTTAATGAAGTTCAGATTCAGCGTGCGCGGGAAGCGACCGGCAGGGGATTTATCGTCGCTGTGGTAAGCAGGAACGAGACGGCCGAAATAGTTGGCGATCATGCTGTCGTAGGCGGCGGTGTGCTCGAAGGCTTTGATGGCGAGGTCGAAACGCGTTTCCAGCGTGAGCGAGTTCTCGTTGGCGTCCATCTCGGCGATCAGCGCAGCGTAGTCGCTGCTCTTCACCACAATCGCCACGTCTTTATAGTTCTTGGCGGCGGAGCGCACCATGGTCGGGCCGCCGATATCGATATTCTCGACCGCATCTTCTAACGAGCAGTCTTCGCGCGCGACCGTCTGGGCGAACGGATAGAGGTTAACGACCACCATGTCGATAGGCGAGATGTCATGCTGCGCCATAATAGCGTCATCCTGACCGCGGCGGCCGAGAATGCCGCCATGCACTTTCGGGTGCAGCGTTTTGACGCGTCCATCCATCATTTCCGGGAATCCAGTGTAGTCAGACACTTCGGTCACAGGCAGGCCGGCTTCCGCCAGCAGACGGGCGGTGCCGCCAGTGGAGAGCAGCTCAACACCGCGGCTGGAAAGCGCCTGAGCAAATTCGAGGATACCGGCTTTGTCAGAGACACTCAGCAGAGCGCGGCGTACAGGACGACGTTGTTGCATGGTGGTTTTATCCCTTGGCTTTGTTTCGCGTAAATAAGAGCGTTACATCAAGCTTAGTTCTCTCTTTATTTCTATAAAGAGAAGAAAGCCTCAGATAACGCCCCGAAAAGGGGCAGCCTTTACGTCGCGGGGCATTGTAGCGAAAACGTTTGCGTGATGCTCTACTAAATTTCTCGCGGTGGGGAATGTGGATAACACTGTGCGTAACTGCGTATAAGGCGCCGTTTTGCTGTGGAATGCAGCGAACGGTTATTTTTCTTGAATTTAGCGGTTGCGCTTGCCGAACAACTCCCTATAATGCGCCTCCATCGACACGGCACAACGGCTTACGGCCCGCCGGGTTGAGAGGTTCAGGAAGTGCTGAACCGCCGGAAGACACTTCGAAAAAAGAAGTTGACTCCGCAGGAGAGTCGCGTAATATACGCCACCTCGCGACAGACGGTTGGCCCGCTGTTCGCACCGCTCTT
>DENB01000108.1:0-9927 GCA_002359495.1 Enterobacteriaceae bacterium UBA2655
TGGGTCAATTTGTATACAGTCCATCCACAAAAGGATTCTACCCATCAGACGAGGAAGGGCAGCAGCCGTATGTTGAGGCCGATTCCCTGCCTGATGATCTGACAGAAATATCAGATGAAAAGTACAACGAATTCTTCGGACCGCCTGAGGGGTATTATTCGGTATTCGATGAGCAGGGACCGCGCATTGAGAAGATCCCCGAGCCGGATTATGTGGCGATCGCCGAAACGCAGCGCGAGTCGCTGCTGGCCGAAGCCACTACTGCAATCACCGTATGGCAGACCAAGCTGCTTATGGGGCGGAAATTAACGGCTGACGAAACAGAGAAGCTTAATGCCTGGATGGACTACATCGACGTCTTGAACGATACCGATCTTAGCGATGCTCCAGATGTTCGATGGCCGACAAAGCTAGATTAAAAAAGCCCCGGCGACGGGGCAGAGGTATAACGCGCCTATCAAAGGCATTAACACACAAAAAAGCCCGTCACTCGAGGAGAGATGGCGGGCAACGTGGTAGGAAGTGAGTCATTATTGAGTCCTTTTTTCACCATACCATTTAGACAGTAGATTTACAGGCTCGACAAAGCCTGGCAGCCAACCCAGATGATGCAAGCGTAAGCGGATGAAAAAACCGGCGGCGAGGCCATCAAACCTTTCTGTACTTTGAGTACAAATCCCAGAAGGGAAATAAAACTCTTGAAAGTAAAACGCCAAATATAACTCCTGCCAAAATATTTCCACTCCCTGACTTTGCTATTATTTCAAAAAGATTCCCCGCCTTTCCGTAATATTCAAGTGATATGTAAGCAACAATTAAAGTGCAAATTGCGAGGAAGTTTGCAAAAGAATCAATAATGGCTTTTAAACGCTTCTGAAAGTTTGGAGATCTACCATAGCTAAGGTAAATTGTCATAAGATAAGCAAAGCAAACATAGCCAGCACTAAATAAAGATATCCAAGCAGACTTATGCTCGTTTCCGAATCTATCAAGGAAAAATATTGCGATTAGAGTAAAGAATCCCATTGATAATATCCAATACTCTATAGTTTTTTGAACATCCTTTGGCATGCATTCCATTCCTTCGGCATTCATAACTATCCTCTTTTATTGTTGATGGTTTTTCATTCAAGGATTGTGATGTGGGGATGATGACGGCCCGCGTCAATCTCATTTGCACACCTCAAAAGCTCCTTCGCCAACTCTCTCGCCATATCCGCACGGATACTGATCGCCAAATCAGGAAAAGCCTTTGGGTCATCAATGTAACCCGTCAGTGAATCTTTCATGACTAAATCCACAACCAAAAGTCTTCCCCTTGCGCTATAAATCATCCCAAAATCTGTAAGCTCTGGCATTCTTCCAACGCTGGATTCGTCATGCTTAGTCATGCTCACCTCAATACTGTTTAAAAACACAGTATCTTAAATCGCTCTAAAATCGTCAAGGCTGAGCTTTATTAGAGGTTAGTACATATAGGCGGGTTCTATGAGAAATGCCCGCAGTATCGCGGGCATTAGCCTTAACGGTTAGAAATGTACAGAGTCACTTCAAGACCGAGGCGCAGATCAACAAATTCTGGCTTCTTCCACATGGTACGTCTCCTCACAGTTATTGACCTAATCCCTCCCACCACAAAAATTTGGCCAAGTGGTGAGTACATAAACGAGTACATAAATTGCATGACTCGTTACTTATTAACCTTTAAAATCAGAAAGATAATCAGTAGTGAATCATAATTTTGACGGTTCTGGATTTGCAGGCCGGGCACGTTGTTCAGGTTTTCGGAGAGGTTTACGCGCGGCGCGGCCTGACGCATATCTTCACCGCTTACCACGCTAACCGCCGCCGGGGTATCCAGTTCAGAAAGACCGCTGCCTGCCGGCGCGGCGCTGACGACCATCGTATCGGAAGCGTTATCCGCAGCCAGTCCGCTCAGCGGCAGCATAAATAGCAACGGAAGCGGCGCCTGACGAAGTAATGCAATTTTCATAGTGAAAGACCGTAAAAGAGGCGGGAAAAAAGAACCGTATGGAACATTATGGCGTGCAGGTTAATGTTTTGTCGGGAAAATGAAAAGGAAGACGGCAGAAAACCTTGTCACACCCACTTACGATTTTTCGCTGAGAGGGAGCGGACCTTTGCTTTAGTAATCAAAAACTCAGGCGACACCTGAGGTAAAAATGCGTCATGCTAACGATAACGACAACAACATCACCCATGGG
The DNA here is from genome assembly GCA_002359495.1 of Enterobacteriaceae bacterium UBA2655. Classification (GTDB taxonomy): domain Bacteria; phylum Pseudomonadota; class Gammaproteobacteria; order Enterobacterales; family Enterobacteriaceae; genus Pantoea; species Pantoea superficialis. The sequence continues at coordinate 2,226 of DENB01000108.1, forward strand.
GGAATAAAAATGAAACAACCAACGGTTGCGGTGCTGGGCCTTGGCGCGATGGGCCACGCCTTCGCGGCGAATCTGCTGAAAAACGGCTTTACCGTCTATGGCTGGAACCGCACGCGGGCGCGCGGCGAAGATCTGGTGAGCGCCGGGCTGAAGCTGGAAGAGAGCCCGGAACAGGCGGTCGCCGGCGTCGATGTGGTCATCGCCATGCTGGCTGACGGCCAGATCACCGAAAGCGTGTTTAAACAGATTGAAATGCCGCTGAAGCAGGGCGCGATTGTTTGTCAGATGGGCACCATCGGCACGGAAAAAACCGACGCGCTGATCGCCCGCTTCGCCAGCGCGCGCCCGGATGTGGTCTATATCGACGCGCCCGTCTCCGGCACCAAAGCGCCGGCGGAAAACGCGCAGATTCTGATCCTGGCAAGCGGCGATAAAGAGAAAGCGCAGGCGCTGGAGCCGGTTTTCGCCGCCATCAGCAAAGGGGCGCAGTGGCTTGGCGAGGCGGGCGCCGGTTCGCGCATGAAGCTGGTGATCAACAGCTGGCTGATCGGCCTGATGCAGAGCCTGGCGGAGAGCACCCGTCTGGCGGAAGAGTTTGGCTTCAGCACTGACGACCTCTGGAAAGTGCTGGAAGGCGGCCCGCTGGCGGCGCCTTACGCTAAGGTGAAGCTCGGCATGATCGAAAGCGGCGATTTTACGCCGCAGATGCATCTGATCTGGGCGCTGAAGGACGCCAATCTGGCGCTGGACGCCGCAAAGCCCAGCCAGCTTCCGGCGTTGAAAAACATCGCCGATCTGTGGCAGAAGGCGGTTGATGCAGGCTATGGCGAGCAGGATCTGTCGGTGATTTATCAATACCTGAAAGATAGGTAAGCCGCAGCCGCCGTCTTCAGCGGTCGGCGGCCTTTATCTTCCCGCCTTATGCATTTCCCCGCTAACCACATGAGGAATCGGCATCGGCGTTTTTGCCGTTCCGGTTTAGGCTGAAACTCTTTCACCTTGAGCGGGAAACCTATGAACAAACTCTCTTTTCTGGCCTTCAGCCTGCTGCTGGCGGGGTTCGCGAGCGCACGGGCGGAAACGGTCACGCTGCGCATCGCCGATCAAAAGGGCGGGATGCACGCCGAAATGGCGGCGGCGCACAAGCTTGACGATCTCCCTTATAAAATCGAATGGGCGGAATTTCCCGCCGCCGCGCCGCTGGCGGAGGCGCTGAACGCCGGCGCGGTGGATGCGGGCATCATCGGCGATGCGCCGCTGCTGTTTTCCATCGCGGCCGGTTCGCAGGTGAAGGCGGTAGGGGTGAGCAAAGCGCAGCCGACCGGCACCGCGCTGGTGGTGGCCCCCGACTCGCCGTTGAAAAGCGCTGCCGACCTGAAGGGCAAAAGCATCGCCACCGGGCGCGGCTCGATTGGTCATTTTCTCGCGCTTAAGGCGCTGGAGCAGGCGGGCGTCAGCGCCGATGCGGTAACCTGGCGTTTTCTTACCCCGGCCGACGCGCGCATCGCACTGATGAACGGTTCGGTAGACGCCTGGGCGACCTGGGATCCCTATACCGCGCTGGCGGAGACTACCCGCAGCGGGCGCGTGCTGGTCAACGGCAACGGGCTGGCGACCGGCAACAGCTTCCTGGCGGCCACCGACGCGGCGATCGGCGATGCGGCGAAGCGCGCCGCCCTGCAGGATTACCTGAACCGGCTGGCCGAGGCCGATCGCTGGGCCAATAGCCATGTCGACGACTATTCCGCGACGCTGGCGAAAATCATCGGCTTTCCGCAGGACGCGGCGGGAAAAGCTTTTTCGCGCCGCCAGCCGCGCTGGCAGAGCATTGACGACGCCACTATTCAACAGCAGCAGGAGACCGCCGATTTCTATCGCAAAGCAGGGCTGATCCAAAAAGGGCTCGACGTGCAGCCGACCTTTTATCGCGGGTTGCAGATTACGCAACCGTAGCGATTCGTGCGCTGGCGTTTGGCGAAACCACCGGCGGCGCGTAGCATAGCCGGATGTTGTTTCGCCTGCTTCCCTTACCTATGCAAATTGTTTTTGATGGTCACAACGATCTGCTGCTGAACCTATGGCTGCACTATGCCGACGCGCCCGCCGACGCCTTCTTTAACGGCATCGCGCGCGGCGATCTCGATTTTCCCCGCATGCGGCAGGGCGGCTTCATCGGCGGCCTGTTCGCGATTTTCGTTCCGCCTTTGAGCTACATGGAAAAAATGGCGCCGGCGCGCATGGCCCAGGCGCAGGATGGGCTGACCATCATGTGGCAACAGCTGGCGATCCTGCAGCAGATCGAAGCGGAATCGGCGGGGCGCGCCAGAATTTGCCGCAGCGCGGCGGAGATTGCGCAGTGCCGGGCGGCAGGCGCGCTGGCGATGGTGGCGCATATCGAAGGGGCGGACGCGCTGGATGGCGAGGGCGAAGCGCTGGCGGCCTTTTACGCTGCCGGCGTGCGCAGCATCGGGCCTTTCTGGAACCTGCCGAACCGCTTCGGCGAAGGCGTCACCGGATCTTTTCCGGCATCGCCCGACAGCGGCGCAGGCTTGACGCCGCAGGGTGAAGCGCTGATCGCCCAGGCCAATGCGCGCCGTATGCTGATCGACGTCTCGCATATGAACGAAAAAGCGTTCTGGGATACCGCGCGCCTCTCCGATGCGCCGCTGGTGGCGACGCACTCCAACGCTCATGCGCTCTGCGCGCAGCCGCGCAATCTCACCGACGAGCAGCTCAGGGCGATTCGCGCCAGCGACGGCGTCGTCGGGGTTAATTTCGGCAACGCCTTTTTGCGTCCCGACGGCAAGCGCGACGCCGACACGCCGTTAACAGTAATTGTTAAACATTTGGATCATTTGATCGCGATAATGGGCGAAGACCACGTGGCCTTCGGCTCCGATTTCGACGGCATCTCGACGCCGGAGGCGCTGGGCGACGTCAGCGGATTGCCGCGTCTGTTCGCGGCGCTGGAGCAGGCGGGCTATACTCATGATTTGCTTGAGAAGCTCGCGACGGGCAACTGGCAACGGGTGCTGAAACAGATTTGGGGCGAATAGTGCCAAATCCTTACGTATTCCGGGTTGATCTCCGTCGGGCATTGGCGCAACATCTGCCGGCCCAAAAAAGAGAGCAGGCTATGTTAATTGTCTGCTGCGATATCACCTGCAAGGGTTTAACCCTTCATTCACACTAAGAGGAAGCGCATTATGTGGAAAAAACCTGAGTTTGTTGACTTACGTCTGGGTCTGGAAGTTACGCTGTACATTTCCAACCGCTAAGACTTCTGCCCGCCGTTCGTGCGGGCATTTTATTTCGCTTCCCGGTTTTCCTTTCATGTATATAAAAGTCCTCGGATCCGCCGCTGGCGGAGGGTTTCCCCAGTGGAACTGCAACTGCGCGAACTGTCAGGACGTGCGTAACGGCGCCATTCAGGCCACGGCGCGCACGCAGTCATCCATTATTCTCAGCGATAACGGCGAAGATTGGGTGCTCTGCAACGCGTCGCCCGATATCAGCCAGCAGATCGCCCATACGCCGGAACTGATTAAAAAAGGGGTGCTGCGCGGCACCGCCATCGGCGCCATTATCCTCACCGACAGCCAGATCGATCATACCACCGGGCTGCTGAGCCTGCGCGAAGGCTGCCCGCATCAGGTCTGGTGCACGTCGGAAGTACATGGCGATCTCACCAGCGGCTTTCCGGTCTTTACCATGTTGCAGCACTGGAACGGCGGGCTGCAACATCATGCCATCGAACCGCTGACGCCGTTCCGCGTCGAGGTGTGCCGCAATCTGGAATTCACCGCCATTCCAATCCTCAGCAACGCGCCGCCTTATTCGCCGTATCGCGATCGGCCGCTGCCGGGCCACAACGTGGCGCTGTTTATCAAAAACAGACAAAACGGCCAGACGCTGCTCTATGCGCCTGGGCTGGGCGAGCCGGACGCGGTCATCATGCCGTGGCTGCAAAAAGCGGACTGCCTGCTGATCGACGGCACCGTCTGGCAGGATGACGAGCTGCTGACGACCGGCGTCGGTAAAAATACCGGCAAAGCCATGGGCCATCTGGCGCTGGCGGAAGAGCAGGGCCTGATGGCGCTGCTGGCGTCGCTGCCGGCGAAACGCAAAATTTTAATCCACATTAACAACACCAATCCGATCCTGAACGAACGGTCACCGCAGCGTCAGTTCCTGCAACAGCAGGGCATCGAGGTGAGCTGGGACGGTATGGCGATTCATCTTCAGGACTAAGCGATGCAGATTACTGAAACTCTGACGCCGGACGCTTTCGAGCAGGCGCTGCGCGCCAAAGGCGCCTATTACCATATTCATCATCCCTACCATATCGCCATGCACAACGGGCAGGCGACGCGCGAGCAGATTCAGGGCTGGGTCGCGAACCGTTTTTATTATCAGACCAATATTCCGCTGAAGGATGCGGCGATCATGGCGAACTGCCCCGATCCCGCCACGCGCCGCAAATGGGTACAGCGCATTCTCGATCACGACGGCAGCAACGGCCACGAGGGCGGCATTGAAGCCTGGCTGCAACTGGGCGAGGCGGTCGGACTGGATCGCGACGCCTTGCTTAGTGAAAAGCATGTGCTGCCCGGCGTGCGCTTCGCGGTCGATGCCTACGTCAACTTCGCCCGCCGCGCCAACTGGCAGGAAGCGGCATGCAGTTCGCTCACCGAACTCTTCGCGCCGCAGATCCATCAGTCGCGCCTGGAGAGCTGGCCGCAGCACTATCCCTGGATCAAAGAAGAGGGCTATTTCTACTTCCGCAGCCGTCTGAGCCAGGCGAACCGCGACGTCGAGCATGGCCTGGCGCTGGCGCTGGAATTTTGCGACACGGTGGAAAAACAGAACCGGATGCTGGAAATTTTGCAGTTCAAGCTCGATATTCTCTGGACCATGCTGGACGCCATGACCATGGCCTATGAACTGCAGCGCCCCCCTTACCATACGGTCACCGACAAGGCGGCCTGGCACACAACCCGACTGGTATAAATCATGAACGACAATTCGATTCCCGCGTTTCGTCGCGGCTACCGCCTGCAGTGGGAACCGGCGCAGCAGAGCCATGTGGTTCTCTACCCGGAAGGGATGGCCAAACTGAATGAAACCGCGACCGCCATTCTCGAACTGGTGGACGGCAAGCAGGATGTAGCGGCGATCGTTCATACTCTGAATACGCGCTTCCCGGAAGCGGGAGGCGTAGACGACGACGTGAAAGCCTTCCTGCAGGTGGCGTACGCGCAAAAGTGGATACAGTTTCGTGAACCTAATTAAACCCGGCGTCAATCCGCCGCTCTGGCTGCTGGCGGAGCTGACCTACCGCTGTCCGCTGCAGTGCCCTTACTGCTCTAATCCGCTCGACTTCGCCGAGCAGGAGAAAGAGCTGACCACCGAACAGTGGATCGAGGTGTTCCGCCAGGCGCGCGCCATGGGCAGCGTGCAGCTCGGCTTTTCCGGCGGCGAACCCCTGACGCGCAAAGATCTGCCGGAGCTGATCCGCGCGGCGCGCGACCTCGGGTTTTACACCAACCTGATCACCTCCGGCATCGGCCTGACGGAGAAAAAACTCGACGCCTTTAGCGACGCCGGACTCGATCATATTCAGATCAGCTTCCAGGCGAGCGACGAGACGCTGAACGCCGCGCTCGCCGGTTCGAAAAAAGCCTTCCAGCAGAAGCTGGAAATGGCGAAAGCGGTGAAGGCGCGCGGTTATCCGATGGTGCTGAACTTCGTGCTGCATCGCCATAACATCGATCAGATCGATAAAATCATCGAGCTTTGCCTGGAGCTGGAAGCGGATGACGTTGAGCTGGCGACCTGCCAGTTTTACGGCTGGGCGCATCTCAACCGTCAGGGGCTGCTGCCGACGCGCGAGCAGATCGCCCGCGCCGAAGCGATCGTCAGCCAGTATCGCGAGCGTATGGCCGCCAGCGGAAACCTCACCAATCTGCTGTTCGTCACGCCCGATTACTACGAAGAGCGGCCGAAAGGGTGCATGGGCGGCTGGGGGGCAATTTTCCTCAGCGTGACGCCAGAAGGCACCGCGCTCCCTTGCCACAGCGCGCGCCAGCTGCCGGTGCAGTTTCCGTCGGTGCTGGAGCAGAGCCTGCAGGATATCTGGTATCACTCTTTCGGCTTCAACAAGTATCGCGGCTTCGACTGGATGCCGGAGCCTTGCCGCTCCTGCGACGAAAAAGAGAAAGATTTCGGCGGCTGCCGCTGCCAAGCCTTTATGCTGACCGGCAACGCCGACAATGCCGATCCGGTATGCAGCAAATCGCCGCACCATGACAAAATTCTCGACGCGCGTCGCGAAGCGAGCTGCAGCGATATCAAGATCGCCCAGCTTCAGTTCCGCAACCGCGTCAATTCGCAGCTGATCTATAAAACCCGGGTGAGCTGATGAGGCTGGCGTCGCGCAGCCTGGTTTTGCCAACGGGCTTGCAGCTGCACCTGCTGCATCAGCCCGACGCCCGCCAGGCGGCGGCGCTGATAGAGATCGGCGTCGGCAGCCATGACGAACCCGAGGGCTGGCCAGGGCTGGCGCACCTGCTGGAGCATATGTTGTTTACCGGCAGCGCCGCTTATCCCGATGCGCAGCGGCTGATGCCCTGGGTGCAGGGAGCCGGCGGCCGCGTCAACGCCACCACGCTGCAACAGCGCACCGCTTTTTTCTTCGAGATCGCCGCGCCGCAGCTCGTTGAAGGGCTGGCGCGCCTGTTGGATATGATCGCTGCACCGCTATTGACGCCTGCCACCATTGCGCGGGAGGTCGCGGTGATTGATGCGGAGTATCAGCTATTGCAGCGGCATGGGCAGACGCTGAGCGAAGCCGCGCTGCTGGATGGCGCAGCGCAGCCCGCCGCCTTTCGCCGTTTTCATATCGGCAGCCGGGCAAGCTTCGGCCAGCAGAGCGATGCGTTGCGCGAGGCGCTGCGTCATTTTCATCAACAACATTATCACGGCGGCAACATGCAGCTCTGGTTGCAGGGACCGCAATCGCTGGATGAGCTGGAAGGCCTGGCGCGTTGCGCGGTTACTGGCCTGCCGTCTGCTTCTGCGCCGCTTGCGCCGTCTGCGCCGCCCCGGCTGGAACCGCATCGGGACAGCTTGCTGCGCGTCGCCGGGCCTGCGCGCTTCTGGCTCAGCTACCTGTTGCCGCACAGTGAACAGGCTCTGCGTGACAGTGTCACGCTGGCGCGCGAGTTCGCGCTCGACGATGCGCCCGGCAGCCTGCTGGAGACGCTGCGTTCGCAGGGTTTGTGCGACGCGCTGAGCATGAAATGGCTTTACCTTTCCGCCAACGCCAGCTGGCTGGCGCTGGTCTTTGAAGGCGAAAAACTTTCGCCTGACAAGGCGCAGAAAATCGAAGCGATCTGGCTGACGTGGCTCCAGGCGCTACGCCACAGCAGCGCGGCGCAGCGCGCGCACTATCAGGCGCTGGCGGAAGAGCGCTTCGCCCAGCTTTCGCCGCTCGATCAATTGCGCGAGCGCGCCTTCGGTTTCGCGCCGGGCAAGGCCGATCCCGACGCGCTTATCCGCGCCGCGAATGCGGCCTGCGCGACGCGCCTGTTCAGCGCGCCGGAGATCGCAGGTGACGCCTGCTGTTCGCAGGGATTGACGCTTCATCGCCAGCGCTGGCGCTCGGCGACCGTCGAGCCGGTTCAGGCCGCTTTCGCATTTT
>DENB01000108.1:9946-10295 GCA_002359495.1 Enterobacteriaceae bacterium UBA2655
TCCGATAGCCGACCCGCCACGCTGATCCTGCGTCCCGATTTCTTCAGCAATTTTTCCGTCGCGGAGGGAAAGGCGCGGGCGAGACAGCTGCGTGCATTTCTCGGCGCCCTGCGCCATCTGGGCGGCGAAGGGGAGTTCAGCCCCTGCGACGGCGTCTGGCAATTGAGGCTGCGGCTGCCGCGGCAAAATCCGCTGTGGGCGGTAAACGAGGCGCTGAAGGCGCTGAGCAGGCCCGCAGGCGAAAACCGCGCGGCGCAGGAAGAGGGGATCGCCATCCGCACGCTGCTGGGGCAGTTGCCGGAACAGCTGCGCGTCCCGCAGCCGGTGACCCGCTGGCGCGCCGCGCTGG
>DENB01000010.1 GCA_002359495.1 Enterobacteriaceae bacterium UBA2655
GCATGAATATAACGGTGGGTTGCCCCCAAACGAATCGGAAAACCGATACTGGAAAAACTCTAACACGGTGGCCAGTTTTAGTTGACCACTACAAAGGCGTAGCGGACATATTTGAACTGATTCATGCCTAAAAGCGCGCGTATCGTAACCCAGGATTGCCATAACCGCCCGCCGCGACGAGGGCAAAAAGGACAAAACAAATCCTGACAGATAAACTACAGAGATTTAATTTATACTGATAATACAATAATTAACAATTGAAATGTGAAATAAGCATTCAGAATAAAAAAACAAATAATATAAATTTTAGTAACCTTTAAAACCTGACTAACCCTCCATTTAGCGCTTGTTTACCATTACCCTCTCTCCAATTAGTAAAATTTACCCTATTAATTAGCAAGCTTATTTGTCGTCGTGCCTGTATAAAAATATGCTAAAATCCAATCCAAACAATGCCTAACCTTTATATTCCCCTTTCGCCCCGCGCTTAATATTTATCAGACATCCATCACACTGTAGGAAAAAACCTACAAAACAGACCAGATGTAAGAATATTCTATAAGATGTAGAGAATGTTCTGTATTTATTATTATGAGAATATGATTAAAATTTACGAAAAAAACAGCCCTCTATATTCTGCTGTAGGATTTATACCGGAGACGCATGTGCGCCTTCCGATCCTTTTTACGTGAAAATTGAGTAAAACAAATGAAAGAGTATAAATTTGACGATTTCCTGCTTCGTTCAGACAATATTTTGTTAAAAAACGATCAGCCGATTAACCTGCCGCCGAAAGAAGTAAGCGTTTTACGCTTTCTCATTGAAAACGCAGACAAAATCCTGACGAAAGAGCAAATTATTGAGAAAGTCTGGAATGGCGGCATCGTTTCTGATGAGTCATTGACCAGGTGCATTTACGTTATAAGAAAAATGTTGGAGCAAACGGAGAAAAACAAATATATCGACACCTTATATGGGAAAGGCTACCGTTTTATTTGTCCCATCGTTGAACGCAATGTTTTTTCCAGCGCGTTATTGCAGCAGGAAAATAGCGTGCGCATCGCCGTATTCCCTTTTACGGTAAACAACAGCGATATGTTAATGCTGCACGATCAAATCCAGGATCTGCTGCACGGACTTAATGACGGTAAAATCAGCATATTGCCTTCGGTATTTACCCGTCACGGCATCGACTATGCAAGCATTCTGAACATCCTCCAGCTACTGAAAACGGATTATTATATTTCCGGTACGGAAGTCATGCCGGAAGGTGAAACGCCGATCATCAGACTGGAACTGGTCAGGACAAAAGATCATTCGGTTGTTTTTCGCGAAGGCGTCGCGCTCTTGTCGCAAAGCAATGATGATTTACGCGAGTCGCTGGGCCATGCGCTCAAAAACTTGATCGCGAGAACCCAGCCCGACAATCTGTCGTTGCCGGATAAAATTGAAAACTAGCCGATAGTCCGGCTGGCGGCGCTTTGCCGCAGCCAGGGCGGCCCTGTTTATTCAAACGCTCAGCGAGAAAAAGTAAACAGAGCGGATTTTACATAAAAAAGCGCGCGGCATTCAGGCCGCGCGCTTGATGTCAGGGTTCCTGACTTACAGAAAGCCTTACTCGCATTTTACCGCTTCCAGCTTTTCCCATGTGCCGGAAACGCCCGGCTCGTCGCCTTTTGTCCACCATTTCGCCTGCCATACATAGCCCTGCCGGGTCACTTTGGCCTTGCTCTGATAGGCTTTTTCTTTGTCCCAGCCGAGCATGACGTTGCTGCTCATCTCCCAGGCTTCAGAAGTATCCGGCGCATTGCCCTGCGTCCAGTATTTTGCGGTATAGACAAGGTTTTTATAGCTGACCTTGTCGCCCTGGTTATAAATTTTCGCGGCGTTCCAGGCGTCATAGCGATCGGCATTGGGATCGCTCGGCGCTGCACAGTCGTCGCCGTCCGGGATCTCTGGTTCGTCCGGGTTCCCGTTTGCCGCTGGAGTAATGCTCAACAGCGCTGTCGCACTACGCTCCTCTTTGCCGTCGCTGACATTAACCGTGATGGTATAGCCGGTTTCCTGGGCAACAGACGGCGCGATAAAGCTGATGCTGCTGTTCTGAAGGTCTTTTACCCCCAGCTCCGATGGCAGACTCCACTGATAAGTCAGGGTATCGCCATCCTCATCGCTAGCCTGCGCATTAAAGGTTACCGGCTGACCCGCTTCAATCGACAAGGTTTCCGGCGTGATCCTGACCACTGGCGCATGATTGGCAGCCGGCGCTTTGTTCGTGACCTTCACGATTTTGCTGGCCGACAGGTTTTCCCGATCCTGCACGGTCAGCTTAAAGCGATATTCTGTATCGACGGCAACGGCCTGTGCGCTAAAGCTGGCAACAGCCGACGTCGCATTTTGTAGACGAACGTCAGGACCGCTCACCTGTTCCCAAAGCCAGGTTAACGGCTGATTTTCCGGGTCGCGTGAAGCGGAGCCATCAAGCGTGACGGTGGCCGGTCCGGTAACAACCTGGTCCTGTGCGCTGGCGATGGGCGGCAAATTCTGCGGCGGCGTGCTGTTTTCACCCAGCAGGCTTTCGTTCATCGCGTTGAGGATATCGCCATTATCGGCATCGATTTCCCAGGCGAACAGTCCGCCTAATGCATTGTCGTTGACATACTTGCCTTTGGCGGCGACGGAGCGGGCATCATCATAGCTGATAAGATCGCCTGTCGAGGCGCGGAATAGCGAGGCCGCCTGAGCGACGTCATCATAACGGTATTCCCATCCAGCGCTGTTCTTCAGCTTATCGACCAAACGGTAATCGACCACGCCTTTTTCCCACTGTCCGCCGCTGCCTTCAGCGCCGAGATCCAGCGGAGCCGCTGCCGTGCCGGTAAAAGGATTGTCGTCTTTGATATTTTTCACACCTGACCAGCCACGGCCATACATCGCGGCGCCTACCACGATTTTGCCTGGCGCTACGCCCTGTTCAAGCAGCGCTTTTACGCCGTTATGGGTGGTATAACGGGTGTCGGGCTTATGCGCCGGCGCATACAGCGCGGTTTGATGGCCTAAATTCTGTAAATCGAAGCCACCGTAGAAGTCATAAGACATTAAAAAGATGTGGTCGAGATAGCGCTGCGCCTCGTTGTAATCCACATTAGCGATTTTGTCCGCTCCGGCGCCGATGGCGGTGGTCAGCTCGTACTCACGGCCGGTTTCGGCGGAAAGCTCGCTCAGCATCTGGCGCAGTTCTTTCATTAACAGGGTGTAGGTCGCTTTATCCTGAGCGCTGCCTAAATTAGGATTAGCGCCGCCGCCGCCCGGGAATTCCCAGTCGATATCGACGCCGTCATAAAACTTCCAGGTTTGCAGGAATGTTTTTACCGATTTGATAAAGGTTGCACGTTTCGCCGGATCGCTAAAGTGGAAGAAGGGATCGGAAAGCGTCCAGCCGCCGATGGAAGGCAGTACCTTCAGCTGCGGATTGGCTTTTTTCATTGCCATGATAGCGTTGTAGTTGCCTTTATAGGGCGAGTTGTAAGCCTCATTCAACGTCGCCACGCCAACGGCAGCCCAGGGATCATGAATCGCGACAGAAAAGTCGGGCGTTCCCTGACAGGCGGTTTGCAGAGACTGGTAGCTGGCTGGCAAATCGTTTTTCAACGCATCGTTAATGCCATCCGCGCCGCAGACCGGTATAAAGCCATACAGCATGTGGTTAAGATTTTGTGCCGGCATTTTTGCAATCGGATAGCCGCGGCCGTAAATTCCCCACTCGACAAAATAGGCGCCGACCACCTTATCGGGATGTTTGCTGAAGGGTTTATTCTTTTCCTGCAGTTCGGGTTGATAAGGTTCGAGGTGAGCGCCATCGGTATCCGCAACCGTCAATGAAACTTCGCTGCTTTCGGAACAAGCATCTGCTTTACATAATTTAACTTTCGCCTTGTAATTTCCACCCTGGCTAAATTCAATGTCAGCAGAGGTTGCCGATCCGCTTCCCTCCCAGGCTACTTTCCCATCGACTAAAATATAGGCTTTATCAGCATCATCATTAGAATAGACGGCCCAGGGAATCGTTATCTTTGCCGTTTTACTGTTTTTCAGCACCATGTCTGCGTAAGCTCTGGCATCCTTATTAATTTCAACCAAAGCGGCAGGGGTAAGTTTCCAGGCTTCAATAGTAGGCGTGCCGGGTGCGGCGGAAAAAGCAGGCGCTGAGGCGGCAAGCAATGATAATGCTAAAAATGAAGGCTTAAAAATTTCCATATTCTAACCTGTATCTGTAGAATTTTTAATGCGGATAATTTTTTAGAAAAAGTGCCAGTGTAGAAAAATTAAAAAGATATCTTTCCACGCTATTGTTCAGCAAAATTATCCATAATTAATGCAGAGCTTCAGAAAGCGACTGTGCTGTTTTCCGATAAAAAAATAATAATTCCGGCAAGGCTTAATCCCGGGCCGAATGGAAAAACCTCCTTTTTCTTTCCGTTGAAATTAAACAGTAACGCGACAAACAGCGTCGCCAATGAAGAGAATAAACACAGCGGCGGCAAATCCTGCCAGCCCAGCCACGCCCCCAGCGCGGCAAGCAGTTTGCAATCGCCGCCGCCTAACCCCTCTTTTTTTAATAACCCGCGGCTAAGCTGCCGCAGAATAGCGAAAGTTAAATAACCCGCCGCCGCTCCCCAGATATAAGGCGTGACGGCTTCGTTCATCATGGAATGGTAGAGCAGTCCCGACCAGAGCAGCCCTAACGTCAGAATATCGGGCAGCAGCAGATGGCACATATCAATCATTGCCAGAATAAACAGCATATATCCCAACAGGCAGCAGGCCAGCATCGGCACGATGTCCGCCTGCCAGAGTGAACAAAAAGCGAAGTAGCCTGCGACGACCAGCTCGGCCAGCCATAGCCGCGCCGGGATAGCGTAGCCGCAGTGGCGGCATTTTCCGCGTAACGCTAAAAAGCTCGCCAGAGGAATGTTTTCCCACCACGTCAGTTTTCTCAGGCAGGCGAAACAGTGCGACGCCGGGAAAGCGAGCGACATTGGATAAGACTGCGCCCCGGTTATCGTCAGAGGCAAGCGTTCGATCACCACGCCGGCAAAGCTGCCCATAATCGCGCCGAAGCAGAACATAAGCAGAACGAAAATAAACCCTGAAAATTCCGCCTCGGGGTTTAACAGAACAGTGGAGGCTATCATGGCGCACTTCCCCAGCTCAGCAGCGCTTCAGCCTGAATATGTCCCTGTTTTCGGCCCTGCGACAGCACCGCCTGGCTGAGTTGAATACCGGTCGCTTTATTAAGCTGCTCCGTCCAGGCGATAAAATCGGGCAGCGTGATCTCGCTGAGTGAAAGCCGGACCTGCTGCTTATCACGGGTAATAATGTTGAAATGAATGCCCGCCTTCCTGGCGCTTTCGTCCATCGCGCGCAGCGGATCGCTAACCTGCAAGGTTTTTACCGTTAGCGCATGTTGTTCTGCCAGCGTTAACATCGCCTGTATCGTTTTTTCATTATGCCTGACCTGCGCCAGCTTCTCCTCAATGCGATTATTCAGCATGACCAATAAACCGGCACTGAGTATCGCTATGCCTGCCAACAGAAAGCATTTCAGCCTCGAACTCTGTATCTCAGTCATTTTATGATAAAAGGCATTAAGGCGTCCTGCGGCGCAACTCAATAACATTGACAGTTCCATCCTGGTTCTCAGTTATTTCGAAACCGGTTTCTTTTTTCAATTCGCTAATAAAAGCGCGGGTCGAACTCTCCGTCTGAACCGACAAGCGCAGACTTAGCGGCGCAGCACGATACTCCAGCTTACTGATGTTTATTTCTGAATGCGCCTTATTAACATGGCCGAGATTTTGAACAATCTCTGCAAATCTCGGCCCCTGCTGTTTAGTCTTACGTTCAAAATTGTATTTAAGGTTGCGCGGCGGCTGTCCCGCCGGAAAATAGCGTTGGTAAATCGCTTCTGCCGCTTTTTTTGAGCGCAAACTCATTTCATTCACCTTATACAGACTAAACAACTGTGAAGAGAAAAAAATGATGAGACTATAGGCTATCGCGCCGGCAAAAATCGCCGTAATATTCGTCTGTTTTTTGTTATTTCTATTTTCCGTAAAGCTGAGTAAAATATTGTTTTTATTATGCGACATACCGGAAATAAACATCCGCCAGACGGCGCGACATGAGGCGTGATATTTTATGTTTAGATCGGCAGGCAATAGATCGCTGCTGATAATATCTGCTGCGGGAAGCCGTTGAAGAAAGGCGGGCAATAACGGCGGCGACACTTCGGCGAATTCTGTTTCGCCATAACGAACCAGCCAGCTGTTATCCATTTTCGCCAGGGTAATCATACCCTGATGATAATCCAGCATTAATGCATCCGGCACGGCTGCTACCACCTGCAATCCGGCCTTGTTGCAGATATCAAGCCAGCGCCTCAGGGTCTCTCGCGGTACGGCAAAAGCGTCCAGCTGTCTTCCCTGGCGCCGCAGGATATGCCAGTGCAGATCCTGCGCTTCCGGCAAACTCTCCTCGGCCATCCACGTCAGCATCGGCGACGGATCGCGTAATTTTTTATCCGGCAGGGTAAATCGGCGACAAAGGAATTCGCAGGCGGGAAGCAGCAGGCAGACCTGCCGCGCCAGCGGATGGCCGCTCAGCGCGCTCAGCTGCTGCGGATGATCCAGCGCCTCCGGCTGTTTGGCATCCGCAGTAAACCACCAGAGGCGAGGCGTCAGAAAGGAGTCGGGCCGGATGAACAGAAAAGGCCGCATCGCCTGCCGCCGACGTTGATTAATAGACATAGCGATGATTCCAGATAAAAGAGAGTCTCTCTTCGGGAGAGAAATAGATATCGCTGTTTACGCTCAATGAATAGTCATCGTTCTTCACCGTCATCCGGCTGCGCCAGAAATGGCTGCGCACGCTGAGCAACTCTTCGAACTGCGATAAAGTGACGGACGGCTCGTAACTGATTTTCATCCAGGCCTCATGCGCGTCCTTAAGCGTTTTCCATCCTTCGTCAGGACGCGCCGCAATCAGCGCCCCGGCTTGTTCTGCGCTGAGATCAGGCGTAAACAGCGCCGCCAGCAAAGGCGCCTGCTCGCGGGTCAGCTGATTAATATCCACCCGGGCCTGGCGCGAAGGAAGCAGACAAAGCGGCGACACGCGATCTTCGTGCATCACTTGCCGCACCACGGCCGGCAATGCGTTTTCCAGATAGAGGCGCGGTACGCGCGGCTTATCGTCAGGCTGCCGCGTCTCTTGCAAAGCGGCATACTTTTGCAACAGGTTTTGCGCGATCGCGACGCCGTTTTGTCCGGCGGGATGCAGCGCCAGTAGTTCGGCCAGCATGGCCTGATAGCGCTGATAAGGTTCCGATCCGCTCTCCGCGGCGGAACCGGGCAGCCGGGCCAGCGTATTAAGATTGAAACAGCGCTGCGCGCTTTCCAGCTCGCCCTCAATTTGCCAGCTTGTTCCGCCAAGATTCAGCGTCCTGCGCCAATGGTACTGCCCGGGAAAACCCTCTGATTTGCGCTGCGCCATTTGTTTGAGCAGCCGCTTCTCTTCGTTATTGACGATCCACTGCTGCGTCTGAAAGGCGTTAATCGCCTCCGCACGTTGGTAGCTGCTCACGAACAGCCCGTTCATATTAACGGCCAGCAGCGACATCAGTGTGACCAGAATCAGCACGATAAGTAGCGCTACGCCCCGCTGCGATTCAGATGTATGTTCCATGGCTTGCCCGTTGCCTTCCTTGCTGTTCAGCGCTGCGATGCCGTCTCAGACGGGTTGTCGTCAAGTTCCGCGACACGCATAAGATTTCCTGCATCCGTCTGGAAAACCCAGCGCCACGTCCGGCCGTCCGTCAGACTCAGTTCCGCCGCCACCCGCTCGGGATGGAGGTCAGCGCGCCAGGCGGTTTTCCATCCGCCGTCGTAAAAGGACCACTTCACGGCGACCACATCGTTAAGTAAGGTTTGCCGGCTTAAAAGCGAAGCCGTCTCCTCTTTCAAAAGCCAAATCGTCCGAACCAGCTGACGATCCTGTAGCTGCCAGACGACTTTTCTGTTTTCTCCATATCCCGCGTTGCTTAACGCCGCAAAGGGATCTTTCGTGGTGTAGAAGAAAGCCTGCTCATCCATGCCGATCGTCGGCTCTGCCGCGACCACCTGATAAAGATCGCGGCGCAAAATCAGCCAGAGGCGGTGCAGTTCGCTGACAGAAGCGGTCTGTTGCCTCGCCTGCTGATTGATTTCATTCGCGTTTCGTAAGAGCTGCCAACTCATGACGCTCATCACGGAAAAGATGAACGTGGCGATCAGCACCTCCAGTAAGGTAAAACCCTGCTGACTGTTATGGCGTTTGCTCAACCTCACTCTCCAGTAACAACTGATAGATTAGGGTATGCGGATCGTCCTCTCTGGCTACGGCGATACGGCGCGCCGCCTCGCCCTCGTCGATCGCAACGCTTTCCTGCCAGAGCCAGGCGCCGTCCACCATCCAGACAGACTGTTGGCGGGCCGGGGATCCGCTGTCGCCCTCCAGCAGCGCATTTTCAGCTACCCAGCTTGCGTTCAGCATCGCCGTCAGCCTGGCGCTTTCGCGTCCTCCCAGCGCCAGGCTCTTCATCAACGCCAGCGCCGCGAGGGAAAAAATCGTCAGAGCGACCATCACTTCCAGCAGCGTCATCCCGGACTGGTTACTCAGGCCGTCCGATTTTTTGCAGCTCAAACGGCGCGCCTCCTGATGAAGTAAGGGTAAAACCTTCGCCGGTATCGGGTTGGGTAAACGTTAAGGTAAACACCGAGGTTTCGCCGTCCGGCAGAAAATAGACCTGCGGAACCAACGAAAGTACCGGAGGAAGCGGACGTCCGTTCAGCGCCACCACCAGCTCGTCGGGAAACTGGCCGTTATCGGCATAACGACCTCTTTTAAGCGGCAACCAGCCGGGACGTTTAGCCTGCGCGTCGGACGGCGCGAGTTGCAGCAGCTGATAATGTCCTTCGCTCAGCGCGATTCCGACCGGCTGATGCGCATACACCGCTCTGTCGGCAGCATATTCAAGCAGGGCGCGAAAACGCTCGCCAAACTGCTGCTGGCTTGCACTTTCCGGCAAAAACACCATTACCGCCATGGCCGCGACGGCGGCGATAGCCATCACCAGCATGACTTCAATCAGCGTGAATCCGCGCTGTTTCGCTGTCGGTCTAGCGTTCATCCAGCTTCCAGTTGCCGATATCGTCGTCGGTATAGGCTTCGCCATCCGGCCCCATGGAAAAGAGATCGATTTTTCCGTGTTCGCCGGGGCTGACAAGAATGTAATCATTTCCCCAGGGATCGCGCGGCAGGCGGCGGATATAGCCTTCGTCGCGGTAGTTTTTCGGCGCTGGCGCAAGCTCAGGTTTGACTACCAGCGCCTGAACGCCCTGATCGGTAGTGGGATAACGATGGTTATCGAGCTTGTACATATCCAGCGCGCTTTCCAGCGCCACGATATCGCTGACGGCCTTTTGCTTATCCGCCCGCTCTTTATTGCCCATCAGGTTCGGGATCACCATGCTTGCCAGCACGCCAAGGATGACAATCACCACCATCAGCTCCATTAGAGTGAAGCCGGATTGCGAAGAGAGAGGATGCGGCGCACGGCGCGAAGTCATAAACATAGCGGTCAACTCACCAGATTATTTAGTTGTAATATGGGCTGTAATATCGACAAAACGATAAACAAGACGATGCTGGCCATGGCGATTACCAGGATGGGTTCGAATATCGCCAGCATCAGCGTGGTGCGATGCTGCAACTGTTTTTCCTGGTATTCCGTCGCGCGCATCATTAACGAACCTAGCTCGCCGCTCTGCTCGCCCGACGAGATCATGTAAATCATCATGGCGGGAAACAGCGCGGTCTGTTCAAGCGATCGGCTTAACGGCATGCCCTGACGAACTTTCTCAGCGGCTTCCTGCATTAACGTGTTCACATGCTCGTTGGCGTTTACCGTTCTGGCGATCTCCATGGCTTCCAGCAGTGGAACATGGCTGTGCTGCAAAATGGTCAGCGTTCGTAAATAGCGCGCGGCGTTCAGGATTCTGACCCATTTTCCTGCAGGAGGATAGCGCACCAGTCCACGATGAAACCTGAGGAGATTATTCGGGTTTTTCAGCCAGATCCTGAAGAGCGCGGCGGCGACTGCAATCAGGCCGAGAAACCATAAACCGTACTGTTGCGCCGCATGGCTCAGCGCCAGCAGCAGCCGAGTGGAGAGCGGCAACGCCTGCTTCATATGCACGAACTGCTCCGTCACCTGCGGCACCACCACCGCCAGCAGGATGCCGATCACCCCTGCCGCCACCAGCGTCAGCGCTATCGGGTAGATCAACGCCTGCGTCAGTTTGTTGCGTAGCGTTTGCTGCTGCTCGGTATGGTCGGCCAGCTTTTCCAACACCTCGTCCAGCCGCCCGGTTTTCTCGCCCGCCGCCACCAGCGTGCGGCATAACTTATCGAACGACTTCGGGCTGGCCTGCAGCGCTTCATGCAGGGTATAACCCTCCAGCACCCGCTCTCTGACGGCGGCAAGCTGTTTCGCCAGTAGCGCGTTTTCACTCTGCGCAGCGATGATTTTTAATGCCTGTTCCAGCGGGATCGCGGCGTTCACCAGCGTCGCCAGCTGGCGAATAAACAGCACGATTGCCGTCGCCGGAACGCGCCGGGTGTAGCGCAGGCCGAAGCCGGGTTTTGCTGCGGTCTGCTGCAAAGAGAGAATAATGTAACCCTGCTCGCGCAACTGTTTACGCGCCTGCGCCGCAGAGGCGGCAGATAGCACGCCGCGCCGCCGCTTTCCTGCGCCATCCATTCCCTGCCAGCGATAAGAGTCCATCATCCCGGCTCTCCGCTGTGGGTCTGTTCGGCAGTGACGCGAAGCACCTCTTCCAGGCTGGTATCCCCCTGCATCGCTCGCAACAGCCCGTTCTGCCGCAGGCTGCGCGCCTGCTGACGCAGCAGCGATTCCATCCCGCTTTCGCCCTGCATCTCGCCAATCGCCTGTCTCAGAGCGCGATCGATGGTCATCACCTCGTGAATAGCGATCCGCCCCAGATAGCCGCTCTGACGGCAGCGATCGCAGCCCTGCGGATGCCAGAGCCGGGACGGCAGCGGCCCGGCGGCGGAGAACAGCGCTTTTTCTACGGCGGAGACGGGCCGGGCGATCCGACAGTCAGGGCAGAGGCGGCGCACCAGGCGCTGCGCCAGTACCCCCGTCAGCGAACTGGCGATCAGATAAGGCTCCACGCCCATATCCTGAAGACGCGAGACGGCGCCGCAAGCGCTGTTGGTGTGCAGGGTCGAAAGCACTAAATGGCCGGTCAGCGACGCCTGAACCGCGATTCTCGCCGTCTCGCCGTCGCGGATTTCCCCAATCATCACCACATCGGGATCCTGACGTAAAATGGCGCGCAGCCCACGGGCAAAAGTCATATCCACCGCGCTGTTTACCTGCGTCTGGCCGATCCCTTCCAGCTCATATTCGATGGGATCTTCCACCGTGAGGATATTGCGTTCGTTGCTGTTGAGTGCGGAAAGCATGGCGTAGAGCGTGGTGCTTTTGCCGGAGCCGGTCGGTCCGGTCACCAAAATGATGCCGTGCGGCTGGCGGATCTGCTGTTTCAGCCGTGCCAAATCGTCATCCTGCATGCCAAGCTCGGCCAGTCCGAACGCCAGATTGGTTTTATCCAGCAGACGCATCACGATCCGTTCGCCATGGCGGGCGGGAATGGTGGAAACGCGCACGTCGATGGCCCGGCTGCCGAGGCGTAACGAAATACGGCCATCCTGAGGAAGACGCTTTTCGGCGATATCCAGCCGGGCCATCACCTTAATACGTGAGATCAGCATGGCGGAAAGCTTGCGGGCCGGCTGCAGCACCGGGATCAGCACGCCGTCGATGCGGAACCGGATAACAAGAGTTTTTTCGAAGGTTTCGATATGAATATCCGATGCCTTCTCTTTGACCGCTTCGGCCAGAATGGCGTTGATCAGGCGAATGACGGGAGAATTCTCCGCCGTATTCAGCACATCTTCGTTATCTGAGATCTCCTCGGTTAACGCCATCAGGTCAATAGAGGCGTCCATGTCATCCGCGATCTGTCGGGATGCTGAGGCGTGCCGTTGTTTCAGCTCCGTCAGCCGCTCCTCAAACTTCTCGTCGGTGACGAAACGCGGCTGAATAGCGCCCCGGTATTGACGCTGCGCCTCCAGCAAGGCCATTGGCGAAGCATCCTGTCGCGCAACGATCTCATCTTCGCCAATCAATACTCCCTGCTGCTGAAAAAAGCTCAGCGCGCTTTCGGCGTATTTTTTCTCCATCGGGCCGCCGCGCCTTATTGCCTAAAAGGATTGCGCGGGCGCGCGGCTTTTTCGCTGGCGTCCGACGGCAGTGCGGGCAACATGACGTCGTCTGGCGGCGGCAAAATGCCGGGCAGCGACTTTTCGCGCCGCTGCTCGAAATCCGCCCTGACGTCGCGATATTTTTTGCCGGAGACGTGGCCGTAGATCTCATCGTCGGGAATGATGGTGGTTTTGATAAACACCATCAGGTTGCGTTTGCTTGTTTCATTGGAGGTATAACGGAAAAGTTGCCCGACCAGCGGAATATCGCCCAGCAGCGGCACCTTGGAAATATTCTGCTTATTGACGTCCTCGATTAAGCCGCCCAACACCACCGTCTGTCCGTTGTTGACGATCACCTCATTGCTGATGGTTCGCGTATTAAATGTCGGTCCAAGGTTGCCAGCTTCGCTGCTGGTTTTATCCACGCTGGAAACCTCCTGCTCGATTTTTAGCTGGACGGTATTGCCGTCATTGATCTGCGGCGTGACCTTCAACCGGGTGCCGACCGTTTTACGCTCTACGGTATTGAACACGTTGTTATCGCTGGTGGTGGTGCGCGATCCCGACAGCACTGGCACATCCTGCCCGGCATTGAACGAGGCCTCTTTGTTATCCAGCGTGACGACGCTGGGAGTAGAGAGGATTTCGCTTTTGGAATCCTGCGCCAGCGCCGTCAACAATGTGCTGAAATCGCCACGGAAAAAGCCAGTGGCGAGGCCGTTTACCGCGCCGTTCAGAATGCCTTTATCTTCTTTAAGATTGGCGATCGGCAGGCCGGTATCGGTAAACTGCGCGCCGCCGTAGCGGGAATTCCACTGCACGCCCAGATTCAATCCGCTGCCATCCTGCACTTCCGCGATAATCGCCTCGACCAGCACCTGAGAGCGCCGGATATCAAGCTGCTGAATTACTTTCTCCAGCGAGCTCATCACGCCCTGCGGCGCGGTGATAATCAACGAGTTGGTCTGCGCATCTGCCGCAACATTGATTTCGCTGTCGGTCATCATGGCGTTTTTGGCGCTCTTTCCACTCTGGGCTGCAGTAAATTTCTCACCGACCCCGGTCAGCACCTCGGCGATTTGCGCGGCGTTGGCGTAACGCAGATAAAAGACGCGCGTGCTGCCCTGAAATCCGCCTTCGGTATCCAGGCTGCGAATAATGTCGCGGGTTTTGCTGCGCGCCTGCGGAGGACCGCTAATCACCAGCGTATTAGTGCGTTGATCCGCAACCACTTTCGCCATCAGCGCGCCCGCGTTCTGCCCTTTCAGCTCCTCATTGCTGAGCTGATTCAGCAGGTCCGCCAGCTCTTTCGCCGAGCCGTTTTTTACCGCCACGGTTTCCCGCTGCTGAATGCCGGCGCGGTCGACGCGCTCGATGACTTCGACCAGACGGTTTACGGTTGCCGCTTTGCCGGTCAGGATAATCACATTGGAAGGTTCGTAATGCACCACGTTACCCACGCCGCTAACGTCGTTCAGCTGGCGCAGCACGGGAGCCAGATCGCGCGCGGGAACGTTATCCATCTGCACCATGCGCGTAATCACCTCATCGCCCTTGCCGGGATTCAGCCGATCGGCGACAGGAGCGCCTGCGGTTTTCACCTTGCCGGAGCGGATGACTTTCAGTAAACCGTTGTCCCCAGGCACAATGCTGTAGCCGTACAGATCCAACACGCTGAGGAAAAACTGGTAATACTCCTCTTCGGTAAACATGTCATAGCTTTTAACCGAAATTTTTCCCTCAATCGAAGGATCCACCAGAATGGTTTTATGCAAAGACTGGCTGACGACATCAATAAAATCACGGATATCAGTATTCTGAAAATTAGCGCTGAAATTCGCGGCGAAGGTGGCAAGCGGCGCCGTCAAAAAAGAGAACAGGCAGGCGCGTAATAAAAAAGTTTTCATATCATGTCGTCAGGTTATGTTTATTGTTTTTTCACCGCCGCATTGGGCGTCGGTTCCGCACTATTTTTCCGGTATTTTTTTAACGCGAGAGAAAGGGTTTTGCCATAACTGGTAATATTGACGTAATCGCTGGCGATGCGGGTAAGGGTGGCGTCCGGGTGGTCGCGTAATTTTTCTCCAACATGGTAATTGCGCTGCCGATCCCCTTTGCGCAACGTCGCTATGGATAACAGGGGGTCATCGCTATAGCTAATTCCCTGTAGCTGATGATCGAAGGGCGTCATCACGGCGCTGACTTCCGCCGGTGGAAGTCGGGCTTCCCTGAACAGAGAGACGAGCGCGGCATACATCGCGGCATCAGGCGCTGCGCGGCCGTTCGGCAAAGACGACATCGGATCCTGTCGGCTGACATGCAGAATATTTTGATAAGCGGCGAAAGTCGCTCCAGCGGCTATGCCCAGCGACGCCAACGCGATTAACGCGGCGCGATACGATTGCTGCTTCTCCATTTTTCTGGCTATCTCCTTATCCGTTAACATCAGAGTAAGAGATTTCCTGGCTGAAATAATGAGCGTTTTATAATTTATTTTGATGCTAAGAAAACAACCGGGAATTAATGCTAATCCTGCATCAAAAAACCATCATGATAATATTCCCGTGTCCGGGATAATGGCCCGCTGACATTGCGCAGAGTCAACGCCACTCCTTAACGAATACAACGCCATGAATCCTGATTGCCCGATAAACCCTGGTACAGACGGGGACGCCCTAATTAAAAAAACCGACCGCTATCTGGATATTTTTAATGCCGTACGTTATCTGTCCAGCCAGCATATTCACTGCCTGATTGAGAGCGAAAGCGATCTAACCCTTCAGGCGTTTTATCAGGCGCTGCGCGACGCTTTTCCGCTGGCAAGCTTGCTTGACGGCGCCCGGCAGGACGGGTCGGCTTGCCTGGCGCATCGCGGCCCGGCGACAGACGCAAGCGCGCAGCCGGCGATCGTCATCGGCGCAGAAAAATTAACCCCCGACTGCTATGCGCGCCTGACGGCGCTGGCGCGCTGCCCGGAGCGCGCCTTTAGCGGATTGATTTTGCTGGCGCGCGGCGCTGACAAAAAAAGGCTCAGACGCAGTCTCAGGCCGCTGTCGGTTTCCTGTTTTTCACTCGGTCGTTTAACCCGCCGGGAGTGTTTCGCCTGGCTGGACAGAGAGCTGGAGCAACGCGGTCTCGCCGACGGCGTTTTCAGCGACAGGCGAAAAAGGCAGCTGATCGGCGCGGGTCAGCGCTTCCCCGAACGGGTTCGTTTGCTGGCGCTGACGGCGCGCAGCTACCTCTGTAACGCGCCCTCTGCGCGCGTCGCCGCCGCGCATATCCGGGCCGTCAGCAGAGCCTGCAATAATCGCTGGCTGAGCGGCGGCCAGGCGCTGCTGCTGGCGGCGCTGATCGGCTTGGCGGCGGGCTGCGGCGCCTGGGCGATAAAAGAAAAAAGCGCGGCGTGGCTGGAAAAGCGGTTTCATACCGCCGCGCCGACGTTGACGCCGCCCGGCTTGCTGACGGTTTCGGCATCCGGCGATCAGGCCATGCAGCAGCTGTTCGGCGTATGGGGTTATCAGATCACGCTGAAGGACGCGACCTGTGAAAATGCGCTGCGCGCCGGTCTGCGCTGTGTCACCCTTAACAAAAGCGTGCCAGAGTTGATTCACGGCGGCAATCCCTGGATTGCTGAGATTCTTTGGCAAGACAAACGTTACTACGCCGTTGTGGTCGGCGGCGCAGCAGACGGGCATCTCGACATGCTGATGGCTGGAAAAACCTGGCGCGCCTCAAAAACCTGGCTTTCCCGCCATGCCGCCCCCCGCGCCATTCTGTTCACAATGCTGTCGCCCTCGCTGGCGGATAAAATTTCCTTCCGCTCTCCAGCTCAGGATATTCGCTGGCTCGACAGCAAGCTCAGCCAGATTCTGTTGCTGAATCCGCTGGGCGCGGAAAAATGGAGCGCCGGGCTGGAAGAGCGGGTGAAACGCTTGCAGAAAAGCGCTGGCTTGCAGGTTGATGGCCTGCCGGGCAGCGCCACCCTGATGGCGGTGGGCCAGCAAACGGGCGAAGCGCCCGCCTTAAAAATCGATTCGGAATAAGGAAGTAACAGGATGCGCTTTTTCCACATGACGCACGCCAGAGTAGCAAATGGCGCGCTATGGGCAACGCGGCGGCCCGGGTTTTGGCTGGCCGTCGTGACGGCCGCCGTGACGCTGGGCTTTAGCGCCGTCACGCTGGGCTGTTTTATGCAGAAGACGGTTCGTCAGCAACCCCCGGCAGACGACGCGCCGCAGGAAGTGGCGCTCCACTACGTCTACGCCGCGCGCCCGCTACCGGAAAACACGCCGCCGGCATCGCTTTCTCCCTCCGACGACGCCTCCCCCGACGAAGATGCGCTGCCGGAGCAGCTGGAATTCTCGCAGCAAGGCGCCGAAGATGCCGAAGATTCAGCTTACCGCCAGCAGCTTTATGAAAACGTCACGCGGGCGTTGCGGGAACGGCAGGCCCCTTAAGTTGACGGAGACGCCGCCAGCTCCTGCGCCATATCCGCGCAAATCCGTTCCACATTGTCCGCGAAGGCTGTGATTGCGCTTTCAAGCGAGCGAAACGCCTCTGACGAAAAGGCGTCGCGCTTATCCTGTGCTTCCGCCAGCCGTTCGATCTCGTCGCAACAGACGGCGACCTTTTGACAGCTAAGTATTCTCGCCAGGCCTTTTACTTTATGCGCCATCTCCGCCAGCGCGGCGCGATCCTGAAGCGAAGCGATCTCCGCCAGCGTCTGTTTGTCCTGCTCAAGCTGCTGCCTGACTTCATGCAGGAAGGAATGGGCCATCTGCACGTCGCCGCCCACCATCGCCTCGACGCTTTTACGAATATTGTGCGTCTTTTCGAGCGGCGCTGGCGCCGCACCCAACGTCTGCTGGCAGTGTTTCTCCAGAATGTGCACGATCTGATCAAGCGAAACCGGCTTAAACAGACAGTCATCCATGCCCGCCTGCAGACATTTCTCCATCGCCTCGGCGCGGGCGTTGGCGGTAAACCCAATCAACACCGTGGCCGTTAACTGCTGCGCCCGCTCCTGCTGACGAATTCTCCGGCTCAGGTCGCAACCGTTGAGTTCAGGCAGGTTGCAGTCGATGATCATCGCGTCGTAGCCGCCGCCATTCGCCCACTGCGCATATCCCTCTTCGCCGTTCGTGGCTTCATCGACCTGATGCCCGAGGAATTTAAGCTGCTGTGTCAATAGGATACGATTCGGCTTGTAATCCTCCACGATCAGCAGGCGCAGGCCAGACTGCGGCGCGTCAGCCGCGTCAAGACTTTCTCCGGCATCGTCGATATCTATCGTCTGCGCTTCCGGCAGAGTCAGCGTAAAGCTCACCCGCGTACCCAGGCCGGGAACGCTTTCAAGCTGCAGCTTGCCGCCCATTTTTTCACACAGGGCGCGGCTGATAACCAGTCCCAGTCCTGCGCCCTGACGGGCGTCGGCGCCGGGAGTCGCCAGCTGGCTGAACGGCGCGAAAAGCTTTTTCTGATCCGCCTGCGTAATGCCGGGACCGCTATCCGTTACCGTTACCGTGACGCGGGTCGCCTGCTCATTTTCCTTCTGCAAATGCAGATGGACTTTCACTTCGCCTTTCTGAGTAAATTTCAGCGCGTTGCTGATCAAATTAGAGAGGATCTGTTTATAGCGCAGCGGGTCGACCCGCAGCTTCGCGCTGTTTTCACCCTCGCAGCTGAGCGACAGACGCAGCTGTTTTTGCATCGCCGGTCCGTGGAAGATACGCATAACCGAACGGGTCAGAGCGTGGATATCCGCGGCTTCCGTTTCGAGGGCGAGGTGGCCCGATTCAATACGGGAGATATCGAGAATATCGCCGATCAGTTCGACCATGCCGGATGCGGCGTCAAAAGCGACCTCAAGCAGCTCTGCGTCGCTTTTACGCTGGCGCTTATTTTTCAGCGTCAGCTCGAGAATGCCGATGATGGCGTTCAGCGGCGTGCGCAGCTCGTGACTCATGGTGGAAAGGAAGGTCGACTTCGCCTTGTTAGCCTCCTCCGCGCGAACGCGCGCGCTTTCCAGCGCTTCCATCAGCTTTTGCCTGTCGGTGATATCGTACCAGCCGCAGTAGACCCCGGAGATGGCGCCCTGTCCGTCATAGTAGGGCATGATCCAGTGGAAAACGGTTTTGTCGAAGGCGGCGTTTTCAAAATGGAGCGTTCTGTCGCCCATCAGCGGCTTGCCTTCCGACATAACCTGGAGGTAGTCCGCGTGAAACATCATGGCCGTGGGGTGCTGCAACGGTACCGCCTGGATGTTCCGTCCGATCACCTGCTCGCGCTCCAGCCCCAACGCCTCCAGGTAGCTGTCATTGCAGGAGATAAGAATGCCGTTTCTGTCACGCACGTAAATCGGCGCCGGCACGCCATTCATAATGACATTCATAAAGCGCAGGTTTTCGCTGATCGCCTGTTTGGCATATTTACAGACGAGGTACTGTTTGCGCAGATAGATGCCCCAGAGCAGCGAGAACAGGATAAAAGTGAAAGAACCCAGGGTGATTTTTAAAAAGTTTTGATGCCAGCTGCGCCAGACGCTGCCGCCCTCGACCAGCTTATCCGCATCCCAGCTGTTATTTAGGTTTTCAATGCCTTTGTTAGAGATAACGTCCAGCACTTTGTTGATGATGCTTAGCAATTCGGGATCGTTTTTCGCGATGCCGAAAGCGAGATAAGATTGCATATCAGGCAAGATCGTCGTGTATTTCAGCTGCGCTTCGCCATAATTTTTTATCTGATACTGGGCGTTTTTCAAGGTTGTCACCGCCCCGCTCACTTTGCCATCCAGCAATAACTCTACCGCTTGAGACGCGTTGTCCGCCTCCACCAGATGAACGTCGCGATAACGCTGGCGGATACAGGCCGCCGCCGGGCTTCCTTCGCGGACGGAAAGCTTTTTCCCTTTCATCTCGCCAGGCTGCTGCGGCGCGTCGGACTGGCGGGCGGAGAGCATGACGTAATCATTACGCTGCCAGTAGTTTGAATAGGCGATAACGTCGCGATAACGGTTATCCGGCGCGATCGCACCAATCATCTCCGCCTGGCCTCTTGTCAGTTTACTCACCATGTCGTCCACGTTTTCCGCAGTACTGACGGTAAAACTCAGACCGGTGAAAATACGGATGATGGTGAAAAGGTCTGAACTGATGCCGTTGAAATTCTCATGGTTATCGACAAAGGCGTAAGGTGCGTAAGAATCGGTAATCACGACGCGAACGACCGGGTGCGCCTTAATCCAGGCCTTTTCCTGCGGCGTGAGAAGAAACGTATTCTGGCTGTAAGGGCGGGAGCTTTCCGCAGGCGGCGCCAAATTGCCCCTATTGGAGCAAGGATCGGCCGACCAGGCGTGAAAAGAGAACACCGCCCACAGGACGATGCCTGCCCGGATGATGACATTCAACATAGGGGATACCTGTATAAGCGGAAACGAGGAATTAGCTGATTAACGCCTGCTGCTTTGCAATATCGACAAGTTCAATTAGAGAGCTTGCGCTCAGTTTCTTTAACAGACGCGTTTTATAGGTGCTGATGGTTTTACAGCTCAGGTTAAGCTCATCGGCGATGCGTTTATTTGCCCAGCCGCTGGCCAGATACTGCAATACCGCCAGCTCGCGCGACGACAGGTTTTGCGGCCCCGCCTGTTTATCCGCTGCGCATGACGCGCCCAGCAGCGAAGGGCTAAGAGAGGCGGGAAACCACAGTTTGCCTTTGCGCACCGCCTTAATGGCATCTTCCAGATCGCCCAATCCTTCATCTTTCGCTACGAAGCCGGACGCGCCAGCCCTGGCGCAACGCAGCGCCCAAGTTTCGGCCGGCTTTGACGACAGGACCAGAATACGGCTTTGGCTATTGAAATTTTTTAGCCGTGACAGCAGCTCCAGCCCATCCATTCCCGGCAGGCCAATATCCAAAATAATGAGTTCAGGCTTAATCAGCCTCGCTTTTTTTAACGCATCGTAGCCGCACCCGGTTTCAGCGCTGACGACAATGTCGCAGCGTTGCAGGAGCATTTTTACCGCTAAAAGAACGACGGGATGATCATCGACAATCAGAGCTTCAAGCATGATGAACGAACACCTGGATAAAAGCGAAAAGTGGATAAAAAGGTATATGTTGGGCAACTCAGGGAAAGAAAACGCTGCCAAAATGCACGCGGATTTTATTTAACAAATCTTCTTTAAATAAAACAAAAAACTTACAAAAAATAGCGAGGTTAATAACGTTGGTGATTAAATGTCCCTGAAAATAAAAAAACAGGCCACAATAAAAATTTTAAAACAACCTACTGATTTACAGAGTAAATTTCAGCATTGACGTCTACCTTTATTGCGCGAAGAGTATATCACAAACTAATGATTAGAAAATAAACTAATGGATTATTTTATATACAATTGCGGCTTAACTTGATCTAGATCAACTTTATTCGCTTCCGCACGTTGTGACATGATTAAAAAATAATTTTTATTTTCAGCCACGACTTAGCCTCGCGTATTTTATAAATCACTGTCTATGAAGGACTATTTCATTTTACGCCGCCATCACAAAAAGCCTGAATCCTGATGATTGCATCCTTTACCTTTCTTTAATGGCACTTTCTGCTAACGTGCCGGTCAGAGTTAAGACTCCGTAGCGCCTGAGGAAAGTAGGGAAATGCTTCTTATGCGATACATCGATTTATCACATAAAGGCATATATGAAAAAAACCGGACAATTTTGCTCCTCGCTGTTGCATCCTCGCTATTGGTTTACCTGGTTCGGCTTAGGCGTGCTCTGGTTACTGGTTCAACTTCCCTATCCCGCTTTAATCCGTCTCGGCGCGATGGCCGGAAAATACTCTCGTCGTTTTCTCAAGCGGCGTGAAAATATTACCCGACGCAATATGGACCTCTGTTTTCCGCATCTCAGCGAATCGGAAAAAGAGCGCATGGTGGCGGAAAACTTCGCTTCGCTGGGCATGGCGCTGGCGGAAACCGGTATCGCCTGGTTCTGGTCCGATAGCCGCGTAAAACGTCTGTTTCAGGTTAAAGGCATCGCGAACCTGCAGCTGGCGCAAAACAGTAAGCGCGGCGTGATGGTGATCGGCGTGCACTTTATGTCGCTTGAGCTGGGTGGCCGCATTACCGGCCTCTGTCAGCCGATGATGGCGATGTACCGTCCGCACAACAACCGCGCAATGGAATGGGCGCAAACCAAGGGGCGCATGCGCTCCAATAAAGCGATGATCGACCGTAAAGATTTACGCGGCATGGTGCAGGCGTTGAAGCAGGGCGAAGCCGTATGGTTCGCGCCGGATCAGGATTACGGCCCGAAAGGCAGCGTTTTCGCCCCGCTGTTCGCTGTCGATAAAGTAGCCACCACCAACGGAACCTTTGTGCTGTCAAAGCTGGCGAAACCGGCCATGCTCACCATCGTGCTGATTCGCAACCGCAATAAAGATGGCTATCAGTTGATCATCGAACCGGAGCTGGAAGGTTATCCTTATGATGATGAGTCAGCCGCCGCCGCCTATATGAATAAGGTGATCGAGACAGAAATCCTGCGCGCGCCAGAGCAATATCTCTGGCTGCATCGCCGTTTTAAAACCCGTCCGCCGGGCGAAGCCTCGCTTTACGTCTAAATCACAGAAGCAGGCCGCCAGGCCTGCTTTTTTTTGCCGCCGCCGCAGTCGCCTGGACGCTTCATGAAAAAACAGTTTCGTTTAAGATGAACGCACCTCTTCCCGTCGACAGCGAGTCAACAGAATGGAACAGAGCTTCAAAGCTGGCTTACAGCGTGCTTTTTATAACGATCGTTTAACCCCCTATATTGAAATCGATGCGCCGCGTCTGACGCGCAATCTTCAGCATATGCAGCAAAAAGCTCAGGCGGCGAAGGTTGCGCTGCGTCCGCATGTGAAAACCCATAAAAGCGTGTTGATTGCCCGTCAGCAACGCGAGCTTGGCGCGCAGGGCATTACCGTCTCCAAGCCCAGCGAAGCCGTTGCCTTTATTTTGGGCGGCGAGCGCGATCTGCTGCTGGCCTATCCGATCATCAAAGCGGAAACGGCGCGGGTTTTGCTGGAGACCGCCGCCGCGCATCGGGCCAGGGTGACGCTGATTGCCGATTCTTTGCCCGGCGTGCAGGCGATCGCCGCCGCTGCAGCGCAGCCGGATACGGAGATCGCCGTCGCCATCAAGGTCGATGTGGGATTACATCGCGTTGGCGTCGATCCCCATTCTGACGCCGCGCTTCAGCTGGCGCGGGCGCTTACCGCCAGCGGGCTGCGTTTTGCCGGTCTGCTCGCGCATGCGGGTCATGCTTATGGCGCAGGCAATCGCGACGCCATCATCGCTATCGCGGCAGAAGAGGCGCGCCTGATGAAAGCGCTTCAGTCGCGTCTGATTGCGGCAGGTTTCGCTCCCTGCCCCCTTTCCGTCGGCGCTACACCAACCGCGCTCGCTGCTCCCGTCGACAGCGATATGGCGGAAATCCGTCCGGGCAATTACGCCTTGCTGGATCTGACGGCCTGTCGGCTCGGCCTGAGCGAAACGGGTCATATGGCGCTGGCTGTTATCAGCCGCGTTGTGGCGGTGAACGCGCGCTACGCCATTATCGATGCCGGATCCAAGATGCTGAGCTCCGACAAAGGCCCGCACGGCACCAACGCCAGCGGCTTCGGCATCGCCGTCGATGAACAGGGGAACTGTTACGAAGTGACAAAGCTTTCTGAAGAACACGGCTTCGTGACGTATCAGACAGCGCCGCGTCCCGGCGCTCTGCTGCGTATTTTCCCTAATCACAGCTGTGCGGTCATGGCGCAGTCCGACACCTTCGTGCTGCGGCAGGCTGATGGCAGCGGCGACGTTCATCCCATTCAGGGGCGCGGCCAGTTTCTCTGACTCGTCATGCGCGGGCCGCGCTTGCTGGTCCGCGCATGATCTTATGTCATCTGTTACACACTTCCGTACCGGGGGAGTTTCCAGAGCTGGCTACGCATGTTTTAATCACCTTTTCCATCGCTTTCAGGAGGTAACATGCTGCCGTCACACACTCTCAGTCTGACCATTCCCCGCAACTGGTTGGATTTATATGAAACCATCTGGAAACCTGATTACTTCCCGAAATGGGCATCCGGGTTAAGCAGCGGGACGCTGGAACCGGAAGGCAATCACTGGAAAGCCAAAGGTCCCGAAGGCAGTATCAAAATTCGCTTTACAGAACATAATCCTTACGGCGTGATGGATCACTGGGTGGATACGGGCTTCGGCAAAGAGGTTTATATGCCGATGCGCGTTATTGCCAACGAGCAGGGCGCTGAAGTCATCATCACCCTTTACCGCCAGCCTCTCATGTCCGATGAAAAATTCGAGCAGGATATCGCACTGGTAAAAAGCGATCTTGATGCGCTGCATCGATTGCTCACCCAATGAAAGCAAGGATTTAGTAAAAAAACCTTTATTTAACGCCGGTCGCTTCAGGATGAAGCGATAATTTTTTACGCAGCGCGTTTAATCTGTTTTTTTTATCTTCTGACGCAAAAGGTCAAATAGGCCAGCCTCGCTAAAGCATTTTGATCAGAAAATTCCTGGCTCGTCCGTCGCCTTTCGCAAAGCGTAACCGCTGATTTAGCGTGGTTTTTAC
This sequence comes from Enterobacteriaceae bacterium UBA2655, assembly GCA_002359495.1. Taxonomy (GTDB): domain Bacteria; phylum Pseudomonadota; class Gammaproteobacteria; order Enterobacterales; family Enterobacteriaceae; genus Pantoea; species Pantoea superficialis. Next base: position 24,016 of record DENB01000010.1, read on the forward strand.
TCTGTCCCGCAGCCGCCATTATTTAACTATTCGTTCCCTTCGCCTTTTTGATTAATAAAGCAATAAACGAGCGCTTATTAATACTCATGCAAATTCTGAATGCATTTATTCCCTTAAGAAACTTATCAGAATTTCCTTATGGTGTTAATTAAAACAAAACGCGGTATAACTTCTTTCACACACAGCAATACTTATAAAAACAGCATCAGGGAAATTAAATAAGGCTTTCAACCTTTATAAAAAATGCGTTGAGCCGGCCAGCCGGACTCTGGCAGGAGAATATGCAACGACAACAGGGTTTATTCATTTACTCCCGGAGCCTTGCCTGACGTCAGGCGGCTCTGGTGAGGAAACGCCAGCCGTTAATTCCGGGGAATATGTTTTATCGCTGAGCATTAATTGACTGAACCTATAATAATAAGGCAATCCTGCCTGAGCATTTCAGGATATGTCAGAAAAGTTGCATTAACCAAGTCCTGCATGATTGCGAGTGATTGCTTGCCTTCATGTACCCTCACTCTTTGCACTGGTACATGTACCATAACGAGCATAATATGGCGATACGAGGAAAAGACTTAACCGCCGCAAAATGGTCAGTATTATCATCGATTAAGGTCGTTGGAATTGGCGTTTTACAACTCTCCCTTCTGGCACAAATACTCGAAGCAAAAGAGCTTGATTTATTGGTTATCGCAGTGGTGATGTTACTGATTATTGATACGCTATCCGATCGTGGATTTGCCAACAGCATTATTCGTAATCAAACGCTTTCCGTCAGGGATTTATCCATTTTGTACTGGGGAAACGTTTTTATCGGGCTAGTTATTTTCGCCGTGCTGTTTATCGGCAGCGATATTTTTAGCCGGATAGTAAGCCAACCGGAATTAGCGATTATGCTGGAGATGCTTTCAGTGATCTTCATTGTTATTCCGCAAGGCCAGCACTATCGCGCAATATTACAGCGCGAAAAGGAATATACCAAAATCGCCTTCACCGAAACGATGTCGGTATTGGCAGGCCTGAGCGTGACGCTATTCACCGTCTGGTTGACGCCGTCGGTTTTATGCGCCATCTGGGGTTATCTGGCGATGATATCTGTCAGGATGTTAATTTACTGCTATTACGGCCGTCCATGGTTTCAGCCTGAATATCGATTCAGCATTAAAAGTCTGACCCAAATTCATGTCAGGAACGAATAAATTATAACAAGTCTGTATGGTGGGCTCTGGGCATCTGAAAGGGTGCGTTCGCGTGCTGCAAAACAGCACGCTTTTTTCTTTTTGTTCTCCCGACTATCCAGCCTGGCCCCCTGCTTTTAAGGCGACTTCGCGCCAAAACTCTCCTTCATACGCCCCGACCGCAAGGCTTCGCATTGAAATAATCTATGCGAAAAACTTTCTCACTCTTTCGAAGATGGCTATTCATCAGCTAAATCTAGAGAAACGGTTTAGTTTAGCTAATCCGAATAGCCCATTTTAGAAAAACTCAGTGTCCCGCATCGGCGTTAAACTTTAGCCTTGCGGCCTACATTACGGAGTTTTCTATGCTGTTAACCGTTCTCTACATTATTGGCATCACCGCAGAAGCGATGACCGGCGCGCTGGCGGCAGGCCGCCGCAAAATGGATCTGTTCGGCGTGATTATTATCGCTTCCGTTACCGCCATCGGCGGCGGTTCGGTACGCGATATTCTGCTGGGACACTACCCGCTCGGCTGGGTCAAACATCCTGAATACATTATGATCGTGGCGGCAGCCGCTGTCGTGACCACGGTGCTGGCGCCCCTGATGAATCATTTGCGCAAAGTGTTCCTCGTACTGGATGCGCTGGGGCTGGTGGTGTTTTCCATTATCGGCGCTCAGGTGGCACTGGATAGCGGCCATGCCGCGATCATCGCCGCGATTAGCGCCGTGATCACCGGCGTATTCGGCGGCGTATTGCGCGATATGTTCTGCAACCGCATTCCGCTGGTATTCCAGAAAGAGCTTTATGCCGGCATCGCTTTTGCGTCAGGCTGGATTTATATCCTGCTGCTGAAAACCTCACTGGCGCATGAAGCGGTGATTATCATCACGCTGTTGTTCGGCTTCATTGCGCGTCTGCTCGCGCTGCGCTTCCGCCTGGGTCTGCCGATCTTCAACTATCCCCACCCCGAGCATTGACGACGTCGCCGGAATGCCGTGCTGTCGCAGAAAAGCGATCGCCTGCGTTACCTGTTCGTTCTGCAGGTAAGCGACGATCTTTTCAGCCATAACGGCCCCTACGCCAGGCAGCCGCCGCCAGTCGGCGCTCTGGCGCGCCAGCACATCTTCCCAGCGGCTTTCTCCCAGCGCGTTAAGCGCCGCGCGCGGCAGCGGGACGCCCAACGCGCTGATCCAGCGGCGCAGCGGCTGCTGTCGCGTCAGGTTGAACCGGTGCCAGAGCTGACCGGCGCGCTTCGGGCTGATGCCTGACGCCGTGGCGATCTGTTCCGGGCTCAGCGTCAACCAAGAGAAAAGATGCGTTATTTCGCCTGTGGAAAGCAGCCGTTGCCAGGTGCTGCGCTGTACGCCCGGGATATCCAGCACGCTTTTCTGACTCAGCCAGCTCAGGCGCGCCAGAAACTGTTCCCGGCATTCGACGGAAAAAGAGAGGCAGCGCAATTCATCGCCGACGTTCGCTGCGGGCGGCTCGGGATAACGCCGTTCAGCAACCCGCCAGATTACGCGCTCAAGCCGGGGAATGCCCTGTCCCGCCAGGCTCAATGCGACCTGATCGCCAGGCAGGATATCCAACTCCCGCCAGCGTCGAACCGACCCCAGGTTGACCCGCTTCACCGTTTTGTCATCCAGCTGAACCGGCAGCAGATTAAGCACCACGGAGATTTTTCCGGTACGCCCGACGGCGAAATCCACGGAAAGCACTTCGCTGCTGACGACCGGTGGCTGGTATTTCCAGGCGACGGCCCAGTCGCCCTGCCCGGGCAGCCAGTTTTTCCCGGCCGGGCGCTGCGCCTGATGGATCACTACGCCGTCGGTGGCGAACGGCAACGCGGCGTTAAACCAGCGGTCGCGCCATTCGGCGACCTCCTCTTCGTTATGCACCTCGCGGCTCCATTGCTTCGCCAGCGGGAACCCCCAACGCTCAAGCTGTTCGAGCCGGGCGGGCATCGACTGTGGGCCGTCGGGCCAAGCCCAGATAAAGATCCCCAGCGCCGACAGCAGCGGGCTGCGCGTTTTGCTCATCAGCGCGCCGGCCGTCTGCGCGCGGGCGTTCTGTCCGCCCTGCCTGGCCTGATGATGATCGGACATCTGCAGGAAAAGTTCGCCCTGCAAAACCACCTCCGGCAAATCGGTTTCGATGCGCGGCGGAATGGCGGGAATGTGGCGCGCTTTATCGAACCACTCCTCCCCGCGCAAACCGTCGCCGCGGCTGATCAGCGAAACCAGCGCGCCCTGACGGTAGACCAGCGTTACCGCCAGCCCATCGACTTTCGGCTGCGCCCAGAGCGATTTTCTGCCCTGCATCCAGTAAGCCACGGCGAGCTTGTCCGGGAGTTTTTTCACGCCGGCGTGGGCGACCGGATGCCGCCGCTCGCCGTTGTCCGGCAGCCGGACGGCATACGCAGGCGAGGCGGAATAAAAACAGCGCTGCCACTGACGAAGCCGCAGCTGAAGGCTGTCATAGTCAGCATCGGCGATCGCGCTTTCGCCCTGCTGGTAATACGCCTCGTCCCAGTGCCGCAGCTGTTGTTGCAGCACAGCGATCTCATTTTCCGCCCGCGCCGGCGTCCAGGCGGGGCAAACCGCGCCCGCTTCCCCGCTCAAAACGATCGTCAACGCTAACGCCGCGCCGCGCCATCCTTCCATGTTGTCGCTCCCCGCCTGTTTTTCCCCGCATTGAAAAACAGGCCCCGCTTCGTCGCCAGCGAGAGAGTGATTAACCGGAAGGCTTTGCGCAGAAAAACGATGCAACGGCGGGGCGTCTCTTCTGAACTGCGGGCGGACGCGCAAAAAAGAAATGACGCAGCGGCGCGCGCAAACGCTGCGTGGCGTGCGCAAGCCGTGTATAATGGGCAGGAAATCGACTCCGCTCTTTATTCAATTCAAGATAATCATGGCTCAAGGCACGCTTTATATTGTTTCCGCCCCCAGCGGCGCGGGTAAATCCAGCCTGATTCAGGCACTGTTAAAAACGCAGCCGTTGTACGATACGCAGGTGTCTGTTTCCCATACCACCCGCGGCATGCGTCCCGGCGAAGCGCACGGCGAGCATTACTATTTCGTGTCGAAAGCGGAGTTCGAGGCGATGATCGCCGAAGACGCGTTCCTCGAACATGCGCAGGTGTTCGGCAACTATTACGGCACCTCGCGCAAAGCGATCGAGCAAGTGCTCGCCACCGGCGTCGACGTGTTTCTCGATATCGACTGGCAGGGCGCGCAGCAGATCCGCGCGAAAATGCCCGGCGCGCGCAGCATTTTCGTGTTGCCGCCGTCGAAAGACGAGCTGAATCGCCGCCTGCGCGGTCGCGGTCAGGACAGCGAAGAGGTGATCGCCAAACGTATGGCGCAGGCCGTGGCGGAAATGAGCCACTACGCCGAGTATGATTATTTAATCGTGAATGATGATTTCGATCTGGCGCTGTCCGATCTGAAAAACATTATTCGTGCGGAACGTCTGCGGATGAGCCGCCAAAAAGCCCGACATGATGCTTTAATCAGCAAACTATTGGCAGTCTGAATTCACTTTCAGTATGATGCCCAGTCATTTCTTCATCTGTGGAGTAGCACACCTATGGCACGCGTAACCGTTCAGGACGCAGTAGAAAAAATTGGTAACCGTTTTGATCTGGTGTTGGTCGCTGCACGTCGTGCGCGTCAGATGCAGGTCGGCGGCAAAGATCCGCTGGTCCCGGAAGAGAACGATAAAGCCACCGTTATCGCCCTGCGCGAAATCGAAGAAGGCTTGATCACCAACCAGATTCTGGATGTGCGTGATCGTCAGGAACAGCAAGAGCAGGAAACCGCTGAATTACAAGCCGTTACCGCTATCGCTGAAGGCCGTCGTTAATCGTACCTTGCAGGTCAACCTTGTATCTGTTTGAAAGCCTCAATCAGCTGATTGAAAAATACTTGCCTGAGGACCAGATTAAGCGCCTCAAGCAAGCTTACCTTGTCTCGCGTGATGCTCACGAGGGACAGACTCGCTCCAGCGGCGAGCCTTACATCACCCATCCGGTTGCGGTCGCCTGCATCCTGGCGGAGATGAAGCTGGACCATGAAACCCTCATGGCCGCGCTGCTGCACGACGTCATCGAAGATACGCCCGCCACCTATCAGGATATGGAACAACTGTTCGGCAAAAGCGTTGCCGAACTGGTGGAGGGCGTCTCCAAGCTCGATAAGCTGAAATTCCGCGACAAGAAAGAGGCGCAGGCCGAAAACTTCCGCAAGATGATCATGGCGATGGTGCAGGATATCCGCGTCATTCTGATCAAACTGGCTGACCGCACCCACAATATGCGTACGCTCGGCTCGCTGCGGCCGGACAAGCGTCGCCGCATCGCGCTGGAAACGCTGGAGATTTACAGCCCACTGGCCCACCGCCTGGGCATTCATCACCTGAAAACCGAGCTGGAAGAGCTGGGTTTCGAAGCGCTTTACCCTAACCGCTATCGCGTGATTAAAGAGGTGGTGAAAGCGGCGCGCGGCAACCGTAAAGAGATGATTCAGAAAATCCTTTCTGAAATCGACGGCCGCCTGCAGGAAGCGGGAATTCCCTGTCGCGTTAGCGGTCGGGAAAAACATCTCTACTCGATCTACCGCAAAATGACGCTCAAAGAGCAGCGTTTTCACTCGATCATGGATATTTACGCTTTCCGCGTCATCGTGAAAGATGTAGATACCTGTTATCGCGTGCTCGGCCAGATGCATAGCCTGTATAAGCCGCGTCCCGGCCGTATGAAAGATTACATCGCCATCCCTAAGGCCAACGGCTATCAGTCGCTGCATACTTCGATGATCGGCCCGCACGGCGTGCCGGTAGAGGTGCAGATCCGTACTGAAGATATGGACCAGATGGCGGAGATGGGCGTGGCCGCACACTGGGCCTACAAGCAGGCCGGCGAAAGCGGCACCACCGCGCAGATCCGCGCGCAACGCTGGCTGCAGAGCCTGCTGGAGCTGCAGCAGAGCGCGGGCAGCTCCTTTGAATTTATCGAGAGCGTAAAATCCGATCTGTTCCCGGATGAGATTTACGTTTTTACCCCGGAAGGCCGCATTGTCGAACTGCCGGCCGGCGCCACGCCGGTCGATTTCGCCTACGCCGTGCATACCGATATCGGTCATGCCTGCGTCGGCGCCCGCGTGGATCGCCAGCCTTATCCGCTTTCGCAGCCGCTGACCAGCGGTCAGACTGTTGAGATCATCACCGCGCCGGGCGCGCGGCCCAATGCCGCCTGGCTCAATTTTGTCGTCAGCTCGAAAGCGCGCGCCAAGATTCGCCAGCTGCTGAAAAACCTTAAGCGCGAAGACTCGGTTAATCTCGGGCGTCGTCTGCTTAGCCATGCGCTGGGCGGCAGCCGCAAGCTGGCGGAGATCCCGCCGGAAAACGTTCAGCATGAGCTGGATCGCATGAAGCTGACCAGTCTTGACGATCTGCTGGCGGAAATCGGTCTCGGCAATGCGATGAGCGTGGTGATCGCGAAGAATCTGCTGCAGTCCGGCGCCGCGAAGCTGACCAGCGGCAAACGCAACAAGCTGCCGATTAAAGGCGCTGACGGGGTGTTAATCACCTTCGCCAAATGCTGTCGCCCGATTCCCGGCGATCCGATCGTCGCTCACGTCAGCCCGGGCAAAGGGTTGGTGGTGCATCACGAATCCTGTCGCAATATTCGCGGCTACCAGAAAGAGCCGGAGAAGTTTATGCCGGTTGAATGGGATAAAGTGACCGATCAGGAATTCGTCGCTGAAATTAAGGTGGATATGTTTAATCATCAGGGCGCGCTGGCGAACCTGACCGCCGCCATCAATACCGCCGGTTCCAATATTCAGAGTTTAAATACGGAAGAGCGCGATGGCCGCGTTTACAGCGCCTTTATCCGCTTAACGGCACAGGATCGCGTCCATCTGGCGAATATTATGCGTAAAATCCGCGTAATGCCGGATGTGATTAAAGTTCACCGAAACCGTAATTAGACCATGAACGCTCAACGTTTTGCCCGTATACGCGAGATGCTGGCCCTGCGCCAGCACGATCTCACCGTGTGCATGGAACAGGTACACAAGCCGCACAACGTTTCGGCGGTGATTCGCACCGCCGATGCCGTCGGCATTCACGAAGTGCACGCGGTCTGGCCCAGCGTGCGCATGCGCACGCTGGTTTCTTCATCCGCCGGCAGCAACAGCTGGGTGAAAGTCACTACCCATCGCACCATCGCCGACGCCGTCAGCCATCTTAAGGGTCAAAAGATGCAGGTGCTGGCTACCCATCTTTCCGACAAGGCGGTCGATTTTCGTGAAATCGATTATACCCGCCCGACCTGTATCCTGATGGGTCAGGAAAAAACCGGCATTACCCCGGAAGCGCTGGCGTTGGCCGATCAGGACATCATCATTCCTATGGTCGGCATGGTGCAGTCGCTGAACGTCTCCGTGGCCTCCGCGCTGATCCTGTATGAAGCGCAGCGCCAGCGGCAGAACGCCGGCATGTACCAGCGCGATCACAGCCTGCTGGACGAGGCGGAACAGCAGCGTCTGCTGTTCGAAGGCGGTTATCCTGTGCTGGCGCGCGTAGCGAAGCAGAAGGGCCTGCCCTACCCCTGGATTAATGCGCAGGGCGAGCCGGAAGCGGATGCGGAATGGTGGGCCGCCATGCAGGCGACGGGAAAAAAATGAAAGGCCGCCTGTTGGATGCCATCCCGCTCAGCACCCTGACCGGCGTCGGCGCCAGCCAGGCAGCCAAACTGGCCAAACTTGACCTGCACACCATCCAGGATCTTCTGCTGCATCTGCCGCTGCGTTACGAAGACCGCACCCAACTCTACGCCATTAACGATCTGCTGCCGGGCATTTGGGCGACGGTGGAAGGCGAAGTGCTGCATACCGACGTGACTTTCGGCCGCCGCCGTATGTTGATCTGCCAGATTGGCGATGGTAGCGGCGTGCTGACGATGCGCTTCTTTAACTTTAATGCCGGGATGAAAAACAGCCTGGCGCCCGGCCGCCGCGTTACCGCCTACGGCGAGATAAAACGCGGCCAGCGCGGCGCGGAGATGATCCATCCCGAATATCGCGTGCAGGGCGAACATGGCGGCGTCGAGCTGCAGGAGACCCTGACGCCGGTTTATCCCACCACTGAAGGGGTGCGTCAGGCTACGCTGCGCAACCTTACCGATCAGGCGTTAACCTTGCTCGACAGCTGTCCGATCGCCGAGCTGCTGCCGCCTGAACTCAGCGGCGGGCTGATCAGCCTGCCGGAAGCCTTGCGCACCCTGCACCGTCCGCCGCCGGATCTGAAGCTAAGCGAACTGGAGAGCGGCCGACATCCCGCCCAGCGTCGTCTGATTCTGGAAGAGCTGCTGGCGCATAACCTCAGCATGCTGGCGGTACGCGCCGGGGCGCAGCGTTACCACGCTCTGCCGATGCCGCCGCGCCATACGCTCAGCGATAAACTGCTGGCTGCGCTGCCTTTTTCACCGACCGGCGCGCAGCGGCGCGTGGTGGCGGAGATCGAGCGCGACCTGGCGAATGATTTCCCGATGATGCGCCTGGTGCAGGGCGACGTCGGCTCCGGCAAAACGCTGGTGGCGGCGTTGGCGGCGCTGAATGTGATCGCTTACGGCAAACAGGTCGCCCTGATGGCGCCTACCGAGCTGCTGGCCGAACAGCACGCCAATAACTTCCGCCAGTGGTTCGCGCCGCTGGGCCTGGAGGTGGGCTGGCTGGCGGGCAAGCAGAAAGGGAAAGCGCGCCAGGCGCAGCAGGAGGCGATCGCCAGCGGCCAGGTCGCGATGGTGGTCGGTACGCATGCATTGTTCCAGGAACAGGTGCAATTCAAGGGCCTGGCGCTGGTGATTATCGACGAACAACACCGTTTCGGCGTACATCAGCGGCTGGCGCTGTGGGAAAAAGGCGAGGAGCAGGGCTTTCATCCGCATCAGCTGATCATGACCGCTACGCCGATTCCGCGCACCCTGGCGATGACCGCCTACGCCGACCTGGATACCTCGACCATCGACGAGCTGCCGCCAGGGCGCACGCCTGTGACGACGGTCGCCATTCCCGACAGCCGTCGCAGCGACATTATCGCCCGCGTTCAGCTCGCCTGTCAGGAAGGCCGTCAGGCTTACTGGGTCTGCACCCTGGTTGAAGAGTCGGAACTGCTGGAGGCGCAGGCGGCGGAAGCGACATGGGAAGGACTGAAAGAGGCGCTGCCCGATCTGAATATCGGTCTGGTGCATGGCCGCATGAAGCCCGCCGAGAAACAGGCTGTAATGCAGGCGTTCAAGGCGAATGAGATGCAGCTGTTGGTCGCCACGACCGTCATTGAGGTCGGCGTCGACGTGCCGAACGCCAGCCTGATGATCATCGAGAACCCGGAACGGCTCGGGCTGGCGCAGCTCCACCAGCTGCGCGGCCGCGTGGGGCGCGGCGCCGTCGCCTCCCACTGCGTGCTGCTCTACAAAGCGCCGCTCAGCAAAACCGCGCAGCGACGCCTTCAGGTATTGCGCGACAGCAACGACGGATTTGTTATCGCCCAGCACGATCTGGAGATTCGCGGCCCCGGCGAACTGCTCGGCACGCGTCAAACTGGCAACGCCGAGTTTAAAGTGGCCGATCTGCTGCGCGACCAGGCGATGATCCCCGAAGTCCAGCGCGTCGCGCGTCATATTCATCAGCACTACCCGGAGCAGGCTGAAGCGCTGATTGAGCGTTGGCTGCCGGAAACCGAGCGCTACACCAACGTCTAAACCTTCCTTTTTTAGCGCTGGATAGGCAAACGATTGCTTTTGCCCGGCAGTTGATTAAAATCGCCACTTTGTTTTTCGGGAACAGAGAAAATGTCCGTCAATCCTCAGGAAATCACCTCTTCCGGTCACGCCGCCCAGACCAAAAGCGAACTGATTTATCGCCTCGACGACCGTCCGCCGCTACCGCAAACGTTGTTTGCCGCCTGTCAGCACCTGCTGGCGATGTTTGTCGCGGTGATTACGCCCGCTCTGCTGATCTGCCAGGCGCTTGGCCTGCCGGCGCAGGATACGCAGCACATTATCAGCATGTCGCTGTTTGCCTCGGGCGTCGCCTCGATTTTACAAATCAAAACCTGGGGACCGGTAGGCTCGGGTCTGCTGTCGATTCAGGGCACCAGCTTTAACTTCGTTACGCCGCTGATCATGGGCGGCATGGCGCTGAAAAACGGCGGCGCGGACGTGCCGACGATGATGGCCGCGCTGTTCGGCACGCTGATGGTCGCCTCCTGCACCGAAATGGTCCTGTCGCGCGTGCTGCACCTGGCGCGCCGCATTATTACGCCGCTGGTCTCCGGCATTGTGGTGATGATCATCGGTTTGTCGTTAATCCAGGTAGGGCTGACCTCTATCGGCGGCGGCTTTGCCGCGATGAACGATCACAGCTTCGGCGCGCCGAAAAATCTGCTGCTGGCAGGCGCCGTGCTGGCGGTGATTATTCTGCTGAACCGTCAGCGCAATCCTTATCTGCGCGTCGCCTCGCTGGTGATCGCCATGGCGGTCGGCTATCTGCTCGCCTGGTCGCTCGATATGCTGCCGACCATCGCCGCGCCGACCGCGCAGCCGCTGGTGGTGATGCCGACGCCCTTTTATTACGGCCTCGGCTTCGACTGGAACCTGCTGATCCCGCTGATGCTGGTGTTTATGGTGACCTCACTGGAAACCATTGGCGATATCACCGCCACTTCCGATGTCTCCGAGCAGCCGGTCAGCGGTCCGCTCTATATGAAACGTCTGAAGGGGGGCGTGCTGGCGAACGGACTGAACTCCTTTGTCTCGGCGCTGTTCAACACTTTCCCTAACTCCTGCTTCGGGCAGAACAACGGTGTGATCCAGCTTACCGGCGTCGCCAGCCGCTATGTCGGTTTCGTCGTAGCGCTGATGCTGATCCTGCTGGGCCTGTTTCCGGCGGTCAGCGGTTTTGTGCAGCATATTCCTGAACCGGTGCTGGGCGGCGCAACCATCGTGATGTTCGGCACCATCGCCGCGTCCGGGGTACGCATCGTATCGCGCGAGCCGCTGAATCGCCGCGCCATCATGATTATCGCCCTGTCGCTGGCGGTCGGGCTTGGCGTGTCGCAACAGCCGCTGATCCTGCAATTCGCGCCCGACTGGCTGAAAACGCTGCTCTCTTCCGGGATCGCCGCTGGCGGCATTACCGCCATCGTGCTGAACCTGGTTTTCCCGCAAGAAAAATGATTTTGCAGGCAGGCTACGGCCTGCCTCGCTTTTCTGCTCGCTATTTTTCCGACTTTACATCCAGGCTGTTGAGCTGTAACGGTAATTCAGGCATAACAACCTCTGACCGGCTTTAATCGGGATGGATACGATGAAATTTATTGGAAAATTTTTCCTCACCCTGCTGCTTCTGGTGCTGTTTTGCCTGGTGGTGGCTTATGTGCTGTTGCAGACGCAATGGGGCGCAGGCTGGTTTAGCCGTTGGGTGAGCGATAAAACCGAGTACCATCTCTCCGTCAGTAAGATTGAGCACAACTTCTCCTCGCCCGCGCACGTTATCCTTAACGACTTTAGCTTCGGCCATGACGGCCAGCCCGCCGTCGTGGTGGCGAAGCGCGTCGACCTCGGCATGGCGCTGCTTCAGTTCAGCGATCCGCTCCATTTCAACAGCATCGAACTGCGCAATGGCGCGGTGAATCTTGCCAACCTGACACCGAACAACGTGTTGCCGCTGCAGTCGAACCGGTTGCAGCTCACTAACATGCGCATCGACAGCCCGTACAGCGCGCTGCCTTTGCAGGCGGAGCAAGTCAACGGCGGCCTGATGCCGTGGAAGCCGGCCGCCAACGATATGCTCGGCGCGGATACCCGTTTTCAGATGAGCGCCGGCAAGCTGACGCTGAATGGCGTACCGGGCGAAAACGTGTTGTTGCAGGGCAGCGTCGACCATGGCCGTATGCTGTTCTCCAACGTCGGCGCCGATCTGGCGCGCGGCTCGCTGACCGGCGACGGCGAACGCGACGCGCAGGGCAACTGGAAAATAAGCAATCTGCGCCTGAACGATATTCGTCTGCAGACCGGGCAGAGCCTGTCCGGCTTTCTGCAACCGCTGCGCGAGCTGCCTTCAGTTCAGATCGGCCGCCTCGATATGACCGACGCGCGTCTGCAGGGCCCGGACTGGGCGGTGACCGATCTCGATCTGACGCTGAAAAATATTACCTGGCGCGGCGATGACTGGCAGAGCGACGGCGGCTCGCTGGCGCTGAATGCCGGCAACTTTATTAACGGCGGCTTCGAGCTGAACGATCCTATCGTTGATCTCGATTTTACACCGCAGGGCATCGCGCTGTCGCAGTTCAGCTCCCGCTGGGTAAACGGCGTGATCCGCGCCTCCGGCGGCTGGACGCGCGCCGATAAACGCCTGACGCTGGATGAGCTGGCCGTGGCGGGACTGGAATATACGCTGCCGCAGAACTGGCGCGACCGCTGGCAAGAGAGCTTGCCCGACTGGCTGGATAGCGTGCTGGTGAAAAAGCTCGCTTCTAACCGCAACCTGATTATCGATATTAACCCTGACTTTCCTTTCCAGATGACGGCGGTAGACGGCAACGGCGAAAATCTGCTGCTGGCGCGCCAGCATCAGTGGGGCGTCTGGGCGGGCACGGCGAGCTTCAATGCCGCGCAGGCGACGTTTAACCGCACAGATCTGCGCCATCCGTCGCTGGCGCTGAACGCCGACGACCAACACATTCAGGTAACGGAGCTGAGCGCCTTCAGCGGCAACGGCCTGCTGGAAGGCACCGCAACGCTAGGCCAGCAGCCAGCGCGCCCGTTGCAGCTCGATCTGAAAGGCCAGGCGGTGCCGGTCAACGTTTTGCATAACTGGGGATGGCCGACGTTGCCGCTGAACGGCGACAGCAATTTGCAGCTAAGGCTCACCGGCGCGCTGCCCGCTCATGCGCCGCTGCGTCCGACGGTAAACGGCTCGCTGGAGGTCACTACCGATACGCAATCGACGCAGCAAATGATGCGGGCCGGCGAGGTACAGTAAAATAAAAAGAGGCTGACGAATCAGCCTCTGTTGTTTTGCGCTCAGTCGATGCGGGCACCCGATCCGCCCTCTTCCAGCGGCTCGTCGGGATCGGCGGGCAGCACGATATAGACCCCTTCAAATACCGCGCCGCATTCGTCGTTGCCGTAAAGCTCCACCTCAAGCTGCACGCGCGCCTTGCGCCCGCGCGCCAGACGGTCGAGATCGCCGCTCAGCGAGCCGAGCTCGGCAATCGCGCCGGGTCTTCCGCTGATCGGCTTGCTGTAACGGATATGCGCGTCGGCAAGGATAATCGTCCCGCCGAGATGACGTTCGCGCAGCAGCAGCCAGATCAGTCCCCAGCCAGTCAGCGTCGCCAGCGAAAACAGGCTGCCGGCAAACAGCGTGTGGTGGGGATTCTGGTTGCCGGTTTCCGGCATGGTGGTGATAAATTTGTGCCCGGTGTATTGCAGGATGCGCACGCCCATTTTTTCGCTCAGCGGGATGTGCTCGTACCACGCCTGCTGGAGCTGTCCGCACCAGTCGGCGCGATGCAAAATATCATCCAGCGTCACCACCGGCTTGATCATCAGAAAATGACGCACCGGCGTGGTTTGCGGCGCGGTAATTTCCCCCTGATTGATATAGCCCAGCTTGGCAAAGAACTCGACGGCATCCTCGCGTGCGCTGCAGGTTACGCGCTTGACCCCTTCCTGGCGGGCGACCGATTCCAGCGTCATCGCCACTAAGGTGCCCAGCCCCTTGCCCTGCACCGAAGGGTGCACGGCGAGAAAGCGAATCGAGGCTTCGTTGTCGGCGTTGATATAAAGCCGTCCTGCGGCGACCGGCGCGCCCTGCTCGTCTACCACCATCTGGTGGTGCGCCAGCGCATCCCAGGCGTCGCGTTCAGAACCCTGCGGCTGGCGCAGCGGCTTTCGTAACATCTCCCAGCGGAACTGGTAATAGATATCCAGCTCCTCCGCCGTTTGCGGTACGCGAAGGTGATACATAAAATGATTCTCTCGTTCGGAGCTTGCGTGGCTGTTCCCGTGCCGCTCGGCTGATAACCTCACACCTGCAACCAAAAGGTGACCGGACCATCGTTGACCAGCGCCACTTTCATATCGGCGGCGAAACGGCCATTTGCCGTCGTGATGCCCTGCTGACGGCAGCAGTCGCTAAAATAGCGATAAAGGCGCTCGGCTTCAGCGGGTTCCGCTCCGCCTGAAAAAGAGGGGCGCATCCCTTTTTGCGTGTCGGCCGCCAGAGTAAATTGCGACACCACCAGTACGCTGCCGCCCGCCTGCTGTACGTTAAGGTTCATCTTGCCATTCTCATCGCTGAAGATGCGATATCCCAGCACGCGCTCCGCCAGACGCCCGGCGCGCTTTTCATCATCGCCTTTCTCTACGCCTAACAATATCAGCAGCCCCTGGCCAATCTCCCCGGTCACCGTCTCGTCGACGGTGACGCTGGCATTCAACACGCGTTGAATCAAAGCAATCATGTTTCCTCTCGTTCTTGTTCTTGTTCCTGCCGTTTCAGCTGGCGATACACGTCCAGAGTGACAGTGATTTCCGCCCCCAGCAATACGATACACCAGGTCCAGTAAACCCACAGAAACAGAATCGGGATTACCGCCAGCACGCCATAGATCATCTGATAAGAGGGAAACATCGTAACATAGAGGGCAAAGGCTTTTTTCCCCGCTTCGAACAGCAGCCCGGCCACCAGCGCGCCGACCAACGCATCGTGCGACGGCACGCGGCGCGTCGGCACAATGCTGTAGAGCAGCCAGAACGCCAGCCAGGAAAGCAGCAGCGGGAAAACGCGCAGGGTGTGGTCGATCAGGCTGGTGACGCCCGATACGCTGACCCAGCGCAGCGAGAGCAGATAAGAGCTGATCGCCAGGCTTGCTCCCGCCAGCAGCGGCCCTAAGGTCAAAATCATCCAGTAGACGGCGAATGAGTAAACCAGCGGACGCTTTTTATGGCTGCGCCAGATTTCATTCAGCGCCGTGTCGATAGTATGCATTAGCAGCAGAGCGGTGATGATCAATCCCACCGCGCCTACCGCCGTCATTTTATTGACGTTGGCGACGAACTGCTCAAGGTAGCGCTGGAGGATATTGCCCGCCGCCGGCACGAAGTTGCTGAAAATAAAGTTTTTTAGCTGCACGCTGATATCCGAAAAGACCGGAAAAGCGGCAAACAGTGAAAAAACCACGGCGATAAAGGGCACCAGCGCCAGCAGCGATACAAACGCGAGATTGCCTGCCTGCGTCGTCATGCCGTCTTCGTCAATGCGATGCCACAGCAGCTTCAGCCAGCTGAAAAAAGCGTGCGCCGAATGACGCAAATGTCGTAACGCCATGAATCAGAGACGGCCAGCGAACCAGCCCGGCACCGTTTTGTCGTCGGTCACCAGCACGCATTCAATGCCCAGCGCGCGCGCTGCGTCGATGTTCTGTTGGTTGTCGTCGAAGAACAACGCCTGATCGGCGCTGAAGCCCTCCTCTTTCAACACATGCTGAAAGATTTGCATCTCCGGCTTACGCATGCCCAGCTCCTGCGAAAGATAAAACTTATCCACCGCCTGCTGAACTTCAGGATATTGCGTCGGCCAGAACTCGCAGTGCAGGCGGTTGGTATTGGAGAGAATGACCACCCGATCGCCCTGCGCGCGCAGCTGCTTCATCAGTGAGAGCGTATCCTGGCGGGCGCCGACGAAGATAGCCTGCCAGCCGGCGGTAAACTGCTCATAGCTCAGCGCGACGTCAAGCTGTTCGCAGAGCGACGCCGCAAACTCTTCATCGCTGATTTCGCCGCGCTCATGCCGCTCGAAGGCTTCCCCCATGTGGAAACTGCTTTGCAGCAGAGCCAGCGGCACGCGTCCCAGATCGCTCCAGACGCCCAACGCGCGATTGAAATCGATGTCGATAATCACATTGCCTAAATCGAAGATGTACAGCATGACGCCCTCCTTATGTTCCCTGGATCATTCACTCTAGCGGCAAAACATGACACTGAACAGACAACGGCGGAGAGAAAATGGAAACTGGAATGCGCCGCAAAATTGTGCGGCTGGCCGCTGAGCCGTAGCAGGAATTCGGCGCGGGTATAAACGGCGGCAATAAAAAAGCCCCGCCGGAGCGGGGCTTCATTGCAGAGCAGAAGCGTAGATTACGCCTCTTTGCTACCGCGTGACGCGCGCTTACGATCGTTCTCGGTCAGATGACGCTTACGGATACGAACGGAAGTCGGCGTAACTTCAACCAGCTCGTCGTCGTCAATGAACTCAAGCGCCTGCTCGAGGGTCATTTTGATCGGCGGAACCAGCGTCGTCGCTTCGTCAGTACCGGAAGCGCGCATGTTGGTCAGCTTCTTACCGGTCAGGCAGTTAACGGTCAGGTCGTTGGAACGGCTGTGAATACCGATGATCTGGCCTTCATACACTTCCGCGCCGTGGCCGAGGAACAGCTTACCGCGATCCTGCAGGCTGTAGAGGGCGAAGGCGACGGCTTTGCCCTGACCGTTGGAGATCAGCACGCCGTTCTGGCGCTGGCCCACTTCGCCCGGACGAACGTCGTCGTAGTGGCTGAAGGTGGAGTACAGCAGACCGGTGCCGGAAGTCATGGTCATGAATTCGTTACGGAAACCGATCAGACCGCGGCTTGGGATCACGTAGTCGAGACGTACGCGGCCTTTGCCATCCGGGTCCATGTTTTTCAGGTCGCCTTTACGCTCGCCCATCGCCTGCATCACCGCGCCCTGGTGCTGCTCTTCGATATCCAGCGTCACGTTCTCGAACGGCTCTTGTTTACGACCGTCGATTTCGCGGAAGATAACTTTCGGACGGGAAACCGCCAGTTCGAAACCTTCGCGACGCATGTTTTCGATCAGCACGGAGAGGTGCAGCTCGCCGCGACCGGAAACGCGGAACGCGTCGGCGTCTTCCGTCTCTTCCACGCGCAGCGCGACGTTGTGAACCAGCTCTTTGTTCAGACGCTCAAGGATCTGACGAGAGGTCACGTACTTACCTTCTTTACCGCAGAACGGCGAGGTGTTGACGTTGAAGAACATGGTCACGGTCGGCTCATCCACGCTCAGCGCCGGCAGCGCCTGTACGTTTTGCGGATCGCAAATGGTATCGGAAATGTTCAGCTCGCCCAGACCAGTGATCGCGACGATGTCGCCCGCTTCAGCCAGATCTGTATCGATACGCTCCAGACCCAGGTGGCCCAGCACTTTGCCGACTTTGCCGTTGCGGGTTTTGCCTTCGCTGTCGATAACGGTAACTTGCTGGTTCGGCTTGATTTTGCCGCGCTTAATGCGGCCGATGCCGATAACGCCCAGGTAGTTGTTGTAGTCCAGCTGAGAGATCTGCATCTGCAGCGGCGCTTCCACTTCCACCTGCGGCGGAGAAACGTGGTCGACGATAGCCTGATAAAGCGCGGTCATGTCGCTGCCCATATCGGCGTGATCCAGACCGGCGATGCCCTGCAGCGCAGAAGCATAGATGATCGGGAAGTCGAGCTGCTCGTCAGTCGCGTCGAGGTTCACGAACAGGTCGAATACCTGATCGACGACCCAGTCAGGACGCGCGCCCGGACGGTCAATCTTGTTGATCACCACAATCGGCTTCAGGCCGTGGGCGAAAGCTTTTTTGGTCACGAAACGCGTTTGCGGCATCGGGCCGTCCATCGCATCGACAACCAGCAGCACCGAATCCACCATGGACATGACGCGTTCTACTTCACCGCCGAAGTCGGCGTGTCCCGGGGTATCAACGATGTTGATACGGTAGTCATTCCATTTAATGGCGGTATTTTTCGCGAGGATGGTAATCCCACGCTCTTTCTCCAAATCGTTGGAGTCCATTACGCGCTCGGTCGCTTCGGTGCGGGCATCGAAGGTACCAGATTGTTGCAGCAGTTTGTCGACCAGGGTGGTTTTACCATGGTCAACGTGCGCGATAATGGCGATGTTACGCAAATTTTCGATCACAGCTTTGCCTCAGGCATTAGAAATAGCGCGCTATTGTACACGGATTAAGCGGAAGACTGAACACGATCACAGTTTTCCCTTGAAGTTTATCGTAGTGGCGAGTTTTAGCATCAACTTCAGTGCAAGATTTGCGCACAGCCGCCATAATGCACCAAAATAGTGCTCAACTGTTCGCCATAAGCACTGATTTAGTGCATGTTATCCATCGTGGTGCAGCCCGTATGAGATGCAAGGGTGCATAAACGCGCCATTTTAGCCGATATAAAAAAGTTGGCACAGAATTCGCTTTAGTTATTTTAAGCGAAAACGACAGTTGCACGACGGTTGAAACAGCTTGTCGAGATCTTTGTTCAGGGGTACAGGCGTTACGTTACGCATTCCAGGAACTGAGGTTCTCTCACTACGACAACAATGACCATTTCCAGGAGAGTTGAGTATGTCCGCTGAACACGTTCTCTCGATGATGAACGAGCACGAAGTAAAGTTTGTTGACCTGCGTTTTACCGATACTAAAGGTAAAGAACAGCACGTTACTATCCCTGCGCACCAGGTTGGCGATGACTTCTTCGAAGAAGGCAAAATGTTCGATGGCTCCTCCATCGGCGGTTGGAAAGGCATTAACGAATCAGACATGGTGCTGATGCCGGACGCGACCACTGCGGTAATGGACCCGTTCTTTGAAGACCCGACCCTGATCATTCGCTGCGACATCCTTGAGCCAGGCACCATGCAGGGCTACGATCGCGACCCGCGCTCCATCGCCAAACGCGCGGAAGATTTCCTGCGTTCTTCCGGCATCGCCGACACCGTACTGTTTGGACCTGAGCCGGAATTCTTCCTGTTCGACGACATCCGTTTCGGTTCTTCGACTTCCGGCTCGCACGTCGCTATTGACGACGTCGAAGCGGCTTGGAACACCGGTAAAGAGTACGAAGGCGGCAACAAAGGCCACCGTCCGGGCATCAAAGGCGGCTACTTCCCGGTTCCGCCGGTCGACTCTTCGCAGGACATCCGTTCCGCCATGTGTCTGACCATGGAGCAGATGGGCCTGGTTGTCGAAGCGCATCACCACGAAGTCGCGACCGCAGGTCAGAACGAAGTGGCGACCCGCTTCAATACCATGACCAAGAAAGCGGACGAAATTCAGATCTACAAATACGTTGTTCACAACGTCGCGCACGCTTACGGCAAAACCGCGACCTTTATGCCAAAACCGATGTTCGGCGATAACGGTTCCGGCATGCACTGCCATATGTCCCTGTCTAAAGGCGGCACCAACCTGTTTGCCGGCGACAAATACGGCGGCCTGTCTGAAACCGCGCTGTTCTATATCGGCGGCATCATCAAGCACGCTAAAGCGATCAACGCCTTGGCTAACCCGACCACCAACTCTTACAAGCGTCTGGTTCCGGGTTACGAAGCGCCAGTTATGCTGGCTTACTCCGCGCGTAACCGTTCCGCGTCAATCCGTATCCCGGTTGTCGCCAGCCCGAAAGCGCGTCGTATCGAAGCGCGCTTCCCGGACCCGGCCGCCAACCCGTACCTGGCGTTCACTGCCCTGCTGATGGCTGGCCTCGACGGCATCATCAACAAGATCCACCCGGGCGACGCGATGGATAAAAACCTGTATGACCTGCCGCCGGAAGAAGAAGCTGAGATTCCAAAAGTAGCGGGTTCACTGGAAGAAGCGCTGAATGCCCTGAACGAAGACCGCGAGTTCCTGACCCGCGGCGGCGTATTCACCGACGACGCTATCGATGCTTACATCGAACTGCGTAAGTCTGAAAACGACCGCGTTCGCATGACGCCGCACCCGGTAGAGTTCGAGCTTTACTACAGCGTTTAATTTGGTTTGACGCTTTTTGTTGCCGTGGAACTTTCAGCCCATCTTCGGATGGGCTTTTTTCTCCGCGAATTCATCGTTCACGTAACGAGCCGCTGGCTTAATGATGACAATGCACCAGAGCGGTGCAGAGGAACGCTGTATGGCAACTGGCACGCTGCCCGATGCTGGGCAGATTCTCAACTCCCTGATTAACAGTATTTTGCTGGTCGATGACGACCTGGTCATCCGCTACGCTAATCCGGCTGCGCAGCAATTACTGGCACAAAGCTCACGGAAACTGTTCGGCACGCCGCTTCCTGATTTGATCGGCTACTTTTCGCTGAACATCGATGTGATGCGCGAGAGTCTTGCAGCCGGCCAGGGATTTACCGACAGCGAAGTGACCTTAGTGGTGGACGGCCGCGCGCATATTATGTCGCTGACGGCGCAACGTCTGCCGGATGGCTTACTCCTGCTGGAAATGGCGCCGATGGATAATCAGCGCCGCCTCAGTCAGGAACAGATACAGCACGCGCAGCAGGTAGCCGCCCGCGATTTGGTCCGCGGTCTGGCGCATGAAATTAAAAATCCGCTGGGCGGTTTACGCGGCGCGGCGCAGCTGCTCTCCCGAGCGTTGCCCGATCCGTCGCTGAACGAATACACCAAAGTCATTATTGAACAGGCGGATCGGCTAAGAAATCTGGTCGACCGGTTGCTGGGGCCGCAGCAGCCCGGCATGCACGTCACGCAAAGCATTCATCAGGTGGCTGAGCGCGTAGTGAACCTGGTGTCGATGGAGCTGCCGGAAAACGTCTCGCTGGTGCGTGATTACGATCCCAGCCTGCCGGAGCTGCCGCACGACCCGGATCAAATTGAACAGGTTCTGCTTAATATCGTGCGCAACGCGCTGCAGGCATTAGGCGAAGAGGGCGGCACCATTGTTTTACGCACCCGCACGGCGTTTCAGTTAACGCTGCACGGCGCGCGTTATCGCCTGGTCGCCCGCATCGATATTGAAGATGACGGCCCCGGCATTCCGGCTCAGCTACAGGATACGCTGTTCTATCCCATGGTGAGCGGACGCGAAGGCGGCACCGGACTGGGTCTGTCGATCGCCCGTAGCCTGATCGATCAGCATTCAGGAAAAATAGAGTTTAACAGTTGGCCCGGTCATACCGAATTCTCGGTTTACCTGCCCATTCGCCAGTGAGGTTTCTATGCAACGAGGGATAGTCTGGATCGTCGACGACGATAGCTCCATCCGCTGGGTGCTTGAACGTGCGCTCACTGGAGCCGGTTTGAGCTGTGCGACCTTTGACAGCGGTAACGACGTGCTGGACGCGCTCGCCACCAAAACCCCGGACGTATTATTGTCGGATATTCGTATGCCGGGCATGGACGGCCTGGCGCTGCTGAAGCAGATTAAACAGCGCCACCCTATGCTGCCGGTGATCATCATGACGGCGCACTCCGATTTGGATGCCGCGGTCAGCGCCTATCAGCAAGGGGCGTTTGATTATCTGCCGAAGCCGTTTGATATCGATGAGGCGGTTGCGCTGGTGGAACGCGCCATCAGTCACTATCAGGAGCAGCAGCAGCCGCGCAACCAGCCGGTCAGCGGCCCGACCACCGATATCATCGGCGAAGCGCCGGCGATGCAGGATGTTTTCCGTATTATCGGCCGCCTGTCGCGCTCTTCCATCAGCGTGCTGATTAACGGCGAATCCGGCACTGGGAAAGAGCTGGTCGCTCATGCCCTGCATCGCCACAGCCCGCGGGCGAAAGCGCCTTTTATCGCCCTGAATATGGCGGCGATTCCTAAGGATTTGATCGAGTCCGAACTGTTCGGGCACGAAAAAGGCGCCTTTACCGGCGCGAACCAGATCCGTCAGGGCCGCTTTGAACAGGCCGACGGCGGCACGCTGTTTCTCGACGAGATCGGCGATATGCCGCTGGATGTGCAGACGCGTCTGCTGCGCGTGCTGGCTGACGGCCAGTTCTATCGCGTCGGCGGCTACGCGCCGGTGAAGGTGGACGTGCGTATTATCGCCGCCACGCACCAGAATCTGGAAATGCGCGTGCAGGAGGGCAAATTCCGTGAGGATTTATTCCACCGTCTGAACGTCATTCGCGTTCATCTGCCTCCCCTGCGCGAACGCCGGGAAGATATTCCGCGTCTGGCGCGCTATTTCCTGCAGGTCGCCGCTCGCGAGTTGGGCGTAGAAGCGAAAATCCTTCACCCGGAAACCGAGGCGGCGCTGACGCGGCTGCACTGGTCCGGCAACGTGCGCCAGCTGGAAAATACCTGCCGCTGGTTAACGGTGATGGCTGCCGGTCAGGAAGTATTGATCCAGGACCTTCCGGCTGAGCTGTTTGAGTCCGCCACGCCGGAAAGCCCGGTGCAGTCGTTGCCGGATAGCTGGGCAACGCTGCTGGCGCAATGGGCGGATCGCGCGCTGCGTTCCGGTCATCAAAACCTGCTGTCCGAAGCGCAGCCGGAGATGGAGCGAACGCTGCTGACCACGGCCCTGCGCCACACGCAGGGACATAAGCAGGAAGCCGCCAGGCTGCTCGGCTGGGGACGCAATACGCTGACTCGCAAGCTGAAAGAGCTGGGAATGGAATAGCCGTCAAACCCGCAAAGGCGGAGCAGCGCCTGCTGCTCCGCTGTTTTATATCACCCGGGAAAACTGCTGCATGCGCGCTTTTTGACGCAGGTAACGATCGAAGCACATGCAGATATTGCGGATCAACAGTCGACCGCGAGGCGTTACCTGTAAACCGGCGTCATTGCGCGCCACTAGCCCGTCAGTCGCCAGCGGCGCCAGCAGCGCCAAATCCTCGGCAAAGTACTCTTCGAAGCGAATCGCCCACTGCGCCTCTATGGCCTGGTAATCGAGCGCGAAGTTGCAGATCAGCGTCTTAATCACGTCACGTCGCAGGCAGTCGTCGCGGCTCAGCGCCAACCCGCGCCATAACCCGTTTCCTTGCTCTTCTACGCTGGCGTACCAGGCCTTCAGCTCTTTCTGGTTCTGAGCGTAGCTGTCACCGATCATGCTGATTGCCGATACGCCCAGGCCGAGCAGGTCGCTGTCGCCTTGGGTAGTATAGCCCTGAAAATTGCGGTGCAGCTGGCCGCTGCGCTGCGCTATCGCCAGCTCATCCTGCGGCCGGGCGAAGTGATCCATACCGATAAACTGATAGCCCTGCTGCGTCAACGTTTCAATGGTCTGTTGCAGGATAGCGAGCTTCTGCTGCGCGTCGGGAAGGTCCGCCTGCTTGATTTTACGCTGCGCAGCAAACAGAGCGGGAAGATGCGCATAGTTAAAAACGCTGAGCCGATCGGGATTCAGTTCAATCACTTTCGTCAGGGTAAAGGCGAAGCTTTCTGGCGTCTGTTTCGGCAGGCCATAAATCAGATCGATATTGGCGGAAGCGAAGCCCAGTTCGCGCGCGCGTTGCATCAGCGCAAAGATAAATGGCTCATCCTGTACCCGGTTAACCTGCTGCTGAACCTCTTTGTTGAAGTCCTGCACACCCATGCTGAGTCGGTTAAAACCCTGCACGCGTAAATGATCCAGTACATCAAGCTCGATCTCGCGCGGATCGACCTCAATCGACATCTCCGCGTCCGCCTCAAAATGAAACTGCTGTTTCAGCAGTCTGACCAGACGGGTAATCTGCGTTTTATTCAAAAAGGTGGGTGTGCCGCCGCCCCAGTGCAGCTGTTTGACGCGGCGCTGGCTGAACAACGGGGCGCGCTGACGAATCTCCTGCTCCAGCACGTCCAGATAGCGATCCGCTTTCTGGTACTGCCGCGTGACGATTTTATTGCAGCCGCAGAAATAGCAGAGCCGGTGGCAAAAAGGGATATGAATATAGAGCGACAGCGGCCGTTCAGGATAGCGCGCCACGGCATGCAAAAAATCGGCTTCGCCGAAGCTCTCGCTGAATTCCAGCGCGGTGGGATAGGAGGTATAGCGCGGACCGGCGTAATTGTATTTTTCAATCAGCGCCTGGTCCCACTCGATCTGCTGCGATGACATATCTACTCCTTGCGGTGACGACGTCTGAAAAAGGGCCGCGCTGCAGAAGAGGAAAGAGGTCGATGGTGTTGAGCCCGACGCAAACGCGACTTCAGACGCGACAGCCGCCGTAGTTTAATCAATAACCAGAGCAGATAACATGTCAGCAGAAACGCGAAAATTGATCCAAGCCAAAGCATAGGTAAATACCTGTTTAGCGCGGCATGCGCCGCAACGCATGCCGATCAATTCAGTCTTAGTTGCCTTTCAGCAGACGCAGCATGTCCTCTTCGGCCTGCTCGTCATCCGCATCATCGTCCAGCTGGATGCCCAGCTCTTCCATCAGCACATCGATACGATCCAGGGTTTCATCCAGCCAGGCCTGATCTTCCGCGGAGAGCGCATCGCCGTTTTCCAGACGATCCAGCAGAGCGTCAAGACGCTGGTCATTTTCCAGCGTCTCCAGCTCTTCCGCCGGCGACAGAGCCGCTTTTTTCGGCTGCGTCGCTGGCTTCGGCTGCGCGGCGGGCTTTTTCACGCTTTGTCCTTCCGCCACCAGCGGAATCGGTTTTTTACTGCCGATACGGGGATCTTTCGCTTTCGCATCGCCCCGCTTGTTCTGGCTTTGCGCTTCAGGATGCGCGCGGCTGCCGGAAGCATGGCCGCGATGTTTCTTATCGCGTTTGCGCTCGCGCGCTTCATTATTTAAATCTTCACGCGATTTACGTTTAGCGGCGGGCTTGCCGCGCGCGGCTCGTGCAGGTTGCTTCATGGTATCCAGTCTCGGCGTTTTTCAATCAGTATAGAATTGCGGCGAAATCTAGCAGAAAGCCGACCAAGAAAAAAGGCGACAGCATCTGCTGTCGCCTTTTTTCGCACCTTCCTGTGAAGGAAACGCTCATCGAATCCATTCCGGCTCGCAACGTCCCGGTTTATCCTGCGCCTGCTCTTGTCCTGAGAGTATCCTTTTCCCTGTTGGCCGTTCCCTTGACCCCTTCCTACTCCTTCGCTCCTTATCGTCCTGACGTTCCTGAGCGCATCCTCCTGATGGGTGCTGCCGTGCACTGACAACAACTGTAGACCAACCGGCAAAACCCACAAGTCGCACTTGTGCAAAATTCAGGTTAATCCCTAGGCGGAAATCAAATAATTATTTGAATAATAAAGAATAAAATAATAAAAAATAGTTTGAAGCACAGCGGCGAGGGACAGCACGTATCGCACATTTTTACTAAAATTTCACCGGCGAAGCCTTCGGGCACTTTCGCGTCATAACAGGTATAATCAGCGCTATTGCCCTGAATACAGCTTCCGGAGTCTTACCTTGTCTTCACTGAACTATCATGTCACCCATTTCGTCACCAGCGCGCCTGATATCCGCCACCTGCCTGCGGATACCGGTATCGAAGTGGCTTTTGCCGGACGCTCTAACGCAGGCAAATCCAGCGCGCTGAATACGCTTACCAATCAGAAAAACCTGGCGCGCACCAGTAAAACGCCAGGACGCACCCAGCTGATTAACCTGTTTGAAGTCGTGGAAGGCAAACGTCTCGTCGACCTGCCCGGCTACGGCTACGCCGAAGTGCCGGAAGAGATGAAGCGCAAATGGCAGCGCGCGCTGGGCGAATATTTGCAAATGCGCGACGCGCTGAAGGGTTTAGTGGTGCTGATGGATATCCGCCATCCGCTGAAAGATCTTGATCAGCAGATGATTCAATGGGCGGTAGAGAGCCAGATTCCGGTGCTGGTGCTGCTGACGAAAGCGGACAAGCTGGCATCGGGTGCGCGCAAAGCGCAACTGAATAGGGTGCGCGAAGCCTCGCTGGCTTTTATGGGCGACGTTCAGGTGGAGATGTTCTCTTCGCTGAAGAAAATCGGCGTTGATAAGTTGCGCAACAAACTTGATGTCTGGTTCAGCTATTCAGCGTTTGCTGAAGAAGAGATTCAGCCGGAAGAAACGCCTTAATAAGGACAAGTCTTACTCTTTTCCAGAAACCGCCCCATAAAAAACGCCCCAGTCACAGCGTGACTGGGGCGGCTAATATTCAGCCAAATCCGATTACGTGAAGTAAAAGGTCTGAAAGATAGAACATCTTACCTCTGTACCCTACGCCTTAAACTTTACCTGATTTTCTCAGGCCCACAAAGAATTTTTTGTGGTTAATTTGCATCAGATAACATCTTTTTTACCAGGTTCATCACAAAATTGTTCTCCGCCTGTAGTCTAATGGCGAAAAAAATGCTTAGCGTTGAATCAGTTAGAAAAAGGCGTTCTGACAGGACCTTTTCAGAAAAGGCTGAACCGATTAACCAAAGGGATTTCTTATAGCTGAGGTCGGGCGCGTTTTTTCAGAACGCGCCCTGAAAATGCAGTGCCAGCCGCTTAGTGCGCCTGATCCCAGTTGTCGCCTACGCCGACTTCAACTTGCAGCGGAACGTCCAGCTTCATGCTGTTTTCCATCAAATAACGAATTTTTTTGCTGGCCTCTTCGACTGCATCCGCATTGATTTCAAATACCAGTTCATCGTGTACCTGCATAATCATCTTCACCGCGTCGGATTTCTCCTGCCGCAGCCAGGCGTCGACGTCAATCATGGCGCGTTTGATGATATCGGCTGCGGTGCCCTGCATCGGGGCGTTGATCGCGGCGCGCTCTGCCGCTTTACGGCGTATCGCGTTGCTGGATTTGATATCCGGCAGCCAGAGACGACGTCCGTCCAGCGTCTCAACGTAGCCTTTCTCCGCCGCCAGCTGACGCGTATTTTCCATGTAACGTAAAACGCCGGGATAACGTTCGAAGTAGAGATCCATATATTTCTTCGCTTCGCCGGCGCCGATGCTGAGCTGACGGGAAAGCCCAAATGCGCTCATGCCATAGATCAGCCCAAAGTTGATCGCTTTGGCGCTGCGGCGCTGCTCGCCGGTCACTTTTTCCAGCGCCATGCCAAATACCTCCGCCGCCGTGGCGCGGTGAATATCTTCTCCCTCCGCAAACGCGTCCAGCAGTCCCTTATCCTGAGAAAGGTGCGCCATGATGCGCAGTTCGATTTGCGAATAGTCTGCCGCCACGATGCGATTGCCCTCCGCCGCCACGAAGGCCTGACGAATGCGCCGCCCCTCGTCGTTGCGCACCGGAATATTTTGCAGGTTCGGATCGGTTGAAGAAAGACGCCCGGTCGCGGTTACCGCCTGGTGATAAGAGGTATGCACGCGTCCGCTGACGGGATTGATCATCTGCGGCAGCTTATCGGTATAGGTCGATTTCAGCTTGGAGAGGCCGCGATGCTCCAGAATGACCTTCGGCAGAGGATAATCCAACGCCAGTTCAGCAAGCACCTCTTCACTGGTGGAAGGCGCGCCGCCCGGCGTTTTTTTCGTCGGCTTGATACCCTGCTTTTCAAACAGGATCGTTTGCAGCTGTTTCGTCGAGGAGAGATTGAACGGCTCGCCCGCCAGCTCATGCGCTTTCTCTTCCAGCTCGGCCAGCCGCGTGGTCAGCTCCTGAGAATGTTTAGCGAGGATAGCCTGATCGATTAAAACGCCGTTGCGCTCGACGCGTGAAATTACCGTCAGCAGCGGCATTTCAATCTCTTCGAAAACTTTTTTCGGCCCGCTGGCCTGCTCCAGCTCCGGCCACATTTTAAGATGAAGCTGGAGCGTAACGTCGGCATCTTCCGCCGCGTAGTGCGCCGCCTGAACGACGTCGATCTGATTAAAGGTGAGCTGGTTTTTGCCTTTGCCGGCAACCTCCTCAAAGGTAACGGTCTTATGCTTCAGCCAGCGTTTAGAGAGGCTGTCCATGTCATGTTTGCCCGCCACGCTGTTAAGCATGTAGGACTCAAGCATGGTATCGAACTTGATGCCGTCCAGCTCAATGTCGTAATTCTTAAGCACGCCGCGATCGTACTTGAGGTTTTGTCCGACCTTGAACAGCTTTTTATCTTCCAGCAGCGGTTTAAGTCGCTGCAAGACCTTATCGCGATCCAGCTGCGGCGGGGCGCCAAGATAATCATGGGCGACCGGCAGGTAAGCCGCTTCGCCAGGCGCGACCGCGAGCGCAATCCCGACGATATTGGCGCTCAGAGTATCCAGCGAGTCGGTTTCCAGATCGAAAGCGAAAACGTCGCTCTTTTTGAGCTTTTCAAGCCAGGCGCCAAATGTCTCGTCATCGAGAATAGTGACATAGCCGTCCGCAGAGAGAATGCTGGCGGTTTCCGGCTGCTCAGCCGCCTCTTCCGCCAGAGCCTGTTGCGCCTGCGGATTGCTTTTTTTACCTTGCAGCCATTTCCCTTCGTGCAGATCCGTCAGCCAGCGACGGAATTCATAACGGGTAAACAGGGCGTCCAGAGCGTCGATGTCCGGTTCGTTTACCGTCAACTGCTTGCAGGTTTGCTCAAGTTCTACGTCGGTTTTAATCGTGGCCAGCTGATAAGAGAGAAAGGCGACCTCTTTATTTTGCTCAAGCTTAGCCGCCATGGTTTTTGCGCCGCGGAAAGCGAGATCGGCAACCTTATCCAGGTTGTCGTAAATCGATGTCATGCCGCCCAGGCCCTGTAACAACGCCTGCGCCGTTTTTTCGCCTACGCCCGGTACGCCGGGAATGTTATCCGAAGAGTCGCCCATCAGCGCCAGGTAATCAATAATAAGCGCAGGCGGGATGCCATACTTCTGTTCAACCTCTTCCGGGCCGAGGATCGTATTATTCATGGTGTTGATCAGGGTAATGTTCGGCGAAACCAGCTGTGCCATATCTTTATCGCCCGTACTGATCAGTACCGCGCGGCCTTTTTTTTCAGCTTCCAGCGCCAGCGTCCCGATTACGTCGTCCGCTTCCACGCCGCTGACGGCCAGCAGCGGAAGTCCCATCGCTTTCACCATTTCATGCAGCGGACCGGTCTGGGCGCGCAGGTCGTCCGGCATCGGAGGGCGGTGGGATTTATAATTCTCAAACAGCTCATCCCTGAAAGTTTTCCCTTTAGCATCGAAGACCACAGCCACATGGCTCGGTTTATATTGCGTCAGCAGGCTTTTCAACATGTTGAGCACACCATACATGGCGCCGGTCGGCTCGCCCGCGCTGTTGGTCAGCGGGGGGAAAGCATGATATGCGCGGTACAGGTAAGATGAGCCGTCAACCAGAATCAGGGGATTGTCTGCGATTTGCGCCATAGGTTTCTGTTTTCTTCGTTAGCCATAGGTAAGTCTATAAGGATGCCACAGCTTAGCGAGAATGTTGAATTTGCGCAGGCATTACAGCGAAATTTTCGCGCGCACTGGAACGGGATCGCAAGGATCAACCTGTGGATAACTTTGTGTGTAAAAATCATAACGTATTGTTATTTACGTTAATACTATTTAATTTACACTGTAAAATGCTTTACAAACAAAGCATTACCTATTTTCCGTGAGCTGGGATGGCTTTTTAATGACATAAAGTCCGATGTGGATATTAAATTAATGCTTAAAAAATCTATTACTGGTTCGCATTATTTTCAACGCTAAGAATGTCGCTTTTTCCAGCCGCAGAAATTAAAAACGCCGGCATTGCCGGCGTGAAAAACGTAACGCGCTGCGGTTATTTTTTATCAACAAGGAATTTAACGACGTTGGCATAATCAGCAACAAAGTTATCCATTGAGCTGGTATCAAGCCCGCCGTTATTTACCATATATTTGCCGTTTACAAATATTGCCGGTACGCCGCGCAGGTCGACATCCGCCGCCGCCTTTTGCTGCTGTGCGACCAGCGCTTTTACCGCAAAGCTATTCCATGCCGCATCATAGTCGCCGGAAGAGATGCCTGCAGCCTTAATAAAGGTCTCTTTCAGGCTGGCTGCGTCAGTAATGGTTTGCGTTTTTTGGATGCCGTCGAAAATCGGCGCGGTAACTTTATCTTCTACGCCCAGCGCCATTGCGACTGCCCACGCCTGGGTAACAACCGGACCGAGATCGCCGCCGAGGAAATCGACGTGGTATTTAGTGATCTTAACGTTGTCAGTCAGGTTTTTCTTTACCGCATCGCTGACATGATAAATACGTTCGAACTGGTAGCAGTGCGGGCAGAAAAAAGAGAAGAACTCCATGACCTGAGGCTCGCCTGCCACAGGCTTCTGCAGGCTTACATACTGTTTGCCATCGGTGAATTGTGCAGCGGAGGCGCTGAAAGCCAGCATCAGACCAACCAGCGCGAACCAAATCTTTTTCATTGGGAAAAATTCTCCTGACTTCTACATTAAAATTGCGGGGTCAGTTGTAAAGGAGGCTCCTGTAACAACTTCTCCTGCTCGATAAAAAGGGAAATCTGCCTGCGCCAAAAATCCTCGTCGGTTATCCAGGGAAAGGCGCGGGGAAAAGCGGGATCCTGCCAACGACGCACAACCCAGGCCAAATAATAAACCATGCGCATGGCCCGTAAAGGCTCAATCAGTGACAATTCATTAATATCGAAGTCGCTGAATTCGCCGTAGGCCTCCAGCAGGATATCCCACTGGATAAGCCGCTCCTGACGATCGCCATTTACTAACATCCAGAGATCCTGCACCGCCGGCCCGTTGCGCGCGTCGTCCAGATCGACGAATAGTGGACCTTCGCGCCAGAGAATATTGCCCGGATGGCAATCGCCATGAAGACGTAAGGGCTGCCAGTCGCTGCGCCAGCCCTGTTGTACCGTCGCAACCAGTTTGTCCAGCGCGTTGAGTAGAGCCTCTTTCAGGGCGGATGGCACCAGCGAGCTTTGCTCAAGCTGCTGACGCGGCTGATGGAGATATTCATCCAGCCCGATAACAGGCCGATGTTGGAACACGCTTTTACGGCCGGTTTGATGGATACGGCCTAAAAAACGCCCTACCCATTCCATCTGTTCTTCGTTATCCGTTTCATACTGACGGCCGCCCAGGCTGGGGAAAACGGCGAACCAGAATCCGGCATGCTGGTTTAACGTTTTACCCTGCAAACTGAGCGGCGCGGCAACCGGAACCTCATCCGACAGCAGATCGAGCGCGAACCGATGCTCTTCCTCAATCTGCCCGGCATCCCAGCGCTGCGGACGATAGAATTTTACTACGTAGCGGCGTTTATCTTCATCGCTGAACTGATAGACACGGTTCTCATAGCTATTCAGCGCGGTTAAACCCGATTCGACGCGTAAGCCTGTGTCCCATAACGCGTCAAGAATGACGTCGGGATTCAACGTGTGGAAGTTAAAAGCTGCTTCGCTCATCGCTTTGCCTGTCTGTTGCTTTTACTGGAAGCTGCAAGGATAACATCACTCCTCTGCCGGTATTACTCCTTAATCACGCCGCGCGCCCGCAGTAAGGCAGTTTTAAAATCCTCTTCATAATCTTTCTTCAGTCCGGGGATCTCGGCCTGCTTATCCGCATCGCGCATTTTGAGATGGTAAATCAATACGTCATCAGTTAATTCACTTAATGGGCCACTGAAACCAGATTCCTGCGCCAGTTTCTGTAAAAATTGCACTAAATTGAGATCGGGCTCTTTTTGCCAGGCGGGTTGCAGCAGCTCAAGCAGTTCGTTCAGGCGTTGGCATTTCATGGTCATCTCCTCACATCGTAAATAACCTCCACGTTAGCAGGGTTATTTTCTTATGGAAAGCGAGGCTTTATTTCATGACAGCAATTACCGGCGTCATTCTGGCTGGCGGGCAGAGCCGCAGAATGGGCGGAGAGGATAAAGGATTATTGCTCTTTCATGGGCAGCCGCTTTATCAACATATTTTAGAGCGCCTGAGGCCGCAGGTAGATCGGCTACTTATTAGCGCTAATCGTAACGTCGAACAATATCGGCGAAGCGGCGTAGCCGTAGTCAGCGATACTTTGCCCGGTTTTCCCGGCCCGCTGGCGGGTGTTCTCAGCGCCTTACGTGCGATAGAAACCGACTGGGCTGTGTTTTGCGCCTGCGATACGCCTTTTGTCCCTGAGGATTACGTTGCGCGGCTCTGGCAACATAAAGGGCTGGCGCCAGCCGCCTGGGTACGATCCCTGCAACACGATCATCCGGCGCTGGCGCTGGTTCATCGCGAGCTAGCCGATACGCTTGAAGATTACCTGCTCAGCGGCGAGCGCCGGTTAATGCAATTTTTACGGCAGCAGGGAGGAGAGGCGGTCATTTTCAGGGATGATGAGTCGGCTTTCAGCAATATCAATATGCCGGAGGATCTGGCGCGACTGGAGAAGCGATCATGACGGTTCCCTTGCTGGCTTTTATCGCATGGAGCGGAACCGGTAAAACGACCCTTTTGAAGCAGCTGATCCCTTTATTAAAAGCGCGCGGAATACGGCCAGGATTGATCAAGCACACTCATCATCAGATGGATGTCGATACGCCAGGGAAAGACAGCTATGAATTACGCAAAGCGGGCGCCGATCAGGTTCTGGTCGCCAGTCAACAACGCTGGGCATTGATGAGCGAGACGCCGGATTGCGAAGCTGTGGATCTCTTCTTTCTGGCCAGTCGTATGGATACGCGGACGCTGGATATTGTGCTGGTGGAAGGGTTTAAGGGCGAACAAGTAGCAAAAATCGTTTTATGGCGTGAGGGAGTTAAAAGAGATGTTGCGCCGTTAATGGATGACAATGTTATTGCCATAGCCAGCGACAGTGCGCTTAGCTTCTCGCTCCCGGTACTGGATATCAATCAGCCTGCGGCGATTGCGGATTTTATCCACAGCTGGCTAAGAGAACTGCGGTAAAAACAGGGCGAGGAGCTGTCCTACAAGTACTGTTTGAGGTTTTTGCTGCAGCAAGGCGGTAAAAACCGGGACGCAAAACCATATGAAAGCATACGGCTACGATTTTTGTATTATACGGTTCGCGCGATC
>DENB01000026.1 GCA_002359495.1 Enterobacteriaceae bacterium UBA2655
CACGCGCTGCTTCTGACCGCCTGACAGCGCCGCCGGCCAGTCGTTGGCGCGTTCCGCCAGTCCGACCGCCTCCAGCGCCTCCAGCGCCGCGCTGCGCCAGTCGCGTCCGCACAGCCCCAGCCCGACGTTATTGATGACGCTCTTCCACGGCAGCAGACGCGCGTCCTGAAACATCAAACGCGTCTCTTCGCGCGCCGACTGCAGCGGCGCGTTGCCCGCCAGCAGCTCGCCCTGGCTGGCCTGCTCCAGACCCGCCAGCAGGCGTAGCAGGGTGCTTTTGCCGCAGNNTTCCCTCTGGCCAGAGGGAATATGCAAATCGATATGATTGAGAATGGTGCGGCTGCCGTACTGCTTGGTCACGCCGTTAATCACCACCGGCGTGCCGGCATTCAGGCGGGCCGGGGACGCGTTCAGGTTGCTCATGCGTTTTCCTCTTTCAGTTGGTAGGCAGGATGCCAGCGCAGCCAGACGCGCTCCAGCAGTTGCGCCGTGACGTCCGCCAGCTTGCCGAGCAGGGCGTAAAGAATGATCGCCACCACCACCACGTCGGTCTGTAGAAATTCGCGTGCGTTCATCGCCAGGTAGCCGATGCCGGAGTTAGCCGAAATCGTTTCCGCGACGATTAGGGTGAGCCACATCAGCCCCAGCGCGAAACGCACGCCCACCATAATGGAGGGCAGGGCGCCGGGCAGGATCACTTGGATAAACAGACCCCAGCCGGAAAGTCCGTAGCTGCGCGCCATCTCCAGCAGGCCGCGATCGATATTACGAATGCCGTGCCAGGTATTCAGGTAGATCGGGAACAGCGTGCCGAGCGCGACGAGAAAAATTTTCGCCGACTCATCGATGCCGAACCACAGGATCACCAGCGGGATCAGCGCCAGATGCGGCACGTTGCGCAGCATCTGCACCGAGGTATCCAGCAGCCGCTCGCCGAGGCGCGACAAGCCGGTAATCAGCCCGAGGATCAAGCCGATCGAGCCGCCGATGCTGAAGCCGATCAGCGCGCGCCAGCCGCTGATCGCCAGGTGTTGCCACAGCTCGCCGCTGGCTGACAGATGCCAGAAGGTGAGCAGGATATTTTCCGGCGAGGGCAGAATGCGCGTCGAGAGCATGCCGGTCTGCGAAGCGATCTGCCACACCACAATCAGTAGCGCCGGCAGCAGCCAGGGAGTCAGCTGATGAGCCAGCCGTTTTTGTACTTTCACCATAATAACAACCTCAGCTTTGCGACACTTTTTGCGGCGTGAAATCATTTGCCACCGCTTCGCCATGCACCTGCGCGACGCGCGGCTGCGGCACTTCGGGAATGTTCAGATCCAGATGAGGGAACAGCAGCTCGCCCACGCGGTACGCTTCTTCAAGGTGCGGATAGCCGGAAAGAATAAAGGTTTCGATGCCGAGATCGGCATACTCCTGCATGCGCGCCGCCACGGTCGGGCCGTCGCCGACCAGCGCCGTGCCCGCACCGCCGCGCACCAGACCCACACCGGCCCACAGGTTAGGGCTGATCTCCAGCTGGTCGCGGCGTCCGTTATGCAACGCTGCCATGCGCCGCTGTCCGACCGAGTCCGCCCGGGCGAAAGCCGCCTGCGCCTTGGCGATGGTGGCGTCGTCGAGATGAGCGATCAGGCAGTCGGCCGCTTTCCAGGCTTCCGCATTGGTTTCGCGCACAATAACGTGCAGGCGGATGCCGAAACGCACGCTGCGCCCCTGGGCGGCGGCTTTGGCGCGCACCTGCTCGATTTTTTCTTTTACCAGCGCCGGCGGTTCGCCCCAGGTGAGGTAGACATCCACTTGCTCCGCCGCCAGATCCTGTGCCACATCCGAAGAGCCGCCGAACCACAGCGGCGGCCGCGGCTGCTGCACCGGTTTGAATAACAGACGCGCGCCGCGCACATTGACATATTTGCCTTCGTAATCGACGGTCTCGCCTTCCAGCACACATCGCCAGACGCGGGTAAACTCAGCGGATTCCACGTAGCGTTCCCGGTGATCCAGGAACACGCCGTCGCCCGCCAGCTCTTCCGGGTCGCCGCCGGTAACCAGATTGAACAAGGTGCGCCCGTTGGAGAGGCGATCCAGGGTCGCGGCCTGACGCGCCGCCTGGGTCGGCGAGATAACGCCAGGACGCAGCGCGACCAAAAAGCGCAGGCGCTGCGTCACCGGAATCAACGACGCGGCGACCAGCCAGGCATCTTCGCAGGAGCGGCCGGTGGGGATCAGCACGCCGCCGAAACCTAACCTGTCGGCGGCCTGCGCAACCTGCTGCAGGTAAGCGTGATCGACTGGGCGGGCGCCTTCCGCTGTGCCAAGATAGCGGCCATCGCCGTGGGTAGGAAGAAACCAGAAAACGGATACGCTCATTTTTCACTCCTCATTAATTTTCCGTCCGGGGATGCCAGATACGATCGGCGATCGTGACGTTGACCGGCATCAAATGGTTGGCGTAAAACAGATCGGCGGTTTGCTGTTGCGCCCGTGCGGTTTTGTCGCTGACCGGCGCAATAGCGGTCGGGGGACGATGATCGAGATAGCTGGCGATCACCGGCTTCGGCAGCCCCATCGCCTGCGATAACAGATCGATGCTCGCGTCGCGCTGGCTGCGCGTCAGCGCGTCAGCCGCGCTGAAGGTGTTGAGCACCTGTTCGATAAAAGGCCCGTTCGCGTCGGCAAAGCGGCGCGTGGCGAGATAAAAAGAGCCGGTTTGATTCAGTTCGCTGCCGTCAGTCAAGACCCGCACGTTGCCCTGCAGCAGCGCGGCGGAGTAATAGGGATCCCAAATCGCCCAGGCATCCACATCGCCCTGCTGAAAGGCGGCGCGCGCGTCCGCCGGCGTCAGATAGGCAGGCTGAATGTCGTTAAAGCTCAGGCCCGCTTTCTCCAGCGCGCGCAACAGCAGGTTGTGCGAGCTGGAGCCTTTCTGGAACGCCACCTTTTTCCCTTTCAGGTCGGCCACGCTTTTCAGCGGACTCGCTTTCGGCACCAGAATCACTTCCGCTTTGGGCTTGGGCGGTTCTGCGCCGACATAAAGCAGGTCCGCGCCCGCCGCCTGCGCGAAAATAGGCGGAATGTCGCCGGTACTGCCTAAGTCGATACTGCCGACGTTCAGCGCCTCCAGCATTTGCGGCCCGGCAGGAAATTCAATCCATTTGATCTGCGTGCCGGGATACCGCTGCTCCAGCATCTGATGACTTTTCGCCAGCACCATGCTGACCGATCCCTTCTGGTAGCCGATGCGAAATTGCTCCGGCCCCGTTTCGGCAGCGCGAGCGCTCAGGCTCAGCGCCAGCAGCGCGCAGAGCGCCCATCCGGTGACGGCGGTTAATCTCTTGTTCATGACGCTCTCCGGCTTAAACGGCTTGCGCGAAAACGCGGGGTTGGCGGGTCAGCGCCAGCCAGAAGGTCTCCAGCGCCTGATCGATGCGCAGTGCCAGCGTCTGATGCAGCTCCGGCTGGCGGTCGTACTGGCTAATCTGGCTGTCGTCCGCAAACACGCCATGCAGAATTTCCTGCGCTTTCAGCGCGTTCAGCACCGGCTTCAGGGCGTAATCGACGGCAAGCATATGAGCCACGCTGCCGCCGCTGGCGAGAGGCAGTACCACCTTATGCTCCAGCGCCCGCTCCGGCAGCAGATCGAGCAAGGTTTTCAGCGCGCCGGAAAAAGAGGCTTTATAGATAGGCGTCGCGACGATGACGCCGTCCGCCGCCGCCAAATCTTCGCGTAACGCCAGCAGAGCGGGGGAGTCGAAACGCGCATGTAGCAGATCTTCCGGCGAAAAATTGTGGATATTCCAGGGAATC
The DNA here is from genome assembly GCA_002359495.1 of Enterobacteriaceae bacterium UBA2655. Lineage (GTDB taxonomy): Bacteria > Pseudomonadota > Gammaproteobacteria > Enterobacterales > Enterobacteriaceae > Pantoea > Pantoea superficialis. The sequence goes on from DENB01000026.1 coordinate 3,805, forward strand.
ACTTCTGCGCCGCGCGCTTCCAGCGCCTGTTGACATAGCAGAAGCAGCGCGCTGGAGCGAGACGGAAACCGGGGGCTGCCTGCCAGAGTAATAACCCGCATAGTGACTCCTTATATCTAAAAGTTATTAATTATCTGATATTGAGAACCGATGGGCTAATCCTGACAGAGCAACGCTGAGCGCTAAAATGATTTTTCCGGCAATCTATAACCAAAAAGCGCAAATAGTTCGGTATGGGATAGCTAAAGAAGCGTGATGCAGTGCAAATTTTTACGACTAATCCGAAAAACCGTTGCCGTCTGAAAAGCAAAACGTGCATCAGCGTTAAGTAAAAATAGAAAAAACATTATCCAGCAGAAAAAAGGTGTGTTAATGAATCATACCGGCCAGGCATATATTGAGGAAACAGAAAATTACGCGGCAGAAAAAGCATAAAAAGCTGGCAAAACAGCAGGCAACGGCAGGGGGAATAAAAAACAGTTCAGAAAATTCGCAATACAGAGTGGTTAATAAAGGGGGTGGAAATCAATTTAACTCATCAGTTTTTCTACTCGACCCGGTTGAAATAGCATGTTTTATCAAAGCTGCGCCCCTAATGAAAACCGTTGCGGGCAAACATACTTCAGGACGGCATGACCCTTTCGGCTTTAATACATCAGTAGCGATAAAGATAAACTTTCATTAAACCGAAGGCTGGGTAAAACAGCGCTGGGAATGAATGATTAAGTGCGACTAAGATAATGGAACTTGAGTCAGCGTCGATTGTTGTCTGAGCCTCCGGCGCGGCAATAATTCCTTGTTCGTCTCCAGCTAATTGCTGACTGAATTAAAATGCCGGGTTAAATACAGGAATGACCTATGTCTGAAATAGTGCTGTCTGTTATCATTCCAGCTTACAACGTTGAGAAATATATTGTTGAATGTGTCGATTCGTTACTGACACAGATTTCAGCGCCTGATGAAATTATCATTATCAATGATGGCTCCACAGACGACACTCTGCAGCTGGCGCAAAGGCATTATGCGCATTTGCCGCAGGTGAAAATCGTCACCATTCCCAATGGCGGACTTGGCAATGCGCGTGATACCGGCATCGCTGTCGCAAAAGGCGAATTTATCTTCTTTTGCGACCCTGACGACATCGTCGCGGAGGGATTTTTCAGTGAGCTGCAAGAGGTAGCGAAAAAACATCCGGACGTTGATCTGTTCTGCTTTAACTCCTGTACGTTTGAAGACGGCGACAGCCAGAAAACCCAGCCGAAGGTCCGCCACGATCGCTTCGGTTTGCATGGGCCGCAAAAAGTGTTTTCCTCGCTGCTGCGTAACGGAAGTTATACCTCGGCGGTATGGAACTATGCGCTGAAAAAAAGCGTTATTGACCAGCACCATCTCCGTTTCGTGAGGCGGTTGCATGAAGATCACCATTTTACCATGGCCGCTTTTTTTAAATGCCAGCGCGCCTGGGTCAGCAAGGCGACATATTATAAGCAGCGCATTCGTAGTGGCTCCCTGACCAATAGCCAGAAGGGCGATGATTTCTTTTATCAGCGCTATGACGCCTTTATGAATGCCTGGCATGTTCTGATTACCTCGGTTAAAAAAGGCGCGTGGCGCAGCGAATTGCAAAAAGATTATTTGCTGCACTCATTTCGCCTGATGGTTTTTCTTTCGCTCTACAATAAAACGCCGGTGCCGGAATATGTGCTGAATGCTATTCGGGTATTGGGGCGCGACGTCAAGGCCGCGAATTTCAAGGAGTGGTTGATATTAAATTCGCCGGAACTCTATATTCGCGTGCAAAATTACCGGGTGCTAAAAGAGATGAATGGCGCAAAGACATTCCGAAAAGCGGGCGAAAACGTTGCCCGTACGTCGCAAACATATGAAAATACTTTTCAGAAATGAGCATTAAGGTTGTTGCGTCATGGCAAAAGTCCTCGATAAGGGTTTAATCGTTAATATTCTGTCGTTACTGGCCTATCGTGGAACCTCTTTTCTGTTCCCGCTGGTGACTTTACCCTATCTGGCCCGCATTCTCGGCGTGGAGCAGATGGGGGTGCTGGCGCTGGCTATCGCCTGCGTAGCTTACTGCAGCACCATTTCCGACTGGGGATTTAACGTCTATACCACGAAAGATATTGCGCATCACCGGGACGATAAAACTCGGGTATCGCAAATTTTCTGGTCGACGTTCAATGCCAAAATGATGCTGATGCTGTGTACCAGCGGCATTCTGCTGCTGGTCACCTGGTTCCATGCCAGCTGGCACTACCTGTTTTGGGTTGTGATGGCTAACTGCACTACGTTGATCGGATCGCTTTTCTCCTACGGCTGGCTGATGCAGGGGTTCGAAAAGCTCGGCAAAACGGCGGTCATCTCCACTTTCGGAAATTTTTGCGCCATTCCGCTGACGTTTTTGCTGGTGAAAACGCCGGCAGATACCTGGCTGGCCGCTATGATCCCCGGGCTGGTCTCGATTATCAGCGCCATCATCACGCTAAAATATGTGCTGGAGATGAAGGTGATCGGCCATTACCGCTTCGAGCCGAAAGAGATCTGGCGTCGCCTCGCCGACAGCGTGCACGTTTTTATTGCGATAGCCGGCGCCAACCTGTTTAACAGCGTCAACGTTTTGATCCTGGCGACCTTTACCTCGCATTACATGATCGGTATCTATAACGGTGCCGACCGGCTGCGCAAGGCGGCGAATTCCGTTCCTGAACAGATCGGCAACGCTTTTTTTCCGCGCGTCAGTTATCTGTTCGCCCGCGACCGGGCGGCAGCTGTGGCGGCAACGCGTAAAAGCCTGACGTTCTCTTTCTCGATCAGCCTGTTTATCGTGATCTTCACCTGGTTTTTCGCTGACCAGATCGTAGGACTGCTGTTAGGTAAAGACTTTATTCCCTCCGCCGACGTGCTGCGCGTTTTCGTGCTCTGCTTCTTATTCGGCAATATCTCTTATCCGGCCGGGTTGCAGGTGCTTATTCCGCATGGTCTGGCGCGTCAGCGCATGCAGGTTATGGTAGGGGCGGGCCTGATTAATATTCCCGTCTGTTGTCTGCTCGCCTGGAAATATGGCGCGATCGGCGCCGCCTGCTCGATGGTTTTCGCCGAGTTTATGGTTTGCGTCGGGATTTTCGGCATTATGGCGCGCCACGGCATCCTGCGGGAATATCTGCATGCGCCGCGCAACGCCTCGTCGCCGGCGAAGGATATCGTCGGCTAACAAGAAAAGGCGCAAATGCGCCTGTTATTTTTCTTACGGATTTACTTTTGCGCCAAAGGTTTTTACCATTCTGGCGCACAACTTACGTGCACCTGTCTATACGAACGCTTCCGCCATTCAGGAGAGTGCATGTTTTATCCTATCGTCCGTCCAGCCTTATTTAAGCTCGATCCCGAGCGCGCCCATGAACTGACTTTTCAACAGCTGCGCCTGATCAGCGGCACGCCGCTGGAGGGGCTTATTCGTCAGAATTTGCCCGCCCGACCCGTCACCTGCATGGGCCTGACTTTTAAAAACGCGTTGGGGCTGGCGGCCGGGCTGGATAAAAACGCAGAATGCGTTAACGCTTTCGGCGCCATGGGATTCGGCTTTATTGAAGTCGGCACGGTGACGCCGCGTCCGCAGCCGGGAAACGATAAGCCGCGCATGTTTCGTCTGGTAGAGGCTGAAGGGATTATCAACCGCATGGGATTTAATAATCTCGGCGTCGATCACCTGGTTGAAAACGTAAAAAAAGCGCGTTTCAACGGCATTCTGGGCATTAATATCGGCAAAAATAAAGACACGCCGGTTGAGCAGGGCAAAGAGGATTATCTGACCTGCATGGAAAAGGTTTATGCGCACGCCGGTTATATTGCCGTTAATATCTCCTCGCCTAATACCCCGGGATTACGCACGTTGCAATATGGCGAAGCGCTGGACGATCTTTTAGCCGCGATAAAATTAAAACAGAAAGAGCTGGAAAAGCGACATTTGAAATATGTGCCGGTCGCGGTAAAAATCGCGCCGGATCTCGCGGAAGAAGAGTTGATTCAGATTGCCGACAGTTTAGTCAGGCATCAAATCGATGGCGTCATTGCCACCAACACCACCCTGGATCGTTCGCTGGTCAGCGGAATAAAACACAGCGAAGAAGCGGGCGGACTGAGCGGCCGACCGGTGCAGGCGCGCAGCACGGAAGTGATTCGCCGTCTTTCTGCGGAGCTGCAGGGACGCCTGCCGATTATTGGCGTGGGCGGAATTGATTCGCTGGTCGCCGCGCGGGAAAAAATGGCGGCCGGCGCATCGCTGGTGCAAATTTACTCAGGTTTTATTTATAAAGGCCCGTCGCTGATTAAAGATATCGTGACCCATCTCTAAAACTGCCGGAATAATCGCGTCATTCAATCGGACAATATTCGGCCAGGGGGTTTATTTCTCCCTCTGGCTCGTTTATATTTTGAGCTGAAAGTACAAAATTCAGCTTTTTCCTCTCTTTTATCCAGCTGCGTTTTGTGTATTATCCCGACGCGTTTGACTAATTCAACAGGCGGTATTCCACAGGGCACATTATGAAATTCAAACCTGACGACAACTGGCGTTGGCTTTATGACGCACAGCATGACCGAATGATGCTCGATCTGGCCGATGGTACGCTTTTTTGCTCCCGTTTCCCGCGTAAAATGTTAACACCCGATGCGTTCAACGCGTCCGGCTTTTGCGTTGAAGACGCCGCCTTGTTTAATCATTTCGATGAGAAATGCCGCCAGACCGACTTAAGTATTGATGAACGAGCCGAACTGGTGCTGAACGCGCTTGTCGCCTCCCGCTTTCTCAAGCCGATGATGCCGAAAAGCTGGCATTTTATTCCGCATTACCATCCCTGGCAGCCGGACGAAGGGGAGCTGGTCGAGGTGAAGCTGGCGGAAAACGGCGAACAGGCGCGCCTGCTGGTAGTGGAAAGCGGCGAGAGCGCGGCGCTATGTTTACTGGCGCAGCCAACGCTGACGCTGGCTGGCAAGAGTATGATATTAGGCGACGCCATTAAAATAATGAACGATCGTCTGCAACTGCATCATCACGCCCAGCTCTATTACGCCCGGGCGGTTTAATTCCCCCGGGTTATCAGGCCAGTTCGATATCGCCAACGGGTACGCAGCTACAGCTGAGTATCGTGCCATCCTGACGCACCGCGCTCTGTTTCAACGCGTTAACCTCTCCGGATACCAGTGTCATCTTACAACTGCCGCACAGGCCTGCGCGACAGGAGTAGGGGATACGAATGCCCGCTGCCTCAAGCTGCTCCAGTAAAATATCCTGGTTATTTCCCTGAAAAGTTTTTCCCTGCCAGTTAATGGTCAGCGGCTGCAATGCGTTTTTCTCCGCAGCGATGCTTTTCACGACCTGGCCCGCGCCGTAAGCGCGCGGGGATTTGCGTCGCAACACCTTCATCTCATCGCCGATGCGGATAATGCCGCTGCCGCGCGCGATCAGATTCAAACCGAAATCGATATCGCCGCTGCCATCAAGCGCGGTGCGGAAGCGCTGCAGGGTGGTCAGCGGTTCGCCGGCGGGATGTTTGCGGCCCTGCTCCGGGCTGACGGTGGTAAATACGCAGCGGCTGCAGGGTTTCGGCGCCTCGAACGTGATATCGCCGAGGCTCACCTGCGCCCAGCTGTCTTCGTCCCAAGCCGGCGCGCCGGTTACCACCAGATTGGGGCGGAACTGCTCCATGCGCACGCTGGCGGAGGTCCGCTGCTGCAGATCATGCAGCGAAGCGTCGTTGACGAGCAGGAAAGGGTAGCCGTCGGCAAAGCTGAGCGGGATTTCCTGAAAGCGCTTTACGCGCCGCGTCGGCTGCAGGCCGGTCCAGCGCAGTTGCACCGCGCGGGGAAAAAATCCGCTCAGCCAGCGGTTAATCGCGTCGGGGGCGATCTGCGCGCTGAAGTGATTTCCCCAAACCTCGGTCGGCGCGGCGTCGGCGCTGAAATCAGTAAAGCGGATCAGGGCGCGCGAACCGTCCGGCGCATCCAGGAACAGTCCTTCCGGCAGCACTGCCGGCGTAAAGCGCACCATTTCCGGGTACTGACGGGCGGTAATAAAGGTGCCGTCCGTTTCCGTGATCATAAAGATGCGATCGAAGGCCAGACCGCTCTCCTGTACCTGGGCATGGGAGAGCTGTAAACCGCGCATCGATTTCACGGGATGGATAAACAGACGGGACAGCGTAATCATCGGGTTCTCCTTGAATCCGGGCCGCTCAGGATAAAAAGAAGCTAACTTTATGACATAGGACGCTGATTCGCTATAATGCGCAACAATTTTCTCAAGAGTAAAAGTGACGATATGAATTCTCTGTTTGCCAGTACGGCGCGTGGGCTCGAAGAGCTGTTGAAAAGTGAGCTGGACGCGCTGGGCGCGCAGGATCTGCAGGTAGTACAGGGAGGCGTTCACTACCGGGGCGACGACCGCCTGATGTATCAAAGCCTGATGTGGAGTCGTCTGGCGTCGCGCATCCTGCTGCCGCTGGGAGAATTCGGCGTCTGGAGCGATCTCGATCTCTACGTGGGCGCTCAGAGCATCGACTGGAGCGCGCTGTTCGACGGCAATAAGACCTTCGCCGTGCACTTCAGCGGCACTAATGAGGTGATCCGCAACAGCCAGTTCGGCGCGCTGCGGGTGAAAGACGCCATCGTCGACAGCTTTACCCGTCGCGGCATGGCGCGTCCCGACGTCGATCGCGAGCAGCCCGATATTCGCATTAACGTCTGGCTGAACAAGGATCATGCTAGCATTGCGCTGGATCTCAGCGGCGATGCGCTGCATCAGCGCGGCTATCGACAGCAAACCGGTCAGGCGCCGCTGAAAGAGAACCTGGCGGCGGCGATTGTGCTGCGTTCCGGCTGGCAGGCCTCGACGCCGCTGCTCGATCCGATGTGCGGCTCCGGCACGCTGCTGATCGAAGCGGCGCTGATCGCCAGCGATCGCGCGCCCGGCCTGCTGCGCAGCCGCTGGGGCTTCAACGGCTGGAAAAAACATAACGACGCGCTGTGGCGTGAAGTTAAAAGCGACGCGCAGCAGCGCGCGCGTGCCGGTACCGCTGCGGCGACCGCGCGTTTCTACGGCTACGATAACAGCGGCCGGGTGCTGGAACATGCCCAGGCGAACGCCCGCCGCGCCGGGGTGGCAGATCTCATCGCCCTGACGCGTCAGGACCTGCTTCAGCTCAAAAATCCGTTGCCGCAGGAGACCACCGGCACCGTGTTGAGCAACCCGCCCTACGGCGAGCGTCTGGAGAGCGAACCGGCGCTGATCGCCCTGCACAGCCAGCTGGGACGCATCATGAAGCGGGAGTTTGGCGGCTGGAATCTGTCGCTGTTCAGCGGCTCGCCGGAGCTGCTGAGCTGCCTGCAGCTGCGCGCCGATCGTCAGTTTAAGGCGAAAAATGGCCCGATCGACTGCGTGCAGAAAAACTATCAGCTGGCGACAGGCGGCGGCGAGAGCGGCGGCCAAATCGCCGAGGACTATGCCAACCGCCTGCGTAAAAACCTCAAAAAGTTGGATAAGTGGGCGCGTCAGGAAGGCATCGAAGCCTATCGGGTGTATGACGCTGACCTGCCGGAATACAACGTGGCGGTGGATCGCTATGCCGACTGGGTCGTGATTCAGGAGTATGCGCCGCCGAAAACCATTGACGCCAACAAAGCGCGTCAGCGCCTGTTTGATGTGATCAGCGCCACCCTGAGCGTGCTGGAGCTTCCGGCGAATCGTCTGGTGCTGAAAACCCGCGAACGCCAGAAAGGCAAAAGCCAGTATCAGAAGCTGAGCGAAAAAGGCGAGTTTTTCGAGGTGCAGGAGTATAACGCCCGTTTCTGGGTCAACCTTACCGACTATCTGGATACCGGTCTGTTCCTCGATCACCGCATCGCGCGCCATATGTTGGGCAAAATGAGTAAAGGGAAAGATTTCCTCAACCTTTTCGCCTACACCGGCAGCGCCAGCGTTCACGCCGGCTTGGGCGGCGCGCGCTCTACCACCACCGTGGATATGTCGCGTACCTATCTGGAGTGGGCGGAGCGTAACCTGCGTCTGAACGGCCTGACCGGTCGCCAGCATCGTCTGATGCAGGCGGACTGCCTGAGCTGGCTGCGCGAAAGCGACGAGCAGTTCGATCTGATCTTTATCGATCCGCCCACCTTCTCGAACTCCAAGCGTATGGAAGAGAGTTTCGATGTGCAGCGCGATCATCTGGAGCTGATGAAGCAGCTGAAACGCCTGCTGCGCGCCGGCGGCACCATTATGTTCTCCAACAATAAACGCGGCTTCAAAATGGATCGCGAAGGGCTTCAGGCGCTGGGTTTGCAGGCGCAGGACATTACGCCGAAAACGCAATCGCAGGATTTCGCCCGCAATCGTCACATTCATAACTGCTGGCTCATCACCCACGCCGGTAAGGAATAAGTTTTATGTCATTGATCAGTATTCACGGCGCTTACCTCTCCTTCAGCGATGCGCCGCTGTTAGACAATACCGAACTACATATCGAAGAGAATGAACGCGTCTGTCTGGTCGGACGCAACGGCGCCGGCAAATCGACGCTGATGAAAATCATCAACCGCGAACAGCCGCTGGACGACGGACGTATTATTTATGAGCAGGATCTGGTCGTCGCGCGGCTGCAACAGGATCCGCCGCGCAACATTACCGGTTCGGTCTATGATTTTGTCGCGGAAGGGGTAGAGGAGCAGGCGGAACATCTCAAGGCCTATCACGCTATTTCCCACGTGGTGATGCAGGATCCCTGCGAGAAAAATCTCAATGAGATGGCGCGCCTGCAGGGCATTCTCGACCATCATAACCTCTGGCAGCTGGAGAGTCGCATCATCGACGTGCTGCAGCAGATCGGCCTGCAGCCGGACACCGAGCTCTCTTCGCTTTCCGGCGGCTGGCTGCGTAAGGCGGCGCTGGGCCGCGCGCTGGTCAGCAATCCGCGCGTGCTGCTGCTCGACGAGCCGACCAACCACCTCGATATCGAAACCATCGACTGGCTGGAAACCTTCCTGAAGAGCTTCAGCGGCAGCATCATCTTTATTTCCCATGACCGCTCCTTCATTCGCAACATGGCGACGCGCATTGTGGATCTCGATCGCGGCAAGCTGGTCTCCTGGCCGGGCGACTACGATAAGTTCCTCGAAGGCAAAGAGGAGGCACTGCGCGTGGAAGAGCTGCAAAACGCCGAGTTCGACCGCAAGCTGGCGCAGGAAGAGGTCTGGATCCGTCAGGGAATTAAAGCCCGCCGTACCCGTAATGAAGGACGCGTCCGCGCGCTGAAAGCGTTGCGCCGCGAACGTTCCGAACGACGCGAGGTGATGGGCAAGGCCAACATGCAGGTTGAAGAGGCGTCGCGCTCCGGCAAAATCGTCTTCGAACTGGAGCATGTTAATTATGCGGTAGAGGGCAAAACCCTGGTGCGCGACTTTAGCGCGCAGGTGCAGCGCGGCGATAAAATCGCCTTGATCGGACCTAACGGCTGCGGCAAAACTACGCTGCTGCGCCTGATGCTCGGCCAGCTGAAGGCAGACAGCGGCCGCGTTCACAGCGGCACTAAGCTGGAAGTCGCCTACTTCGACCAGCATCGCGCCGAGCTTGACCCGGATCGCACGGTCATGGACAACCTTGCCGAAGGTAAGCAGGAGGTAATGGTCAATGGCAAGCCGCGCCACGTGCTGGGCTATCTGCAGGAGTTTCTGTTCCATCCGAAACGCGCCATGACGCCGGTGCGCGCGCTCTCCGGCGGCGAGCGCAACCGCCTGCTGCTGGCGCGCCTGTTCCTGCGTCCCAGCAACCTGTTGATCCTCGATGAACCGACCAACGACCTCGACGTGGAGACGCTGGAGTTGCTGGAAGAGCTGATCGACGGCTATCAGGGCACCGTGCTGCTGGTCAGCCACGATCGTCAGTTTGTGGACAACACCGTGACGGAGTGCTGGATTTTCGAAGGCAACGGCGATATCGGCAGCTTCGTCGGCGGCTATCACGATGCGCAGCAGCAACGCGCCGCTTATCGTCAGCAAAAGGCGCCCGCGCAGCCGAAAGCGGCGTCTCCCGCGCCGAAAACCGGCAGCGGGAAAAATGAACCTCCCAAACGTAGCGCAGGCAAACTAAGCTATAACCTGGCACGAGAGCTGGAACAGCTGCCGCAAAAACTGGAAGCGCTGGAAACGCGCATTGGCGAACTGCAAACGCAGATGAGCCACCCTGACTTTTTCAGTCAGCCGCACGATAAAACGCAACCGGCACTGGATGAGCTGGCTTGCACCGAGCAAGAACTGGAGAGCGCCTTCGAACGATGGGAATATCTCGAATCATTGAAGAACGGCGCGTGAGCAGCAGTAATAAGGAGAGCGGCTTAGTGGCAGAGGCGTCTGAATGGATGCTTTGCCCGCAATGCGATCTGATGACCCGTCTGCCGGCGATCCCCGCCGGCAGTAAAGCGAACTGCCCACGCTGCCACACCAATCTGGTGACACGCTGGCATGAGCCGGGCAAACGGCCGACGGGTTATGTGCTGGCCGCGCTTTTTATGCTGCTGCTGGCGAACCTGTTTCCTTTCGTGAACATGCATGTCGCCGGGTTAAGCAGCGAAATCTCGCTGATGGCGATCCCCCATGTCATGGTAGCGGAAGATTACAGCAGCCTGGCGACGCTGTTCCTGCTTTTCGTTCAGGCCATCCCCGCGCTTTGCATGCTGTGCATTATCCTGCTGGTCAATCCGATAGCCTTGCCGCACGGCCTGCGCGCGGCGCTGGCGCGCATTCTGTTCCGGCTGCGTGACTGGGGCATGGCGGAAATCTTTCTGGCCGGCGTGCTGGTCAGTTTCGTGAAACTCATGGCCTACGGCGACATCGGCCTCGGCACCAGCTTCTGGCCCTGGTGTCTGTTCTGTCTGCTGCAACTGCGCGCCTTTCAGTGCGTGGATCGCCGCTGGGTCTGGCAACGCATCGCGCCAATGCCGATGCTGCCCCACGCGCCGCAGCCGGGCGTCAGCGGGCTACGTCAGCATCTGCGCTCCTGTCCCTGTTGCACTGCGATATTGCCCGCCGACCAGCGCCATTGTCCGCGCTGCGGCGCCCGCGCCCATGCGCGTCGCAAACACAGTCTGCAATGGACGCTGGCGCTGCTGTTCACGTCGCTGATGCTCTACATTCCCGCCAACGTCATGCCCATCATGATTACCGAGACGCTGGGTACGCCGTATCCCTCCAACATCATGGGCGGGGTGATCCTGCTCTGGAGCGACGGATCTTATCCGGTCGCGCTGGTGATTTTTATTGCCAGCATTATGGTGCCGTCGCTGAAAATGCTGGCGATAGGCTGGCTCTGCTGGGATGCCAGCGGACGCGGGCGCCATGACCGGGAGAAGATGCACCGGATTTATGAAGTAGTGGAATTTGTCGGCCGCTGGTCGATGATTGATGTTTTTGTTATCGCCGTGTTGTCTGCGCTGGTGCGGATGGGGCGTTTGATGAATGTTTATCCCGCATTGGGCGCACTGCTGTTCGCGCTGGTAGTGATCCTGACGATGATCGCCGCCATGGCCTTTGATTCGCGCCTGACCTGGGATCGTACGCAAGATAATCGCATTAAGGAGCCGCGCGTTGACGGAAAATAATCAGGGTACCGCCAAAGTTGAGCGGATCAAAAGCTGGTCGCCGGTGTGGATCGTTCCGATCGTTACGTTGCTGATCGGCGGCTGGATCCTTTTTTACCATTTCAGCCATCAGGGACCGGAAGTCACGCTGATCACGGAAAATGCGGAAGGCATCGAAGCGGGTAAAACCGCAATCAAAAGCCGCAGCGTTAATGTCGGCGTGATCGAGAGCGCGGTGTTGACTGACGATCTGCATCACGTTGAAATTAAAGCGCGGTTAAATTCCGGCATGGAGAAATTGCTCTACGGCGACAGCATTTTTTGGGTGGTGAAGCCGCAAATCGGCCGTGAAGGCGTTACCGGTTTGGGAACCTTGCTCTCCGGCGCCTATATCGAACTGCAGCCCGGCAGCAAAGGCGAGCAGCCTGAGCACTATCCGCTGCTGGACGCGCCGCCGCTGGCGCCGCCCGATGCGAAAGGCATCCGCATTACGCTCGACAGTCAAAAAGCGGGTCAGTTGAATCCGGGCGATCCAGTGCTGTTCCGGGGCTATCGCGTGGGAACAGTGGAGACCAGCAGCTTCGACGCCGATAAGCGTATGATGATCTATCAGCTGTTTATCGCCGCGCCTTACGACCGTCTGGTGACCAGCAACGTGCGTTTCTGGAAAGACAGCGGCATCGCCGTGGACATGTCCGCCTCCGGTATGCGGGTCGAAATGGGATCGCTCACGACGTTGTTCAGCGGCGGCGTCAGCTTCGACGTGCCGGACGGCTGGGAAACCGGCGACAAGGCGGCGAATAAGGCGGAATACCATCTGTTCGACGATCAGCGCAGCATTCAGGATTCGCTCTACACCAAGCATGTTGATTTCCTGATGTTCTTTACCGATTCGATTCGCGGCCTGCAGCCTGGCGCGCCGGTGGAGTTCCGCGGGATTCGCCTTGGCACCGTGGCGCAGGCGCCGTTTATGCTGCCGGGCGTGAGCCAGGACCTGAACACCGACTACCGCGTGCCTGTGTTGATTCGTATCGAGCCGGACCGCTTCATCAGCCGTCTGGGCGGCGATTTCGACCTTGAACAGCATCTGCAGGAAGGCAAGAAACGCGGCCTGCGCGCGACGCTGAAAACGGGCAATTTGCTCTCCGGTTCGCTCTATATCGATCTGGACTTCTACGATAATGCCGCCGCTTATAAAGGCCCCAACAAGGTCGCCGGGTATGAAATTATCCCGACGGTCAGCGGCGGCCTGAGCCAGATTCAGCAGAAACTGGTCGCGGCGCTGGATAAAATCAACGGTCTGCCGCTGAACCCGATGTTGAATCAGGCGACCGGCACCCTGAAGGAGAGCCAGCGCACGCTGCGCGAACTGCAGAAAACGCTGAATAACGTGAATCAGATCACCGCCAGCCCGGCGATGAAAACCTTGCCGGAAGATATGCAGCAGACGCTGCGCGAACTGAACCGCAGTATGAAAGGTCTACAGCCAGGCTCGCCAGCCTATAACAAGCTGGTGGGCGACATGCAGCGCCTGGATCAGGTGCTGCGTGAACTGCAGCCGGTACTGAAAACCTTAAACAGCAAGAGCAACGCGCTGGTCTTCGAAGCCAAACCGGGTCAGGATCCGCAGCCAAAGAGGGCTAAACAGTGAAAAAATGGCTTATCGCGCTGACGGCGCTCTCAATTAGCGCCTGCAGCAGCACCGCTGATACTACCTATTACCAGTTGCCGGCGGGCAGCGCGGGGGCGGCGACCCGCGTCGGCGGCGACGCGCAGACCGCTTCGCAGCCGATGATTTGGGTACAGCAGGTCACCGTGCCGGATCATCTGGCGGGCAACGGCGTGGTTTATCAAACCAGCGACGTCAAATATGTGATCGCGTCGCAAAATCTCTGGGCGAGTCCGTTGGATCAACAGCTTCAGCAAACGCTGGTTACCAACCTGAGCCGGGCGCTGCCCGGCAGGCTGGTTTCCGCCACGCCGCTGAGCGAGCAGCATGACACGCTCAACGTCAACGTGACCAATTTCCAGGGGCGTTATGACGGCAAGGCGGTAATCAGCGGTGAGTGGGTATTGCAACATCAAGGACGGCTAATCAAACAATCCTTTAACCTGCAGCTGCCGCAGCAGGAAGATGGTTACGATGCGCTGGTCAGAACGCTGGCAAATGGATGGCAGCAGCAGGCGCAGCAAATTGCGCAAACGCTGACCGCTTTAAATTAAGAATAGTTCGATTTTGTTTCTAAGTCCCTGATTTGCCGTAGCGATACGGCAAAGCGCCTCAGGGACTTTTTTTAACTGCGAATCAGGCAGATGGGCGATTTCCGACCAAATATTTTTAGTCAAACATGTCAGTAGCAGGTCACATTTATGATGCTGGCGTGGAATTTGCGCATTGACCTTTCATTTCGGAGGCGGTAGAACATTAGAGTGGTTGAATATTATTTAGCCACCATTTCTTTCCACCAGATTCCACCAGACCTGAAATGAGGGAAACGAGGTATGAAGAGACAGAAACGAGATCGCCTGGAACGAGCCCATTCACGTGGTTATCAGGCAGGTATTTCGGGACGCTCAAAAGAGATGTGTCCGTATCAATTAGTTGACGCGCGGTCTCACTGGTTGGGAGGTTGGCGACAAGCCATGGAGGACAGATCGGAGGCGCTAGCCTAGCCGGATGTCATGAAAAGGATGACAACCTCCGCTGCGCGCGGAGGTTTTCATATCAGAATCAGAATGAAGTCGTATCTTTGAACAGACCCACTTTCAGATCGCTGGCGTTATAGATCAGGTTACCGTCAACAAAGACTTCGCCATCCGCCACGCCCATTACCAGCTTACGGTTGATCACGCGTTTAAAGTGAATGCGGTAGGTAACCTTTTTCGCGTTCGGCAGAACCTGACCGGTAAATTTCACTTCGCCCACGCCCAGCGCGCGGCCTTTGCCTTCTGCGCCCAGCCAGCCCAGGTAGAAGCCGACCAGCTGCCACATGGCATCCAGACCCAGACAGCCCGGCATCACCGGATCGCCGATAAAATGGCAGCCGAAGAACCACAGATCGGGATTAATATCCAGTTCCGCTTCGACAAAGCCCTTGTCATATTTACCACCGTCTTCGGTCATTTTGACCACGCGGTCCATCATCAACATATTGCCTGACGGGAGCGGCGGGCCGTTTTCGCCAAACAGTTCGCCGCGACCTGAGGCAACCAGGTCTTCTTTGCTATAGGATTCGCGTTTATCTACCATGTTTTCAATAAGCCTTATTTAAATGAATCACGAATGTTAGCTAACGGGTATAGCTGAACAAATCCGATCAGCTGTGGTTAAACCAGTTTAGCCAACGAAGTGGCCAGGGACGATGCTGGGCCTCTTGTTGATTAAGCTGCGTGATACGATCCTGAATAGTTCGCAACAAGCATGTGCCTTCATCAGTACGCCACTCCACGCCGGTTAATAACGCCAGGGCTTCATCCGCCCGCTCGATCGCCCAGATATGAAACTGACCCTGTTCTACTGCTTCGATGACCGAAGCGTTCAGACTCAGATGCCGCACGTTGCAGGCCGGAATAATAACGCCTTGCTCTCCGGTGAGATTACGTTGACAGCAAATTTCGAAAAAGCCTTCGATTTTTTCATTCAGTCCGCCGACCGGCTGCACGTTGCCGAACTGATCGACCGATCCGGTCACGGCGATCTGCTGATTAACCGGCTGGTTGGCGAGCGCGCTGATTAAGGCGCAAAGCTCCGCCAGCGAGGCGCTGTCGCCGTCAACTTCCGAATAGGATTGTTCGAAAACCACCGAGGCGGAGAAGGGCAGCTGTTGCTCCAACTCCAGCTCGGCAATCAGATAGGCCTGCATGATCATCATGCCCTTGGCGTGAATGTTGCCGCCCAGCTCCGCCTTACGCTCGACGTCGGTGAACTCGCCGTCGCCTGGATGGACGACGCAGGTAATACGCGAAGGTTCGCCCCAAGGACGCGGATGGCCGGGAAACTCAATCACCGACAGGCCGTTGATTTGGCCTACGACTTCGCCTTCGGTTTCAATCAGGATCTGCTTCAGCAGGATTTCGTCGCGCATCCGCTCGGCCAGATAGCTTTCACGCCAGCCGCGCGCTTCCAGCGCAGCCTGTAGCGCTTCGGCATCGAGACGTTCGCCGTGCAGAGAAGCTTCCTGCAGCTGACGCAGCAGCCAGCGCGGGCAAAGCGGCAGGGTCTCCTGATCGCCGGTAAAGCGTACGCTTTCGTTGATCAATGGCGGCCAAAAATCCGCTTCCGGCATCGGCAAGCCTGCCTGACGAGCGATATCGGCGGTCCAGCGGCACCAGGAAGTCATATCCTCTTCATCCAACACCTGAATGTTTTCTTCAAATTCGGTGTAGATGGCCATCTCATGGACTTCAGGATCCAGCTCCTGAAAATCGGCCAGCGCGTCGCGTTCGCCGCAGATAACCAGCCGCAGCTTCAGGGGCAGCGCAGGAATGGAAACCGGCAGCGGACGGGCTTCATCAGGAGAGAGCCATTCGAAACGGCCCTGAATGATGCATTGCTTCAGGCGCATCCACATCACCGGCTGGGACAGCAATGTCCGCAGCGAGAGCACCAGCGTGCCGCCGTTCGCCTTATGGATCAGGCCCGGCTCAAGCTGGATACGATCTTTGTGCAGACGTACGCAGCCGAAGAGCTGTTCGAACTCAATCCATTCGGCGAAATGCATCTCGCCGCCGCTGGTAAAAGGCCGGCTGCGATCGGTGGGCGGCAGCAGCGTGACGTTATCGGCGATAATATGATATTCACCGCCATACAGTCCGGTCGGCTGCGTGGCGACGCGTTGAGCAGCCTGCGCAATGCGCGCCAAGTAATCGCTGTTTTCCTGACTGCGAATCAGCAGTAGGGGAAAGCCGAGAGTCTGATGATGTAAATGAGCCAGCGCATTGAGCAGTCTGGGCTGGACCGACGCCAGGCTATCGATATCGTCTTCAGGCAGTTGGGAGAAAACGGACTGGTAGCGCGTAATATCAGGCTGCAGTGCCTGCCACGTAAGTTGAGAGCTGGTCAATGTTATCGCATTTATCTGATTATGAGAAAAGCGAGATTATACAGGAATCAACCTCGTTAAGCACTGCGCAGATCTCATCAGCCCTGTGACGGCGATCAGACGCTTTTCCTTACTGCATGAAAGAAAAAAGCTGTTATTCTTAGCTCGTTACGTGATCAGATGAGATTCCGATGAAATACCAGCAACTCGAAAATCTTGAAAGCGGATGGAAATGGAAATACCTGGTGAAAAAGCATCGGGAAGGTGAGTTGATCACGCGTTACGTTGAACTCAGCGCCGCGCAGGAAGCGGTCAATGCCCTGCTGGCGATGGAAAATAATCCTGTGGATGTCGCCGGCTGGATCGCACAGCATATTAATCCCGATCTCGACAACCGCTTAAAACAGACGATTCGCGCCCGGCGCAAACGGCATTTCAATGCTGAGCATCAGCATACGCGCAAGAAATCGATCGATCTGGAGTATCTGGTCTGGCAGCGACTGGCCGGACTGGCGCAACGGCGCGACAGCACGCTGTCGGAAACCATCGTTCAGCTGATTGAAGATGCGGAGCGCAAAGAGAAGTATGCCAGCCAGATGTCGACGCTGAAGCAGGATTTACAGGCGATTTTGGGTAAATCCGGCAACGATAAAAAATAAGCCTGACGCCTTGTTCACGACGGCGCCCTGTTTTACCCATAAAAAAACCCCGCCGCGGCGGGGTTATTTATTACGTGATAACTTAAGCCTGCGGCTGAGTTACAACGTCTTTGATGCCTTTCACGTCGATTTCTACGCGACGATCCGGCGCCAGGCAGTCGATCAGGGCGTTGCGACCTTTCACGCTGTCACAGGTGTTGCCGGTAACCGGGTTAGATTCACCCATGCCACGTGCAGAGATCTTGTTAGACGGAATGCCTTTAGATACCAGGTAATCAACAACAGACTGCGCGCGTTTCTCAGACAGACCCTGGTTGTACTGGTCAGAACCGATGCGGTCAGTGAAGCCCAGAACAACAACGGAACCGTCTTTCGGATCCATGGAGCTCAGCTGGCTGTACAGCTGATCCAGCGCCTGCTGGCCTTCCGGCTTCAGGGTCGCTTTGTTGAAGTTGAACAGAACGTCAGACTTCAGAGTGAAACGCTTGGTTTCAACAACCGGAGCCGGAGCCGGAGCAGGCGCCGGAGCCGGAGCAGCTTCGTCCTGACCGAAACGGTAAGAAACGCCTACGCTCAGCATGGCGTTGTCAGGACGGGTGCCGACAGTACCGGCGTCGCCCAGGTTGTTCACCCACTGGTAGTCCAGACGGGTCGCCCAGTTCTGGGTCAGCGCGTATTCAACACCAACGGCAGCCAGCGGAGAAACGCCGGTGTCGTGGTCGCTGATGCGGGTACCGTTGTTGTTCTGAGTAGAGTCAGCACGCCATACCATGCCGCCCAGACGGGTGTACACGTCCAGATCGTCGTTGATCGGGTAGCTCAGTTTAGCTGCCAGCTGAATGCCCTGTGCTTTGTACGCGCCGTTGATGGTGTCGCCTTTGTACGGCATACGGCCAAGCCAGTCATAACCCAGCTCGAAGCCCAGGTAAGGATTAGCCTGATAACCCAGGTATGCACCAGCGCCCAGCTGGCTTTCGTGGGTCGGACCATCGTTGTTTACGTAACCATTACCGTAGTAGCCCGTGTCATGGAACTGAGACCAGCCCAGTTTAGCACCGGTATACCAGGTGTTATCTTTAGGAGCGGCCTGCGCTACGGTAGCGAAGCCAGCCAGTGCCACTGCAATCGCGATAGCTGTCTTTTTCATTTTGCGCCTCGTTATCATCCAAATAGGCAATGAGCAAAAAAGTTGCTCTTGGTTGTAATCCTTCGCCGGGTCCAAACGCTCGCTTATGACTCTACCGAAAAAAACGGAGGTTATTGAGCACCCTAGCGAGGTAAAGTCTACAACGAGATTGGAAACTTACAAGTACGATGTGATGTGACGCGGTAAAAAAACAGCGGTTTATACACACTTTCTAACAAAGCGCATGACGATATTGTCGTAGGAAATTAACTGGAATGCCGCTAACTCATTGTCAAAACTGGAAGGAACAGAATCAGTGAGTTAGCGGTAAAAAGACAAAATAAACCGCTGAGATAAATCTCAATTTTACTTAATGAAACAAAGTCGACTGAATTTTCAGCGGGTTTACTGGTCGGGATAAAGTTTTAACGGAAGAGGTCGCTCGCAAGATAAGTCCAGGGGCCTGACCCTCGGCTGCGGCCTTTTCTAACTCGCCTCTTTCCTGCTCATTCAGATCGTAATGAATCCATGCCACTACCACGCTGTAATTGCCCGTGCGCAACGCTTTGACCATCGCTTCTACCGTACTGTACCGATCTGAATGCGCGATATGCATGCTTTTTTCCAGCGGCAAGCCCGACTGCTGTAGCCATTCGCGGTTCAGCTTATGAGCAGGCGTCAGCCAAAGCTGCCAGCGCGATTGCAGACTTAGCTGCTGCAGCAACGGCAGAAGCAGCATCTGCATCATGCCAGGTTGTTGATCGCTATAGCTCAGTTCAGTGATCCACCCGGCGGAAAAAGGAGGGGCGGAAGTCGATGCATAACGGGCGTGTGGGCCAGCTTTTTTCATAAATTCAGTACGCATAGGGTTATCACTTAGTGATGAGCTGTATGAATATACAGTACTGGCTTCATGAACAAAGATCAACCTCAATTTCTGAAAGCGTCTCGCATTTTCATCACAAGAAAGAGGCGAATCGTATTTATTCATTGAACAGATAACGCGTTTTTTCTATCTTTTAACCCTATGATTTTAAGAGGGTTATGAAGTTTCCTGTTACACGGAGGTAATAGTATGAAGAAGTCTCTTCAGGTCATTGAACAATCTAAACAGCAGCTGTCCGCGCTGGGCGACATCGAGTCGCGTACGCAATTTGGCGGCTATGCGCTCTCTGTCGAAAAGGTTGTCTTTGCGCTGATCAATGAAGGCGAACTCTATTTGCGAGCCAGCGAAGCATTGCGGAGTTACGCGACGGAACGCGCCTTACCGCTGTTGGTCTCCCGAAAGCGCGGCATACCGGTTATTCTCGATTATTACAAAGTAGACAACGCGCTTTGGCAAAACCCCGAGCGCTTACTCAGGCTGTCGCAGTCCTCGCTACAGGAAGCGCGTGATGATCGCGAGATGAAAAACGGCTCCCAGCGGCTTAAGGATCTGCCTAACTTAAGTTTGCGAATGGAAATCATGTTAAGACAGGTCGGGATCTGTACCGCCGCCCATTTGCGCGAAACCGGCGCCAAGCAGAGCTGGTTGAAGCTGAAGGCGCTGAATAAGCATCTCGGACTGAATACGCTGCTGGCGTTGCAGGGCGCCATATCCGGTCAGCATCAGGCGGCTCTGCCGCAGGCGGTAAAAACCGAGCTGAACGAGTGGTATTTAAAAGCGATCGGGCAGGAAGGGAAGCCCGATACGCTTAATCGCTAACTGGCGGAAAGGACTTTTCGTAGGCGAGCGATTTCCGGCAATAGTGCAACCAGAAGCCCGGTCTGTTGTAAAACCAGCGGCGCCCGGGTTTCAGGATTGACTTCTGTCTGGCTGATACGGCTCGCCAACGCCTGGCGCATTTTTTCAGCCTGTTCATCGCTGACGACGTTGACCTGCAAAATATCTTCCGCATAGCGAACAACGTCATCCAGCAAGCTCAACAGCTCCTGCTGGGTTAACTTTTCACGGTGGGCGCCCAGTGCCGAAATATAGCTCAGAAAGGAGTGGTTGAGACAAAGTAAACGAAAGGCGGATTCGCGTAATCCCTGCCTGGTGCGCGCTTCGCTGCTCATATTCGACACTACGGAGGCGAGCTCGGCGTCGGCATTATGCGCGTCCCGTCGGGCGATGCGGTAGGCCAGACGGTTATCCTTGCCCTGATGATATTGTTCAAGGATTGCATCCAGATAACGGCGATTGGCCGTCAGGGCGCGGTCAGCCACGGCGGGCAGACGGCGGAAGCGCCAGTCGGGCCAGATAAACGCCACCGCCAGCCAGGCCAGCGCGCAGCCCAGCAGGGTATCCGTGATGCGCGGCAACGCCACTTCAAAGCCTTCGCCCAGCAGATTGAAACAGAGCAGCACCAGCAGGGTAATAAACAGCGTCGCCTGCGCATACTGCACCTGGCGAAAAGCGAAAAACAGCACGCCGCTCAGCACGATGAGCACCAACTGGCCTTCCGATGAAGGAACCAGCCAGAGCACCGGCAGGCCGATAGCGATACCGGCCAGCGTGCCGATGATGCGCAGAGCCAGGCGGCGGCGGGTGGCGTTATAGTTCGGCTGGCAAACAAACAGACTGGTAAGCAAAATCCAGTAGCCGCGCTCAAGCCCGGTAAGCTGAATAAAGGCGTAGCCGATGCAAAGCACGACGGTCATACGCACGGCATGGCGAAACAGGGGAGAGGCGGGCGAAAGATGGCGACTGAGGCGCAACCGGATATCGCTCCAGCCGCTGAGTCCTTCGCGCGAAAGGTCGGTATCGCTCTGATGGGTCGGATCGGCCAGCGTCTGCTCCGATTCAAGCGAAGCCAGCTGGGCGTCGATGGCGCTTAAATTGCGTAGCAGCCAGAACAAGGCGCGACTGTTCGCCTCTTCGGGCGCGGTTTGCTGCAGACGCTCCAGCGCAGTTTGCAGATGCGTAAAGGCACGTTCGAAGCGCGCGTCATGTTGCCAGGGCTCGCCCAGCAAAATGGATTGCGCCAGCTGACGACAGGCGCGCGCCTGCCAGTTCAGCAGACGCTGGAAGCGAAACAGTACTTCATTATATCGCCAGTCGTCGCGCAGCTGCTGATATTGCAGATGCGAGGAGCTGGCGCGTTCGTGGATATCCTGCGCCACGAAGTAATAATGCAGGCTGCGTCGGGTGCTGCGCGAACCGCGATCGCCGCGCAGCCGGCTCTGAATGGTGGTTTTGGTCAGATTAAGCTGCGCCACAAGCTGACTGTTCACCATCGCCGTCTCGATCAGCGCGGCATTATCCTGTTTTTCCGCATCGGGATCGAACAGGTTCGCCTTCGCCTCCAGGTAACGTGCCAGCTGAGAAAAACTGCCGGCAAGCTGCTCCTGAACCGGGCGCACGGGAAAGACAAAGTGTCCTGCCAGCGTCAGCAGGTTATACCAGAGAGCGCCGATGAGCAGCAAAACAGGCTGCATATACCACTGGCTGAACAGCCCGATGCCCAGCATGGTATAGACGGCAATCAATAGCGCGCCGAAGGCGATAGTGGCGTAGCGCTGGCCCAGCGCCCCGAGCAGAATAAAGCCCCAGGTGGAGAGCGCAAGGCCAATAATAAACCACAGCG
The DNA here is from genome assembly GCA_002359495.1 of Enterobacteriaceae bacterium UBA2655. Classification (GTDB taxonomy): domain Bacteria; phylum Pseudomonadota; class Gammaproteobacteria; order Enterobacterales; family Enterobacteriaceae; genus Pantoea; species Pantoea superficialis. The sequence continues at coordinate 25,837 of DENB01000026.1, forward strand.
GATGAGGAAACAGCAGCTCTACCGATACCGATGCGATGCAAAAACAGATCAAGGTAATGACCAGATTGAGCACACGCCCGGTCCAGCGGTCGTCGAGATCGGCCAGCGCAGCGGCGACCACGCCCAGAGTCAGTGGAATCGTCCAGTTGATGTGTTGCAGCCACCAGGGCACCGCCGCGCAGCCCGCCAGCGCGATAAAGATGCGCAGCAGGTAGCGCCAGGTGCTGTTGAACAGGTAACGACGCCAGCCGGGCAGAGCTTGACTCATCATAACCGGACCTTAATAACGACGACGGGCGTTAGCTTCACGCGCCGCGCGCGCTTCTTCAACCGAGACCACGCGACGTCCTACCGGCCAGAGCGCTATCGCCGCGATTTTAAAATTAGCGATACCCACCGGAATGCCGATAATCGACAGGCACTGAACGATGCCGGTCGAAATATGGGCCAGGCAGAGCCACCAGCCGAAAACGATCAGCCAGAAAACGTTCAGCAGCGTACCGCCGGTGTTCATCACGTGACTTTTTCCTTCCGGACGCAGCAGATCGACATGAACGGCTTCGTTGCCGAAAGGCAGCAGCGACAGTTTGGTAATTTCCCAGCAGGAACGGGTCAGCGGCAGGGTAAAAATCAGGACGATGCTCACCAGCGTGGCGAACAGCCAGCTGAGCGTGGTGAAAAAGCCGCCAAGAACAAAGTTAAGAATATTTAAGACCGTGCGCATAAAAACCTTTTCCTTTTGCATTCCGCAAGATGTGCCGCCAAGTGTAGCCTGTTTTAAGGCTGGAGCGCCAAGGGTCTGACGGGTAAACTGCCCTTAATTCTTTCCTCCTTAGTGACGGCTTTCGTGCATGGAACTCAAAGCAACATCAATGGGCAAACGTCTCGCTCAGCACCCTTATCATTGCGTACGCCTGCTGGCTGCCGGCGTCGAGGTCAGCGGAGACAAACATGAATACCTGATCCCCTTTAATCAGCTGCTGGGCGTCGCCTGCAAGCGCGGGCTGGTGTGGGGCGAACTGGAATTTATGCTGCCTGATGACAAAGTGGTACGTCTGCATGGAACGGAGTGGCAGGAGACGCAACGTTTTCATCATTATCTTCAGCAGGCCTGGCAGCAGTGGAGCCGGGAGATGAGCGATGTCTGCTGCCAGGTGTTAAACGATCTGCAGACGCGCATTCAGACTTTTGAACAGCAGGATCGCTGGCTGAAGCGTAGCGAACTTAGCGCCGCAACGGCTAGCCTGCATCAACAGTTCAGCGCCTTGCCTCTGCCGCTTGAACGCCTGAGCGAATTCGATAACTGTCGTGCGCAATGGCAATATTGTCAGCAGTGGCTGGAGCAGGGCGAAGCCGCGCTGCGTCAGCGCAACCGCGTCTGGACTGAACAGATGCTGACGCAGTATCGTGACTTTTTCGTCAGCATAGAAACCACGCCGCTCAACCGCGCGCAAAGCGAAGCGGTAGTCAACGGCGAAGATGCGCTGCTGGTGCTGGCCGGGGCTGGCAGCGGGAAAACCTCGGTGCTGGTGGCGCGGGCGGGCTGGCTGATGACGCGCAAGCTGGCCGCGCCGGAACAGATCCTGCTGTTGGCGTTCGGCCGACAGGCGGCTGAAGAGATGAACGATCGCATCCGGTCGCGGTTGGGCGAAAGCGCGATACAGGCGCGCACCTTTCATTCGCTGGCGCTGCATATTATCCGGGAAGGCAGCAACAAACAGCCCGTTATTAGCAAGCTGGAGAGCGATGCGGAGGCGCGGCGCGCGCTGCTCATCGAAACCTGGCGCCAGCAGTGCGGCGAAAAGAAAGCGCAGGCTAACGGCTGGCGGCAATGGCTGCGCGACGAGCTGCAGTGGGCGGTGCCCGAAGGGCATTTTTGGCAGGATGACGCGCTGTCGCAACGTCTGGCGAGCCGTCTTGAGCGCTGGGTCGGGTTGATGCGCATGCACGGCGGTGCTCAGGCGGCGATGATCGCCGATGCGCCGGACGCGATACGCGACAGCTTCAGCAAGCGCATCAGGCTGATGGCGCCGTTATTGAAAGCCTGGAAGGGCGCATTGAAGCAAGAAGGCGCGGTAGATTTTTCCGGCCTGATTCATCAGGCGGTCGCTATTCTGGAAAAAGGCCGTTTTATCAGCCCGTGGAAGCATATTCTGGTGGATGAATTTCAGGACATTTCGCCTCAACGCGCGGCCTTGCTTACGGCGCTGCGCAAGCAAAACAGCCAGACGGTGCTGTTTTCCGTCGGCGATGACTGGCAGGCGATTTATCGTTTCAGTGGCGCGGAGATGAGCCTGACGACCGCCTTCCATCACTATTTCGGCGAAGGCGATCGCTGCGTGCTGGATACCACTTACCGTTTCAACGATCGCATCGGCGAGATCGCCAACGGCTTTATTCAGCAGAATCCTCATCAGTTAACCAAGCCGCTCAACAGCCTGGTCAAAGGCACAAAAAAAGCAATCGCGCTGTTGCCTCAGGAGCAGCTCGAACCCTTGCTGAACAAGCTCAGCGGCTATGTCAAACCGGACGAGCGCGTTCTGCTGTTGGCGCGATATCACCATTTGCGACCGACGACGCTGTTGGAAAAAGCCAAAACCAGATGGCCCAAACTGCGGCTGGATTTTATGACCATTCACGGCAGCAAGGGGCAGCAGGCGGACGTTGTCATCCTGCTGGGGTTGCAGCAGGGCAACGAGGGCTTTCCGGCCGAAGCGCGTGAATCCGTAATCGAACAGGGATTGTTGCCGCAGCCGGAAGCGTTTGAAGACGCCGAAGAGCGACGTCTGGCCTATGTTGCGCTGACACGCGCGCGCCAGCAGGTCTGGTTACTTTACGATCGCGAACAGCCTTCGCGCTTTGTCGAACATTTCCGCAAGCTGGGGGTGCCTGCGCTTCGCAAAGCCTGACTGAAACTTAATTCAGCCGTTCGGAAAGATAGCATTGATAATCAGGGATCTGAATATCCGTCGCCCTGGAGAACATCGGCGACTGAATAATCCAGTCGGCGGTAGAGCGGTTAGTGGCGACCGGAATGTTCCACAGGGTAGAGAGGCGCAGCAGGGCTTTTACATCGGGATCGTGGGGAACGGCATTCAGGGGATCCCAGAAGAAAATCAGCACATCGATTTTACTTTCGGCAATTAACGCGCCGAGCTGCTGGTCGCCGCCCATCGGGCCGCTCAGCATCACGGTGACTTCCAGACCGGTGTTGCGATTGATGAGATTGCCGGTGGTGCCTGTCGCGTAAAGCACATGGCCGCTTAGCGCTGACCGATTTATGCGGGTCCATTCCAGTAGTGCAGCCTTACAATGGTCGTGCGCGACCAGAGCGATATGCTTCTGTTCGCCAAGAGTACGGGAGATTTGTTTCATAACTGCGTCCTGGATAGTTTGTTGTAATAGGGGGTATCTGGACGAGTTTACTCTTGCCGTTTCCTTTCAATCAACTTGTGCGTAAGGTTTTCACCCAGGCGAGAAAACGCTGGCGCGTCGCTTCATCGAAGCGGTGAAACCAGATCTGCAGTGACGGCATATCGCTCCCGGCCGACCAGGTCAGATCGGCGGTTAAGCGAGCGGCGGAAGTGTCGGCGTTATTTTCGGCAAAGCGTGGAACGGAAGCGACGTTGCCGTTGCGGTTATAGACGTACATCGCTTGTTCATAGTCGCCCAGCGGGTCGGCACGCAGGCGATCGCGCTTGCTGTGAATCTCTTTTCCCTGCTCATCCACAACCTGAAAAGCGAACTCGCGATCGAAATGCTGACGTTCGCGACGATTTTCCAGCGAGGGCAGGCGTATGCTGATGCTTTTCGCCTTTGCGGTAAACGTCACTATCAGCGGAGCGGATTGATAATCGGCGCTGCCCTGCAGAGAATGAAGATGCGTTTTTTCCACACGGAACAGGAACTGGTGCTCGCCGCGATCCAGTTCGAGGCTGTCGGCGCCTTTTAACAGCGAGCCGGAAATTTTCCGACCATCCAGCACCAACAGCTCAATGTCAGGATCCAGCTTCAGCGTAATAGCGTGGCAGGGTGCTGTAACGAGTAAAGCCAGTAGACCCGTAGCAGCCAGTGACAGCTTCATTTCATCTCCCGGGAAAAGGGCGCAAGGCAAAGGGTTAATGTATCAAATTCTTACATTATGGCAGCTTATTTACATTTTAACATATTTATTCGTGCGTCAACGCAAACTTTTCCCGATGGTGAACTTCATGCCTCTCGGCCGGCCAACTACACTCATGCAAGCGATATAAGGAGCAAACGATGAACGATCAAATAATTCGCGATGTGCTGACGTCAACCAAGCGTATCGCGTTGGTAGGGGCCAGCGATCGGCCTGAACGCCCCAGCTACTATGTGATGAAATACCTGCTCGACCAAGGTTATGAGGTGGTGCCGGTGAGCCCGAAACTGGCGGGAAAAACCCTGTTAGGGCAAGCCGCGTACGGCAGCCTGGCGGAGGTGCCGGGGAAAGTGGATATGGTGGATGTGTTCCGCAATTCCGAAGCGGCCTGGGGCGTGGCGCAGGAGGCGATCGCCATTGGGGCGAAAACGCTCTGGCTGCAAATGGGCGTGGTGAACGAGCAGGCCGCGGTACTGGCTCAGGATGCGGGCATGACGGTCATCATGGACCGCTGCCCGAAAATGGAAATACCGCGTTTGGGCTTAACGAAACCGGGCGCCTGAACACGCTGTTGCGGATAATGCAAAAAGGTATTTAATGACGCAGGCGCGGAGCCTGTAGCTGTTGACGAATGGATGCGGCCAGTTCGTCCATAGAGGGTTGTTCCGGGTGTTCCTTACTGCTTTCGCCCGCCAACTGAACTTCGGCGACGTAAGTGTGTACCGGCTCGCCTTCTTCATCTTCCATTACCACGTGGTACCAGGGCGCTGTGCGCAGCGCTTCGGTGCCCCCGACCTCTTCCAGCTTCGGCGTATCAAGCGAGTATTCAGGATCGACATCAATTATTACGCCCAGCACGCCAGAAAGCTTATGTCTTACCTGCTGACCAATACCAAATTTACTGGCAATCATAGTGACCTCCGAAAAGAACTGCCTTGTCCGGATATATGGGCAAGGCGAGTGTTTTCAAGTCACAGCACGCGGCAGGCGAAGCCTTTTAGATATAATCCTTCCGGATAGCTGGCAATGACCGGATGGTCAGCCGCCTGACGGAACTGCTCTATAAATTGTACATTACGCCCGGCATCGACTGCGGCGTCGGCGACGATTTTTTGAAAAAGCTCGGTCGCCATCAGGCCGGAACAGGAGAAGGTCAGCAGCACGCCGCCCGGATTCAACAGCTGCATCGCCAGCATATTGATATCTTTATAGCCGCGGCAGGCGCCGGCCAGCTGATTTTTATTCTCTACAAACTTAGGCGGATCCATGATGATAAGATCGAACTTTTCGCCGCTGTCGCGATAGTTGCGCAGCAGCTTAAAAACATCATCACGCACAAACTGCGCGCGTGAAATATCGAGATCGTTTAACGCCACGTTCTGACGCGCGACGTCCAGCGCGTCCTGCGAAGTATCGACGCTGATCACTTCGCGACAGCCGCCCATCAGCGCGGAAACCGCAAAGCCGCCGGTATAGGAGAAGCAGTTCAGCACGCGAGCGTCCTGCGCATAGCGGCGCGTCGCCAGGCGACTGTCGCGCTGATCCAGGTAGTAGCCGGTTTTGTGACCGCTTTGAATATTCACTAGCAGCTTCATACCATGTTCGGTAATCGGCAACAGCGGCGGCGGCACTTCTCCGCTGACCGGGCCTTGCGTCAGCTCAAGTCCCTCTTTTTTGCGTACGGCGACGTCGGAACGGTCATAGATGGCGCAGTCGGGGAAACAGTGCTGCAAGGCGGTCAGGATCGCCGGACGCTGATACTCCGCGCCAGCTGACAGCAGCTGCAGAACCAGAAACGCGCCGAAGCGATCGATCGTTACGCCCGGCAGGCCGTCCGATTCGCCAGCGATCAGACGATAGCTGTCGAGGCCGTCCTGCTTCGCCAGCCAAGTGCGCCACTGCTGCGCCTGTTCGAAACGACGAATAAAAAAGTCGATATCGATCGATTCGTCCTGTCGCCAGCTCCAGACGCGCGCGCGGATTTGCGACTGCGGAGACCAGGCGGCGCGCGCCAGCCATTTGCCATTGCTGTCGCAGACGTCAACGGTTTCGCCCAGCTGGGCTTTGCCTTCCATGCGCGCGACGGCGCCGGAAAAAACCCAGGGATGGCGGCGGAGGAGGGACTTTTCACGTCCTTTGGCGAGAATCAATCGAGCGGTCATATTTTGCTATGCTTACCTGAAAAAAAGAGGCGCCATTGTCCGGCGGATACCTGAAAAATGCAACGAGCAAGGCGAAGGAGAAAGCGATGGCACAAATCTGTATGAAAGCCTGGGTGCACGGCAGCGTCCAGGGCGTTGGTTTTCGTTACAGCACCCAGTCGCAGGCGAAAACGCTGGGTCTGCAAGGCTATGCGCGCAACATGAACGACGGCAGCGTCGAGGTACTGGCGTGCGGCGAGCAGGAACAGGTCGATGCGCTCATCGCATGGTTAAAAGCGGGCGGACCGAGCAGCGCCCGCGTCGATAAAGTATTGGTGGAGCCGCATCAACTTGCGGAAGCGCCGCGCGGCTTCTCGACGCGCTAAGTCAGAGACATTTCGCCGGCTTCGGCAGCCCGGCGATTTTGGTGGCCTGTTTGGCCGGGCCTTCCGGGAACAGCCGGAACAGATAGCGGCTGTTGCCTTTCTCCTCGCCATACTTTTGCGCCATTGCTTTGACCAGCATGCGAATCGCCGGCGAGGTATTAAACTCCAGATAAAAAGCGCGGACAAAGCGGACCACCTCCCAGTGCGCCTCGCTCATCGCAATGCCTTCCTGCGCGGCGATATGAACGGCCAGCGCCTCGCTCCACTCTTCGAGATGCTTCAGATAGCCTTCCGCGTCTACCGCAATCTCTTTACCCGCAAAATTCACGTTATTACCTCGCCAATAAACCTGCGCGCATTTTAGCAAAATCGCGCGGCAGAAAAAGCAAAACCCCGCCGAAGCGCTGAGGGATCCCCATAAA
>DENB01000097.1 GCA_002359495.1 Enterobacteriaceae bacterium UBA2655
TTGCCCTGACGGTCTGTTTGATAACCTGCTCTGCCGCGTTTTCCCCCGCCTGCTTCAGGATGTTTTTCCCAACGCTCTTAACGGCGCTTTTCGCCAAGCCAGAACCGGCTTTATATGCAAATTTTGCGCCTTTAGCCGCTGTCCCGGCGCCCGGCACCAAATCGAGAGCGACGGAAGCGAAAGATACCGAGGCATTAACCGCATCACCTTCAGCGGCATAAATAGCGCCGTTCAGGCCATCGAATGCCGTGCCCACAACCGGAATGGCACCGCCAGCGTCCAGCCCCGTATGTACCCATTCTGAAGACTCCTTCCAAAGATTTTCAAAAATCCAGCTAAGCCCATCCTGCCAGGTATATACAACCGGCGGATTGCTATTGCCCCCTGCACCAGCCGGTTTCGGTTCATTAATGAGGATCCCTTCGGTATTGCCCTTCGCTGTTTTTGCCGGTGCGGAATGACGGCGGGGCGGATGTTTTGGCGGGATCCGCATAATATGAGAGGCATTGTCTGGCTGCGTCATCTTATTCACCGTTAAATTTTCCGTTCATATGGAATCTGTCTCCCTCCCGCACCACATATTTTTGCCCAATGCGTACCGTATTACTGTGTTCTTTGGGCCAGCACTCCGCGCCGACGGTTCCACTGTCAATACCGCCCTGCGAGCCAGCTTCATCACCTGTGGCCTTAGGCGCTTTGCTTTTATCGAAAACGAAAGCGGGATTACTGTTCATTCTGACATTGTCAATGATGCCTTGCGCTTCACCCAAATTGGATATCACCAAATAAGGCACCGGGATATTAAGGGGGGGAGTAATACAGACATCTGGCAACATTCCTACGACAAGCCATTTTGCGTCTTTTCTCGCGCCATATTTTTTAGCCATTGTAATCACCTCTTAATAAGCAAGCTCGACGGCAAAGGTATAAAAGTTGAAGCCGAATGGTTGTTAAGCATGACTTCAGCCAATCTCTTTTGGGTTTCCCGTTCTGCCGTTGCGATATAACGCAACTCTGTCTCAATGGCTTCAAGCTCTTCCGCTAAAGTAACGCGATAGGTACAAAATACTTTACGATTCCGCATATCAATCACCAAAGTATCAAGCAACATATCTTTCGCTACGCCCACGCCAAGCGCTGTTTTGACAAAAACAAACAGCGTTTCTACAGGGATATGAAAATAAACGCGCTGATCAGGAATTTCATACGCAGAAATTAAACCCTGAAGCTCAACAGGAAGGGTATCGCAGGGTTGCGGATGAGCGATTTGCAGGTCGGGATGAGCGCCGCACCAGTAATGGAAATCGAAATCCTCAGGTAAGTAGGGATGTCTTTTTTCTAACCATACGCGGTCATAGGTTCCCGCGAACTCTATTCGTCCACGCCAGCTTTTTCCAAAATAGCCGAAACCGGCTGGCGTGATAATTTCACTAATATATTTTACGGGTGCATGTGCGGACTCAACTTGAGGCGCGGGCAACCGATTTATCTGGCACTTTTTTAAATATTCTTCAGGGTACCAACCCATTCCTGATGGGTTGGCAGGAGAGGCGAAAATCTGATTATTCATTTCATAACATCCCCCTGACGCATATTCGTAACTTATATCAAGCTTATCGATAGGCTTCGCCGGACTGAGTCCCCATCCGACGGGCGTTGCCCTCCAGTAGCGCGGACCATGAATTCTCAGTTTCTTGATACTCTCTCCTACCTTTGCCGCTACTTCAAATTCGGACGCCGCTTTGCCATTGGGAGCATAGGCGGCAGCATGAATAACAACATCGGTCTTTGGTTTATAAGGGGCCAAATCGCTTTCAAACTCGATGCAACTGTGCGGCGAAGCTTTACAGGGGACATCGCTATATATCAATGAGGATTGCTCCGCCAGCGGAGCTAGTTTAAGTGCGGCCTTTGATTCCTTTATTTCTATATCATAAGTTACCCGAGCGACAACAATAGTAAACTGGCGATCCTTTTGGTCGATCCCTTGATACTGTAAAGCAGGGAACGCGGTATAATTTATAAAACCATTCATTTTAGAAATATCAGCGAGTCGGTAGCGTTAATTATTTATGTTAATAAGCCTAAAATCTGGATTGTCATTAACTTTAATTTAAATCGATCATGTTAGCGTTGATTGCTACAGCGTCAGAGCCATTGACAGAGATCTCTTTACCATTAAGATAAATATTGCCGTTGCTTTCTAAAACCAGTGATGCCGATCCCACGATCAGCTCAAACTTATCGCCAACGTCTACGCTATAGGTTTTGCCCACTTGTGTGCTGCGGTTTCCATTCGCTTGTTCAGAGAGGTCTTGCTGTACCGCCGTCTCCTGTCCCTGATTAACAGTGATACGCCGATTGCCAGAGACGCTAAGGCTTGCGTTTCCACCGACGCTGCTGTCTGAATCGCCCCGGACGCTGTGCTGCCGATTGCCCTGGATCGATGTCTGCTGGTTCCCGCCGATATCCAGCCGATCATTCTGCGCGACCGATCGGCTGCGATTCGCCTGCAGTTCAATCGACTCATCGCCTGCTACCGATTCTGTTCGGGTTCCCTTAATATCGCTTGTTTCATCACCGCCAATCGACTTATTGCGATTTGCCCCGACGTTATGGTTTTCATTGTTTTTTATCTCGGTCAGCATATCGCGCTCAGCCTGCATCCAGAGCTGTTCCAACCCTGGCGCATCCTCAAAGCGAAGAGCATTCGCGTTCTGTACTGCTCCTCCTATCGTTCTGGAGATAAGCCCGCTTTGCGTCGCATTTCCCGGCAATGCCCAGGGCGGCATGGTGGCCGCATTGTAGACCCTTCCGGTCACAATTGGGCGGTTCGGATCGCCGTTTTCAAAATCGACAATAACTTCTGTACCGATCCTGGGAATATTGATGCCGCCGAAGTTACTGCCCGCCCAAGGATAGGAAACCCTTATCCAGCATGAAGAGTTATGATCGCGTACAGGAGAACGATCCCAGTGAAACTTTAATTTTACCCGTCCATATTGATCGGTCCAGATTTCAAGGCCGGGCGGGCCTGTTACAATCGCGGTCTGCGGTCCGGTAGTACGTGGTTCCGGCGTTTTTCGCTCCGGCCTATACGGCATGGTGGTCGGCTGCACTTCAAACACGGTTTCGAATTGGTAATCGGCAGAGTTAAGTGACCCGGGAGATTCGCTGCTTTCCGCTCTCTCTTCAGCGTCTAATTTCGCACTTATCACCAGGTACTCCTGATTTGCCGCTCTCTGAGGATAGCCTTCGAGATTAAACGTCGTGCCGCATACAATATTACGCAAGTTGCTATTTCCCGAAGCGTACCAGCTTCGCGCCTGGATATCTTCCATACGCACGCATGCATATTTATCGCCCTGAAGCGAATCTGCATAGTTCCCCGGCCATTCATAAATGGCCAGGTAGTTATAAGGCGTATTTTTGGGTTGGGCATTGTGTACGCGAAGATCATTTCCGGGCTGCGTAAAGTTATAATCGCCTGAGGTCCAGCAGCCTGAATGAATTCGTTCGGAAATACCAAAATGGTAAATAACCTCCTGGTCGGGCCGATGTCTGGAGGAGTGATAGGATAAGGTATGGTAAGCCGGGCAACTTACAGGCGTATGTCCGCCCATATTATCAATCAGCACCATGCGATGAAAACTGCGGGAGTGATCAAAAAACCAGTAAATACCATGACGCTCCATTAAGCGTTGAATAAAATCGTAATCCGATTCGCCATATTGCACTTCATACTCTAATAGCACATAGTTCTGATTTAAACGTTTAATATAGGGATAGGTATATTGACTGCTGAGCACCTCATCGATAATTTCAACAACCGTTTTTTTCTGAAATATACGATAATCAGACCGCTTTTTTGCCAGGACAATCCAGGGCTCAATCACTAACCTGTAGAGGTAAACGCGCTCCATTTTTTCTACAAGCGTCGCTTCCGTGACAATGCCGCTTATTTCCCGTTTGCCATCACTTGTCGCTTCACTGAGTTTATTTTTATTGATAACAAGGTTTTCACTGGCGGGCTGAATAGTTACTGTAACTTCGCGTCCCGTCATCTTCTCCAGATTCAGGTTCGCGGCTTCATCTGCTGGCATATCAAGTGAGGTGGTGAGATCTAACTGGTATTTAAAAGGTTCAGACAACGTTTCTTTACCGACAATACGCCTTAGCGTCAAAGCTTCGCTTCCGTCAGCCAATAACGGGATGGCATCGCCGGTTACAGCAATGATGCGGTTAATCATTAAGCCGGGCCTCCATGCTTGCATGTCACTAAATAATGAAAAACAGGGTTGATTAAAAAATATCATCAATTAATTTAAATTATTTTTTACAAAGTCACCTATTTTCTCTTCCAAAAGAAACAATAAAGTACTTTCCTTAGTAGGAGTTTAAATATTTTAAATAGCTTGAAAATTATATCTTCCTTCCTATTTAAAAAACGCACTAAATAAATTTTATCAGATTCTCTTTAAATAAGTAAATATTAATTAGAACTCCATCATGTAGCGCTAGATAGTTTGATCTTGAATAAGAAATCCGAACGCAACGTATTGTTGACATTTTATACACTGCAGACATAAAAAAGGCCGACAGAGGCGGCCTTCCGGTTGTGCTTTGGCGCAGAGGCTTACTTGCCGCCCGGACGTAGCGCCGGGAACAAAATAACGTCGCGAATAGTGTGGCTGTTGGTGAACAGCATCACCAGACGGTCGATGCCGATGCCGAGGCCGGCGGTCGGCGGCAGGCCGTGCTCCAGCGCGGTAACGTAATCTTCGTCGTAGAACATCGCTTCGTCGTCACCGGCGTCTTTGGCATTCACCTGCTGCTGGAAACGATCCGCCTGATCTTCCGCATCGTTCAGCTCCGAGAAGCCGTTGCCGATTTCGCGGCCGCCGATGAAGAACTCAAAGCGGTCGGTGATCTCCGGGTTTTCGTCGTTGCGACGCGCCAGCGGCGACACTTCCGCCGGGTACTCGGTGATAAAGGTCGGCTGAATCAGGTGCGCTTCAGCGGTCTCTTCGAAGATCTCCGTGACGACGCGGCCCAAGCCCCAGCTTTTCTCGACTTTGATGCCGAGGCTGCGGGCGATCGCTACCGCCTTGTCGAAATCGTCGAGATCGGCGAGATCGGTTTCCGGACGGTATTTCTTGATCGCTTCGCGCATGGTGAGCTTCTCGAACGGCTTGCCGAAGTCGAAGGTCTGCTCGCCATAAGGAACCTGGGTGTTGCCCAGCACATCCTGCGCCAGGGTGCGGAACAGGCTTTCAGTCAGTTCGATCAGATCTTTATAATCCGCATAGGCCATATAGAGTTCCATCATGGTGAACTCCGGGTTATGGCGCGGGGAGATGCCTTCGTTGCGGAAGTTGCGGTTGATTTCGAACACGCGATCGAAACCGCCCACCACTAAACGCTTCAGGTACAGCTCCGGCGCGATACGCAGGTACATATCGATATCGAGCGCGTTGTGATGAGTGATGAAAGGACGCGCGGAAGCGCCGCCCGGGATCACCTGCATCATCGGGGTTTCCACTTCCATAAAGTCGCGTCCGACCATGAACTGGCGAATCGCCGCCATGATCTTAGAACGCACCAGGAAAGTATTGCGCGACTCATCGTTGGCGATCAGATCCAGGTAGCGCTGACGGTAGCGGGTTTCCTGATCCGCCAGGCCGTGGAACTTGTCCGGCAGCGGACGCAGCGCTTTGGTCAGCAGACGCAGCCCGCTGCAGTGGATCGACAGCTCGCCGGTTTTGGTTTTGAACAATTTGCCGCGCGCGCCGAGGATGTCGCCCAGGTCCCACTTTTTGAACTGCTCGTTGTAAACCCCTTCCGCCAGATCGTCGCGCGCCACGTAAAGCTGAATGCGGCCGCCGACATCCTGCAGCGTCACGAACGAGGCTTTGCCCATGATGCGGCGCGTCATCATACGCCCCGCGACGCTGACCTCGACGCCCAGATCTTCCAGCTCTTCATTGCTCTTTTCGTCATAGCCGGCGTGCAGCTTGTCGGAAGTGGCGTCGCGGCGGAAATCGTTAGGAAACGCCACACCGTTAGCACGCAGCGCGCTGAGTTTTTCGCGACGCGCTTTTAGCTCATTGTTTAATTCAAGTGCCGCGTCAGCGCTCTGCGGTTGTTGTTCAGACATGTCGGTTCCTTATAACCCTGCTTTTAAGCTTGCTTCAATAAATCGGTCGAGATCGCCGTCCAACACCGCCTGGGTGTTGCGGGTTTCAACGCCGGTGCGCAGATCTTTGATGCGCGAGTCATCCAGTACGTAAGAACGGATCTGGCTGCCCCAGCCGATGTCGGATTTGTTATCTTCCAGCGCCTGTTTCTCAGCGTTTTTCTTCTGCATTTCCAGCTCGTACAGCTTCGCCTTCATCTGCTTCATCGCCTGATCTTTGTTCTTATGCTGAGAACGATCGTTCTGGCACTGGGTGACCGTACCGGTAGGAATGTGGGTAATACGCACCGCCGATTCCGTACGGTTAACGTGCTGACCGCCAGCGCCGGAGGCGCGGTAAACGTCGATGCGCAGATCGGCCGGGTTGATTTCGATATCGATATCGTCTTCGACTTCCGGGTAAACGAACGCGGAGCTGAACGAGGTGTGACGACGGCCGCCGGAATCGAACGGGCTTTTACGCACCAGGCGATGCACGCCGGTTTCAGTACGCAACCAGCCGAAGGCGTAGTCGCCCGAAATGCGGATGGTGGCGGATTTGGTGCCGGCCACTTCGCCTTCAGACTCTTCGATGATGTCGGTTTTGAAGCCGCGCGCTTCGGCCCAGCGCAGGTACATACGCACCAGCATGCTCGCCCAGTCCTGCGCTTCGGTGCCACCGGAGCCGGCCTGAATGTCGATATAGCAGTCGGCGCTGTCGTAAGGACCGGAAAACATGCGGCGGAATTCCAGCTCGCCCAGCTTGCTTTCCAAACCGTCCAGCTCGGCCACGGCTTCGTTGAAGGTCTCTTCGTCGTCCGCTTCCACCGCCAGATCGAGCAGGCCCTGCACATCTTCCAGGCCCTGCGCCATCTGATCGAGCGTCGCGACGATCGCTTCCAGCGAGGAGCGCTCTTTACCCAGCGCCTGCGCGCGTTCAGGTTCGTTCCAGACGTCTGGCTGTTCCAGTTCGGCGTTTACTTCTTCGAGGCGTTCTTTCTTGGCATCGTAGTCAAAGATACCCCCTAAGAACGTCGCTGCGCTCTGTGAGGTCTTGAATGCGATTTTTGACCGGATTAATTTCAAACATGGTTTCGGATTCTTTTGGCGAAATGTCGATAGTGTAACGCGGCAGTTTAACCGAACTGGCGGTAAGTTTGTAGAAGAACGCGCATTTCTCCCCCTTTCCGGCCGCGGAAAGGGAGAGGCCGGAAAGGTCAGTTAATGCGCGGGTTTAGCGCCAGCGGCCAGAGATGTTCGATAATCAGCTGAACGCTGCGGTTGCCGCGAAACTCGTTGATATCCAGTTTATACGCCAGTTCGACCTGGCGCACGCTGCTGTCGGGCCAGAGCGTGGTATCGATGTTGAAGGCGATCCCGTCCAGCAGCGGCCCGCCGCCCAGCGGCTCCAGCATCACCTTGAGATGGCGTTCGCCCACCAGGCGCTGCTGCAACAGCTTGAATTTGCCATCGAATACCGGCTCGGGAAAAGCTTGTCCCCAAGGACCCGCTTCGCGCAGCAGCTCGGCGGTTTGCAGCGTCAGCTCCATCGGATGCAGCTCGCCATCCGACCAGACGATCCCCTGCAGCGTTTCGCCGTCGAGCCACTCGCCCACCAGGTCGGCGAAACGCTGGCGAAACTCCTCGTAGCGCGCCGCCTCTAAAGAGAGACCGGCCGCCATGGCGTGACCGCCGAACTTCAGCATCATGCCCGGCCAGAGCGTATCGAGCCGCTCCAGCGCATCGCGCAGATGGAAACCGGCGATCGAGCGGCCGGAGCCTTTCAGCGTGCCGTCACCCGCCGGGGCGAAAGCGATCACCGGGCGATGAAAACGCTCTTTCAGCCGCGAGGCGAGGATGCCCACCACCCCCTGATGCCATTCGGGATGATAAAAGGCCAGCCCGAGCGGCAGCTCGCTGTGCTGGCTCTCCAGCTTCTGGCAGAGCGCCAGCGCCTCGCTCTTCATCCCCTGCTCGATCTCTTTGCGCGTCTGGTTGAGCGCGTCCAGCTCGCTGGCCAGCATGCGCGCCTGTGCCTGATCCTCCGTGAGCAGCAGCGCGACGCCGACCGACATATCATCCAGCCGACCGGCGGCGTTCAGGCGCGGCCCGAGCGCGAAGCCGAGATCGCTGGCGACCAGCTGACGCGCCTCGCGGTTGGCGATCTCCAGCAGCGCGCGGATGCCGGGACGGCACTTCCCGGCGCGAATGCGGCTCAGCCCCTGCCACACCAGAATGCGGTTGTTGGCGTCCAGCGGCACCACGTCCGCCACTGTGCCCAGCGCCACCAAATCCAGCAGCTCCGCCAGGTTAGGCATGTCGTGCCCTGCGGCGAACCAGCCCTGCTCGCGCAGATAAGCGCGCAGCGCCAGCATCAGATAGAAGGCGACACCGACGCCGGCCAGCGAGCGAGAGGGAAACGTGCTGTCGTCGAGGTTGGGATTCACCATGGCGTCCGCTTCCGGCAGCGTTTCGCCGGGCAGATGGTGATCGGTGACCAGCACGGGAATGCCATACTGATGGGCGCAGAGCACCCCGGCATGGGAAGAGATGCCGTTATCCACCGTCAGAATTAGCTCGGCGCCGCGCGCGCGCGCCTGCTCCACCACCTCCGGACTCAGGCCGTAGCCGTCGTCGAATCGGTTCGGCACCAGATACTGCACGTCGCCGCCGCCCATGCTGCGCAGCGCCAGCACAGTTAGCGCGGTGCTGGTGGCGCCGTCGGCGTCGAAGTCGCCCACCACCATAATGCGGCGGCCGTCCTGCAACGCCTGATGCAGCAGCGCGACGGCTTTGTCGATGCCGCTCAGGGTGTGATACGGCAGCAGATGCTTCGCGCCGCGCTCCAGCTCTGCCGCATTCAGCACGCCGCGCTGGCTGTAGAGCCGGCGCAGCAGCGGATGCAATTCTGTCGGCAACGCCTCTGTCGTCGACGCTTCTCGCCGACGCAGTTCAACCTGTTTCATGACTGCCAATTAACCACCACGTTTTTGCCCGTCCAGCACCTGTTTCAGCTCCTGCGGTCCCTGATAGCCCGGGATCATCATGCCGCTATCGGTGAGAATAGCGGGCGTGCCCTGAATGCCATAGAGAATGCCCAACTTATAGTGCTGATCGAGATTGATGTCACACGAGGCCGCGGCTGGCGCGTTGCCCTTCATCGCGTCGTCAAACGCCTTATTGCGATCGGCGGAGCACCAGATCGACTTCATCGCGTTCTCCACCTGGCCGTGCAGCCCTTCGCGCGGGAAAGCCAGGTAGCGCACGGTAATGCCGAGCGCGTTGTAGTCCGCCATCTGTTCATGCAGTTTGCGGCAGTAGCCGCAGGTGATGTCGGTGAAGACGGTGATCACATGCTGCTCTTTAGGCGCTTTATAAACGATCATCTGCGACGCCAGCGCGTCCACTTTCTTATCCAGCAGCTGGTTAGTGACGTTGACCGGCTGCGCGCCGCTGACGTCGTATAACGGCCCCTGGATCATATGCTTGCCGTCATCGGTGACGTAAAGCACGCCGCTTTCGGTCATCACGGTCTTAAAACCCGGCAGCGGTGATGGCTGGATTTCGGTCTGCTGCAGCCCCAGTTTGTTCAGGGATTGCTGAATCGCGCTGTCATCGGCCTGAACCAAGCCGGAAAAGGCGCTGGCGAGCAGAGCCATCATCACGAAATGCTTTTTCATCTGATTTCCTTATTTCCGCGCGTCAGGCGCGCGGATGATGCTGTTGATGTAACTGACGCAGCCGCTCGGTCGCGACGTGCGTATAAATTTGCGTGGTTGAGAGATCGCTGTGTCCCAGCAACATTTGTACGACACGAAGATCGGCGCCGTGGTTCAGCAGGTGGGTGGCGAACGCATGGCGCAGGACGTGCGGCGAAAGCTTCTCGCTGTCGATTCCCGCCAGCGTGGCATAATGTTTGATGCGATGCCAGAAGGTTTGCCGCGTCATCTGCTGCGCTCGGTTGCTGGGAAAGAGCACGTCCAGCGTCTGCCCGTTCAGCAACCACGGCCGCCCATACTCCATATATTGCTCCAGCCAGTGCACCGCCTCTTCGCCCAACGGCACCAGGCGCTCTTTGTCGCCCTTGCCGATCACCCGTACCACCCCCTGGCGCAGGCTGACGTCGCTGAGCGTCAGGCCGACCAGCTCGGAGACGCGCAGCCCGGTGGCATAGAGCAGCTCCAGCATCGCCTTATCGCGCAGCTCCAGCGGGATCTCCACGCTCGGCGCCTGCAACAGCCGCTCCACCTGCGCTTCCGACAGATCCTTCGGCAAACGCTGCGGCAGTTTCGGCGCGGCCAGCAGCGCGCTGGGATCGTCCGCGCGCAGCTTTTCCCGGTAGCAGTACTGGAAAAGCCGCCGCATGGCGCTGAGCAGGCGCGCCGAGCTGCTCGCTTTATAGCCGCCGTCAAGCCGCTCGGCGAGGAACGCCTGTAGATCCAGCGCGCTCACCGTCAGCAGCGTGAGCTGACGGTGAGCGAGCCAGCCGGTCAGGTTTTGCAGATCCTGGCGGTATGAAGAGAGCGTGTTTTGCGCCAGGTTGCGCTCAATCCAGAGCGCATCGAGAAACTGTTCTGTGAGGTCGCTGTCTTGCACTTTTCCCCCGCTGACCGCTGCGAAATCGCGCTCATTATGCCTGATTTAAGCCCGCTTCTGATACAATTGCGCCAGAGTCGGCAAAAACTGAGCACTATCTGTATGAAAATCGGGCTTTTTTACGGTTCCAGCACCTGTTACACCGAAATGGCGGCGGAGAAGATCCGCGACTTTATCGGCGAAGAGCTGGTGACGCTGCATAATCTGAAAGATGAGGATCCCTCGCTGATGGAGCAGTACGACCTGCTGATCCTCGGCATTCCTACCTGGGATTTCGGCGAGCTGCAGGAGGACTGGGAAGCAATTTGGCCTCATCTGCCCAATCTCGATTTGCGCGGCAAGATTGTGGCGCTCTACGGGATGGGCGACCAGATCGGCTACGGCGAGTGGTTTCTGGATGCGTTGGGCATGCTGCACGATCTGCTACAGCCGATGGGGGTGCGGTTTGTCGGCTACTGGCCGCTGGAGGGCTACGAGTTTACCAGCCCGAAACCGCTGACTGCCGACGGCGCGCAGTTTGTCGGCCTGGCGCTGGATGACGTTAATCAGTTCGAGCAGAGCGACGAGCGCATCGAGCAGTGGTGCGAGCAGATCCTCACCGAAACGGCGGCCCTACTCTGNNCCCCCCCCCCCCCCCCCCGGCCCCCCCCGCCCGGCCCCCCCCGGCCGCGGCCCCCCTCCGCGTCCCGCCCTCGGGGAAACCAGGGGGGCCCCGCCCCCGCGCGCCAGGCGGCGGGCGTCATCGCGTCCCGCATCAGCCAGAAACGCGTCGTCAGCCCTTTTGCGCTGCGCAACGCCACCTGCGCGCCGAAGGGCAGCCAGCGCGGCGGCCGCAACAGCCGCCAGCTTTCGCCCCGCCAGCGCCAGTTTCCCCGCTCATCGATATTCAGCTCGCCGTGAAGATGATTCAGGCGACGCGCCGCGCGATGCGCCTCCCATACTACTGCCGCCAGCAATGGCAGCTTCGCCCATGCCCAGCAGCCTTCCCAGGGCGAAAGCAGCAGCGCGCCGATAACCGCGCCGTGCAGCCCGCGCTGTAGCCAGCGCGCGACGCGCGACGGCCTGAGATCACATCGCCACCGGACCACGTTCGCGGTTGCGCTGCTGAATCAGTTTCACCATGCGTTTCAGCTCCGCATCGGCGGGGTCGCCATGATCCATCATCCAGTTGAAGAGATCGGGATCGTCGCTTTGCAGCAGCGCGATGAACACTTTTTTATCGCTGTCGCTCAGGGTGTCATATTCATATTCGAAAAACGGCATGATGGCGATGTCCAGCTCCAGCATGCCGCGGCGGCAGGCCCAGTGAATGCGGGATTTGTCATGAATATCCATGTGTCAGGTTTCCACAGTTCAAACAGTGGCGGCTAGTGTACCCTGGATTTTCTCAGGGCGCAGGCGGCAGCGGCCAGGCTGCGCGAGGTTACGCATAGCGGCCCGTTTTTTTACAGGATTATCACGCGTTTTGTGCGCCCGATTCGGTAAACAGGTTGCAAAGCCGCACTGCTCTTTTAACATTGGAAGCATTGTTTCGGATGAACCTTTCAAATCAGGATACCTCCATGCCGATTTTTACCTTACCGCCACGTCAGCCTACGGCCTCCGCCCGTCTGCCGTTAACGCTGATTTCCCTTGATGAATGGGCGCTGGTCTCGGTGCAGGGCGCCGACAGCGTCAGCTATTTGCAGGGGCAACTGACTCTGGACGTTTCAGCGCTGGATGCGGCCCGCCATCTGCCTGCCGCCCACTGCGACGCCAAAGGCAAAATGTGGAGCAATCTGCGCCTGTTTCATCGCGGCGAAGGTTACGCCTACCTGGTGCGTCGCAACCTGCGCGACACCCAGGTCGCCGAGCTGAAGAAGTATGCGGTGTTTTCTAAGGTCGCCATCGCCGCCGATGACGACGCGGTGCTGCTGGGCGTAGCGGGCTTTCAGGCGCGCGCGGCCTTAGCCAATCTGTTTGACGCGCTGCCGGACGGCGAAACGTCGGTGGTTCAACAAGGCGAGACGACGCTGCTGTGGTTTGCGCAGCCCGCCGAACGTTTCCTGCTGGTCACTTCGCTGGAGCAGGCGCGTACGCTGCAGCAGAAGCTGGCGGACGATGCGGCCCTGAACGACAGCACCCAGTGGCTGGCGCTGGATATCGAAGCGGGCCTGCCGGTTATCGACAGCGCGACCAGCGCGCAGTTTATCCCGCAGGCGGCCAACCTGCAGGCGCTGGACGCCATCAGCTTTAAAAAAGGCTGCTATACCGGCCAGGAGATGGTGGCGCGCGCCAAATATCGCGGCGCCAACAAGCGCGCGCTCTGGTGGCTGGCGGGCAGCGCCAGCCATCTGCCCGCGGCGAATGATTCGCTGGAGCTGCAGATGGGCGACAGATGGCGCCGCACCGGCACCGTTCTGGCCGCCGTCCAGCTGGATGACGGCGCGGTTTGGGTGCAGGCGGTGCTTAATAACGATCTGGAGCCGGAGAGCGTCCTGCGCGTGGAAGGCGACGAAGGCGGCCAGCTGACCATTCAGCCGCTGCCCTACTCGCTGGACGAGGGGTAACATCGCGCGGGCCGGCAGCAGCGCCGGCCCGTCCGATCAGCTGACGTAAAAGTAGATAGCGCAGAAATGGCAGGCGCTGCCGCCCAGCACGAACGCGTGCCAGATGGCATGGTTATAGGGAATACGGCGCGCCACGTAGAAGATTACCCCCAGGGAGTAGACGATCCCGCCAGCGGCCAGCAGCCAGACGCCGCCCGCCGAGAGTTTTTCCGCCAGCTGATAAATCACAATCAGCGACAGCCAGCCCATGCTGAGATAGGTCGCCAGCGACAGTACCTTGAAGCGGTGCGCGATGGTCAGCTTGAAGATAATGCCCGCCAGCGCCAGGCTCCAGATTACCCCCATCAGCGCATGCGCCAGCGGCGATTTTAAGCCCACCAGCAGAAACGGCGTATAAGTGCCGGCTATCAACAGATAGATGGCGCAGTGGTCGAACTTTTTCAGCCACCGCTTCGCCCTTTGTTGCGGAACGGCGTGATAGAGCGTCGAGGCGAGGAACAGCAAGATCATGCTGCCGCCATAGAGGCTGTAGCTGGTAATCGCCATCGCATCGGCGCGCATCTCGACCGCCTGAGTCAGCAGCAGCACCAGACCGACAATGCCGAACAGGCAGCCGAGGCCGTGGCTGATGCTGTTGGCGATCTCTTCCGCCAGCGAATAGCCTTGAGTGACAATGCGTTTTTGCAACATAAGCGCGTTCCTGAAAAATCGTGGCAGGGTATTGTTGGTTTTCTGTTCTCCAGAGTAGCGAAGAAAAGTTTCAGAGTACACTTGTACGCTAAAATAAATCTTTGCATCGCGGCTATTCTCCCTTGCGGCGGTGAATCTGGTACAATCCGGCTTCGTTTACAAGAGATTAGGGATTTTCCTGATGTTCTCGCACAGCGATCTGGCCACTCTTAACGACCTTGAAATGCAGGTCTATAATTTCATTATTAAAAATCGTGAACGTGTCAGTTATATGACAATTCGCGAACTGGCGGAGCAGGCGGGCGTGTCTACCACCACCGTGCTGCGCTTCTGCCGTAAAATGCAGTGCGACGGCTGGTCTGAATTTCGTATCCGTTTCAAGCTCTCTTTACAACAAACTACGCCGCCGCTGGCGCATTCCGGCGTGAATGAAATCGTCAGCTTTTTTAAAAGTATTAATAACGAAGAGTTCGAGCAGTTAATTTCCCGCGCGGCGAAAATGATTATTCAGGCCGAGCGGGTATTCTTTATTGGCGCAGGCACGTCCGGCAGTCTCGGGAAATATGGCGCGCGTTTCTTTTCCAACGTCGGCAAATTTTGCCATCATATCGATGATCCCTATTATCCGGTGAGCCGCAGCTTATATGAAAACGCGCTGGCGATTATTTTATCGGTTTCCGGCGAGACCGAAGAGATCCTGCGTTTAGCCAGCCAGTTCAGCCTGCATCACTGTAAAATCATCTCTGTTACCAACAGCGAAACCAGCTCTCTGGCGAGAATGGCCGATTTTAATCTCTCCTATCATATGCCGCAGATTCGCCTGGCGGATCGCTACGATATTACTACTCAGGTGCCGGTCATTTATATTTTAGAAACCCTGGGCCGTAAAATATCCGCGCAGCTTGCGCCATAAATCATCCTGTTTTTTATCTGTAACAAGTCACAATAGCACCCCGGTGTTATAACGTGACTTTGTTTATCCCTTTGTTACACTCGCCTCATTATTCCCGCTAAATAAAACAGCTAATGAGGTCTCTTCATGAGTGAACAACAGTTACCGAAAGGTTTTCTTTGGGGCGGCGCGGTGGCCGCGCATCAGGTTGAAGGCGGCTGGGATCAGGGCGGTAAAGGCGTCAGCATCGCCGATGTGTTGACCGGCGGCGCGCATGGCGTAAACCGCGAGATAACCGACGGCGTCCAACCCAATAAATATTACCCGAACCACCAGGCGGTCGAGTTTTATTCGCACTACAAGCAGGATGTCGCTCTGTTCGCGGAGATGGGCTTTAAATGTTTCCGCACCTCTATCGCCTGGACGCGCATATTCCCGAACGGCGACGAGCAGGCGCCGAACGAGGCGGGACTGCAATTCTATGACGATCTTTTTGACGAGCTGCTGAAATATGGCATCGAACCGGTGATCACCCTCTCCCACTTTGAGATGCCTTATCACCTGGTGAAAGAGTATGGCGGCTGGCACAACCGCAAAGTGGTCGATTTTTTTGTGCGCTTCAGCGACGTGGTGATGCAGCGTTATAAAAACAAGGTCAAATACTGGATGACCTTTAATGAAATTAACAACCAGCGCAACTGGCAATATCCGCTGTTCGGCTACTGCTGCTCGGGCGTGATTTTCACCGAACATGAGAAGCCGGAACAGGCGATGTATCAGGTAATGCATCATCAGTTCGTCGCCAGCGCCAAAGTGGTGAAGCGCGGCCATGAGATCAACCCGGATTTCAAAATCGGCTGCATGATCGCCATGGTGCCGGTCTATCCCTTCTCCTGTCATCCTGACGATGTGCTGCTGGCGCAGCAGGCGATGCATCAGCGCTACGTCTTCAGCGACGTGCAGATGCGCGGCCATTACCCCGCTTACACGCTGAAAGAGTGGGCGCGCAAAGGCTATAACATCGAGATGGAGCCGGAAGACAGCGAGACGCTGCGCAACGGCTGCGCCGATTACATCGGCTTCAGCTACTACATGAGCAATGCGGTGCAGAATAACGCCTCCGGCGTGGACGATCCTATCACCGGTTTCGAAGGCGTAGTGCCGAATCCGCACGTTAAGGCGTCCGACTGGGGCTGGCAGATCGATCCCGTCGGCCTGCGCTATGCGCTGAACGATTTTTACGAACGCTACGAGAAGCCGCTGTTTATCGTCGAGAACGGTTTCGGCGCCATCGATAAGCCTGACGCCGAAGGTTTTATCGCGGACGATTACCGCATCGACTACCTGCGCGCACATATCGAAGAGATGAAAAAAGCGGTGACGGAGGATGGCGTAGAGCTGATGGGCTACACCCCTTGGGGCTGCATCGACTGCGTCTCCTTCACCACCGGCCAGTACAACAAGCGTTACGGATTTATCCACGTCGCTAAAAACGACGACGGCAGCGGCACTTTCGCCCGTTCGAAGAAGAAGAGCTTTAGCTGGTATCAGAACGTGATCGCCAGCAACGGCGCGGAGCTTTAAGCGTGATCTGACACGCAACGTGCTAAGAAAAAGGGCCGGGAAACCGGCCCTTTTTTATCGCTGCGCATCGCTTACTGGTATTCGCTTATCGGCACGCAGGAGCAGAACAGATTACGGTCGCCGAACACGTCATCCAGACGCTTCACGGTCGGCCAATATTTGTTGGCGCTGCCTGCCGGGAAGACCGCCAGTTCGCGGCTGTAGGGATGCGCCCATTCGCCGACGATCTCCATCTGGGTGTGCGGCGCGTTGACCAGCGGGTTGTCATCGAGCGGCCATTCTCCGTCGGCTACGCGGTCAATCTCCATGCGGATCGCCAGCATCGCGTCGATAAAGCGATCCAGTTCGATCTTGCTCTCCGACTCGGTCGGCTCCACCATCAGCGTGCCCGCCACCGGGAAAGACATGGTCGGCGCATGGAAGCCGTAGTCGATTAGGCGCTTGGCGATGTCCAGCTCGCTGATGCCGGTCTGCTCTTTCAGCGGACGGATGTCGAGAATACATTCGTGCGCCACCCGGCCGTCGCGGCCGGTGTAGAGGATTGGGAAGGCGGACTGCAGGCGGTGAGCGATGTAGTTCGCGTTCAGGATCGCCATCGAACTTGCCTGTTTCAACCCTTCAGCGCCCATCATACGGATATACATCCAGCTGATCGGCAGGATAGAGGCGCTGCCGAACGGCGCAGCGGAAACGGCGCCCTGCTGCGTCAGCACGCCGTCGATCTGCACCACGCTATGGCCCGGTACGAAAGGCGCCAGATGCGCTTTTACGCCGATCGGCCCCATGCCCGGGCCGCCGCCGCCGTGCGGAATGCAGAAGGTTTTATGCAGATTCAGGTGCGAGACGTCCGCGCCGATATAGCCCGGCGTGGTGATGCCGACCTGGGCGTTCATGTTCGCGCCGTCGAGGTAAACCTGGCCGCCGTGCTGATGAACGATCTGACACACCTCGCGGATGGTCTCTTCGTAAACGCCGTGCGTCGAGGGATAGGTCACCATGATGCAGGAGAGCCGCTCGCCCGCCTGCACCGCTTTTTCACGCAGGTCGTGCAGGTCGATGTTGCCCTGTTTATCACAGGCGACCACCACCACGCTCATGCCCGCCATCTGCGCGGAGGCCGGGTTGGTGCCGTGCGCGGAGCTGGGGATCAGGCAGAGATCGCGCTCTGGTTCATTGCGGCTCTCATGATAGCGACGGATCGCCAGCAGTCCCGCATATTCGCCCTGCGCGCCGGAGTTCGGCTGCATGCAGAGCGCGTCGTAGCCGGTCAGCTGCACCAGCCACTGCGAAAGCTGGGCGATCATCTGCAGATAGCCGGTCGCCTGCTCCGCCGGGCAGAACGGATGCAGTTCGGCGAATTCCGGCCAGGTGATCGGGATCATTTCGGCCGCGGCGTTCAGCTTCATGGTGCAGGAGCCCAGCGGGATCATCGCCTGGTTCAGCGCCAGATCTTTCTTCTCCAGGCTGTGCATGTAACGCATCATCTCGGTTTCGCTATGATGACGGTTAAACACCGGATGGCTCAGAATCGGCTCCTTGCGCTGCAGGCCCGCCGGAATCGAGGCGCTGTCGTGGGCGGCCGCCGCGTCGAGCGCGTCGATCTCCAGGCCATGCGCATCGCCCAGCAGGATGGCGAACAGCGCGGCGATATCTTCGCGGCGCGTGGTTTCGTCCAGCGTAATGCCGACGGCGTTATGAATATCGCTGCGCAGGTTGACGCCGAAGCTCAGGGCGCGGCTCAGCACTGCGGCTTTATCCGCCACTTCAACAGTCAGCGTGTCGAACCAGCTGGCGTGGCGCAGTTTCAGACCGCCCTGCTGCAGGCCGGCGGCGAGAATATCGGTGAAGCGATGAATGCGCGATGCGATGCGCTTCAGCCCGGCCGGACCGTGGAATACCGCGTAGAGACCGGCAATGTTCGCCAGCAGCACCTGAGAGGTACAGATGTTGGAGTTGGCCTTCTCGCGGCGAATATGCTGTTCGCGGGTCTGCATCGCCATACGCAGCGCGTTGTTGCCAGCGGCATCGCGCGAGACGCCGATAATACGACCCGGCATAGAACGCTTATGCTCGTCGCGGCTGGCGAAGAAGGCGGCGTGCGGGCCGCCGTAGCCCATAGGAACGCCGAAACGCTGAGCTGAGCCGAAAACGATATCCGCCCCCTGCTTGCCCGGCGCTTCCAGCAGCACCAGCGCCATAAAATCGGCGGCGACGCTGACGACGATCTTACGGCTTTTCAGTTCCGCGATCAGCGGGCTGTAATCGTGCGCTTCGCCGGTGGTGCCGACCTGTTGCAGCAGCACGCCGAAAAGATCGTCGTGATCGCGCGCTTTTTCCGCGTTATCGATGATCAGCTCAAAGCCAAAGGTTTCGGCGCGCGTACGCACCACGTCGAGGGTTTGCGGATGAATATCCTCGGCGATAAAGAATTTGTTGGCGTTTTTCAGCTTGCTGATGCGTTTGGCCATCGCCATCGCTTCCGCCGCCGCGGTGGCTTCATCCAGCAGCGAAGCGGAAGCCACGTCCATCCCGGTGAGATCCAGCGTCACCTGCTGGAAATTTAGCAACGCCTCCAGGCGCCCCTGCGAGACTTCAGGCTGGTAGGGAGTATAAGCAGTATACCAGCCGGGATTTTCCAGCATATTGCGCAGAATAACCGGCGGGGTGATCACCGCGCTGTAGCCCATGCCGATCCAGGATTTGTAGATATGGTTCTGGCTGGCGATCGCCTTTAATTCCGCCAGCGCCTGCTGTTCAGTGGCGGCTTCGCCGACCGCTGGCGGGCCCGGCAGCTGGATATCGGCAGGCACGACGGAACCGATTAACGCGGCCAGCGAGCGGGCGCCGATGGTTTCCAGCATGGTGGCCTGTTGCTCAGGCGAAGGGCCGATGTGGCGCTCAATGAACGCACCGTTGTGTTCAAGCTGGCTGAGAGTCTGGGTCATTAGCAGTAAATCCTGAATCGGGCTGGGAAATAGGGAGGCTGCGCGCGGCGCAGTCAGTTCGGGAGCGGTCCGCCCGCTCCCGAAACAGCAGCTCTGTTACTCGTCGATAGAATCTTTGTAGGCGTCGGCGCTCAGCAGCGCGTCGAGCTCCGACTCGTCGCTGGCCTTGATTTTGAACAGCCATCCGGCAGCGTACGGCTCGCTGTTGACCAGTTCCGGCGCATCGGCCAGTTCTTCATTCACCGCGACGATTTCGCCGCTGAGCGGGGCGTAGATATCGGAAGCCGCCTTTACGGACTCCGCGACCGCGCAGTCATCGCCGGCGGCGAAGGTCGCGCCGACATCCGGCAGGTCGACAAACACCATGTCGCCTAGCAGTTCCTGTGCATGTTCGGTGATGCCGACGGTGTAAGTGCCGTCATCTTCTTTACGCACCCATTCGTGGCTTTCACGGTATTTCAACGCATTTGGCACATTGCTCATCGCCATCTCTCCTGAAAAAAATTAGTGAGCGACCGGCTTACCGGCGCGAACGAAAACAGGTTTGGTGACCTTTACCGGCATTTCGCGGTTGCGGATCTGAACGATTGCGCTGTCGCCGATGCCGGCCGGAACGCGCGCCAGCGCGATGCTGCAGCCCAGCGTGGGCGAGAAGGAGCCGCTGGTAATGACGCCCTCGCGCATCTGCCCCATCTCATCGGTAAAACGCACCGGCAGATCGTTACGCAGCACCCCTTTCTCGGTCATGATCAGACCGACCAGCTTTTCGGTACCCGCTTTACGCTGGGCTTCCAGCGCGTCACGGCCAATAAAGTCGCGATCGCCAGGCTCCCAGCCGATGGTCCAGCCCATGTTGGCCGCCAGCGGCGAAATGCCTTCATCCATCTCCTGACCATACAGGTTCATGCCCGCTTCCAGGCGCAGCGTATCGCGCGCGCCCAGTCCGGCTGGCTTCACGCCCGCCGCCAGCAGCCGCTGCCAGAATTCCGCCGCCTGCGCCGCCGGCAGCGCGATTTCATAACCCGCTTCGCCGGTATAACCGGTGGTGGCGATAAAAAGATCGCCCGCCTGGACGCCGAAAAAAGGTTTCATCCCCTCCACGGCCTGACGTTGCTCAGCGCTGAACAGCGTCTGCGCTTTCTGCTGGGCGTTAGGCCCCTGCACGGCGATCAGCGCCAGGTCGTCACGCTCGGTCAGCGTCACCTCATAACCCTGCGCATGGTCGCCGATCCACTTCAGATCTTTTTCACGCGTCGCGGAGTTAACCACCAGGCGAAAAAAGTCCTCGGTCATAAAGTAAACAATCAAATCGTCGATGACGCCACCGGACGCATTCAGCATGCCGGTATAGAGCGCCTTGCCCGGCTGGGCGAGTTTAGCGACATCGTTCGCCAGCAGGTAGCGCAGGAAGTCGCGCGTCTGCGCGCCGTGCAGATCCACGATGGTCATATGAGAAACGTCGAACATGCCCGCGTCGTTGCGCACCGCATGATGTTCGTCCATCTGGGAACCGTAGTGCAGCGGCATCATCCAGCCGTGAAAATCCACCATACGGGCACCGCAGGCTTGATGCTGTTCAAACAAAGGCGTCTGTTGAGTCATAGCTATCCTGTGCCGAAGCGAGTCAGTCGAAACGGACGCTTTTGCCGGTTTTATCACCGACGCAAACGTTCTCCTGGCACTGACGTTATCACCGAACGGCTAAATTAACCATAAGGAAAACGAGGGTGAAGATTAATCTCAGGCAGAGGTCGCAGCGCAAGCTATTTAGCGTAATCGACTGGCAATCTGTGATTTAACACGCATAAAATTCATTGAACAGCCTGTTGTTTAGCAAGATAACGAAACCTGACAGGCGAAACAGCAAAGACGACGCGCAGAAAATCCACCTTCGCATGAAAAAAAATAATGCGAAGAGCGCGGTGAAATTAGAATAAATCAAATGAGGCGCAAAAAGAGTGCGCCCCTGCTTTTTTTGGTGCGGCAGCGATTTTCATAGCAATGGAAACGGCGGAAAGCGGAGAGGCGGCCGGAGTAAACGCCGGCCGTTAGAAAGGTGTTAGCGTAGCCAGGCCGGCAGATCGTTAAGGCCCATCGCCTGTTTCAGCATCATCGGTTTTACGCCGGGCAGCGTATCCGCCAGCTTCAGGCCGACGTCGCGCAGCAGCTTTTTAGCCGGATGGGTGCCGGCGAAGAGTTCGCGGAACCCTTGCATCCCGGCGAGCATCATGGCGGCGCTCTGTTTACGGCTGCGCTCGTAGCGACGCAGGTAAAGGTGCTGGCCGATATCTTTCCCTTGCTGATGCAGACGCCTGATTTCGCCGATCAGCTCGGCGGCATCCATGAAACCGAGGTTTACGCCCTGCCCGGCCAACGGATGAATGGTATGGGCCGCGTCGCCCACCAGCGCCAGACGATGCGCGGCGAAGCTGCGCGCGTAACGCGCCATCAGCGGAAAGGCTTTGCGCTCGCTCTCCAGATGACACAGCCCCAAGCGCATATCGAAGGCGACGGAGAGCTGCTGGTTGAACAGCGCCTCCGGCATGCTTTCCAGCCGACTGGCCTCTTGCGGCGGCAGCGACCAGACGATAGAGCTGAGATGAGGGTCCTGCATCGGCAGAAACGCCAGAATGCCGTCGCCATGAAACACCTGACGCGCCACCGCATCGTGCGGCATGTCGGTGCGCACGTTGGCGACCAGCGCATGATGATTGTAATCCCAGAAGGTGATCGGGATGTCCGCTTTGTTGCGCAGCCAGGAGTTCGCGCCGTCGGCGGCGATCAGCAGACGCGCGGTCATCATATTGCCGTCCTGCAGCGTGATAAAAGCCTCGTTGTCGCCGAACGCCACCTGCTGCAGCTGAGCTGGCGCGATCAGGGTCACGTCGCTGCAGGCGCTGGCGCGCTGCCAGAGCGCGTTCTGAATCACCGGGTTTTCAATAATATGACCGAGGTGGCTCAGCCCCTGCTGCTCATCGTCGAACGAAATGCTGCCGAAGCTGTCCTGATCCCACACTTCCATGCCGTGGTAGCTGCTGGCGCGCAGCGCAAGGATCGTTGACCAGACATCCAGCTTTTGCAGCAGCCGCTCGCTGGCGGCGTTAATCGCGGAGACGCGAATCGACGCGGGCGCGGCGGCGTCAAACTGCGGCGCCGCGGATTTTTCCAGTACGGCGACGCGCAGACCGCTGCCCTGCAGTCCACAGGCCACCGCCAGCCCGACCATGCCGCCACCGGCGATCACCACATCAAAACTTTGCATCGAAGCCCCTTATTAACGCTTTACCCAGCCGAGCGTGCGCTCGGCCAGTTGATTTCGCAGCCACGGCTGATTGTCCATCGCCATCAGCCCAAGATTTCTTCCCACCACCAGCGGGGCGTAACGGTTGGCGAACAGCCGTACCAGGCCGTCGGTGACGCCGATCGTCGCCTCGCGATCCGGCTCACGCCGCTGACGGTAATGTTGCAACACGCCGAAACTGCCGACGTCCTGCTGATGCCGGTGCGCGGCGGCCAGGGTTTCCGCCAGCGACATCACGTCGCGCAGACCCAAGTTGAAACCCTGCCCAGCGATAGGATGCAGCGTCTGCGCCGCATTGCCTACCAGCGCCAGCCGGTGTGAAACCGTGGAGGTCGCCACCTGCAGTGCCAGCGGATAGCAGTCGCGCTGGCCGGCTTGGGTAAATTTGCCCAGCCGCCAGCCAAAAGCGCGCTGCAGCTGCGTCAGAAATTCCGCATCGCTCCAGCTTTGTACAGTTTCGCGCGCCGACAGCGGATGGCTCCAGACCAACGACAGGCGCCCTTCGGACATCGGCAGCAGCGCCAGCGGACCGTGCTCGGTGAAGCGCTCGAAGGCGCGTCCCTGATGCGGCAGCTGCGTGGTAACGTTGGCGATCAGCGCTAACTGCTGATAATCGTCGCGCCGCCACTGAATGCCGCAGGAGGCGGCCAGCGGCGAACGCGAGCCGTCGGCCGCCACCAGCAGCGCGCCGCTAAGCTGTTCGCCGCTATCCAGCGTGACCTGCACGCTTTCCTGCTGGCGCGATACCGACACGACGCTGGCGGGACAGCGCAGCGAGACGCCTGGCGCGCGCTCCAGCCGGGTAAACAGGCGCTGCCCGACATCGAACAGTTCCACGACGTTGCCCAGCGCGCTGAGTCCATACTCCTGCGCCTGCATTGAGACAAAACCGGCGTGGCCGCGGTCGCTGACGTGAATATCAATAATCGGCGTGGCGCAGCTTTCCAGCGTGCGCCAGAGATCGATCGCCGCAAGCTGTTGACAGGTACCCGCCGCCAGCGCAATGGCGCGGCTGTCGTAGCCCGGATGAGCGCGGCTGTCCGGTTCTCTGCTCTCAATCAGCGTGACCGGCAATTTTCCCTGCGTCAGGTGAGAGATCGCCAGCGCCAGGGTTGCGCCAGCCATGCCGCCGCCGGCAATGATAATACTCATAGGTTTCGCGCCGCCGCCATCAGGGTTTCAATCGCCTCGGCATCCTTAACGACGCTGTCGGTAAGGTTCTCGTTGCCGGTTTCGGTGATCAAAATGTCATCTTCGATACGGATGCCGATGCCGCGATATTGCGCCGGCACGTCGGCATCCGGCGCAATATAGAGTCCAGGCTCGATAGTCAGCACCATGCCTGGCTCCAGAATGCGGTCGCGGCTCGGGGTGCCGTAGTTGCCGACGTCATGTACATCCAGCCCCAGCCAGTGTCCCAACCCGTGCATGTAGAACTGGCGATGGGCGTCCTCGGCGATCAGCGTATCCACCTCGCCCTGCAGGATGCCCAGCTCGACCAGCCCGCTGACCATAATGCGCACCACTTCATCGTTTACGCTGCGAATGCTGATACCGGGCCGAAACAGGGCTAGCGCTTTGTAGAGCGATGCCAGCACGATGTCGTAGATCGCGCGCTGCGCCGGGCTGAATTTGCCGTTGACCGGAAAGGTGCGGGTAATGTCGCCCGCGTAGCCATGGAACTCGCAGCCGGCGTCAATCAGGACCAGATCGCCGTCGCGCAGCTCGCTTTCGTTTTCGGTGTAGTGCAGGATGCAGGCGTTTTCACCCGATCCGACAATGGTGTTATAGGAAGGAAAGCGCGCGCCGTGCCGGTTAAATTCGTGGTGAATTTCCCCTTCCAGATGATATTCGAACAGACCCGGTCGGCAGGCTTCCATCGCCCGGGTATGCGCCAGCGCGCTGATCTGCCCGGCGCGGCGCAGAATGTCGATCTCTTCCGGCCCTTTGAGCAGGCGCATCTCATGCACCCAGGGCCGCCAGTCGGTCAGGGTCGCAGGCGCGCTCAGGTTCTGACGGAAGCCGCGACGCAGCTTATCCAGCGCGCCGAACACCAATTCGTCCGCGTCGCTGAACAGACCCTGCGCGTGATAGACCACGTCCAGGCCATTAAGCAGCTGGTAAAGCTGCTCGTTGATATCATCCCAGGGCAAGGCGCGATCGACGCCCAGCTTCGCCGGCGCCGCCTCCTGGCCCAGACGGCGGCCGAACCAGATTTCCGCCGTGAGATCGCGCACGCGATTGAACAGCACGCTGTGGTTATGGTTCTCATCGCTTTTTATCAGCACCAGCAGCGCCTGCGGCTCGTTAAAGCCGGTGAAATACCAGAAATCGCTGTTCTGACGAAAGGGGTATTCGCTGTCGTTGCTGCGCGTCGCTTCCGGGGCGGCGAAGATCAACGCCGCGCTGCCAGGAGCCATACGCGACAGCAGCGTCTGACGACGCTGCTGAAAAGTCTCCAGAGTAATCATATTCTGCACTCCCTGTTAAACGGACACGCCGGTGCCCCTGAGATGATTCGCGTTATCTAAACCTTAGTGTAACGTGGGTTTGCTGACTTCGGGCGCGGTCGTTGGCGGATGATTGAAGGTGTCGTGGCATAACAGCGCCGCCACGCGCACATATTCGATAACCTCTTCCAGCGACTGCTCCAGCTCTTCCTGGTCTTCATCTTCGTCGTAACCCAGCTGGGCGATGGTGCGCAGATCGTCGATCGCTTCGCCGGTCTCCCCGGTGACTTTATCAAGCTTCGGCTGCGTGACGCCCAGACCAAGCAGAAAATGGTTTACCCAGCCAGCCAGCGCATCGGCGCGATCGAACACGGTGATTTCGTCGTCGTCCGGCAGCATCAGCTGAAACAGATAGCCTTCATCTTCAAGCGTCGTGGTGACGCTGTCATGCAACGCCTGAAGAGGCTGCGACAGGCTTTGCGAAAACGCCAGCCCTTCATTGGTGAGATCGTATACCAGCTTTTTCCAGCTCTGATCCTGATTGCCGCCGCAAATAATGCCGCTAAGCAGGCCATGCATCTCCGCCGGCGTCATTCCTACGCCCTGTCGGGAGAGCGCTGACGCCAGCGCGTGGTAGTCCGGAATTGCGTTCTGTAAAGACATAAGCATTCATCATCGTTGGCAGAATAAGTTCATGTTATGCTACCACCAGGTGCCTCAAGGTTTCCAGAAAAGGGGTTGTAAGTTATTTCGCGGGTCTATATAGTGCCCACCCTCCCAAGTCTTTGACGGCTAAGGGAGATGCGGGCAAAGGATAAAGTCAGGAAGGTGGCATGTCTGCACAACCGGTAGATATTCAAATTTTTGGTCGTTCATTGAGAGTGAATTGTCCGCCTGAACAGCAAGATGCGCTGAATTCGGCAGCTGAGGACCTCAATCAACGGTTGCAAGATTTAAAAGTTCGCACTAGAGTCACAAATACAGAGCAACTGGTGTTCATCGCCGCGTTAAACATCTGCCACGAGCTGGCGCAAGAGAAAGTGAAAACGCGCGATTACGCTGCTAATATGGAACAACGTATCCGTGTTCTGCAGCAGACCATCGAACAGGCTTTAGTTGAGCAAGGCCGCATAACTGAACGCCAGGGTGCAAAATTTGAATAACGCTTTATGGTCGCTGTGATAGAGTGACGGTGAAGTAAATTTTCTCTGAGGTGTTTGCCAGTGGGCCAGTCCCCTGAGCCGATATTTCAAAAAAACAGAGTGTGGCGCTCCGTTACCTGTGAGCATGCTCGGTCCGTCCGAGAAGCCTGATGGTAGCGACGGCACATTCACCTTGAACCAAGGGTTCAAGGGTTACAGCCTACGGCGGCATCTCGGAGATCTCCCCTTTCGTTTGTTGTTCCCATTGTCTCGCATGATATAGTCCCTGCTCTCAGCAGGTTCTTTACGGGGACGTCATGACTCATCCTTCTTTTCTCGATCGACAGGACATTCGTCAGCACGTGCGCCATCTGCGTCGTGGTCTTAGTCCTGAGCAGCAGGAGCAGGCGGCCGATCTGCTGGCCGAACATGCGATCAACTTCGCCCCCGTTGCCGCTGCAGAGAAGATCGCCCTGTTTTTGTCGGTGGACGGCGAGCTGAATACCCGCCCGCTGATAGCCAAACTCTGGCAGCAGCAGAAGCAGGTCTATCTGCCGGTGCTTCATCCCTTCTCGCCCGGCTACCTGCTATTTTTGCGCTATACGCCTGAGACGCCCCTGTTGCCGAACAAATTGCGTATTCCCGAGCCGCCGCTGGATATCCGGCAGATGGCGACACTGGATGAACTGGATGTAATGATGGTGCCGCTGGTGGCTTTCGATCGCGAAGGGCAGCGCCTGGGCATGGGCGGCGGATTTTACGACCGGACGCTGCAGCGCTGGCAGCAACACGGCTTTTTGCCGGTAGGGCTTGCGCACGATTGCCAACAGGTGGATAAGCTGCCGGTGGCGGAGTGGGACGTGCCGCTGCCTGCGGTGCTGACGCCGTCAAGGCTGTGGCAGTGGTAGCAAAGAAAAAGGAGGCTTTTGGCCTCCTTTCTGTTTTCTGAAAGCGATCAGTAGAGCAGACGCGCGCGAATGGTGCCGGGAATAGCCTTCATTAGCTGCAGCGCTTTATCCGCCACATCCTGTTCCGCGTCGATATCGATTACCACATAGCCCATATAGGGAGAGGTTTGCAAGAACTGCGCGGCAATGTTAATGCCCTGCTCGGCGAAAATCTGGTTAATCGCCGTCAGGATGCCCGGACGGTTCTCATGAATATGCAGCAGACGACTGGCGCTGGCGGCATGCATCGGCAGCGAGACTTCCGGGAAATTAACGGCGGAGAGCGTGGAGCCGTTATCGGAATATTTCACCAGCTTGCCGGAGACTTCCAGCCCGATATTTTCCTGCGCTTCCTGCGTCGAGCCGCCGATATGCGGCGTCAGGATCACGTTATCGAACTCACAAAGCGGAGAGTTGAACGGATCGCTGTTGGTCGCCGGCTCGGTCGGGAAAACGTCGATGGCGGCGCCCGCCAGATGCTTGTTAGCCAGCACGTCGCACAGCGCGGGGATATCTACCACGGTGCCGCGCGAGGCGTTGATCAGCAGTGAACCCGGTTTCATCAATGCCAGCTCTTCCGCGCCGATCATATCCTGCGTCGAAGGGGTTTCCGGGACGTGCAGGCTGACCACGTCGCTCATGTTCAGCAGGTCGGAAAGATGACGAACCTGAGTCGCGTTGCCCAGCGGCAGTTTGTTTTCGATATCATAAAAGAAGACGTGCATACCCAGGCTTTCCGCCAGCACGCCCAGCTGCATGCCGATATGGCCGTAGCCGATGATGCCCAGCTTTTTGCCGCGCGCTTCAAACGAGCCCTGCGCGTTTTTATTCCAGATGCCGCGGTGGGCTTTGGCGTTCGCTTCCGGGATGCCGCGCAGCATCAGCAGCATCTCGCCAATGACCAGCTCCGCAACGGAACGGGTGTTGGAGAACGGCGCGTTAAAGACCGGAATGCCGCGCCTGGCCGCCGCGTCCAGCTCGACTTGGTTGGTGCCGATACAGAAACAGCCGACGGCGACCAGCTTCTCAGCCGCGGCGAAAACCTCTTCGGTAAGATGGGTGCGGGAGCGGATACCGATAAAGTGTGCATCGCGGATCGACGCTTTTAACGCCTCCGTATCGAGCGCGCCTTTGTGGAATTCGATATTGGTGTAGCCTGCCGCGCGCAGATTATCCAGCGCGCTTTGATGGACACCCTCCACCAGCAGGAACTTAATCTTGTCTTTTTCCAGTGATACCTTTGCCATTTCCCGACCCTATTCAGAATTCAATGAGGACTGTCATAAGTCAGCCTTCTGTCAAAATATCAAAAATTACGCGCGCAGCAATACAAACGATTGCTTTCCTGTCAGCATGGGCCTGCGGCCTGACTGCGCAAAGCCATATAAAATAGGGTGTTGCCTGATGTGAAAAGGACGATCCGCAGGCAGATATCAGATTTGTGACATAAGTCACCAAATTTAACGCCGCAAAGAAAAGATGTTTTGCGCAGGGAAAAAACTGGCGTCGTTAAGACGCCGGACAGATCATTTTTCGATGGTTTTTACCCCGTCGGCGGTGCCGATCAGCGCGATATCGGCGCCGCGCGCCGCAAAAAGCCCCACGGTAACCACGCCGGGCAAGGCGTTTATAGTGTTTTCCAGCGCGACAGGATTAAGAATGCGCAGATTATGCACGTCGAGAATAATGTTACCGTTATCCGTCACCACATGCTGGCGATACTCCGGCAGACCGCCGAGCTTGACCAGTTCGCGCGCCACGTAAGCGCGCGCCATGGGAATGACCTCGACGGGGAGCGGGAAACGCCCCAGCACATCCACCTCTTTAGTGGCGTCCGCAATACAGATAAACTTATCCGCGACGGCCGCGACGATCTTTTCACGCGTTAGCGCGGCGCCGCCGCCTTTGATCATCTGCATCTGCGGATTAATCTCGTCAGCGCCGTCGACATACAGGGCCAGCCTGTCGATTTCGTTGAGATCGAACACCGGAATGCCGAGGCTTTTCAGCTTCAGCGTCGAGGCTTCGGAGCTGGAAACCGCCCCTTCTATCTGCTGTTTTATCGTGCCGAGCGCATCGATAAAATGCGCGGCGGTAGAGCCGGTGCCAACGCCGACCACGGTGCCCGGCCGCACATATTTCAGTGCGGCCCAGCCAACGGCTTTTTTCAGTTCATCTTGGGTCATGGTATGTTTACAACCTGTGCTGCGACGGAATGCGCGTAGTAT
The DNA here is from genome assembly GCA_002359495.1 of Enterobacteriaceae bacterium UBA2655. Taxonomy (GTDB): domain Bacteria; phylum Pseudomonadota; class Gammaproteobacteria; order Enterobacterales; family Enterobacteriaceae; genus Pantoea; species Pantoea superficialis. Next base: position 29,500 of record DENB01000097.1, read on the forward strand.
AAAGCAAGGCTTCGGCAAAAAGCGCGTGCGTTAAATGCGGATTCGCCGCTTTGGAAGCCAGCCCACAAAAACAAACGCAACGCTGCACGTCCCGTTATGCGGTACGCCAGGCAACTAAAGAGACCCGGCATACCCATCCTGAAGGAGAAAAAAATAATGAAACGCCCGGATTATCGAACGCTTCAGGCACTGGATGCTGTGATCCGCGAGCGCGGCTTTGAGCGCGCTGCGCAAAAGCTCTGTATCACGCAGTCTGCGGTGTCGCAGCGTATTAAGCAGCTGGAGAATCTGTTCGGCCAGCCGCTGCTGGTGCGCACCGTGCCGCCGCGTCCCACCGAACAGGGGCAGAAGCTGTTGGCGTTGCTGCATCAGGTAGAGCTGCTGGAAGAGGAGTGGCTGGGGGATGAAATCAGCGGGACGACGCCGCTGCTACTGTCGCTGGCGGTCAACGCCGACAGCCTCGCCACTTGGCTGCTTCCCGCGCTGAAAGAGGTGCTGAGCGACTCGCCGGTACGCCTGAACCTGCAGGTGGAAGACGAAACGCGCACGCAGGAGCGTCTGCGTCGGGGCGAAGTGGTAGGCGCCGTAAGTATTCAACCGCAGCCGCTGCCGAGCTGCCTGGTGGATCAGCTGGGGGCGCTGGACTACCTGTTTGTCGCCTCGCGCGAATTCGCCGAGCGCTATTTTCCCAACGGCGTCACGCGTTCAGCCCTGTTAAAAGCGCCGGCCGTCGCCTTCGATCATCTTGACGATATGCATCAGGCGTTTTTACAGCAGAACTTCGACCTATCGCCCGGCAGCGTTCCCTGCCATATCGTGAACTCGTCGGAAGCCTTCGTACAGCTGGCTCGTCAGGGATCGACCTGCTGTATGATCCCGCATCTGCAGATTGAGCGCGAACTGGCGAGCGGCGAGCTGATTGACCTTACGCCCGGCCTGTATCAGCGCCGTATGCTCTACTGGCACCGCTTCGCGCCGGAGAGCCGGTTGATGCGGCGCGTCACCGACGCGCTGCTGGCGCACGGCCATCGCGTGCTGCGCCAGGATACGCTGGCGGCCTGAGGAAATCAGCGAGGGAAAAACGGGGCGCCGATGCGCCCCGTTTTCATTATGGCGTGTTGGGTTTGATTTCAAACACCACATCCACCTGATCGTCAAAGTGAATGCTTTGCTGCTCGTAAGTCTGCTGAGCGGTGGTGTCTGCCGACGCGGAAGCTGCTTTGTACATGCGCGCCATCGGCATCGGCTGGTAGTTGGCGACATGGTAGCGAATGCTGTAGACCTGCCCCAGTTTGGCGTTAAATCCTTCCGCCAGCGCGGTCGCCTGCTTGGTGGCGTTATCTATCGCCGCTTTGCGCGCCTGATCCTTAAAGCTGTCTGGATTCGTCACGCCCAGCTCCACGGCGCGAATTTCATTCAGGCCGGATTTCAGCGCGCCATCCAGCAGTTCGTTGAGCTTATCCAGCTGACGCAGCGTCACCTGAACCTGACGTACCGCGCGGTAGCCTTTCAGTACCGACTTGCCCTCTTTGGTATAGTCATATTCCGGCTGGGTGCTCAGGTTCGCCGCATCGATATCTTTCTTCTCAATGCCGTTTTTCTGCAGAAAATCAAAGTACTGCGCAACGCGATCGTCCGCCTGTTTTTTCGCGTCCGCCGCCTCTTTTGACGAGACGTTGACCATAATCGACAACGTGGCGATATCGGGACGCGCATCTACCGTCGCCTGACCGGAGGTGACGACGTGCGGGCCGTTAGGCACTTCTTCCGCCTGCGCGGCGTAAGAGAGCGCGCCCATACTCATTATTGCGGTCAGAGCCAGCTTTTTCATCATGACAAAATCCTCCTTGAGAGTAGTGATTCAGCGGCCGCCACTATGGCGAAACCTGGAACAGATTGCTATGCGTGTTGCTCTGAGTTTTGATTCTGGCAAAAGTTCGGCCTGTTTGAGTGATTATCAACTGATGGGATCCTCCTTTTTACCCATCAGTGAAAACCCCGCATCCCTTGCAAGGCTAATTGCACCGCTATAAACCACATCACCATGCCGACCAGCAGATTAATAATACGCTGCGCTTTCGCCGTGCGCAGCAGCGGCGAGAGCCAGGCGGCAAGCAGCGCCAGCCCAAAGAACCAGATAAAGGAGGCGCTGACGGAGCCCAGCGCGAACCAGCGTCGCGCCTCCGGCGGCATCTGTCCGCCCAGGCTGCCCAACACTACGAAGGTATCGAGATAAACGTGGGGATTGAGCCAGGTTACCGCCATCATGGTGGCGACAATGCGCCAGCGCCCCTGCTTCATCGCCTCCGTCGCCGCCACCTCGACGTCAGCGCGAAATGCGGCGCGCAGCGCTCCCCAGCCGTACCAGAGTAGAAAAGCCACGCCAGCCCAGGTGATGATCGTCAACAGCAGCGGCGATTGATTCAACAGCGCGCTGCCGCCGAAAATACCGCCGCATATCAGCGCGACATCGCTAAGCGTGCAGAGCGAGGCGGTCATCAGATGATAATGACGTTTTACGCCTTGGTTCATGACAAACGCGTTTTGCGGTCCCAGCGGCAGAATCAGCGCGGCGCCAAGCGCAAGCCCTTGTAAATAAAAAGATAACACGATAAAAGTCCTGAATACGGTGATAGGAAAGGCAGTGTACCCGGCACTGACTATTAGCGGAAATTGAAAAATTTAATCTGGCATTAGTAAAGTTGATAATGTCAGGCAATAAAAAAGGGCGGTTCGACCGCCCTTTTCTCTTATTACGCCTGCGGCGCGTTTTGCGCTTCGCCGTCCGGCTGTTTCACCTGATGCAGGTGAACATCCATCTGCGGATAAGGAATGCCGATGCCGTGCGCATCCAGCGTGCGCTTGAAGTTTTTCATCAGATCCCAGTAAACGTCCTGCAGATCGCCGCTGTTGCTCCAGCAGCGCACCACGAAGTTCAGCGATGAGGCCGCCAGCTCGTTCAGGCCAATCTGCACGCCGCGATCCTGCAGCACGCGCTGATCGGCATCCACCACCTCGCGCAGCAACTTGATGACCTGATCCACGTCCGCATCGTAGGCGACGCCGATGATGAATTCGTTGCGGCGCACCGGCTCGCGTGAAAAATTAATAATGTTGCCGGCGATGATTTTGCCGTTCGGCACTACAACGTATTTGCCATCGGCGGATTTCAGCGTGGTAGAGAAAATCTGCACGTTCATCACGGTGCCCATTACGCCGCCGAGATCGACGAACTCACCGGCGCGGAACGGACGGAAGGTGACCAGCAGCACGCCCGCCGCCAGGTTAGAGAGCGAGCCCTGTAACGCCAGACCGACGGCCAGACCGGCGGCGCCCAGTACGGCGATGACCGAGGCGGTCTGCACGCCGACGCGCCCCAGCGCGGCGATTAATGTAAAGGCGATAACGCCATAGCGCACCAGCGCGGAAAGGAAATCAGCGACCGTCGCGTCAATATGACGTGCCACCAGCAGGCGGTTTATCCCGTTAGAAATAATACGCGCCACAATCATCCCGACGATAAGGATGGCGATCGCCGCAATGATATTAACGGCGTAGCTCAGCAGCAGCGCCTGGTTGCGTACCAGCCAGTTACCTGCGTTGCTGATTCCGTCAACGACATTTAAATCTTCCATTAGTTAGCCCTGTGTTGTTTACCCATGGGGAAATGACAAAACATTGCCAGAGAAGTTCCGACAACCCTGTCTAGAAGGTTAAGACATGATCAAAGGTTACGCCAAACTATGCCTGAATTCCCTGATCTTTACCGGGATAGCTGTATAAAAAAAGGCCCTTACGGGCCTTTTGGTCTCTGTAACGAAAAATTACAGCACGTCGATGGCGTTCAGCTCTTTGAACGCCTGCTCAAGGCGCGTCACCATTGAGCTCTGCGCGGAGCGCAGCCATACGCGCGGATCGTAATATTTCTTGTTCGGCTTATCGTCGCCTTCCGGGTTGCCCAGCTGCGCCTGCAGATAGCCTTCGTTCTTTTTGTAGTACTGCAGAATGCCGTCCCAGGTCGCCCACTGCGTATCGGTGTCGATATTCATTTTGATGACGCCGTAGCCGATGGACTCTTCGATTTCCGCAGCGGAAGAACCGGAGCCGCCGTGGAAAACGAAGTCCAGCGCGTTGTGCGGCAGGCCGTGCTTCTGGCTGACATATTCCTGAGAGTTTTTCAGGATAACCGGGGTCAGCTTCACGTTGCCCGGCTTGTAAACGCCGTGGACGTTGCCGAAAGAAGCCGCAATGGTGAAGCGATGGCTGATGGCGCTCAGCTTGGTGTAAGCGTAATCAACGTCTTCCGGCTGGGTGTAGAGCGCGGAACTGTCGACGTCAGAGTTATCAACGCCGTCTTCTTCGCCGCCGGTCACGCCCAGTTCGATCTCCAGCGTCATGTTCAGTTTGGACATGCGCTCCAGGTATTTGCCGCACAGCTCGATGTTCTCTTCCAGCGACTCTTCAGAGAGGTCGATCATGTGAGAAGAGAAAAGCGGTTTGCCGGTTTTCTGGAAATGCGCTTCGCCCGCTTCCAGCAGTCCGTCGATCCACGGCAGCAGTTTTTTCGCGCAGTGGTCGGTATGCAGGATCACCGGCACGCCATACTGTTCGGCCATCAGATGCACATGCTGCGCGCCTGAAATAGCGCCAAAAATCGCTGCGCCCTGCGGCTTGTCGGTTTTAAAACCTTTGCCTGCGATAAAGGCGGCGCCGCCGTTAGAGAACTGTACGATAACCGGCGCTTTCGCTTTGGCTGCTGCTTCCAGTACCGCGTTGATGGAGTCGGTGCCGACGCAGTTTACCGCTGGCAGAGCGAATTTATTCTCTTTCGCTACCTTGAAGATTTTCTGTACGTCATCACCGGTCACTACGCCGGGTTTTACGAAATCAAAAATTTTAGACATGGTTGTGTCCTGTTTGTCCTGTTTCGTTGGCCGCATAACGGATTCAACGCCCGTAACCGGGCCACTCTTCAGGCGACGCGCAGCGCCGCCCCTAAAGAATTACTGCTTGGCACGCTCTTCCAGCATGGCCACTGCCGGCAGTTTTTTGCCTTCCACGAACTCCAGGAACGCGCCGCCGCCGGTAGAGATATAAGAGATCTTATCTTCGATGCCGAACAGATCGATCGCCGCCAGCGTATCGCCGCCGCCCGCAACCGAGAACGCGTCGCTGTCCGCGATAGCATTAGCGATGATTTCGGTGCCCTTACGGAAGTTAGGGAACTCAAACACGCCGACCGGACCGTTCCACAGGATGGTTTTAGCCTCTTTCAACAGCTTCGCCATCGCCTGCGCGGTTTCGTCGCCGAAGTCCATAATTTCTTCGTTATCCGCCACTTCGGAAACTTTTTTCACCGTAGCCGGCGCAGTTTCAGAGAATTCCGTGCCGACGCGTGAGTCGACAGGAACCGGAATGCCATGCTCATCGCGCAGTTTTTTCGCCGCTTCGACGAAGTCCGGTTCGTAAAGGGATTTACCGACGTTGTTGTCGATCGCCACGAAGGTATTCGCGATGCCGCCGCCGACGATCACGGTATCGGCGATTTTCACCAGCGACTGCAGCACGTCGAATTTGGTAGAGACTTTAGAGCCGCCCACGACGGCAACCAGCGGACGCTCCGGGTTGCTCATCACTTTGCCCAGCGCTTCCAGCTCGGCGGAGAGCAGCGGACCGGCGCAGGCGATCGGCGCGAATTTACCAACGCCGTGAGTAGAAGCCTGGGCGCGGTGCGCGGTGCCGAAGGCGTCCATCACAAACACGTCGCACAGCGCGGCATATTTCTTCGCGAGAGTTTCATCGTCTTTTTTCTCGCCTTTATTGAAGCGGACGTTTTCCAGCACTACCAGTTCACCCGCTTCGACGTCGACGCCGTCCAGGTAATCTTTCGCCAGGGTGACTTTCGCGCCGTTCAGTTTCTCTTTCAGGTAGTTAACAACCGGCAGCAGGGAGAACTCTTCGTTGTATTCACCTTCGGTCGGACGACCCAGGTGAGAGGTGACCATCACTTTCGCGCCCTGTTTCAACGCCGCTTCGATGGTAGGCAGAGAAGCACGAATACGTGCGTCTGACGTCACTTTCCCTTCTTTCACTGGCACGTTAAGATCGGCACGGATCAAAACACGCTTGCCGGCAAGATCCAGATCGGTCATCTTAATTACAGACATGGTGAACCCTCTCGTTGATTCTCATAAGTTTTGACAGACACAAACCGCGTCTTACCTGAAACCGCTTGCGGCCATCGCTAACGTCGTATCGAGCATGCGATTAGCGAAGCCCCACTCGTTGTCGCACCAGACCAGGGTCTTGATCAGGTGCTGACCGCTGACCCGCGTCTGCGTGCCGTCCACTATGGCACTGTGCGGATCGTGGTTAAAATCTACTGAGACTAACGGTAATTCCGTATAGTCAACTATACCACTAAATACCCCCTCTGACGCGTTTTGCAGTAACGCGTTGACCTCGCACGCCTTCACCGCCTGACGCACGGAAACGCTGAGATCGATGGCGGTAACGTTGATGGTCGGCACCCTTACGGCGATCGCTTCGAAGCGGTCGGCAAATTTCGGAAAAATGCGCGCAATGCCGACGGCGAGGCGCGTATCTACCGGAATGATCGACTGGCTGGCGGCGCGGGTGCGGCGCAGATCGCTGTGATAGGCGTCGATCACCTGTTGATCGTGCATCGCCGAGTGGATCGTCGTGACGGCGCCGCTTTCGATGCCGAACGCGTCGTCCAGCAGCTTGATCACCGGAATAATGCAGTTAGTGGTGCAAGATGCGTTGGAGACGATGCGATCCATGGGTTTCAGCGCCTGTTCATTCACGCCGAACACCACGGTGGCGTCAAGATCGCTGCCGCCCGGATGGGAAAACAGCACCTTTTTCGCGCCCGCCTGCAAATGGGCTTCGCCATCGGCACGGCTGCCGTAAACGCCGGTGCAGTCCAGCACGATATCCACATTAAGCTCGCGCCACGGCAGATGCTGCAGCTCGGCCTGATGCAAAATGCGGATGGTATCTTCTCCCACCCACAGCAGATCGCGCTCCTGACGCACGTCAAACGCGAAACGGCCATGGCTGGTGTCATATTTCAATAAATGCGCCATGCCCGCGGCTTCGGCCAGTTCGTTAATCGCCACTACCGTAATTTCAGCCCGGCGGCCCGTTTCGTAAAGCGCGCGCAATACGTTGCGTCCAATACGGCCAAAACCATTTATCGCAACCCGAACGGTCATAACTCTCCTGCGGTAACTGCCTGAATAATGTGCCGATAGCCTGAGCGTTTCACCGAAGTTTGTACAGGAAATTCTTGTCCGCCTGCGGGCAGCGAAATCGAGCCGGAAGGCATGACTGAAACGGTTCAGCGAGGATAAAACAACTAAGGAATAACAGGAATGATTGCGATCAATTGCGCTGTTGATAATTGGATCTGTGTCACAAATTTACGCAATCAGGATTATTACTACAGGAATAATTCCGGGAAGAATAGATAAAAAGGGCGACAACATCGCCCTTCGTTTTTAACGCCTTTCACCTCTATCGTCACGGACGAAAGGCGTTCAGACGCGATTACAGAATCGATTTGGCGGTTTTTACCACGTTCTCGACGGTAAAGCCGAACAGGTCGAACAGCTTCTCAGCCGGCGCGGATTCGCCAAAGGTGGTCATGCCGACGATAGCGCCGTTCAGGCCGGTATATTTAAACCAGAAGTCAGCGATACCGGCTTCGATGGCGACGCGCGCGGAGACCGCTTTCGGCAGCACCGATTCACGATAAGCCGCATCCTGCTTGTCGAAAGCGTCGGTAGAAGGCATGGAAACCACGCGCACGTTGCGCCCTTCGCTGGAGAGCTGATCGTACGCCGCGACTGCCAGTTCTACTTCAGAACCGGTCGCGATCAGAATCAGCTCCGGCTGGCCGACGCAATCTTTCAGGACGTAACCGCCGCGCGCCACGTTCGCCAGCTGTTCCACGCTGCGATCCTGCTGCGCCAGATTCTGACGGGAGAAGATCAACGCGCTCGGGCCGTCTTTACGCTCAATGGCGTACTTCCACGCCACTGCGGATTCGACCTGGTCGCAGGGACGCCAGGTGCTCATATTCGGCGTAGTGCGCAGGCTGGCGAGCTGCTCGACCGGCTGGTGCGTCGGGCCGTCTTCGCCCAGACCGATGGAGTCGTGGGTGTAGACCATCACCTGACGGATCTTCATCAGCGCCGCCATACGCGCCGCGTTGCGGGCATATTCTACAAACATCAGGAAGGTGGCGGTATAAGGCAGGAATCCGCCGTGCAGCGCGATGCCGTTGGCGATGGCGGTCATGCCGAACTCGCGTACGCCGTAATGAATGTAGTTGCCTGCCGCGTCGACGTTAATCGGCTTAGAGCCGGACCACATCGTCAGGTTGCTCGGCGCCAGGTCGGCGGAACCGCCCAGATATTCCGGCAGCAGTTTGCCGAAAGCTTCGATGGCGTTCTGCGATGCTTTACGGCTGGCGATCTTAGCCGGGTTGGCCTGCAGCTGTTCGATATATTTCTGCGACTCTTCCTGCCAGTTAGCCGGCAGATCATTGCTCATGCGACGTTTGAACTCGGCAGCCAGCTCAGGATGCGCCTGCGCATAGGCGGCGAATTTCTCATCCCAGGCGGCTTCTTTGGTTTTGCCGGTCTCTTTCGCATCCCACTCGCTGTAGATTTCCTGCGGAATCACGAACGGCGCGTGTTCCCAGCCCAGCTGCTTGCGGGTCAGCGCGATTTCGTCTTCGCCCAGCGGCGCGCCGTGCGAGTCGTGAGTACCCGCTTTGTTCGGCGAGCCGAAGCCGATAACGGTTTTACACATCAGCAGAGAAGGTTTGTCGCTGACCGCTTTCGCTTCTTCGATGGCTTTTTTGATCGCTTCCGCGTCGTGGCCGTCTACGCCGCGTACTACGTGCCAGCCGTAGGCTTCAAAGCGCGCGGCGGTGTCGTCGGTAAACCAGCCGTCGATATGCCCGTCAATCGAGATGCCGTTGTCGTCGTAGAAAGCGACCAGCTTGCCGAGTTTCAGCGTGCCCGCCAGCGAACAGACCTCATGCGAGATCCCTTCCATCATGCAGCCGTCGCCCATGAAGACGTAAGTATTGTGGTCTACGATCTCATGACCCGGGCGGTTGAACTGCGCGGCCAGGGTGCGCTCGGCGATGGCGAAGCCCACCGCGTTGGCGATGCCCTGCCCAAGCGGACCGGTGGTGGTCTCTACGCCGACGGTGTAGCCATATTCCGGGTGACCTGGAGTTTTGGAGTGCAGCTGACGGAAGTTTTGCAGCTCGCTCATCGGCAGATCGTAGCCGGTGAGGTGCAGCAGGCTATAGATCAGCATCGAGCCGTGGCCGTTGGACAGAATGAAACGGTCGCGGTCGGCCCATTGCGGGTTAGTGGGGCTGTGGTTCAGGTAATCACGCCACAGCACCTCAGCGATGTCCGCCATGCCCATCGGGGCACCCGGATGTCCCGATTTGGCTTTTTGTACTGCATCCATACTTAACGCGCGAATAGCGTTGGCAAGCTCTTTACGAGAGGGCATTTTCTACTCCAGGTCGGATTAATGCTTCGCCATCCCTAACTTATTGTAATTAATCAGTTATCAGGCAAAGCCGGAAAAAAGTCGCGCTTCAATGTACATGAAAAACAGGTCAAAAGTACATGGACGAACATGCGATATCTTGCCGGGAATCATTGCAATTACAGCTTTGTCTGCTATGCAGCGCGCGGATGAGGCGCTATAACCGAAACCTTGCTCGCCTGACGCGATGTTCAGGTGTTTGTTTTTCTTACCTTGTTACTGAATGGAATAGATGAAATGAAGATGCGAAATACCGTAGCGACACTGGGCCTGGCCGCGCTGCTGAGCGGCTGCCAGGGATTAGACAATAATGCGTTGCTGACCTCCGGCTCGCAGGTTTTTCAGGCCTACACCCTGAACGACGATCAGGTGAAGCAGCTAAGCAATCAGTCCTGTGAGCAGATGGATAAAGAGAACCAGCTCGCTCCGGCAAGCAGCGAATATCAACAGCGTCTGAATAAGATCGCCGCTGCGCTGGGCGATAACATCAACGGCACGCCGGCCAACTATAAGGTTTACCTGACGAAAGACGTTAACGCCTGGGCGATGGCGAACGGCTGCATCCGTGTGTATAGCGGTCTGATGGATATGATGAGTGACGATGAGGTAGAGGGCGTGGTCGGCCATGAGATGGGCCACGTGGCGCTCGGCCACACCCGCAAGGCGATGCAGCTGGCGTTGACCACGACCGCCGCGCGCACCGCCGTATCTTCAGTAGGCGGCGTAATAGGCTCGCTGACGCAATCTCAGCTGGGCGAGCTAGGCGAAAAGCTGATCAATGCGCAGTTCTCGCAAACACAGGAATCACAGGCGGATGACTACTCTTACGACCTGTTGAAGAAACGTGGTATCAACCCGAACGGTCTGGTGACCAGCTTTGAGAAACTGGCGAAGCTGCAGGAGGGAAGCCAGAGCAGCATGTTTGATTCGCACCCCGCTTCCGAGGCGCGCGCAGAGCATATTCGCGAGCGCATCGCAGCCGATCGCTAACCTTTAAGCCCGCTCGTTGGTCCACGTAGGGAAAACGAGCGGGCTGGCTTTTATTCGGCCACAAAGGTTAAACGGGCGCTTACTGCTTAAACAGGCGCCCGACCATGTTTCCCAGGTCCAGCCCGTTCTCATGCATCGTCTGCTCGTCAAGCCGTCCCTGCGGCGACATGCGGTCAATCAGCTCCGGCAGCAGCGAGGCCAGCGTGCCGGACGCGCATTTCACATCCGTCCCCAGCTTATCCGCCAGCGAGCGAAGCTCTTCCTGACCGAATGCCGACTGGATTTCATCGCTGCTGACTTTTTGGTTCGCGCCGGTGCCGATCCAGGAGGCGAAAACATCCGCCAGTCCGCCCTGCTGAAACTTATGCAGCAGCACTTCGATACCGCCCTGCTCCTGCACCCAGTTCCAGATCGCGTGCAGCTGCCCCAGGTTACTACCTTGTTCGCCGCGTGACGAACCGAACAGCTCATCTAACAAGCCCATAGCGGTTTCCTCATTATTACCTCAACGTAACAAAGTGTAGCCGCCGGGCGACGTCATCGCCGTGACGGTTTAGCCTTTATTGCTCGCCTGCACATGCAGCATATCCAGCGCCAGGGTGGCCGCCGCCAGCGACGTCAGGTCGGCATGGTCATAACCCGGCGCCACTTCCACCAGATCCATGCCGACAATGTTCATCCCTTGCAGGCCGCGGATCAGCTTGGTCGCCTTATCGGTGGTCAAGCCGCCGATCACCGGCGTGCCGGTGCCAGGCGCATGCGCCGGGTCCAGACAGTCGATATCAAACGTCAGGTAAACCGGCAGATCGCCCACGGTGCGTTTTACCTCAGCCAGGATATCGTCCACGCTGCGATCGTTTACCTGCGCCGCATCCAGCACGTTAAAACCGAGGCTCTTATCAAACTCGGTGCGAATGCCGATCTGTACGGAGCGTTGAGGATCAATCAGCCCCTCTTTCGGCGCGGTGAAGAATATGGTGCCGTGGTCGAAGGTCGGGCCGTTGGAATAGGTATCGGTATGGGCGTCAAAATGCACCAGCGCCATCTTACCGAAATGTTTCGCATGAGCGCGCAGCAGCGGCAGCGTGACGTAATGGTCGCCGCCGAAGGTCAGCATACGCTTGCCGTTCGACAACAGTTTTTCCGCGTGCGCCTGCAGCTTGTCGGAGAGATCCTGCGAATCGCCGAAGGCGTAAACCAGATCGCCGCAGTCAACCACCTTCAGGCGCTGACGCAGATCGAAATCCCAGGGCCAGCGGCACCCTTCCCACGCCAGGTTAGTAGAAATTTGACGGATCGCGCCCGGCCCCAGACGGCTGCCCGGACGACCTGAAGTCGCGGCGTCAAAAGGCACGCCGGTGATCACCCACTCGGCATCGCTGTCGTAAGGCTGAAAGTTGATCGGAAAACGCATAAAGCCGAAGGCGTTTGAAACCAGAGAGTTGTCGTACTGATTGCCGAGGGTGTTGTACATGAGTCGTCCTCTATAGATCCGTGGATCGGGCCAGGCCCGCATGCCTGTTAAGGTATAGATGAAAAAAATCCCCTCCGCGTCGTTAAACCCGACGAGGAAGGGATTGAGGGTATCTGGTAAATTACGCTGATTATCCTGGAGAAGCGGGAACGCTGCAATGATGAAAGATGATGAAATCGTGGCGCATCGGGTTTTATGGTACCGATTTCATTAAAGCGCGCAAAAAAGACAATCGTGCTATTGAAACAGGCTCACAGACGCTGTGAGAAAAATTAACAACCCACCTATAAAATATATAAAGATCAATCAACTAACCTCAAAACCACACCAAACCCCTCGATAGGATTAACAAATTGTTAGCAGTCCATTAATAGAAGAAAACGGTTAGGAAAAATCTTAAACAATCGGTAATTTACCCCCACAAATTTTGATAAATATTTACAGACTTTTCAGAGCAACTGGCTTGATTTGAATTGTGTAGTTTCGCTGAGTAACGATTGTTAAAGGCGGAATTAAGGCAAATTTTTCAACGTATATTGCGGATTAACTCCTCGTTTCATGCGTTACCTTTGCTGAAATATTCAGCATTTCTCCCTTTGTCTGCTGATAAGACCTCCCCCTACTCCGCTCATGATGTTCAGCGCATTGGTTGCTGTTAAGCCACGGGCGGTAGCGTACAAAAAATCCTCTCTTCTTAAGAGTTTTACATAATGGCCAGAAGTGGAATAGAAGTACAACAAGCGGCCGTTAAGGCGCTGTTTTTACGCGAAATTAAAACGCGATTTGGTAAGTTTCGGCTGGGTTATTTTTGGGCGGTGCTTGAGCCTTCGGCACACTTACTTATCCTGCTGGGAATATTTGGTTTTATTATGCATCGTACGATGCCGGACATTTCTTTCCCGGTATTTTTACTTAACGGCATTATTCCCTATTTTATCTTCAGTAATATCAGCAATCGTTCAGTGGGCGCGATCGAAGCCAACCAGGGGTTATTTAATTATCGCCCGGTGAAACCGATCGATACCATCATTGCGCGCGCGCTGCTGGAGACGCTGATCTACGTCGCTGTCTATATTGTGTTGATGGTGGTGGTGTGGCTGGCGGGTGAATATTTCTCTGTCACCAATTTATTGCAGCTGGTTTGCACCTGGACACTGCTGGTGCTTTTCTCTTGCGGCATCGGACTGATCTTTATGGTGGTGGGTAAGAGCTTCGCTGAAACGCAAAAGTTTCTGCCGATACTTCTGAAGCCGCTCTACTTCGTTTCCTGCATTATGTTCCCGCTGCACTCCATCCCTAAAGATTACTGGCCTTATTTACTGTGGAATCCGATTGTCCACGCCGTTGAGCTGAGCCGTGAAGCGGTAATGCCCGGCTATATTAGCGAAGGCGTGAGCCTACAATATTTGGCGTTTTGTACGCTTGCCACGCTTTTTACAGGTCTGGCGCTCTACCGTACTCGTGAAGAGGCGATGCTGACCTCATGATCAAAATCGAAAACCTTACTAAATCGTACCGTACCCCGGCTGGCCGCCATTACGTTTTTAAAGATCTTAATATTGAGTTACCCAGCGGAAAGAGCGTGGCGCTGGTTGGCAGGAACGGCGCAGGGAAATCGACGCTGCTGCGTATGATCGGCGGAATTGACCGCCCGGATAGCGGCAGGATTATTACTGATAAAACCATCTCATGGCCGGTTGGTCTTTCAGGTGGCTTCCAGGGTAGCCTGACCGGTCGCGAAAATGTGAAATTCGTAGCGCGTCTGTATGCCAAAAAAGAAGAGTTAAAGGAAAAGGTTGCGTTTGTCGAAGAGTTTGCCGAGCTGGGTAAATACTTTGATATGCCTATCAAGACCTACTCTTCAGGAATGAAATCCCGCCTTGGCTTTGGTTTAAGCATGGCGTTTAAGTTTGATTACTACCTGGTAGATGAAGTCACTGCGGTAGGCGATGCAAGGTTTAAACAGAAATGTGCCGAGTTGTTTAAAGCCAGGCATGAAGAAGCGAGCTTTTTGATGGTTTCACATAGTTTGAATTCTTTGAAAGAGTTTTGTGATGTTGCTATTTTTGTTGGGCGTAATAATAGAGCTATTTTCTATAATAACATTGAAGAAGCTTTAAATAATTATAGAAACGAGGAAAATATTTAACCCCTAATTTCGGCCAGCCATATGATTACTGCTATTATACCTATAGACTTATCACGAAGATCCAAAGACATTACAAGCAGAGCCTTGTTATTATCTGAATATTATGAAAAGACCAATATAAAAATAATATATGGAGTAAATAATAGAAACACAAGGCAAGATAAAAAATTCTTAAAAGCCATTCAAAAATTTAAGAATACAACTGTTAATATTATTAACTCAAATAGTACTTTAGTAAACACATCACTTCTAAGAAATGTTGCTTTTGAAGGAGTAAAAACAAAGTATACATTATTATTAGATGTAGATATTTATCCAGAAAAGGAAATCTTCTATAAATACTTAACTAAATTAGAGCAAGGAAAAAGCTCTTTTTATATACTACCTTGTTTATATCTAACCAGATATGGTTCAAACATCCTCTTAAAAAAAAGAAAAAAAACGTACGAATTAAAAGAGGATTTTTTTAATTTTTCTCGAAAAGAATTTCTTCATCTTGCCAGCCCTTCATCAATAACGCTTTTAAAAACTAGTGACTATCAAATATTAAAAGGATTCAATGAGAACTTTGAAGGACATGGATACGAAGACTTTGATTTTTTAATCAGGCTCGCAAAATTACACAATCGTATATCTTTTGATAGTGATTTTATTGTTGATAAACCTGCACGCTCTCCATTGTTTGCTACCGGATTTAGAAAGCATTTAGGCAAGCTTTGCTTAGAACAATTACTTGAAAAAGATATGGTTATGCATGTTTTTCATTCAAAAAATGATATTAATGATTACTATAGCAGAAGGCAACAAAATTTTATCGAATTCAAATGCAAGCATGGTTTAAACCTTTCTGAAAGAGTGTATTCAGAACCATCATTACTAAATCTTTTTCTCAGTAGTATTTATGATAAGCATATAGATGTTACTGGTTACTCTATACTTTTCGAAAACAAACCTGGCCATATTGATCGTTACGACACATTCAAAAGGAAAATGAGGTTTCTATTTAAATGACAATCTTTTCAATCAATAAAAAAATCAACAAACTCATAAAAAATCCTAATATGTTTTTTTATGATTATTTTCGCAAGCGTGTTTTTGTTAAAGCTCCAGAGAGCACTCAAAAAGTAATCGAAAAAACGCAGATTCAAACCACGCCTATGTTAGATATTATGGAAATCCATAGATTAGGCCTTGCTGAATATATCAAAAAAAATCTTGACACAGGAGTAGCCCCCGAAGATGGTTTTGACAATAACGGCTTATTAATCTGGAGCGGTTATTTAAATGGGCTTATAAGCTTTATAGCTACTCTTAGAAACATGATGTCAATGGATGTGACTATTTATACGCTTGGTGGTGGCTATAGCTTTCAAGCGTCACATTCAGAAGAAATAGATCTTAAAAACATTTATAACAAATTAGCTAATCGCCCAGACTTCATCATAGAACTAAGCAACACCTTAGGACAACTTCATGTATTACACTTTTATTTATATGATATTAATGAGGATGGATTAGCTATATTACGTTCAAGTAGAGCTTTAATTCGAAAAGTATATGTAAATGAGATAAAAAGTACTTTCGTTTTAGATGAAAATTTTCGAAGTGACAAGATTGATGCTGTTTATACTTGGGTAAACCAAGCCGAGACAAAATGGCAAAATCTTTGGAATGAAACCTTCGCAGAGCTAGAATTTGACCCTGACAGGTTTACAAATAATGATGAGTTAAAATATTCATTAAGATCGCTCAATAAATATGCTCCATGGCTTAATAAAATATACATCGTATCAAATTGTTCAAAGCCAGAATGGTTAAAAAATGACGATACGATAAAATGGATAGATCATAGCGATATATTCCCTTCAACAGAGATGCTTCCTACCTTTAACTCTCATGCAATCGAATGTTGTTTACATAAGATACCCGGTTTATCAGAAAAATTTATATATTTAAATGATGATTTTATACTTTCACAACCATGTTTACCCAGTGATTTTTTTGATGAGACTGGCCGTTCAATATCTTACTTTGAATCATATGGAATGGTTAATACTTCCTCTAAAAAAACCATTGAAAAAGATTACCTTTTAGCCGCACATAATAGCAATAAATTATTAAAGACAACTTTTCCTTTCTATAACGCAAGAAATTTACACAGGCATGTTCCATATGCTTTGAAAAAATCAGTTTTGAATGATATTGAAAAAAAATACTCTGATCATTTTCTTAAAACTCGGCACGCTAAAATTAGATCCGAAAATGATATTAATTTAACCTCTTTTTTATATCACCATTTTGCTTTAGCTACAGGAAATTCAGTTAAATCTGACACAAGCGGAATGATTGTAAGACCAGAGAATATTAAAACTTTATTAAGCAAAGACACTTTTAAATATAAAATGCTTTGCTTTAATGATGGCGATGGTAGTTCAAACAATGCAGATTATAAAAAACTTACAATTCAATTTTTTAACAAGCGTTTGAAAGAACCTGCACCATGGGAAGATACCTCTTATCCTCGACTTGAATCAGAGGTGGAGTGAAAATATGAAAATAGCTGTATGTGCCATATGTCGTAATGAAATAAACTATTTAGATGAGTGGGTCTCTTTTTATAAACTTACAGGATTTGATAGCATATATATATATGACAACGTAAGTGATGATGGTACAACTGAAAGATTACAAGCTTTTGATGAATGCGGTATTATCACAAGAGTTTTTTGGCCTCGCGTCGAAAATGTACCACCACAGCGTTCAGCATACTCCAATTTTCTAGATACACATTCTGGTCCGTATGATTTTGTTTTAATCTGTGACATGGATGAGTTTTTAATTACCCCAGAATATAATATAAAGCATTTCCTCAAAAAGGCGCTAGAAAAAAATCCAAATATTGGAGCAATAGCTGTCCCATGGCTTATATTTGGATCCTCTGGCGAAGAGAACCATTTACAAGGTAATTTAATCAAAAGATTCCAGCATTGTGAAAATACAATATCTAGCGTTGTCAAACCAATATTTCGCCCTAAGCTTACGCAGAATATTAGAACTCATATATGTGATTTGTTAAGTGGAGATTATGTAAATGGAAATATTGAAATTGCCAAATGGCATGACGTACATCCACACTGGGTTGTAAACAATAATGAAGATGGCGCTGTTCTTTATCATTATTACACAAAGTCTCGTCAGGAGTTTATCAAACGACGCGCCCTTCCTAAAGCTGATCGGGCTGGCTTAGTTTCAAGAAATCTCGAAGAATTTGATAAATATTCTTCGCAGAGCCGCTATAACCCTAATGCCTATAAACTAAACGCAGCAATTGATATTAACAAAAATAATATTGAAAATACTATTTGTGAGAAGCTAAATAAAAAAATCAATGTAGAATGCGTGGATTTTGACAATGGTTGGTTTTTTGGAGTTATATATGGAAAGTCAGAAATTTTAACAAGCATTAACATACTTATAAACCAAGAACATGAGTTAAGAAAAAAGGTAAAGCTTAATAGCAATGGCATAACACCAGTATCAATAAAGTTGAAGTGGGCAAGTAGAAAAGCTAACTCTCTGAAATTCAATATTAATGGACAGACTTATAAGGACCTAAATTTAAACATTAAAGATATAAAAACCATTTCAAATTTTATCAAGTTTTGCGAAAATCTCCCATCAGCTGAAGAACATATTTTCAACAACTTTATCTTAGTAATAAACAAAAGAAAAGCCAGCGAAATCGAAAAAACCATAACCAATTTAAAATTTACTAAATACAACAACCACAAAAAATTTATGCTATTAGCATGCGAATTATTAATCAATGGTGATGATAAAAGCATCAAAGATTGGATAGGTAGAAATCCTAATTATGAAACTTATTATGAAAAGTTAAAGGGGATCTTACATGAATTTAATTGATGTAGTTGACAATAAATATTTAACGCGATTTTATTTTACTAAAGAAACAGTGTTTGATGAGCTGATAAAAATTGAAATAAGCAACTTCCCTTCCATTGATATTTCCGGGAATATTGGGAAAAATAACTATATTTATATTAAAGAAAATGATCTTGATTATTTCAAATCGTTAAAGAAGAAAATAATATCGTTGCAAAATTGGGAAAAAAGCCCTTTAGAAAACATTCGTATTTTCCTTTTGAGCCGCTCTGGAAGTTTTAGCGTTAGAACTCGTTCTTCCAATGGAATTATAATAATAGGAAACAATTTTAAGGGGAGTTTTGAAGCTAGATTGATTAATGAGAATTCTTTTCTTTTGATAGGGGATGATATCACCGCACACGGACTTAGACTGCAAGTCCATGGAAACGGTATCTTTGTGGGTCGTAGATGTTTGATTTCAGAAGAAGTGATAATACAAGGACATGATGCTCACGCTATCGTTGATCTGGAAAATAATAGTATTATTAACTATGGTGACAAAATTACAACCATAGGTGCTTATGTTTGGTTAGGCCGAAGAGTTACTATAATGCCTGGAGCAAATATAGGAAAAGGTTCTGTTATTGGAGCCACCTCTACTGTAACAAAGGAAATTCCCGAGTTCTCACTAGCAGTTGGGGTACCAGCGCGCGTTATAAAATCCAATATTTCATGGTCGCGAAAACGCGACGCACATGATGAAAAATCTCAAAAAATCCTTGAGCAACTAAAAAACATTAATGAGAAAAACGCCTATTTTCGTAATTAATTCAACTCAGTGTATCATTTAAAAAAACCCTCTCCCCACCAATGCTATTAATTTTTTCAATATAATTTTTTGATTGACCATAATATACAGTATTGATTTGTGTTTCAGTCAACAAGTAATATCTGAACTTCTTAAACAACGCCATATCCGGTTTAAAGCCCGCCTGCCAGAACTGGTGCAAATGTCCCTGATACGTCAGGCCCTTGATGTCGTACAGGGCATTGCCCATCACCTTCAGCGGTTTGTTATGAATCAGCGCTGAAATACCCGCCGTGCTGTTAATTGTCACCACCGCTTTGGCATGCGTCAACAGCTCCGGCATCGGCAAATCGTGCACGTAAATCACGCGGCGAGAAACGCCAAACTCTTTACTTAACCGCTTAATCAAAGGCCCGTACAGACGATGGCCGCGATCCATGGGATGATGCTTCACCACCAGAAAGGTATCTTTCGGCGCCTTACGGGAAAAGGAGAAGATGACATCATTAATATAATCGCGCACATCCTCATACGGGCTGTGGTTGCGAATCTGGCTGTCGTTATATACCTGTAGGATCGCAAGGTAATAGCGCTGATCAAGGCTGGTTTGCAAATGGCTCAGAACGTTGCGTTGCAACATGCCATACCATTGCTTGCGCCAGTATGCGCGCACCCAGCACTGCGCTTCATACCATGGCGAAAAGGATTTATGGTGACGGTAGCGGTGGAACTCATGGCGATAACGCCAGCCCACCAGATAATACCAGGTCGCGTGACCGATGCGCTTCATCGCTGAAGGCTTCAAGCTCTCTACCTGCGGCGGCGGTAATTCTGGCAGTCGACGATAAAATTCCGCATCGCGCGGCAGCGAGGAAAAGGCGTTAACTCCGCCCTCCTCTATCGTAATAAAGTGCGGCCGCAAATATCCCTCTTCAAAAGCAAGGAAGCGAACGCCTTTCGCCTGCGCCCAGCGCTTCGCCGCCTGATGCAGCGGACGACAGTCGCCAAAACAGAGAATAGTATCGAAATCGAAATTTTTATGAGTATCGCGCAACCAGCCGGGGAATTCTTTTGGCGTGTTGAGATAAGAAAGATATTCACGCTTACGACAATAAAAACGATCGCCGCCGTTAAATATCACGTTTACGGCTTCGCGGCCCAACGATTCCAGCCATTGCGCGACATCGTTAAAGAACGGTCCCATCGGACCCTGCAATAATAAGTACTTCTTCCCAGAGAGTAGCGTTTTTAAGGCGTTACTGTTCATAGCACCCTGCAATATTATTGTAATTATCCAGCTTTTTCTTAGCCGAATTTGACTTTAATAAACATTCTTAGCTTGCGGAAATAGCGCAACGCCCTTCCCGCTTTCTTTTTATTGATAAACATCTGCCCGCGTGGCGTTTGAATAAGCAGCGCGGCGGCTTCTTCAGCAGTAATGGCTTCCAGTCGCAGCGGATGAATATAGGTAGGGTAAGCAATCAGCGTCTGATAGATCAGATCTTGCAGACTCAGCTGGCGGTTACGCCGTTCGCAGCGATGTTCATCCTGCGTCAGTCCCCAGCCGGCATAAAATGGCAGGCCGTAGCAGAACACTTTCTTGCCATGCATCAGAGCTTCAAAGCCCGACAGCGACGTCATGGTATGAAGTTCGTCCGCAACCTGAATACATTGAATAATATCGGCGTCGCTCGCCTGATCATTAGCCAGCAACGCGACAACATCATCTGGAATATCACCCTTGCGATTGCCTACTAATACATCAGGATGCGGTTTATAAATAATAAACGCGTCCGGGTTACGCTCTCTTACCTTGCGCAAGAGATCGCCGTTGGTTTTAACAGAAAGCGTTCCCGTTTCAATTGAGGCGTCATCCTCAACCTGCCCGGGCACAAGAATAATTTTTTTGCCGCGAGCCTCGTCGGGTAATGTGAAATCCGCACCCAGGTTATATTTGCTGAGTTTATTTTCTACCAGCTGCTGACGCAGTTTATCGGCGCGTATCTGTTGCGCCAGGCTAAGCTGGCTGTGATTCAGCATGACTTCCAGATCGCTGGGGCGCGATGCGTCGTAATAGATGCCGCGTTTATCCAATACCAGCGATAACGGCGGCAATAGGTCAGAACCCAATCCTGATGAACGTAAAAACCCATCTTCCATACGCCATAAGGGAAGCTGGCGCGCGTCCGCGGACGCCTGCCAGCGGCGTTCGCCGCGAATGCCCCAGACAATGCAGGCCGTCGCGTTATGGCAACGGCGCGAAAAGCTGACCTGATTCGCGCAGGTTTGTAAGAACGGTTTGAGGATGGTCGCCTTCCACAGCGTCAGGCCCGGTGCCCATAAATGGCCGTGTCGCTGTTGATGATGACGACGTTGCAGCGCCAGCCATTCCAGAACGGCAAACAGCGTCGCTGGCGCGCCGGTCAAAGGATCGATATAGCGGCAGTAACGCAGGTAAGCGGCAGCGAATAACTGTTCCAGCGAAGCCTTGCCGCGTCGTGCCGCCAGTTCGGCAGCCTGAGAGTGACGATCGTCGGTTAACCCCCATCCGGCGTACCAGGGCTGACCGAAGCAGGTAACGGGCTTGCCCGCCATCAAAGCCTCGAAGCCATATTGCGACGTCATGGCATAGACGCGTGAAACATGCCTTAGCAGGGATTGCGGGCTAACGTTGTCCGCCAACAGCCGGACGCGTTCGGTTGACGCCAGACCGGCGTAGTAACCCGCTTTTTTGCCTTGCAGGACATCGGGATGCACCTTCACCCAGATAACGGAAGCCGGGTTTTCCGCTATGGCCGCCTCCAGCATGGCGGCGAAATCATCCGGGCCGGCATTGCCAAAGGTCACCGACATATCGCCGAAGGTTTGATCGACCACCAGCACCGCGCTTGTTTCCAGATTTTTGTCGGCTTCAAATGCCGGCGCCTGGTTATATTTCGACAAATCTTCGGTAACGATGGTCTGCATCGCTTCACGGGCATCGGCGGCCAAAGGCAGATTGCCTGCGCTGTCCTGTATCAGCTTTTCCAACGTGCTGGGCTGGCGGGCATCGTAATAGATCCCCAGTTCGTCCACGACCATCGAGAGCGGCGGCGCGCCGTTCACGCCGAGGTCCAGCGAGCGGATAAAGCCGTCTTCCAGCCGGATAACCGGTTTGCCCGCCGCTTGCGCCAGCGCCACCGGTTTAGCCGCGCTGGGGCGATGCCCCCATACCGCCACAGCATCGATTTCTTCCGGTAAGGCGCGCAGCGGCGAGACTTTCTGCACGGGCTGCACCAGAAAGTTTTCCAGATGCGGAATACGCCAGATGCCGGAAGAGAAAATGCCGATCATTATGCCGACGCTCCTTCGCTCGCCATCATGGCGCGCACTTTTTCCAGACAGGCGGGCGTATCCACGCCCGGTCCGGTCGGCTGCACTTCAAAAGCGCGAATGCCGATGCCCGCATTCATCAGGCGTAGCTGCTCAAGCGACTCCGCCTGCTCAGGCATCGCTTCTGGCAGCTGGCTGTAGTTTTGCAGCACATCGCGGCGGTAAGCGTAAATACCGACATGCTTCAGATAATGCGCTTTGTCAGCGTTACGCGGATAAGGGATCGGCGAGCGGCTGAAGTAGAGTGCGTCATGGCGCGTGTTCAATACCACTTTGACGCAGCTCGCTTCCAGCGCTTCTTCGGCAGAGATGGCATGGCACAGCGTCGCCACCGGCAACGCAGGATCGTCACGCATTCCCTGCACCAGATGCGCCACGTCCTGCGGACGGATCAGCGGCTCATCGCCTTGCAGATTGATATAAATTTCCGCATCCACTTTCTGCATCACTTCAACCAGACGGTCGGTGCCCGATTCATGATCGGTACGGGTCATCACCACCTGGCCGCCAAAGCGCTTTACTGCGTCCTCAACGCGAGCGTCATCCGTCGCCACCCAAACTTCCGCCACGTCAGGCACCTGCAAGGCGCGTTCATAGACGTGCTGAATCATCGGTTTGCCGACGATATCCAGTAGCGGCTTGCCTGGCAGGCGCGACGAACCAAACCGCGCCGGGATCACAATCACTGCTTTGCTCATTTTCCTTCCTTAGATATTCAGAATGACTTTCGCCGCGACCGCCAGCTGGTACAGGATGGTCGAGATGCCGCGCGTCACTTCAATATTCTTCGATTCAAACTTCGGCAGAACCATCAGCTCGTCGCCCGGATTCAGGGTATCGACATCTTCCGCATTTTCTGCAGCGCCGTTCTGGCGAATCACGATAATTTTGGCGTTACCCGACTTCTGCGACAGGCCGCCGCATTTCTCGATGTAATCGTCAACATCCAGCCCTTTCTCCCAGCTTACGGCGTTCGGGAACAACACTTCGCCATCCACCATCACCAGAGAGCTCTTCTCAGGAATATTGATGACGTCGCCATCTTCCAGCAGCACCGTGTCGAGATTTTTCTCGTTCAACACCACTTCGCCTTTCGGCACGACGGTGCGCGCTTTCGCGACGAAACGGCTGATAAGCTGCGCTTCCTGCATACGCAACGCGGCTTCTTCTTTAGTGGACGACTGCGCCGACAGCGACGCTTCCTCAAGTTTTTGCAGCGACAGATCCAGCATTTCTTTCTGGCGCACCGCTACCGACTGACGGTAAAGCTGAATCGCGTTCAGCTGCGACATACTGTTAGGACGGATCTGAGCAAGGACCGAACGCATGGTGGAGCCGTACGGCAACACAATCGCGTGCTCGCCTGAGTGAGCGCCCTCGACGCGTACCTGGATGGTGCCGGCATAGCGATCTGAGCTGATAACCAGCTTGTCGCCATCCTGCAGCATACGACCCGGCGCGGAGCGAAGCGGATAATATTCGCTGCGCTTTTGACTGCCCTGCTGACGAATAATGGTCATGTGCGTCGCGCCGGGTTTCGGCCGCGCCCACTCCAGCGCTTCCGTTACCGGAATGCTGCTGTCGCGGAATTCGAAGTCATAGCTGTTGAACACATCCCCTTCAACGCTGAAGGTGTGCTGACGCGGCCCGACGACAATGGTGTCGCCGTCGGCGAACTGCGACAGGCCGAGTTTGCCGCTGAGCAGGAAGTCATAGAGGTTGATGCTGCTGCGCACGCGGTTGCCGCGTTTCACCACGATATCAACGTAACTGCCGCGATCGGGATCGATGCCGCCCGCTTTAATCAGGTAGTTGAGCAGCGAATCGGATGTCACGCCGCCATACAGACCGGGATTGCGCACGTAGCCGGCGACAAACACCTTAACCGGCTGCGCCTGAAGCAATGAGGCGTAAACATTTACGTTAGCCTGATAGACCTGCTTCACCCGCGACGTAATCAGGGCATTCAGCTGGCCGTTGCTGACGCCGGCTACTTTCAGCGGCCCGACGTTAGGCAGGAAGATATTGCCTTGCGGATCGACAGTCAGCGAACCGTCAAAGGTAAAGGCGCCCCACAAGCGCACCTGAATGGTATCGCCCAGCCCTACCTGGTAGTTCGGGTTAAAGCCGATGGTTGCGCCGCTGTCGGCGCTGTTGCCGGTAAACAGCTGCGCGCCGAACATCCGGCTCATCACCATCGGCGCGGTCGGAGGAGGCGTATTATCAAACCCGTCGCCGCCGGATGTCGTGGTCGTCTGCTGACCGCTAAGGAACGACGGCAGCGGCGCCGCGCCGGTCAGATTGGGATCGGCGTTAATCTCTACGGCACCGGCTTGTGCGGCCTGCCATGCCGCAAGGAGTAACAGCGACTTCATTAATTTCATGGCTAACTCTTTAAACGTAAGACGATTAATCTTTGTGATCTTCTATCACGGCCAGCAGCAGTTTCAGGGTGCCGAACATCAGGACGCACACCAGCAACCAGCAGGCGATCAGATAAGGCGAATTTGGATAGGTCGACTCTTGCGGCAGCTGCGGCGAACTGATAACCGATAATACTTTCAGCTTGCGCGCCGCTTCGACACGCGTCTTCTCAATGGAAGTAAGCGCTAACTTATAGATGTCGGTATCAAAGGAGACTTTGGCTTTGATCTCTTCAAAATCCACTGCCATGCGGTTCAGCTTGTGACCTTCCGGCGCGGTGATTTTGCTTTTTTCATTTTCAATCTGCGCCTGCAGCGAAGCGATGGCGTTTTTCGCGCTGACTACCTGAGGCGCGTCGTCGCGCAGATAGGTGAGCAGATTGCGCAAATCGGCTTCCATCTGGATCTTCTGCCCCATCAGGGTGTTTACCAGCGTACTCGCCGCCAGCGCCGACGCTTCTGGATCCAGCACGTTGTTGTTGTTCTGGTAAGCCAGCAGCTGCGCTTTGCTTTCATCCAGCGTGGCGCGCGCCTTTTGCATCTCATTCTCAGCGAAGGTGAGCTGATCGCGGGCGATACGGTGCGACAGTTCGTTAATAAACCGCTCTGACTCTTTTAGTACGGCCTGATTGAAACGCTGCGCGAATTCCGGCGTAAAACCCTGCGTCTGGATATCCAGCAGGCCGGTTTTATCGTCATAGGAGACCGCGATACGGCTGCGGTAATAGTCAAGAAAACGCTCGGCGGTAATATCGGTAGAGAGATGATTAAGGAAGTCCCAGCCGCTCTGACTGAACGCCTGATGAAAATGAAGCTGTTTATCCAGCACGGCCAGCATATCCGGCGAGTTGATGTACTCCTTGAGATAGAGCGCATCTTCCGCAGAACTGGGGTTGCTCGCGCCCAACAGCAGGCCGACGTTAAGGCTGCTGCCATCGATATCGCTGGAACGCTTAATGGCAACTTTCGATTCGCTCATGTAGCGCGGCTCGCTGAAGATCACCAGATAAATCAGCAGCAGCGCCATAGGCAACAGAATAATTATTTTACCCAGGTTTTGTTGCACCTTTGCCAGGGAAAAGAACGACAAATGTTTGCGCATCCCCGATGCACCGGACTTCACATTCTCAATAAACATCAGCTTTCATCATTTATATTGGGTGCTCCCGCGCCGATATGCTCAGGTAGAAAAGTTCTACTCCGGGGCGCTGCGCGGGTTATCAGGCGATTAGTCGAAAATTCGTACCAGTCCGGTGACTTTATTCTCTTTATTGGTAATCAATAGCGAAGATACGCGGTGTTTTTGCATCTTTTCTTCCGCTTCGATAATCATCGTCTCTTCAGGCAACGTCATTGGCTCTCGCGTCATCATCTGTGCCGCAGTGGCGGAGGCCAACGCATCGCTCCTTTCCATGAAACGACGTAAATCGCCGTCCGTAATCATGCCTGCAAGGTTGCCCGCCTCGTCCTGTACGACCACCATGCCCTGGCAGCCGCTGGTGATACGTGCAATGACCGTTTTGAACGGCGCGTCAATGGCGACAGAGGGCACATCGCGCTGCATAACGTCCGACACGCGCGTGAGCAGACGACGTCCCAGCGAACCGCCCGGGTGATAACGGGCGAAATCGTCCGGCATAAACTGACGAACGCGCATTAAGGCAACAGCCAATGCGTCTCCTATCGCCATTGTCAGAGTGGTGGATGTGGTTGGCGCGAGGTTATTAGGACAGCTTTCATTGGCCATATTCAACGCCAGCACGGCATCAGCATGCCTGGCCAACGTGGAGTGAATATTATTCGTAATGGCAATAATGCGGTTGCCGAAATCCTTGAGAGAGGGAACCAGCTTAAGAACTTCGTCCGTTTCACCGCTGGCTGAAATCAGAATGAGCAGATCGTAGGGAGTGATCATTCCCAAATCGCCGTGAAAAGCCTCCGCCGGATGAATAAAAAAGCTGGGAGTTCCGGTAGAGGCCAGCGTTGCCGAGATCTTCCGACCGACGTGGCCCGATTTTCCCATGCCTGAAACGATGACATGACCTTTGCAGGTCATTATCATCTTTAATGCCTGAATATACTGGACATCATCCAGTCGCATCGCCAGATTCTGCAATGCCGAACCTTGTTCAGTCAGCGTTTGCTGTACCGATGCGATAAATGCAGAATTTGCGGATTCATCAACAATTTTTTTATTGGGCGTTTCAGACATTTTTTACTGGTTTCATGAGCGCGGTTGTCATGGCCGCTTGCGCACTCGGCGGCCAACAATCTTAAGATTGATTTATAGAATCGTTTCCTTTTTATGCGCTTTTTCAGACTGACCACGCTTTTTATCCTGCCAAAAACAGGCAATAAAAAGCCGTCCCGGCAAAGACAGGAAATTTTTGAGCTGAGCCAGATTGCGTATCGTTTGTGTAAGAAACCCCGACAAACGAAAGGAAGTTAATGCAGCCTTTATTTAACACAGCGTAAGAATTGGCACAAGAAATATAAGATTTTTCTTAGCTATTTATTAGCTGACATCAAAAATTCATGCCAGAACAAAGGGATTACGTAACATAACCCGGGTTTAAATAATATTAAATTCAGTAGGTTATTAAATCACATAAGCCTGAAATTAAGGATTCGCTGGTAGAAGAATATTTGGTCAGATAACCATCACTTTTCATTTGCATTGAAATAGCATGTAACACCGGATTAACAAAAGAGAAGCGGCAGGTCAGCAGTGCGCCAGATTCTTTCACAGAGACGGCAACCACTATAAGAGCGGATGTGACTTAATTGAAATTGATGTATTACTAGAAGACAGGCAGGAGCCAAAGAATAATACTTACTTATGATTCTTTAACGGTGACATATTCAGATTGAAAGGAGAGCAGACTGGCGCGGATGTCAGCAAACGACAGCTCCAGGAACGCGATCGCCATGGCCTGGCTCAATAATCGTCTTCAATATCTTTGGCTGCAGATTTAACGATACAGAAAGCCAATCCTGCCAGAACGAGAAGCAATCCGATTAACGCCGTGGCATAACCCATAACTTACCTCCCCGGTTTGCAGCGCTCAGAAGCAGGCTGCTTGTACGCTCAGAGAACTCCCCAGCGATAATAAAGCGATAATGTGACCGTTTTTCTATCGGCCAAGTATAACCGTTGGCAGAGTGACGTTTCATGACGGAGGCTTTAAGACGCTAAAATAAGATTATTCCCTTTCCGATAAGCGCAGCCCTGCTGGCAACGCGCGCTTCCCTGTACTGCGGAACGGCAATACAGAAAACGAATGACTATTGTAGGGGTTGATACTGGGCTCAGTGGCGCTGGCGTTAAAAAAACAGGGAACGCTACGCGCGTTCCCTGTTTCTCAGCCGTTATTCATCTTCCAGATAGGTATAGCCATAAAGCCCGCTTTCAAACTCGGCGAGGAACTGCGCGCGCAGCTCTTCATCAATATCGGTCTCTTTAACCTGATTGCGAAACAGCGTCATCAGTTCATCAGGGTTCAGCTGAACATATTGCAGCATATCTGCCACGGTATCGCCTTCATCCGACAGCTGAAGATCGATTCTGCCGTCCGGGCGCGCATAGACATCCACCGCTTCGGTATCGCCGAACAGGTTATGCATATTGCCGAGAATCTCCTGATAGGCGCCGACCATAAAGAAACCGAGCATCGGCGGATTATCGACATCGTACTCCGGCATCGGCATCGTGGTGGCGATGCCGTCGCCGTCCACATAGTGATCGATAGTGCCGTCGGAGTCGCAGGTAATATCCAGCAGCACGGCGCGGCGCTTCGGCGTCTTATTCAAGCCTTCCAGCGGCAGAACCGGGAAGAGCTGATCGATCCCCCAGGCGTCCGGCATCGACTGGAACAGCGAAAAGTTGACGTAAATCTTATCCGCCATACGCTCCTGCAATTCGTCGATAATCGGACGGTGCGCGCGATTGCTGGGATCAAGATGTTGCTGAATATAGTGGCAGATGCTCAGGTAAAGCTGTTCGGCCCAGGAACGCTGTTTAAGATCATAAGTGCCGGAGGAGTAGCCCATATGGATATCGGAGAGATCCATCTGGCTATCGTGCAGCCATTCGCGCAGCGAACGGCGGTTGCCCGGCTCGTGCATCTCCTGCCAGGTGTCCCACAGGCTGAGGATCGGACGCGGCGCGTCGGCTTCCGGCGCTTCCGGCGTGCTGAACTCGTTGCGCTCGACGCCGATGATGTTGGAAACCAGTACCGTATGGTGCGCGGTGACGGCGCGACCTGACTCGGTAATCACCGTCGGGTGCTCCAGCCCATGCTCGTCGCAGGCGGCACCGATCGCCCAGATCACGTTGTTGGCATATTCGTTCAGACCGTAGTTTACCGAACAGTCGGACTGGGAACGCGTCCCTTCATAGTCCACGCCGAGACCGCCGCCGACGTCAAAGCATTTGATGTTGACGCCGAGCTTGGCAAGCTCGACGAAAAAGCGCGCCGACTCGCGTACGCCGGTGGCGATATCGCGAATGTTCGCCAGCTGCGAGCCAAGGTGGAAGTGCAGCAGTTGCAGGCTGTCGAGACGGTCGGCGTTGCGCATAATCTCCACCAGCTGCAGAACCTGGGTCGCTGAAAGACCGAACTTCGACTTTTCGCCGCCGCTGGACTGCCATTTACCCGAGCCTTGCGAAGCCAGACGCGCGCGAATGCCGAGACGCGGCGTCACGTTCAGACGCTCCGCCTCTTCCAGCACCATGCGCACTTCGGTCATCTTCTCGATCACCAGATAAACTTTATGGCCGAGTTTCTCGCCGATCAGCGCCAGGCGAATATATTCACGGTCTTTATAGCCGTTGCACACGATCACCGAACGCGTCTGGCCAGCATGCGCCAGCACCGCCATCAGCTCCGCTTTGGAACCCGCTTCCAGGCCGAGCGGTTCGCCGGAGTGGATCAGCGATTCGATGACGCGTTTATGCTGGTTTACCTTGATCGGGTAAACAAGGAAGTAATTACCTTTGTAGCCGTAGGACTCACGGGCGCGCTTAAAGGCCGCGTTGATAGAGCGCAGACGATGCTGCAAAATCTGTGGGAAGCAGAACAGCGCCGGAAGACGCTGTCCGTCCGCTTCGCGCTCTTTCACCAGCTTCGCCAGATCGACGCGAACTTCCGGCATGTCGGGGTCCGGGCAGACGCTGATATGCCCCAGTTCGTTCACGTCGTAGTAGTTATTGCCCCACCAGGCAATATTGTATGTACGCAGCATATTGCTGGCGTCCTGATCGTTCATGGCTACCTCCTGCATGGAGCGGAGCACACCCAGTTCGCCTGCTGACGAACCCTTGATATTCTTCATGTCGTCAGACATCGCGAACCTCAATTTTCCGTTGAAATAAAAAACAGTTTTCTGATTTAGCCGCAGAGAAACTGAAAAAGAATTTTCTCGCTCTTCCCGCCGCCAACATCAATCGTGGTGCCTCCGCCTGAGCGGTTATTGCAAAGCTATAAGTGTAAAACACCTGACCGGACTCCGCTTCACGGAACAAAAATAGCCTGGACTTTCCCCCCGGCAAAAAGCAGGCGAAAATCCGCGTAGACAGAATGGTTGGGAAGATTAACCGGCGCTCGTGTCGGGATAATTACCGCAACGAAGATAACGTTGGCAAAGAGCAGGAACGGGCGAGAAGAGAGAAAGGATTGCCAGCGCGCCTGAACGGCGCAGAGAAGCGAAATCAGTGAAAAGTGAGTTCATGACTCTGATCACCTCCACATATGCCGTCGGCATATGAATAGATCACTTGGGTGAAAGCCAGATAAACAGCTCATCTGACGGGCGCAACGCGCGACGGCGTTATCCTTTGCGGCGCAACACAGCCGCGGCGTTTTATACTCCCTGCCCGGATAAATTGCAAAAATTTCCTGACGTGCGCCGGTGTCAGGAAAAATTTCCGCCGCTGCGTTGATGTAAAATGCGGAAACAGAAAAAGCACTGGCAATTCGCTCACTGTGTAACCTAAAATAGCCGTCCAGATGGTTTTCCATCTAAACTGGTTAACATCCAGGCTGCGTCAGCCTTTACGTGCTCGCACACTTTTTTACTGCTCGCGGCTTTGCCTGAAGGGGTGTGGGAACAGGCTTGCCTCTCCTGCGCCATGCAGTCGAATTCAAACCATTTCAGTAAGGTAAAGAACAGAATGGCTAAACACCTTTTTACTTCTGAGTCCGTATCGGAAGGACATCCTGATAAAATCGCAGACCAAATCTCTGACGCGGTACTGGACGCCATCCTTGAACAGGATCCGAAAGCGCGCGTGGCCTGCGAAACTTACGTTAAAACCGGTATGGTGCTGGTCGGCGGCGAAATCACCACCAGCGCATGGGTCGATATTGAAGAGATTACCCGCAATACCGTACGTGACATCGGCTATGTTCATTCCGATATGGGCTTTGATGCCAACTCCTGCGCAGTATTAAGCGCCATCGGCAAGCAATCCCCCGACATCAACCAGGGCGTCGACCGCACCGATCCGCTGGAGCAGGGCGCAGGCGACCAGGGCTTGATGTTCGGTTACGCCACCAACGAAACCGACGTGCTGATGCCGGCGCCGGTGACCTATGCGCACCGCCTGGTGCAGCGCCAGTCCGAAGTGCGTAAAAACGGCACCCTGCCGTGGCTGCGCCCGGATGCGAAGAGCCAGGTTACCTTCCAGTACGACGACGGCAAAATCGTCGGCATCGACGCCGTCGTACTGTCGACCCAGCACGCGGAAGAGATCGCTCAGAAAGATCTGCAGGAAGCGGTGATGGAAACCATCATCAAGCCGGTCCTGCCGACCGAGTGGCTGAACAGCAACACCAAATACTTCATCAACCCGACCGGCCGTTTCGTTATCGGCGGCCCGATGGGCGACTGCGGCCTGACCGGTCGTAAAATCATCGTGGATACCTACGGCGGCATGGCCCGTCACGGCGGCGGCGCGTTCTCCGGTAAAGATCCCTCTAAAGTTGACCGCTCTGCCGCATACGCCGCGCGTTACGTGGCGAAAAACATCGTGGCGGCCGGTCTGGCCGATCGCTGCGAGATTCAGGTCTCCTACGCTATCGGCGTGGCGGAGCCGACTTCCATCATGGTGGAAACCTTCGGCACCGAGAAGATCGCCACCGAGCAGCTAACGCTGCTGGTTCGCGAGTTCTTCGACCTGCGTCCTTACGGTCTGATCCAGATGCTGGATCTGCTGCAGCCGATCTACCGTGAGACAGCTGCTTACGGTCACTTCGGCCGCGAGCATTTCCCGTGGGAAAAAACCGACAAAGCCGAGCAGCTGCGCGACGCGGCCGGCCTGTAATCGCCTTCTCGTTCTCCGGCTGGGCACAGTTCAGCGGAGAAGGCGAAGCGGACAACACGTCCCGACGTTAAAGGGAGCCAGAAATGGCTCCCTTTTGCTTTTGCTTTTGCTGTTTTCTGCTGTGCCGCCATGCCGGGCTGCGCCTGAATAATTCGGGCAATTTGAATCAGTCAATCGGATTGAACCAACCAGTCAATCCCTTTACGGAAAGCACGGCCTGAAGTTAAAAGCGAGGCTTAACTCATTCAGCGTTAATTTTTTTGTGACCTGTATCACAATATTTTTCTGAATAAATAGATCCCTGTTCAAGACGTGCTGTCTGTTTATTCTGCTGTCTGCTTACCACGCCAGTTTTAACTTTATCAACTACACTTCAATCGCCCGGACTTACAGGTTTGTGATAACGCTTACAGTTTTAAATGCGTTACCTTTCTAAGATTTAGGAATATATCAGCGTAGTTATTTCCTGAAAAATGCGTTATTTTCAGCGTCATCTGATATCCATAATTCAGAGCGATGTCAGAAACTTAACGGGTGCTATACCTTACTGGTTATTTAACCTTTTTGGAAAAAAATGCTGAATTCAGGGCTTCAGCGTGTGTAACCGGTTACATTAGCGTGATCCGTTTCACAATTTTTCCAAAAGCAGGTTTTTTAACATTGATAAAAGTAAATATGAATAATTTCGGAGGCAAAATGCCTGGCAATACACCTAAAAGCAGAACGTCAAATAAAGCGATGACTTTCTTTGTCTGCTTTCTTGCGGCTCTCGCTGGCTTGCTGTTCGGGTTGGATATCGGCGTTATCGCCGGCGCCCTGCCCTTTATCGCGAAAGATTTTAACGTAACCCCTCATGAACAGGAGTGGATCGTCAGCTCCATGATGTTCGGCGCAGCCGTAGGCGCTATCGGCAGCGGCTGGATGTCTTCCCATCTTGGCCGCAAAAAGAGCCTGATGGCAGGCGCCATCCTGTTCGTTATCGGTTCGCTCTGGTCCGCCACGGCGCCGAACCCAGAGATGCTGATCGCCGCTCGCGTGCTGTTGGGCCTGGCGGTAGGCGTCGCTTCCTACACCGCGCCGCTCTATCTTTCTGAAATCGCGCCGGAGAAAATTCGCGGCAGTATGATTTCGCTCTATCAGCTGATGATCACCATCGGCATCCTTGGCGCCTACCTTTCCGACACCGCGCTGAGCTTCAGCGGCAACTGGCGCTGGATGCTGGGCGTGATCACCATTCCCGCCGCGCTGCTGCTGGTCGGCGTGTTCTTCCTGCCAAACAGCCCGCGCTGGCTGGCGGCGAAAGGCAACTTCCGCGATGCGCAACGCGTGCTGGATCGCCTGCGCGACACCAGCGAGCAGGCGAAACGCGAGCTGGACGAGATCCGCGAGAGCCTGAAGGTAAAACAGACCGGCTGGGCGCTGTTCCAGAGCAACGGCAATTTCCGTCGCGCGGTGTTCCTCGGCATCCTGCTGCAGGTGATGCAGCAGTTTACCGGCATGAACGTCATCATGTACTACGCGCCGAAAATCTTCGAAATCGCCGGTTTCAGCAACACCACCGAGCAGATGTGGGGAACGGTGATCGTCGGCCTGGTGAACGTGCTGGCGACCTTTATCGCCATCGGCCTGGTGGACCGCTGGGGACGTAAACCGACGCTGGTGCTGGGCTTCCTGGTGATGGCTATCGGCATGGGCATTCTTGGCACCATGCTGCATATGGGCATCAATTCGCAGGGCGCGCAGTACTTCGCTATCGCCATGCTGCTGATGTTCATTATCGGCTTTGCGATGAGCGCCGGTCCGCTGATTTGGGTACTTTGCTCTGAGATCCAGCCGCTGAAAGGTCGCGACTTCGGCATTACCATCTCTACCACCACCAACTGGATCGCCAACATGATTGTCGGCGCGACCTTCCTGACGATGCTGAACTCGCTGGGCAATGCGCCGACCTTCTGGGTTTACGCCGCGCTCAACGTCTTCTTTATCCTGCTGACGGTGGCGCTGATCCCGGAAACGAAAAACGTCTCTCTGGAGCACATCGAACGCAACCTGATGGCCGGCCGCAAGCTGCGCGACATCGGCTCGCACAATTAAGTTTGTTGCGGCACTAACAGAAACGGCGGGCTTGTCCCGCCGTTTTTATTTCCCCGTTGAGTTCCAATCTGACTCGCCTTATGCTTGCCGGCATGAAAGCGCCTCGTCTCCCTATCGCTCTACAGCAAGCCGTGATGCGCTCGCTGCGCGAACATTTGCAATCAGCTAACCGCCAGCTGGAAAGCGATTACGCCGAACCGAAACTGGTTTACCAACAGCGCGGCACCGCTGCGGGCACTGCCTGGCTGGAGAAGTGGGAAATCCGTCTGAATCCGGTGCTGCTGCTGGAGAACCAGCAGGCGTTTATCGAAGAGGTGGTGCCGCACGAGCTGGCGCATCTGCTGACATGGAAACACTTCGGCCGCGTGCCGCCGCACGGCAAAGAGTGGAAATGGATGATGGAGAGCGTGCTTGGCGTCCCGGCGCGTCGCACCCATCAATTCGAAATCGACTCGGTGCGCAGCCGCACCTTCGCCTATCGCTGCCGCTGCCAGCAGCACCAGCTTACGGTGCGCCGTCATAACCGCATTCTGCGCGGCGAAAGCGAGTATCGCTGCGTCTGCTGCGGCACTTTGCTGCAACCCGGCGAATTCAGCGCAACCCAGGCTTGATTCTCATTCCGCCTGAGAGATCATTCTGGTACCCTGCCGCTTTTTTGATGAACCGGTACGGACATGTCTCGCAAAATTGCTCTCGCTTTTTCACTGCTTCTCTCCCCGCTTGTCGCCCACAGCCTGAGTCTGAATAACTATCACCAGAACAATTTTCAGCAGGCAAAAACTTACGCGGCCAGCATCAACGCCGACGCCCCCGGCTCCTTCTACTGCGGCTGCAAGATCAACTGGCAAGGTAAAAAAGGCGTTCCCGATCTCGCCTCCTGCGGCTATCAGGCGCGCAAAAACGCCAACCGCGCCAGCCGCATCGAGTGGGAGCACGTGGTGCCCGCCTGGGAATTCGGTCATCAGCGTCAGTGCTGGCAAAACGGCGGCCGTAAAAATTGCAGCAAGGACGCGGGCTATCGCCGTATCGAATCCGACCTGCATAACCTGCAACCGGCGGTAGGCGAAGTTAACGGCGATCGCGGTAACTTCCAGTACAGCCAGTGGAACGGCAGCGAAAAACAGTATGGCCAATGCAGCATGAAGATCGATTTCAAAAACAAGCTTGCCGAGCCGCCGGCGCGGGCGCGCGGGGCGATCGCCCGCACCTATTTCTATATGCGCGACCAGTACCAGCTGCGCCTGTCGCGCCAGCAAACCCAGCTCTACGCCGTCTGGGATAAACAGTATCCGGTGACCGCTTGGGAGTGCGAACGCGACGCGCGCATCGCTAAAGTGCAGGGCAACCATAACCCATATGTGCAGCGCGCTTGCCAGCGCTAAAAATCCTGCCCTACACTATCACCTTTCTTCACGTTGCCGTGCGCTCGCGCACGGCATAATGCTGGCAGGATCCGCATGCGCATACCTCGCATTTATCACCCCGAACCGTTACAACCCGGCAGCGAAATTTTCCTTAATGACGACGCCGCCAACCATGTAGGCCGCGTGCTGCGCATGTCCGTCGGCCAGCGCCTGGAGCTGTTCGATGGCAGTAATCTGACTTTTGTCGCCGAGATCACACAGGCCGATAAAAAACGTGTAAAAGTAACTGTCCTTGAAAGCCAGCAGGACGATCGCGAGTCGCCGCTGTTTCTACATCTCGGCCAGGTGATGTCGCGCGGCGAAAAAATGGAATTCACTATCCAAAAATCGATCGAACTGGGCGTCAATGTGATAACGCCCTTGTTTTCTGAACGCTGCGGCGTAAAGCTGGATGCCGATCGGCTGGCGAAAAAGATTCAGCAATGGCAAAAAATCGCGATCGCCGCCTGCGAGCAGTGCGGCCGCAACCGCGTGCCGGAAATTCGCGAGGCGATGACGCTGGAAGCCTGGTGCGCCGAGGCGGATGAGAGCCTGAAGCTTAACCTGCATCCACGCGCCAGCCACAGCATCAATACGCTGCCGCAGCCGGTCGAACGCGTGCGCTTGCTGATTGGCCCGGAAGGCGGGTTGTCAGCGGACGAGATCGCGATGACCGGCGAGCATGGATTTACCGATATCCTGCTTGGCCCACGCGTGCTGCGTACCGAAACGACCGCGCTGACGGCCATTACGGCACTTCAGGTGAGGTTTGGCGACTTAGGTTGATAGATAATTCCCGGCTATATAAAGACGCACGCGCACTCAACGGCGTCCTGACTGGTCAGCAAAGGCTGCCCGCACGGAACGGGGCGGAAAGCGATCCGCCTCATCGAGGAGAGAATAATGATTAAACTTGGCATCGTAATGGACCCGATTTCGTCCATTAACATTAAAAAAGACACCAGCTTCGCCATGTTGCTGGAAGCACAGCGCCGCGGTTATGAAATTCACTACATGGAAATGGGCGACCTCTCCCTGCGCGGCGGCGTTGCCTGGGCGCGCACCCGTCTGCTGAGCGTGGATCAGAACTATAACAAATGGTATGAATTCGGCAGCGAACAGGAGATCCCGCTGGCCGATCTCAACGTCGTGCTGATGCGCAAAGACCCGCCGTTCGACACCGAATTCATCTACGCCACCTATATCCTTGAGCGCGCCGAAGAGCTGGGCACGCTGATCGTCAACAAACCGCAGAGCCTGCGCGACTGCAATGAAAAGCTTTACACCGCCTGGTTCGCCGAGCTGACGCCGGATACGCTGGTGACGCGCAGCAAAGAGAAACTGCGCGCCTTCTGGCAGGAGCATGGCGACATTATCCTCAAGCCGTTGGACGGCATGGGCGGCACCTCGATCTTCCGCGTTAAGCAGGGCGATCCTAACTTTTCGGTGATCACCGAAGCCCTGACCAACTACGGCCGCTTCTACTGCATGGCGCAGAACTACGTGCCTGCGATTAAAGGGGGCGATAAGCGCGTGCTGGTGGTGGACGGCGAGCCGGTGCCTTACTGCCTGGCGCGCATTCCGCAATCGGGCGAAACTCGCGGCAACCTGGCGGCGGGCGGGCGCGGCGAAGCCCGTCCTCTAAGCGAAAGCGACTGGGAAATCGCGCGTCGCGTTGGCCCAACGTTGAAGGCGAAGGGGCTAATTTTTGTCGGACTGGATATTATCGGTGATAAACTAACTGAAGTTAACGTGACCAGCCCGACCTGCGTGCGTGAAATTGAAGCAGCTTTCCCGGTCTCCATTACCGGCATGTTAATGGATGCGATCGAGAAACGTCTGGGCTGAGCATAAAGACGGAACGCGCCGTCATCAACCCATTACCGGCGCTGCGCCTGCAGCGTCGGTAACCATTGCTAAATCGAGTGAGAATGAATTTACAGCATCATTTTTTGATTGCGATGCCTTCGCTGCAGGATCCTTTATTTAAGCGCTCGGTGGTTTATGTCTGCGAGCATAACGACGAAGGCGCCATGGGTCTGATTGTGAACAAGCCGCTGGAAAACCTGACGGTAGAAGGCATCCTGAAGAAACTCAAAATTACGCCCGGCGAGCGCGATCCCGCCATCAAGCTTGATAAGCCGGTGTTCGCCGGCGGCCCGCTGGCGGAAGACCGGGGTTTTATTTTGCATTCGGCTCAACATACCTACGCCTCCAGCATCCGCATTTCAGATAACACCGTGATCACCACCTCACGCGACGTCCTGGAAGCGATCGGCACGCCCGCGCAGCCGGATCATGTTCTGGTGGCGCTCGGCTACTGCGCCTGGGAAAAAGATCAGCTGGAAAACGAGCTGCTGGAAAACGCCTGGCTCACCACGCCGGCCAACAGCAACATTTTGTTCCAGACCCCCGTCGCTGAACGTTGGCGCGAAGCAGCGAAAAGCTTAGGGATAGACATTCACAACATGACCAGCGATGCCGGACACGCCTGATGCCGACGCAAACTCTGTTAGGCTTTGACTTCGGCACGAAAAGCATCGGCGTGGCGGTCGGTCAGCAGTTGACCGGCACCGCCCGTCCATTGACCGCGCTGAAAGCGCAGGACGGCACGCCAGACTGGAACCTGATTGAGCGTTTGTTGAAAGAGTGGCAGCCCGATCTCGTGGTGGTGGGCCTGCCGCTAAACATGGACGGCACTGAGCAGCTGCTGACCGCGCGTGCGCGCAAGTTCGCCAACCGCCTGCATGGCCGCTTCGGCATTCGGGTTGAGCTGCAGGACGAGCGCCTGAGCACCGTTGAAGCGCGCGCGGCGCTGTTCGAACGCGGCGGCTATCGCGCCCTGAATAAAGGCCATGTCGACGCGCAGTCAGCGGTCATCATCCTGCAGGACTGGTTCGACAACCATTAAGCCTGCCGCCCGTCTCAAACGCGCTAAGCCTGCGCGTCCGGCCTGGTAAAGCCTTCTCGTTGTCGCCGACGCGCCTGTCGGCCATTCGACGCGCCTGTCGGCCATTCAAAGCAGCCCCTCCTGCTGGCGCGCCTGTCGGCTCTGCTCAAAGGTTTGCATTCCCGCCTGCGATCCGGTTTGCAGCACGCCGGGAATCTGGTGCATTTTGCCCTCGCGGATCAGATTGGCGACCGCCGGCGTGTTGATCAGCAGTTCAAACAACCCGACGCGCCCCCCTTCGCGCGTCTTCTCCAGCCGCTGAGCCAGCACCGCTTTCAGGCTACCGGCCAGCTGCGTGCGCACCAGGTTTTTCTCTTCGGCGGGAAAGACATCCACCAGACGATCCACCGCCTGCGCCGCGCCGCGGGTGTGCAGGGTCGCCAGCACCAGATGGCCCGTCTCCGCCGCCGTCAGCGCCAGACGAATGGTTTCGCTGTCGCGCAGTTCGCCGAGCAAAATGACGTCGGGATCTTCGCGTAGCGCCGCCTTCAGCCCCAGCGCAAACGAGCCGCAGTGCTGGCCGACCTCCCGCTGCTGAATCAGAGAACGCTGACTGCGATGAATCACTTCAATGGGATCTTCCAGCGTGATGATATGTCGCCGCTGCTCACGGTTAAGGGCGTCGATCATCGCGGCCAGGGTAGTCGATTTGCCGCTGCCGGTGGCGCCGACGATCAAAATCAGTCCCGCCTCCAGCAGCAACAGCGCAGGTGCCGCCGCAGGCAGGCGCAACGTTTCAAGCTGCGGCGCGCGGCTGGCGATATTGCGCAGCGCCAGCGACAGACCGCAGCGCTGAATAAACAGATTAGCGCGCAGGCGAGCGCCCTGCGCCAGAGTAATGGCGAAATCCACATGCCCCTGCTCCGCCAGCTGGCTGCGCTGGCTGGCGTCCAGCCACTGCGCCATAAAGGATTCCAGCCACTGCGCCTCGACCACAGGCTGATCCGGCACCGCCTCCAGCTCGCCCTGTCGCCGCCAGTGCGGCAAATGTCCGCTGCAGAGGTGCAGATCGGCCGCGTTATGCTTTACACTAAGGCTCACTATTTCATCCAGATCCATCTCTATTCTCCCGACTATGACCTCTATTCAGCACAACCTACAGCAAGTCCGCCAGCGTATCTCCGCGGCCGCGCAGCGTTGCGGGCGCGATCCGCAAGAAATCACCCTGCTTGCAGTGAGCAAAACCAAACCTGCGAGCGCTGTCGAAGAGGCCGCCGCCGCCGGGCAGCTCGCCTTCGGGGAAAATTACGTGCAGGAGGGGGTTGAAAAGATCCAGGCGCTGGCCGCACATCCCTCTTTGCAATGGCATTTTATCGGGCCGTTGCAGTCGAACAAAAGCCGTCTGGTGGCGGAGCATTTCGCCTGGTGCCACACGGTGGATCGCCTGCGCATCGCTCAGCGCCTCAACGATCAGCGCCCGGCGGCGGCGCCGCCGCTGAACGTGTTAATTCAGGTAAATATCAGTGACGAAAACAGCAAATCTGGCATCATGCTGGAGGCGTTGCCGGAACTGGCGCAGGCGGTCGCCGCCCTGCCCCGGCTGCGGCTGCGCGGCCTGATGGCGATCCCTGCGCCTGAAAGCGACTATCAGCGTCAGCTTGCCGTCTGCCAGCAGATGGCCGCCGCGTTTGCATCGCTGAAGCTTCACTATCCTGACGTCGATACGCTTTCTCTGGGAATGAGCGACGACATGGAAGCCGCCATCGCGGCAGGCAGCACTATGGTGCGCATCGGCACTGCCATTTTCGGCGCGCGCGATTATGCACAGCAACCACAACAATAATTGAGGAATCTCATGTTAACACTGACGTTTTTAGTCAAAACCCTGATCGATCTCTACGTCATGGTGCTGCTGCTGCGCATCTGGATGCAGTGGTCGCGCTGTGATTTTTATAATCCGCTGTCGCAGTTCGTGGTCAAAGTGACCCAGCCGGTAGTCAAGCCGCTGCGCCGCATTCTTCCGGCGCTCGGTCCGATCGACAGCGCCTCGCTGCTGCTGGCCTTTATCCTGACCACGCTGAAATATCCGATTTTGCTGCTGATTCAGGTCGGCGTCTTCTCGGTCGATCCCACCAATTTGCTGGTCGGCCTGCTCTCGTTGCTGAAATCGGCCGGTTATCTGGTGTTCTGGGTGATTATCATTCGTTCGCTGATGAGCTGGATTAGCCAGGGCCGCGGCGCGATCGACTATGTGCTGATTCAGCTCACCGAGCCGCTGATGGCGCCCGTGCGTCGTTTTCTGCCAGCGATGGGCGGCATCGACTTCTCTGCGATGATCGTTATTCTGGTGCTTTACGCCCTGAACTTCCTCGGCATGGACCTGTTCCCCGGTCTCTGGTACCTGCTGTA
Organism: Enterobacteriaceae bacterium UBA2655; assembly: GCA_002359495.1. Taxonomy (GTDB): domain Bacteria; phylum Pseudomonadota; class Gammaproteobacteria; order Enterobacterales; family Enterobacteriaceae; genus Pantoea; species Pantoea superficialis. Next base: position 70,324 of record DENB01000097.1, read on the forward strand.
ATTCATGAATTCTGGAACTGTTATGCAAAAAGTTGTACTCGCTACCGGCAATCCCGGCAAAGTCCGCGAACTGGCCGATCTGCTGACCGCCTTCGGCCTGGATATCGTGGCGCAAACCGATCTCGGCGTGGAGTCTGCTGAGGAAACCGGCCTGACCTTTATTGAGAACGCCCTTCTCAAAGCGCGTCATGCGGCGCAGGTCACCGGCCTGCCGGCGATAGCGGACGATTCCGGCCTGGCGGTGGATGCGCTTGGCGGCGCGCCGGGCATCTGGTCGGCGCGCTATGCGGGCGAGGATGCCAACGATCGTCAGAATCTGGAGAAGCTGCTGACGGCGATGGAGCCGGTGCCGGACGGCGAGCGTCAGGCGCAGTTCCACTGCGTACTGGTCTATTTGCGTCACGCGGACGATCCGACGCCGCTGGTGTTTCACGGCAGCTGGGCGGGCGAAATTACCCGCGCAGCGGCGGGCGAAGGCGGCTTCGGCTACGATCCGGTGTTCTGGCTGTCGCAGCTGGGCAAAACCGCGGCGGAGCTGAGCAAAGACGAAAAGCGCGCCATTTCCCACCGCGGCAAGGCGCTGGCGCAGCTGTTGGATGCGATGCGCAATGCTTAATCTGCCTCCGCTCAGCCTTTACATCCATATCCCGTGGTGCGTACAGAAATGTCCCTACTGCGACTTCAACTCCCATGCGCTGAAAGGCGAGGTGCCGCATGTCGATTACGTGCAGCATCTGCTGGCGGATCTGGAGCAGGATCTGCCGCTTGCCCAGGGACGCGAGGTGCGCACGATTTTCATCGGCGGCGGCACCCCTAGCCTGCTGAGCAGCGAGGCGATGCAGATGTTGATGGACGGCGTGCGGGCGCGCCTGCCGCTGGCGGCCGACGCCGAGATCACCATGGAAGCCAACCCCGGCACGGTGGAAGCCGATCGCTTCAGCGCTTATCAGCGGGCGGGGATTAACCGTATTTCGATCGGCGTACAGAGCTTCAGTCCACAGAAGCTGGAACGGCTTGGCCGCATCCACGGACCGGAGGAGGCGAAACGGGCGGCGGAATTGGCCGCCGGGCTGCATCTGCGCAGCTTTAACCTCGACCTGATGCACGGTCTGCCGAACCAGTCGCTGGAGGAGGCGCTGGACGATCTGCGTCAGGCGATCGCCCTTAATCCGCCGCATCTGTCGTGGTATCAGCTGACCATTGAGCCAAATACGCTGTTCGGCTCGCGTCCGCCGAAGCTGCCGGATGACGATGCGCTCTGGGATATCTTTGAGCAGGGCCACCAGCTGTTGACTGCGGCGGGCTATCAGCAGTATGAAACCTCCGCCTACGCCAAACCGGGCTATCGCTGCGAGCACAACCTGAACTACTGGCGCTTCGGCGATTATCTGGGCATCGGCTGCGGCGCGCACGGCAAGCTGACGCAGCCTGACGGACGCATCGTGCGCACGGTGAAAACCCGTCATCCGCGCGGCTTTATGGCCGGAAAATATCTCGATAAGCAGTATGAGGTGGCCGATGCGGAGAAACCGTTCGAATACTTTATGAACCGCTTCCGCCTGCTGGAAGCCGCGCCGCGCGCCGAGTTTACGCGCTACACCGGCCTGGCGGAGCAGGCGATTCGTTCGCAGATGGATGGTGCGATAGCCGCTGGCTACGTGGCGGAAAGCAGTGAAAGCTGGCAGATCACGGAGAAAGGCAAACTGTTCCTGAATTCGCTGCTGGAGCTGTTCCTCGACGAGGAAGAGTAGGCATAAAAAAGCCGGCGCCCGAGGCGACCGGCTTTTTTATCTCTGCTGCATGTTTATTTCTTCAAACCGGTAAGCAGCGCCTTGCGCTGATCTTCCAGGCTAATGACGCGGTTGCAGACTTCGTGGCCGAAATTCTTGAAATCCTGTTCCTGATTATTCCATTCCGTCTGAATCGCCTGTTGCAGGCCGCCGAGGTTGCCCATGATCGCCTGCAGCGGATTGCTGCTGTTGCTGGTTTGTTTGGTGCCCATCTCGTTCAGGCTGTCCTGCAACACTCCGCCCAGCGTGCTCTGCACAATGCGCTCGCCGTCGGCGCGCACCTGATCGATCGCCTGGTGGTGGAAGGTCAGGCCGTCGCTGCGATGTTCGATAATGCGGTTCATCTGCTGCTTCAGCTGGCTGTCCAGCGTGCTCAGACGGTTGCGGACGTTGCTGTTGGCGCCCAGCTTCTCGACGATAACCTTATCCAGCGCGACGCGCCCTTTCTCCAGACGCGAGCTGGCGCCGTTATCGACCCACGGCAGATCGCGGCGCAGCGCGTTCTGGTAGTCGAGCGCTTTCTGCCGCGTGGCGTTGTCTATCTCAACCTGCTCGCCGTTGTAGCGGACGTCGCCCTGCGGCGAAATTTCCAGGTTGCCACTGGCGCCCGCCACCTGAACGCTTTGCGGCGTAATGATCACGTCATCCTGCGGCTTGACGCTGCATTCATAGGCCGCCTGCGCCTGTACGGCGCTCAGCAGCAGTCCAGCCAGAAGAGCTTTACGAAACATGGATTCTCCTTAAAAAGCGTCGGTAAGCCAGCCTGAATGCTTCTTAGTCCCACCAGACGTCAAACAGTTCCGTGACCTTGATCTCTTCCAGCTTGCGATCTTCCAGCCACTTGCGCACCAGCTCGCGATGTTCGTCGGTGCATTTGCCGGTTTTTTGCAGACAGATCAGCCCTTCCCACTGCAGATAGCCGCTGCCGTCGTAAGCGAGGCCGTTGGGATCGATCGCTTCGTTGATAAAATCTTCCAGCGTGCTGTCGATCAGCTGTTCGCTGCTGCCCTCGGGAAAACGCCAGGCGACGGAGAAGCCCAGCTCCTGAAACTCATCGATATGTAACTTTTTACGTAAGCGACGGCTGCGCTGTTTCGCCATTATTTCACCCTCTCAAACATCAGATCCCAAACGCCATGGCCCAGACGCTGCCCGCGCTGCTCGAATTTGGTTAACGGACGCGTCTCAGGACGCGGCACGTAATCGCCGCTTTCCGACTGGTTGCGATACCCCTCTACGCCGCTCATCACGCTCAGCATGTGTTCGGCGTAGGCTTCCCAGTCGGTAGCCATATGGAAAACGCCACCCGGCTTCAGCTTGCTCAGCACCAGCCCGGCGAACGGCGCCTGCACGATGCGGCGTTTGTTATGACGCGCTTTATGCCAGGGATCGGGGAAAAAGAGCTGCACCATGCTGAGCGAATTATCGGGGATCATCTTCTCCAGCACTTCCACCGCGTCGTGACACATCACGCGCAGGTTTTCCACGCCCGCCTCTTTCGCCGACCCCAGACAGGCGCCGACGCCCGGCGCATGCACTTCGATGCCGAGGAAGTTTTGATGCGGATTGCTCTGCGCCATGCTGACCAGCGAGGCGCCCATGCCGAAACCGATCTCCAGCACCACCGGCGCGTCGCGGCCGAACAGCGCGGTCAGATCGAGCGGCTCCGGCTGGTACTCTACGCCCATCACCGGCCAGTATTGTTCGAGCGCCAGCTCCTGCCCTTTCGTTAAACGCCCCTGACGGCGTACGAAACTGCGAATGCGTCGCAACGGACGCCCGTTTTCGTCAAATTCTGGTGTGATGACGTCATTTATCATGTCAAAGCCTGCTGGTTAGCCTGTTCGGGGAAACGGGCATTATGCAAAGTTCATAAACAGAAGCAAGCCTTTGCAATCTTCCGGTTTACACCCTCCAGCGTCTGTGCTGGAATTCCTGCCTGAGTGTAGAGTAATCACGGAAAATTTCCTTCTTATGATGCAAGCGCCGCAGTTCGCGCAACAGGTGCTGGACTGGTATCAGCGCTTTGGCCGCAAGACCCTGCCGTGGCAGCAGGAAAAAACGCCTTATAAAGTATGGCTCTCCGAGGTCATGCTGCAACAGACCCAGGTCGCCACCGTTATCCCCTATTTCGAACGCTTTATGTCGCGCTTTCCCGAGGTCGGCGATCTCGCCGCCGCGCCGCTGGACGAGGTGCTGCACCTCTGGACCGGGCTGGGCTACTACGCGCGTGCACGCAACCTGCACAAGGCGGCGCAGCAGGTGGTGGAGCGGCATCAGGGCGAATTCCCGCAGAATTTCGAGGACGTGGCGGCGCTGCCGGGCGTCGGACGCTCTACCGCCGGGGCGATTCTTTCGCTCTCCTTAGGCCAGCACTATCCTATTCTCGACGGCAACGTGAAGCGCGTGCTGGCGCGCTGCTATGCGGTGGCGGGCTGGCCCGGCAAAAAAGAGGTGGAGAAACGTCTGTGGCAGATCAGCGAAGAGGTCACCCCGGCGACGGGCGTCAGCGCATTTAATCAGGCGATGATGGATCTCGGCGCGCTGGTCTGCACCCGCTCGCGCCCGAAATGCGAAATTTGCCCGCTGAACGACGGCTGCATCGCTTACGCCAACGGTAGCTGGGCCAGCTATCCCGGCAAAAAGCCGAAGCAGACCTTGCCGGAGCGCAGCGGCTGGTTTCTGATGATGCAGCACGGCGACCGCGTCTGGCTGGAGCAGCGGCCGCCGGTCGGCCTGTGGGGCGGCCTGTTCTGTTTTCCGCAGTTCGCCAGCGAAGAGGCGCTGCAGGCCTGGCTTGACGCGCGCGGCATTAAAAGCCGGCCGCAGCCGATGACCGCTTTTCGCCACACCTTCAGCCATTTTCATCTTGATATCGTGCCAATGTGGCTGGAATGGCCATCGGCCGGGGCCGCGATGGATGAAGCGGGCGGTCTCTGGTATAACTTAGCGCAACCGCCGTCAGTCGGCCTGGCCGCGCCGGTAGAGCGTCTGCTGCATGAACTTCGGCATCCCCGGCAACTGACGCTGCACACGCGCCCGATCCAAGAGGAAGAGTAATGAGCCGCACTATTTTTTGTACTTATTTACAACGCGATGCTGAAGGTCAGGACTTTCAGCTCTATCCCGGCGAACTGGGAAAACGCATCTACAATGAGATCTCCAAAGAGGCCTGGCAGAAATGGATGGCCAAGCAGACCATGCTGATCAATGAGAAGAAGCTCAACATGATGAACCCGGAAGATCGTAAAGTGCTGGAGAAGGAGATGGTGAATTTCCTGTTTGAAGGCAAAGATGTGCACATTGAAGGCTACACGCCGCCCGAAGCGTAAACTTTGGGGCCTCAGCGTTGAGGCCCTCCGATTCCAGGCCATGCACTGATTTAAAATGAATAAAAAATTGATAGCGTTGCTGGTGATTGCACCACTTTTGGTTTCATGCTCAGGAAATAAAAAACAGCAGTTTCACGAAGAGTGGGTCAAGGATACCAACGGATTCGATATTCTGATGGGGCAGTTCGCCCATAACATCGAAAATATTTGGGGAATCAATGAGGTTCTGATTGCCGGACCGAAAGATTACGTCAAATACAGCGACAACTATTACACCCGCAGCCATATCAACTTCGAAAGCGGCAGCATTACCATCGAGACCATTTCGGGTACCGATCCGATGGCCAGCCTGCGTCAGGCGATCGTCACCACGCTGTTGATCGGCGAAGATCCCGGCAATGTCGATCTCTACTCCGACGCCAACGATATTCAGATCAGTAAAGAGCCGCTACTTTACGGCCAGGTGCTGGATAACACCGGGCAGCCGATCCGCTGGCAGGGCCGCGCCAGCAACTTTGCCGATTACCTGATTCAGAATAAGCTGCAGCGTCGCGTCTCCGGCCTGCATGTGATCTGGTCCGTGACCATTCCGATGGTGCCGAACCACCTGGATAAGCGCGCGCATAAATACCTGCCTATCGTGCGCAAAGCCGCCGAGCAGTATGGCGTCGACGCCTCGCTGATTCTGGCGATCATGCAGATTGAGTCGAGCTTCAACCCCTATGCGGTAAGCCATTCCGACGCCTTGGGCCTGATGCAGGTGGTGCAGCACACCGCCGGCGTCGACGTGTTCCGCATGAAGGGCAAATGGGGCAAGCCGAGCCGCAGTTACCTGCTCGATCCTGAAAACAATATCGACGCCGGCACGGCTTATCTTTCGCTGCTGCAAAACAGCTATCTTTCCGGCATCGCCAACCCGACGTCCCGCCGTTACGCGGTGATCACCGCCTATAACGGCGGCGCCGGCAGCGTGCTGCGCGTTTTCTCCAGCGATAAAGATCGCGCCTTCGCGGCAATCAACGGCATGTCGCCGAGCGAGGTGTATGAGACGCTGACCAGCAGCCATCCGTCGGCGGAGTCGCGTCGCTATTTGTATAAGGTGAACAGCGCGCAGCGCAGCTATCACCGCTACTGAGTGGCGCCAGGGGAGCGGGCCTGCGGTCCACTCCCTCTGTGCCCGGCGGGCGCCCGCCCCCTATTCCCTCAGCATATTCGCCACCAGGCGCTTCACACCTTTCTCATCCGTCTCGGTGTAAACCCCCTGCAGTTCCGGCGAGAAGCCCGGCAGCAGGTTGATCCCCTCCTCCAGTGCGAGGAAATAACGCTGCACCGCCCCGCCCCAGGCTTCGCCCGGCACCACGCAGAGCACGCCGGGCGGATAAGGCAACGCGCCTTCGGCGGCGATGCGGCCTTCCGCTTTGGCGATCGGCACCAGCTCCACGTCGCCGCGAATAAAGGCTTGGTTGGCGTCCTGAGGATTCACCTTCACCTCCGGCAAGCTCTCCCGACGGAACATCGCCTTCTGCAAATCCTTCACGCCGTAGCTCACGTAAAGATCGTGCATCTCCTGACAGAGACGGCGCAGGGTATAGCCCTGATAACGCGCCTCGTTTTTGCGGTAAATGGTCGGCAGCACCTCGGCCAGCAACGCATCCTCTTTCACCTTCAGCTCGAACTGCGCCAGCATCGCCACCAGATGCGCCATCTTCTCCGCGCTTTCCGCCGGCGTCAGCAAAAACAGAATCGAGTTAAGATCGCACTTCTCCGGCACGATGCCGTTCTCGCGCAGATAGTTGGCGAGAATGGTGGCCGGAATGCCGAAGCGGGCATACTCGCCGCTGGCGGCGTCGATGCCCGGCGTAGTCAGCAGCAGCTTGCAGGGATCGATCAGATATTGCCCTTTGTCATAGCCGGCGAAAACGTGCCAGTTCGCGCCCGGCTCAAAGCTGAAGTAGCGCAGATCGGCAGCGATCGCCTCGGTCGGCGCATCCTGCCAGGCTTTGCCCGCCACCGTTTCCGGCAGGAAAGGTTTGATCATCTCGCAGCGCGCCAGAATTGCTTTGCGCGCGTCAATGCCCAGCGTCACGCACTCATGCCACAGACGACGCCCGGCGGGTCCCTGATGCATTTTCGCGTTAACGTCGAGCGCGGCAAACAACGGATAAAAAGGACTGGTCGAGGCGTGCAGCATAAAGGCGTTATTCAGGCGCTTATGCGGACAAAAACGTTTCTGCCCGCGAATATGGTTATCTTTTTTATGGATCTGCGAAGCCTGCGAGAAACCCGCCAGCTGTTTATGCACCGACTGCGTGACGAAAATGCCGGGATCGTTTTCGTTCAGTTCAAGCAGCAGCGGCGAACAGGCGGCCATCATCGGAATAAACTGCTCATAGCCCAGCCAGGCGGAATCAAAAAGAATGTAATCGCACAGATGGCCGATGCGATCGACCACCTGACGCGCGTTGTAGACGGTGCCGTCGTAAGTGCCGAGCTGGATAATCGCCAGCCGGAACGGGCGCGCATCGTTCGCGCGCTGCGGCGCGACCTCTTTGATCTGCTTACGCAGATAGCGCTCGTCGAAGCAGTGTGCGTCAATGCCGCCGATAAAGCCGAACGGGTTGCGTGCCGCCTCCAGATAAATCGGCGTGGCGCCCGCCTGGATCAGCGCGCCGTGATGGTTGGATTTATGGTTATTGCGATCGAACAGCACCAGATCGCCGCGCGTCAGCAGCGCGTTGGCCACCACCTTGTTGGCGCTGGAGGTGCCGTTCAGCACGAAATAGGTTTTATCGGCGTTGAACACCTTCGCCGCGAATTTTTGCGCATGCTTGGCCGATCCTTCATGGATCAGCAGATCGCCGAGCTTCACATCCGCATTGCACATATCGGAACGGAAAACGTTTTCGCCGTAGAAGTCATAGAACTGCCGCCCGGCCGGATGCTTTTTGAAAAACGCGCCGCCCTGATGGCCCGGACAGGCAAAGGTGCTGTTCCCCATGCCGACATATTTCGTCAGGGTATCGAAGAACGGCGGCAGCAGCCCCGCTTCGTAGCGATCGGCGGCGGCCTCCAGCGCGGCGCAATCTTCCGCCGAACCGCTGAACAGGCCAGCCACTTCGGGCAGATCCGGCAGATCGGCGCCCTGCTCCGCCGCGATAAACACCGGCAGGTTAAAACCGGTATGACGCAACAGCGCCAGCACGCCGCTGCGCGAATCGGCCAGCGAGACGACCACGGCCGCCACATCGGTGAAGTCGGTATTATCCAGCGTCACGACGTCGCGCGTGCTGAGAAGAACAGGCGCCACAGCGGCGCTGGCGGCGATTTTTAGTGGTGTCATAACACAAATCCCCAAGGGTCAAGGATGAGTGGGTGCCAGAGGCACGGCAATAGGGAATATTCCCCGGCGAATGAGGTCAGGCGGAAGCGAACAACGGGTTACAGCCGCAACCGATAGACATCAGTAAAGTCAGAAGAGGATCTGTCTTTACGCATGCCCAACAGTGAGCGTCAGGCTGGCCTCACCGCATGGCAGGCGAGAAACGGGGCGTGCAAAGCGAGAATGGCGCGCGGCGCTTCAGGCGAAGCGAACGGAAACATGTGCCGATAACGCGCATTGTGCCGAACATGGCGACATCCTCAGGATGAGAAAGGTGACAACAAAAGTGGCGCAATCATGTCATCTTTTTTTCACAGCGACAACCCATAGCAAGCAATTAATTAAGCACAGCGCAAATAGTTAACCCACTGTTTAAAAAGAAGTTAAATTGAACTCCAGCATAAAAAACGGTTAAATATCCGCACCTTATGCAAATTTATGCAGGACCGAAAAGAGTCGGCACGCCGCTGCCATTCCGATTTCAGTCGGGTTCGACATCGCGCCTGGCGAGGCGATCCGCTGCGGAGTATGATTAAGCACTCCGCCCGCTTCGGCGGGCCACTTCTCCTACCTTGCCGGAGGCTGCATGTTCAAGGCTTTGGTCATCGATAACGACGAACAGGGATACCGCACCACGCTGAAGGAGCTGGATGAAAGCCAGCTGCCGGATCACGACGTCACGCTGGAAGTGATCTATTCCACTCTCAACTACAAAGACGCGCTTGCAATACACAATCAGGGGCCGATTGTGCGCCAATTTCCGATGGTGCCGGGCATCGATTTTGTCGGTCGGGTGATCGCCAGCCGCCATGCGGCGTGGCGGGAAGATGACACGGCGCTACTCACCGGTTGGGGCGTCGGCGAAAAACAGTGGGGCGGCCTGGCGCAAAAGGCCAGCGTATCGGGCGACTGGCTGGTGGAACTGCCCGCCGCGCTCAGCCCGCTGCAAAGCATGGCGATCGGCACCGCGGGACTGACCGCCATGCTGTGCGTGCTGGCGCTGGAGAAACAGGGCGTCATGCCTACGCAGGGACCGGTGCTGGTGACCGGCGCCAGCGGCGGCGTCGGCAGTTTCAGCGTCAGCCTGCTGGCGCGCCTCGGCTATCAGGTGATCGCCTCCAGCGGCCGCGCCGACGACAGCGACTACCTGATTAAAACCCTGGGCGCCGCCTCGGTCATCGATCGCGCGGAACTACAGCAGCCGGGCAAACCGCTGGCGAAAGAGCGTTGGGCTGCCGCCATCGACAGCGTCGGCAGCCATACGCTGAGCAATGTGCTGGCCGGTACGCAGCGCGACGGCGTGGTCGCCGCCTGCGGCATGGCTCAAGGGCTGGATCTGCCCGCCAGCGTCGCGCCCTTTATTCTGCGCGGCGTGACGCTGACCGGCGTGGACAGCGTCATGGCGCCGAAGCCGCTGCGTCAGCAGGCCTGGCAGCGCCTCGCCGCGCTGGTCGACAGCGATCAGCTTGAGCGCATGACGCGGGTCATCCCGTTGAGCGAGGCGAAAAGCGGTGCGCAGGCGTTGCTGGACGGCAAAGTGCGCGGCCGACTGATCGTCGACTGCCGCTAAGAGGCTTTGGCGCTGCGGTTATCCTGCTGCAACAGTTCGGCGAGACGGTTCAGGGCGAAGGTCGCGCCCTGCTCCATTATCGATTTCGGCTCGCCGGCGAACTGCCGCACCTCGGCGATCTGCTCGCCGTTCGGCAGAGTCCAGCCAAACCAGATGGTGCCCGCCGGGGTGCCGTCTTCGCCGCCGTCCGGTCCGGCGTAGCCGGTAATGGAGAGGCTGACCGGCTCGCCGGAAAGCGTGGCGGCGCCCTGCGCCATTTCGCGCGCGGTCTGTTCGCTCACCGCCGAGTAGCGCTCAATGGTTTCCTGCTTAACGTTTAACAGACGGATTTTGGCGTTGTCAGTATAGGTAATAAAACTGCCGGTATAGAAATGACCGCTATTCTCCACCGCCGCCAGCGCCATGCCTATCAGCCCAGCGGTGCAGGATTCCGCCGTGGTCATTTGCAGGTCGGAATCGAGCAAGATATCGCCCAGGTATTTTGCTGCGTCGCTCAATGCTTTATCCATAGTGCCATCCTTATTCGTACTCGTGGTTTGAGTATGGATGAAAGCGCGCACGCCTGCGTAACGGATGACGGCTCAGGTTCAGGACGCAGCGATAACCGTTGCAAAAGCATTCATGTTTCATAGCATGAAGTGTGGCGTGGCAATATACTCGGGGATCGCGATCCACTTTATGGATATCTGGCGACGCAGGTTTCGTCAGCCTGAGGTTTTTGCTTAACTGTCAGCATGTTGAAGAGGAGCTATGCGATGGCGACCAAGCCCACCGTCACGATTCATTACTGTACCCAGTGCAACTGGCTGTTGCGTTCCGCCTGGATGGCGCAGGAGTTACTGCATACTTTCGCCGACGATTTAGCCGCCGTCACGCTCCAGCCCGGCAGCGGCGGCACCTTTGAAATCAGCATTGACGGCCATGTGATCTGGGAGCGTAAGCAGGAAGGCGGTTTCCCCGACGCATCGACCTTAAAGCAGCGCGTGCGCGATTACTGTTTTCCCGATCGACCGCTGGGCCACGTCGATAAGAAAAAAACCGCCGGCTGATCCTGCGCCGGACGAAGGGTTTAGCTGCGGGTGATTTTCTCCGCCGCCTCGTGCATCGCGGCGATAATCGCCTGCAGGGTTTGCGGGGAGATATCCTGCTGTGAAAGGCGGCTGTGCAACGCGGTTTTAATCTGACGTATCGCCTGTTCCACTTCAGGAATGCTGCGGTTATTGACCAGAACGGCAAGTGAAGACAAACGTTCAATTATCGCGGTCAGATTAGCTTTATTTTCTTTTAAAATTTCGCGCCCTTTATCATTCAACGAATAGGCTTTGCGCGACGCCTGCGCATCCAGCACACGAATCGCATCCATCTCTTCCAGCAGCGTTAAATTGGGATAAATAATGCCGGGGCTGGGGGAATATTCCCCTTGCGAAAGATCCTCCACGGATTTAATCAGTTCATAGCCGTGGGCGGCTTGCTGCGAAAGAAAGTGCAGCATTAACAGGCGGATGTCGTTGCCATCCAGAATTTTTTCCCGGCGTTTTCTACGCATTTTGGCCCAGGCCGCCTGCTCTTCCTGCTCGGGTTGCCAATATGCCGGTTGCTGTTTCATCGCCTGCCTGAGGGATCGGGTAAAGGGAGCTTGATAGTATTCCGCCGCCTGGCAAAATTCAACACAGGCGGCACTAAGCGCAAAGCGGGGGATTATTTTTGATGCCAGTAGGCGACAGCGCGCACAAAGTCGCTATCGCAGCCGCGGCGCTGGGTAAAATAGTCGCTCAGCGCTTTTACCGCCTCGCCTTCGCCGGTCAGCCAGATGAAATAGTCTTCGTCCGGGATAGCGATCTCATCCAGCGCGGCGATAACCGCTTCAAGCTTATCGCTCTGCATCGCGCCGCTGCCGAGCCAGGCGACACTGACGCCATCCAGGTTCTCCAGATAGGCGCGCCCTTTCTCCTCATCGGCCCAGGCCAGCAGATGGATCTGTTGCGCCTGCATATCCGCCTTGCGGCGTTTAAACGCGGGCAGACCGGTTTCGTCGCAAACGTAGAGCTGCAAAGCGTAGTCGGTCGGCACCACCAGCGAACCGCGCGGACCGCCGATCACCAGTTCGTCACCCGGCTGCGCCTGCGCGGCCCAGTCACTCGCCACCCCGCCTTCATGAATAAAGAAGTCGAGCGTCAGGGACGATTCGCCGTCAAAAGCGAGCGGCGTATAGTCGCGCGCCACTGGACGCACCCCCTTTTTCCAGACCACGCCATCAGCGGTGATCTGCGGCAAATGCAGTTCGCCGGTTTGCGCGTCGGGAAAAAAGACTTTGATATGGTCGTCAAAGCCACGGGAGGTAAAGCCCGCCAGGTCGCTGCCGCTGAAGACGATGCGCCAGAAGCTGTCGGCCACTAAAGTTTTGCTGACGACACCGAGGTGGCGGAAGCGCAATTCATTCCGAACGCGCTGCGGCGCACGGCTGCTGTTTTTACTCTGCAAAGGGTTCTCCTCGTTACGGACCGGTTCACGCTGTTTCAGTCAGCCGTCGGGCTGTGCGCTGAAGCAACAATGAAAGCGGGAATCATTCTCATCTGATGCGAAAAGATAGCTATGATATATCTTCAACGCAATGGTGAAAAATGCGATCCGCCAATTTCGCCATCATAAACGTGCAGTTTGTAACGGCGAAATCACGCTCCGTAAGGGTATCAGGCGAGCGGACTGCCGCAGGACCCCATGCCCTGATCGTCTTGAGAGTGCTGCGGCAACTGAGCGTCGCCGAGGATCTCGCGTTGCTGGCAATGCTGCTGATGCGGATGAAGACCGCCCGGCGGAGTAAAGGGATCGGCTGTCTGCGCGGAGGCGATGGCAGGCAGCACGGAAAAAGCCGTAACAATGAACAACGTTAAAAGTCGCATGATAAGTTTTGGTTCGCAATAAACGCCCGTAACGGGCCGGGGAAGCAGATGAAGATCCAGCCTGAGCCACTGTTGTCAGCTTTTTTGATTAACGCTCAGGTTTCAAAAGAGAATTTTACGCTTACCGCGGGCGCTTATTTATAAAATTGTGCGGTTCATCACCTTTCACCGCACAATTTACGCGCTACAGAGCGCTGACCGGAATAAAAAATTCGCCCTTTAGCTGCTCAGGCGTGCTCTTTTTCATATCCAGCTTCAGCAGATCTTTGCCCTCGCGGCGCGCGACACCCATCTGCGGCAGGTAGATATAGTAGATATCGGCGATAAAGGCGGTGAGCTGCTCCGGCGCGCCGCTCCAGGGAAGCCAGGCGTAAAGACCGGCAGGCGACGACCAGTTCACCTTCTCTCCCGTCAGCAGCGCGGCATCCTCGTCCAGCAAGCCCAGAAACACACTGACATGCTGCTGACTGGCGGCGCTGCTGCCCGGCCCGTACTGGAAACCGAGCCAGCCGTGCGCGGTTTTCTGCCCGGCCACGTCGATAAAATGGCGGGCATGATCCGCCACCCGGTTCTCGCCGTCCTGAATATACTCGCCGAACGGACACTCCCAATGGCTCATTTCGCCGCAGAGATGGCGCGACTCTCTCTCCACCAGCTGCGGCTGGACAAGGCGCGGCTGCACCGCGATGCGGCTCTGAAACGCCTTTACCTGCAGTTCGGGAATGCGACGAAACGCGCCGGGCGTTACCGAGAAATGGCTTTTAAATACCCGGGTAAAGTTCTGCTGGTTATCAAAGCCAAAGCGCACCGCGATATCGATCAGCGGCATGCGCGTCAGGCGCAACGCCATTGCTGACATGGTCAGACGACGCTTGCGCGTATAGGACGCAAGCGTCTGCCCGGTCACCTCTTTGAACATGCGCTGCATGTGCCATTTGGAGTAGCCGGACTTCAGGGTAATAAGGTCAATATTGAGATCGTCAGTGAGATTCGCTTCTATCCAGTCCACCAGATCGTTGATGTACTGTCTCTTCAGGGCAAGGCTTAACATTTACGGGTTCGTACGCGCAGGAAAGATTTTATTATGACAAAAGAATAACAAAAGTGCCGAACAAGCGTAAGGAAATGTAAATAAAGCGTCGGGGATCAGGCAGGAAATGGCACGAAAAGTTCAGAGAGGCGAAAGAGAAAACGGACCGGTTTGCGCCGGTCCGGCGTCAATGCTTAGTGGCTGCGCATGCCTGCCGCGGTCATCATCATGCGGAACAAGGTGGCCACTACGCCGAGGGCCAGCACGCTTGCGCCATAGATGACGATCAGCCAGAAAAGACGTTTCCACAAAGGGGATTTTTCTTCGGTATGGGTTTGAATCATGCTGACCTCCGTCTTGCCCTTACCGCCGCGCAGCACTGCGCGGCGGCAGGGAAATCAATCAATGGTAACCTTCGTCCGCTTTGATTTTTCCGCGGAACACGTAGTAGCTCCAGAAGGTGTAGCCGAGGATCATCGGAATGATCAGCAGGCTGCCGACCAGCATAAAGGCCTGGCTTTGCGGCGGCGATGCGGCGTCCCAAATGGAGATGGAAGGCGGAATAATGTTCGGCCAGATACTGATGCCCAGACCCGAGAAGCCGAGGAAAACCAGCGCCAGCGTCAGCAGGAAGGGCGAATAGTGCGCTTCGCGTTTGATGGCGCGCACGATGCCCCACGAGCAGAGCAGCACCAGTACCGGCACCGGCAGGAACCAGAACAGGTTCGGCGTGCTGAACCAGCGATGCGCGATATCCGCGTGGCTCAGCGGCGTCCACAGGCTGATGATACCGACCACCACCAGCAGCGCGATCACCAGCGGCGTCGCCAGCGCTGACATCTTACGGTGCAGTTCGTTTTCGGTTTTCATGATCAGCCAGGTGCAGCCCAGCAGCGCATAGGCGATAACCAGACCCACGCCGCAGAACAGCGGGAACGGCGCCAGCCAGCTCAGCGCGGAGCCGCTGTAGGTGCGGCCCGTTACTTCGAAGCCGTTCAGGATCGCGCCGACCGCCACGCCCTGGCTGAAGGTCGCCAGGATGGAGCCGGCGATAAACGACTTATCCCAGAAGGCGCGATGCTCTTCGGTCGCCTTGAAGCGGAACTCGAAGGCGACGCCGCGGAAGATCAGGCCGATCAGCATCGCCGTCAGCGGAATCGACAGCGCGTCGGCCAGCACCGAATAGGCGAGAGGGAAAGCGCCGTAAAGACCCGCCCCGCCGAGCACCAGCCAGGTTTCGTTGCCGTCCCAAACCGGCGCGACGGTGTTAACCATCATGTCGCGCTCGGTTTTATCGGTATTAAAAGGAAACAGAATACCGATACCCAGATCGAAGCCATCCATCACGATATACATCAGGGTGGCGAAAACGATAATCGTAAACCAGATAACAGAAAAATCGATCATCTTAGTTGCCCCCTTCCGGATGGTTCAGGCTTTCAGGCGCCGCAGAGAGCGGACGCGCAGGCGTTTTATCCTGGCCCGGACCGCCGTGACGCACATCGTCGCCTTCGCCGGTGATCGGCCCTTTCTTAATCAGGCGCATCATATAAATGTAACCCACGCCGAATACCGAGGAGTAAACCAGAATAAAGGCCAGCAGGCTGACGCTCATCTGCAGATCGCTGTGACCTGAGACCGCATCGATGGTGCGCTGCACGCCATAAACCACCCACGGCTGACGACCGATTTCCGTAGTAAACCAGCCCGCCAGCAGCGCGATCAGACCGGAAGGTCCCATCAGCAGCGCAAACCAGAGGAACGGACGAGACTGATAAAGCTTCTGCTTATAACGCAGCCAGAGGCTGACCACGCCCAAAGTGATCATCAACAGGCCCATCGCCACCATGACGCGGAACGACCAGAAGATAACCAGCGAGTTAGGACGATCTTCTTTCGGGAAGCTCTTCAGCGCCGGAACCTGCTTGGTCAGGCTGTGCGTCAGGATCAGGCTGCCCAGGTAAGGCACTTCCAGCGCATATTTGGTGCGCTCTTCATCCATATCGGGAATGCCGAACAGGATCAGCGGCGTCGCTTCGCCCGGCGGGTTTTCCCAGTGTCCTTCAATCGCCGCGATTTTCGCCGGCTGATGCTCCAGGGTGTTTAGGCCGTGCGCGTCGCCGACCATCGCCTGAATCGGCGCGACGATCAACGCCATCCACAGCGCCATAGAAAACATTTTGCGGATTGCCGGCGTGTCGTTGCCGCGCAGCAGATGCCAGGCAGCGGAGGCGCCGACAAAGAAGGCGCTGGAGATGAACGCCGCGATCGACATATGGAACAGGCGGTACGGGAACGACGGGTTAAAGACAATTTTCAGCCAGTCCACCGGGATCACCGTGCCGTTCTGAATTTCATAGCCCTGCGGCGTATGCATCCAGCTGTTGGACGCCAGAATCCAGAAGGTCGAGATCAGGGTGCCGAGCGCAACCATGCAGGTGGCGAAGAAGTGCAGGCCCGGACCTACGCGGTTCCAGCCGAACAGCATCACGCCGAGGAAGCCCGCTTCCAGGAAGAAGGCGGTAAGCACTTCATAGGTCAGCAGCGGGCCGGTGATGCTGCCTGCGAACTGCGAGAAGCCGCTCCAGTTGGTGCCGAACTGGTACGCCATCACCAGACCAGATACAACGCCCATACCGAAGTTAACCGCAAAAATCTTCGACCAGAAATGGTAGAGATCGCGGTAGCTTTGCTGACGGGTTTTCAGCCACATGCCTTCGAGCACTGCCAGAAAGCTGGCGAGGCCGATGGTAATAGCCGGGAAGATGATATGAAAGGAGACAGTGAAGGCGAACTGTATCCTTGCCAGGTGAAAGGCATCTAATCCAAACATTGCTTACCTCTTTGCCACATAACACACCTTTATGTTTACTTATAATTAACAACTTAAACGCAGCCGTAATATATACGGCTGCGTTTAATTGGAATGCCGCAGCAAATCTAAAGGGATTTGCCGTGCATAAACAGAAACAGTTGGGAGTGCGCAAACTATAACAGTCTTTTATGATTTTGATCATTGTTTTTGTCGGAAATTACTTATTTAAAATTCGTACTTTAAGGTTAATTTAATTAGCTCAATGTGAAAGTAATGTTAGTGTTTAGCGACAGAAAAAATGACCTTTTCTCTGACTGCCGAAAATGACCAAAAACGGAGCTTTTTACAGGCAATACGCTGTTTTCAGGCAATAATTTCCACATGGAAGCGCTATCAGACGCAACCCGAACCTGCCGCATCGCTAATAAAAAATTGGTTTTTCTTAGGGTTAGCACGGCTTTTAAAAAAATATTCCCCTTATCCGAAAGAAACGTCATTTTCGTTACGCCAGTTCATTTTAATAATTACTTTCCATCGAAAAACGGCGC
This sequence comes from Enterobacteriaceae bacterium UBA2655, assembly GCA_002359495.1. Lineage (GTDB taxonomy): Bacteria > Pseudomonadota > Gammaproteobacteria > Enterobacterales > Enterobacteriaceae > Pantoea > Pantoea superficialis. The sequence continues at coordinate 87,688 of DENB01000097.1, forward strand.
GCAAATACATTGCCTGTTTTGTTACATTTATCCGGCAAGCGGGAACTTTTAATTTCTGTTAAATAGCGCAAAGGCAGAGAAATAAATAACCTTTAACCTGATGTCAGACGAACGCAACGCCAGCGATTTTTTAATTTGCGCTCCCCTGCCCGCTTTTCGCCTGACGTTTTAGCGCCACTTCGCTTTTAACCCTGTGCGGCAGAGGATTTGCCTCGCGCCCTCGGCTGTGCTTTGTTATAGCAGCACCGCTTCCCTGTTAATCTGCGTTAAGGAGTCGCTTATGGCACGTCTTACGGCACAAGATTTTCCCCAGGAGTTGCTCGAACTGTACGATTACTACGCCCACGGCAAAATCAGCAAACGCGAATTTATCTCGATGGCGGCGAAGTTCGCCATCGGCGGCATGACCGGCGCCACGCTGCTCGGCATGATGAGCCCGAACTATGCGCTGGCTCAGCAGGTGGAGTTTACCGATCCCGCCATCAAGCCCGAATATATTCACTATCCGTCGCCGCAGGGGCATGGCGAGGTGCGCGCTTACCTGGTGCGTCCGACCGGCGTCAGCGGCAAGACGCCTGCGGTGGTGGTGGTGCATGAGAATCGCGGCCTTAACCCTTATATAGAAGACGTGGCGCGCCGGGTGGCGAAAGCGGGTTACATCGCGCTGGCGCCCGACGGCCTCAGCTCGCTGGGCGGCTATCCGGGCAACGATGACGAAGGGCGCGAAATGCAGGCGAAAGTCGATCCCGCCAAATTGATGAATGACTTCTTCGCGGCGGTCGATTTTATGATGCATCACGAAGAGGGCAGCGGCAAAGTCGGCATCACCGGCTTCTGTTACGGCGGCGGCGTCGCCAACGCCGCGGCGATCGCCTTCCCGGAGCTGGCCTGCGCCGTTCCCTTTTATGGCCGCCAGCCTGACGCGAAGGATGTGCCGCGCATTCAGGCCCCGCTGCTGCTGCATTACGCCGCGCTCGATACGCGCATCAACGAAGGCTGGCCGCCCTACGAAGCCGCGCTGAAGGCGGCCGGCAAAACCTATGAGGCGCATATCTATCCCGGCGTGAACCACGGTTTCCATAACGACTCTACGCCGCGCTACGACAAAGCCGCCGCCGAACTCGCCTGGAGCCGCACGCTGGCCTGGTTCAAACGCTATCTGACCTGACGCGCCGCGCTATTGGCATTGTGTGCCGAAGCCGCGTCACCGCACAGAGTGACGTTGAAAAGCCGCAGCGTTAGGGGTAAACAAACTGTCGATTTTTAACCTGGACCAAAGAGGGTGTTATGTCGGGTTTGTTCTCTTCCTTTACGTTGAAAGATGTCAGGTTACGCAACCGCATCGCGATTCCGCCAATGTGTCAGTACAGCGCGGTCGATGGCCTGAGCAATGAGTGGCATCGCGTGCACTACAACAGCCTGGCGCGCGGCGGCGCCGGTTTGGTGATCGTCGAAGCGACGGCGGTGGCGCCGGAAGGCCGCATTACGCCGGGCTGCCTCGGCATCTGGAATGACGCGCAGGCGAAAAAGCTGGCGCAGATCGCCCGTGAAATCAAAGCGGCCGGCGCCGTGCCGGGCATTCAGATCGCCCATGCCGGCCGTAAAGCCAGCGCCAACAAGCCTTGGGAAGGCGACGACCATATCGCCGCCGACGACGCGCGCGGCTGGGAAACCATCGCCCCTTCCGCCGTGGCCTTCGGCAACAACCTGCCGCAGGTGCCGAAAGCGATGACGCTAGACGACATCGCCCGGGTGCGTCACGATTTCGTGCTGGCGGCCCAACGCGCGCTGGCGGCGGGCTTCGAGTGGCTGGAGCTGCACTTCGCCCACGGCTACCTGGCACAAAGCTTTTTCTCAGTCCAGGCCAACCAGCGTACCGATGAATATGGCGTGGACGTCGCAGGCCGCAGCCGCTTCCTGCTGGAGACCTTCGATGCGGTCCGCGCCGTATGGCCGGAAAACCTGCCGCTGACCGCGCGTTTCGGCGTGATCGAGTATGACGGCCGCGATGAAGAGACGCTGGAAGAGTCGATCGGCCTGACGAAGCAGCTGCGCGCCAACGGGCTGGATCTGCTGAGCGTCAGCGTCGGCTTCTCGACGCCGGACGCCAATATTCCCTGGGGTCCGGCCTTCCTGGCGCCGGTGGCGGAACGCGTGCGTCGCGAAGCGCAGATCCCGGTGGCTTCCGCTTGGGGCATCGATTCCCCGCGCATCGCCAACGAAACCATCGAGCAAGGCCAGCTCGATCTGGTGATGGTCGGCCGCGCGCACCTGAAGAACCCGAACTGGTCCTATCAGGCGGCGCTGGAGCTGGATAAAAGCGAGCCGTCATGGGTGCTGCCGGCGCCTTATGCGCACTGGCTGGAGCGTTATCGCGTAAGCGAAGCGTAATTACAGAGACGCCTTCTTCGGAAGGCGTTTTTTCTTCTTTTGCCTTTCGCTTTTATTACTGTATAAATGGTCCGACAGCGCGCCGCCTTTATTCCCGTTGCGTTTGCCATTAATCGCTAAAGTTTTTTAAGGTAAAAAAAGGTTAAAAACCGTACCAGCGATATATCCCGATTTTTCCCTGTTCCTGATTAATCCTGGATTCAATCAGGCGTTTTCATTTCTTGATTTTTATTCCGTTGTAATCACTGATTTTTTCCTGTTCCGGCCTATTAATCGACATTTTTTATTACTTTCATAGGCAATCTGAATTGTTGAAGGCGCTATTCAGGTGTCTATAATTCTCTTTTTGTTCAACCCGGACCGTTCAGGAGGCCGTTATTAATACTTCCACCCAGCAACTTCACGATGTTAATGCTGTACGCGCAGATGCTGAAATTGAGTATCAGTACGATCCTCATGAACTGAAACTGGATCGTATGCACGACTCAGAGCCGGAGCCGGAGCTGATTGAAGGTCTGCCCGCGCCTGACGCGCTGACCCCTGCCGATCGCTATATGGAGCTGTTTGAGCATGTGCAGATGTCGCACATCTTCGAGGACAGCAAGACTTTTCCCGACTGCGCGCCGAAATTCGATCCGCTGGATATTTTAATCCGCTATCGTCGTCGCAAACGCGCGTCGGACTTCGATCTGGTCAGCTTCGTGCATGAACATTTTTATTTGCCGCAGAGCAATGAAAGCTTCTACGTCTCCAACCCGGATAAGACGCTGAACGAACATATCGACGAGCTGTGGCCGGTTCTGACCAAAATGCCGCAGCAGCATATCGCGCACTCGTCGCTGCTGCCACTGCCGAAGCCCTATGTCGTCCCGGGCGGGCGCTTCGGCGAGACCTATTACTGGGACTCCTATTTCACTATGCTCGGCCTGGCCGAAAGCGGGCGCGACGATCTGCTGCGTCATATGGCGGATAACTTCGCCTGGCTGATCGATAACTACGGTCATATCCCTAACGGCAACCGTACCTACTATCTCAGCCGTTCGCAGCCGCCAGTATTCGCGCTGATGGTGGAACTGTTCGAAGAGGACGGCGTGCGCGGCGCAAAACGCTATCTCGACCACCTGATGAAGGAGTATCAGTTCTGGATGGACGGCGCGGGCGCGCTGATGCCGAATCAGGCCTATCGTCATGTGGTGCGGATGCCGGACGGTTCGCTGCTTAACCGTTACTGGGACGATCGCGACACGCCGCGCGACGAATCCTGGATCGAGGACGTCGAGACGGCAAGCCACTCAAGCCGTCCGGCCAGTGAAGTCTATCGCGACCTGCGCGCCGGCGCCGCCTCCGGCTGGGATTACTCGTCGCGCTGGCTGCGCGATCCCAAGCGTCTGGCGAGTATCCGCACCACGCAATTTATTCCGATCGATCTGAATGCGTTTCTCTATAAGCTGGAAACCCTGATCTCTACCCTGTCGCGCGCCAGAGGCGAAGAGCTGACGGCGCTGGCGTGGCAGAAAAAGGCGGAGTCGCGCAAGCGGGCGATTAACCGCTATTTGTGGGATAAAACCGCGGGCGTCTTCCGTGACTACGACTGGCGGCGTCAGCGCTTCGGCGCCTTCACCGCCGCCTGCGTGGTGCCGCTTTACGTCGGGCTGGCCACGCCGGAGCAGGCGCACCTGCAGGCCATCGCGCTGCGTCATCTGCTGCTGACCTCCGGCGGTCTGGTGACTTCGATGGTGGAGAGCGGCGAGCAGTGGGACAAACCCAACGGCTGGGCGCCGCTGCAGTGGATGGCGATACAGGGGCTTAACCGCTACGGCGAGGAGACGCTGGCGACCGAGATCGCGGTGAACTGGCTGACCACGGTGAACAACTTCTACAATCTGCACCACAAGCTGGTGGAGAAATATGACATCAGCGGCGACCGGGCGCGTCCTGGCGGCGGCGGCGAATATCCGTTGCAGGACGGCTTCGGCTGGACCAACGGCGTCACGCGCCGCCTGATGGCGATGTACGGCCATATGCTGGCCGACTGATCCGCCCCGCCTGTATCGGCCCGCCGCTTCTGCCGCGGGCCGTTTTTTCAGTTCATCTCAAACTGCGCATGGTGTTGCAAAAAGTCGAGCAGCGCCGCGTCAGGCTCTTTCACCGCCTTTTCGCCCTGGTTGCCGATCGACCAGAGCCGCTCGCCGTCAGGATGCCAGCGCGGCCAGCTCGGCAGGCCCGCCGCGTTGGGATCGCCGCTGCGGGCGAAGGCGACCCAGCGCGTCATCATGGTTTGCGCCAGCCGACGATCTTCAGCCGTCGCCTGCGGCAGCGCGCCGAGGTTTCCAAACACATAAGGGATCTCCGCCGTGTGGATGGCACCCGCCGTTTTGCCGCGTTCGG